>NZ_FNTV01000001.1:1210863-1816295 GCF_900105965.1 Arthrobacter alpinus
TTAGGGAATACCTCGCAAACGGGTCAATCAAGGGCGAACCGAGAAGGGAATCATCCGCTTTTGAAGCGCCATATTTCCCATCAAATCTTCCGAGCACCTAGGGCCTCTGAAGGCTTGCAGTTCTCTCGCGAAGTTCCTGGCACTGCTGCGTCGGCCGCCTATGACTGCTCGGTAATTGGTTGGCAGCAGGCACAATCGAAGCCTTCTGTGCCCACCACCTTACTTGCGGGAGTTGGCTCGCAACAGTCGGCCCTGTCCCTGTCCGTGGCTGTGCCCGTGCTCGGTTGCAGGGGCGTGCAGCAGGTGTCGCCTCGCCATGCGTTGAGCCCTTCCTTTACCGCAATGCCAGCAATCACGAGCGCGGCAATGGGATCGGCCCAGGACCATCCCAGCACGCTGTTGAGCAGCAAGCCAACCAGGAGAACGGCCGATAGGTAGGTGCATAGAAGGGTCTGCTTTGAATCGGCTACGGCAGAGAGGGAGCCAAGTTCTCGCCCGGCCCGGCGTTGTGCCCAGGAAAGCACGGGCATGATCGCCAGGCTGACGGCTGCGAGGATGATGCCCACGCTGGAATGATCTGCTTCCCGTCCCGTAATCAATGAACCGAGCGCATCGGCGGTAACGAACGCTGCCAAGGCGAAGAAGGAAAACGCGATAATGCGCAGGGCCTTTTTCTCGCGGGTTTCGGGATCGCGGGCGCTGAATTGCCATGCCAGTGCGGCAGCCGAGGAAACTTCCACTACAGAGTCCAGGCCGAAGCCGATGAGAGCGCTGGAGGAAGCGCCCATGCCAGCCCCGAGGGCAATGATGGCCTCAATGACGTTGTAGGCAATTGTGGCACCAACAAAGTAGCGAATACGACGGTTCAGAACGCGTCGACGCTCAGCCGTGGGAAGCGCATTTTCAAGAAGATTGATAGTTGCCATCAGCAGCACTCTTCCGTCGCTGCGGCTGCGCAGTATTCCGGATCTATGGCAAGGACCACACTAAGGAGATCGGCGATCGCGTGGCCGATCTTGGCGTCTGCCAGCTCGTACCGTGTGCGCCGCCCTTCCGGTACGGCCACCACCAAGCCGCAACCGCGAAGGCACGCCAGATTGTTGGAGAGGCTTTGCCGACTAATACCCAACGCATCAGCCAGGTCTGACGGATAAGCCGGGGCGTCCCTTAGCGTCAAGAGGATTCGCGCCCTTTTAGGGTCCGATAGTGCATGCCCAAATCTACCCAGAACCGCCGAATGCGTTACAGTTTCCATGCCTCAATGCTACACAGAATGCTGTATACAAAAAATAGTGAACAGTCAAAAAGTGGATAGCTTCGTGCTCCAGGGTTGTTGCTGCGGCGTAGAGGGCGTTATCGACGACGATGAGATAGTTGTCGCGGGTGGCCGCGAGTGGGATGGAGTATTTTCCATAGTTAGTGAAGGCGAGGTGGACGGCGTCGGAGGCCATCTCAGCGTAGGCGGCGTCGATGCTCGCGGTGGGACGGTTGCCCATGCCTTGCACGATGGGTGCGGCGTCGCCGACAAGTTCGATGTCGCCATGGATGCCACGTGCGTACAGTCTGTTGGCGAGTTCATGGCGGCGTGCTCCTGCGGTGTTTCAGATTCCGTGAGTCGTTTCATGGGTCAGCGCACGATCCTGTAGGAGTTGGCAAGCATCAATGCCTAGTTCCGTGACCGGATGCGTCTGGACCATGCCGGGTGGCTTGGCCGAAGCTGCGTCCGGCGTAGTCCAGCCGTTCCAGGTCGTGCTCGCTGCCTCGGCGGATGGGGGGCGATGGAGAGGGATGGACCTAGGGCTGTTAGAACGGCCATGGTCTTGCCGACTTCGGCACGAGCATGGCCCGACTCGAGATCCATAAGGAATTTCCTTGAGACGCCGGCCTCGTCGGCCAACACCTGGTGCGTCCACCATGTTGCATCCGCTGGGCGCGGATGAATGCTCTGGCCGCCGCGGGTGTGTCGATGTTGCCCTCAAATGTCATGGCATCGCCCCTTCATCAAACCATTGAGTCACTGAAGGGTGACAATCGCATCTCCGATGGCGAAAGCGGTCGAGAACATGCGGGCCCACATGGTGTGGTGGCAACATCAACACGTTTCCCTCCGAACTGGTCCGGAAATCCGCAGAATATCGGGGCTTCCAAGTGCTCGCAAGGGTAAATGTCTGGTTCAAGCGTTGACAAGCTGTTGACAGGGTTTCTCCACAGGGGTCCTATTGTGCAGCGTTCGATTCGCAGGTGACGGTTTAGCTGGTGGTCTGTGGCGGCTCTCTGGTGACTGCTTCGGGGTATTCTCCCCTTCACCTTGTTCATGGTGCGCCGGAGGGCTAACGACGTGACCGGGGGCTGGTCTGTTGACGGAATTTGGGCCTGTTGAAGCCAATCCAGTTCCGGAACACTCAGTTTCACCGTTCGGGGTGGCAGTCTTGCGCGACCGCGTTCAGCCACGAGCCGTCACATCCCTTCGTGAGTGCCGACTCATGCGATGTTCGTGAAATCGGTTCGTTACTGGGCCGCACGTCAACCAAAACGGCAACAAAATTTCCGCGAATAGGGCACGGAACAATTACGCGGCCCGGGACCAGCCCACTCGCTCGCGCAATACGGTGGCGCCTGCCGGCCGATGGGCGCAGACAGATGACGCAGTCTTGGCGGGTCCGCGTCTGCAGGAGGTTAGGATGTGACCACAAGTTTTCGCTGAGGAGCGTAGCCATGGATGATTCACCTCGTCACGTGTACTTTCTGTCCGACGGGACGGGCATCACTGCGGAAACACTGGGCAGCACCCTGCTGACACAGTTTCCCCAGCGGAAGTTTTACCGGACGACCGTGCCGTTCATATCAACCATCGCCAAGGCCCGGTCGGTCGTCCGGGAGATTGATCAGGTGGCGTTGCGCGAGGAACGTCCCCTGGTTTTTTCCACCGCCGTCAATGAGGAGATCCGCAACGAGTTGGCCACGTGCAACGGCGTGCTGGTGGATCTGATTGGCCCCCACGTGCAGATGTTGGAGGAGGCGCTCAGCACCAAGGCCAGCCATCAGCCCGGGCAGGCCCATGGCCTGGGGAACGCTTTGCGATACCAATCACGGATGTTGGCGGTTGAGTACGCCATGGAGCACGATGACGGCCAGAGCCTGCGCGCGCTGGAAAAGGCGGAGGTGATACTGATTGCGCCGTCGCGGTGTGGAAAGACTCCCACCACCATGTACCTGGCGCTCCAGCATGGTGTTTACGCAGCCAATTTCCCGCTGGTGGACGAGGACTTTCCGGGCGACATGATGCCGGCCCCCATACGCGCATTTGCAGCCAAGTGCTTCGGCCTGACATCCAACCCCATGCGTTTGAGCCAGGTGCGGACCGAGCGCCGCCCCGGATCGGACTATGCCTCGCTGCGGCAGTGCGGCATAGAACTGCGCAGCGCGGAACGGCTATACGCCACACACGACATCCCCTACCTGAATTCCGCGAGCATGTCCGTCGAGGAGATTTCAGCGGTGATTCTAGAACGGATGGGATTGCGGCACTAGTACTTGCGCACCACCGGTCCCGAATGTCCCAGCAGGTGCGGGACCTCGAAATCTGAGAAAATCCATGGCCACGGCACCGGCGCCCTGAGAGGATGTAGTGACGCGGGCCTACCAGCCGCGATTTGACTGCAAGGAGCACTGACAATGACGACAGACATCCTATGGTTTTCAGAACTTGGCATCAAGGACCTGGACCGGGTGGGCGGCAAAAACGCTTCCCTCGGTGAAATGGTGGGGAACCTGACAAGCGCCGGGGTGAAAGTTCCGGACGGATTTGCCACGACCGCCGATGCCTACCGGCGCTTCCTGCGTGAGACCGGTGTTGAGGCGACGATCGCTGGAATCTTGGCGGATCTGGATACAGATGACGTCCGTGCCCTGGCCGAGGCCGGATCCGCCATCCGTCATGCGATTGTGGAGACACCCTTCCCAACGGACCTGGAGGCGCAGCTGCGTTCCGCCTACGAGACCCTCGTGAAAAAACATGGTGGATCGGCTGAGCTTTCCTGGGCTGTGCGCTCGAGCGCAACGGCCGAGGACCTGCCTGACGCGTCCTTTGCCGGGCAGCAGGAGACCTTCTTGAACATTCGGGGCATCGAAAACATTCTGGCAGCGGTCAAGGACGTGTTCGCGTCCCTCTACAACGACCGCGCCATCGCCTACCGGGTGCACCACAAGTTTGACCACTTGGAGGTGGCATTGTCGGCAGGGATCCAGCGGATGGTCCGTTCGGATGCCGGTGCATCAGGTGTCATGTTTACCATGGATACGGAGTCCGGTTTCCAGGGCGCAGTTTTCATTACCTCCTCCTATGGCCTGGGCGAGGCCGTGGTCCAGGGAGCCGTGAACCCGGACGAGTTCTATGTTTACAAGGAGGCTTTGAACGCCGGCCGCCCGGCCATCCTCAAGCGGGGCCTGGGTGACAAGGCGTTGACCATGGTGTACACGGACAATGAAGAAGTAGGCCGCACCATTGAATTGGTTGCCACCGATCCCGCGCTGCGAAGCCGCTTCAGCATTACCGATCACGACGTCGAGCAACTGGCGCGCCATGCCGTGTCCATTGAGCAACACTACGGACGCCCCATGGACATCGAGTGGGGCAAGGACGGCCTGGATGGAGAGCTGTACATCCTGCAGGCCCGGCCCGAAACGGTCGAGTCCCGCAGGTCCGTGGGCACGTTGTCGCGGTACAGGCTGGAAGAGTCCGGCCCCGTGCTTGCCGAGGGACGTGCGATCGGCCAGCGGATCGGTTCCGGACCCGTCCGTGTCCTGGCCTCCATCGACCAGATGGCTGACTTTGAGACCGGCGATGTTCTGGTGGCGGACATGACCGATCCTGACTGGGAACCGATCATGAAGCGCGCCTCCGCGATCGTCACCAACCGTGGCGGGCGGACGTGCCACGCTGCGATCATCGCACGGGAACTGGGCATCCCGGCAGTGGTGGGCACCGGGGACGCCACCGTGGCACTCGCCGACGGGACCAAAGTGACAGTTTCCTGCGCCGAAGGCGAGGCCGGTTTCATTTACGACGGGTTGCTGGATTTCAGGGTCGAAAACACTGAGTTGGACAGCCTGCCCGACGCCCCGGTCAAAATCATGATGAACGTCGGAACCCCGGAACAAGCATTCACATTCGCCCAGTTGCCTAACCACGGTGTTGGGTTGGCCCGGTTGGAATTCATCATCAACCGGCAAATCGGGATCCATCCCAAGGCCCTGTTGAATCTGGCGGACCAGCCCGCCGACGTCGCGGCAGTCATCCACGAGCGGATCGCAGCTTACAACGGCCCACTGGACTACTACGTCAAACGCCTGGCCGAAGGTGTTGCGACGATCGCGGCGGCCTTCGCGCCGCACCCGGTCATTGTTCGGATGTCCGACTTCAAATCCAACGAATACGCTAACCTCATCGGCGGCCCGGCCTACGAGCCGCACGAAGAGAACCCGATGATCGGCTTCCGCGGCGCCTCGCGCTACCTTGAGCCAATATTTCGCGACTGCTTTGACCTGGAGTGCCAGGCCCTGGCCCATGTGCGCAATGAAATGGGTTTGACCAACGTCAAGCTCATGATCCCCTTCGTCCGCACGCTGGAGGAAGGCCGCGGAGTTATCGACCTGTTGGCCCAGAACGGTCTTCGCCGGGGGGAAAACGGCCTGGAGGTGGTGATGATGTGCGAGATTCCCTCCAACGCACTTCTGGCCGACGAGTTCCTGGAAATCTTTGACGGCTTCTCCATTGGCTCCAATGACCTGACCCAACTCACCCTCGGCCTGGACCGGGACTCGGCGATTGTTGCGGCCAGCTTTGACGAACGAAACGCCGCCGTCAAGAAGCTCCTGAGCATGGCGATCAAGGCGTGCAAGGCCAAGGGCAGGTACGTGGGCATCTGCGGGCAGGGCCCCAGCGACCACCTCGACCTCGCCCAGTGGCTCGTTGCCGAGGGCATCGATTCGATCTCACTCAATCCGGACACCGTGGTGGACACCTGGCTGCAACTTGCCACCAATCCAAGGGGTTGATGATTCGCATAAACCAATAGTGGTCGTTCTTGATTACCGAGATGGAAGATACGTTGGTGGCTTGAATTGCCGGCAAACGGCGCAGTCGAACGATGGGACTCCGCCATGTTTCGCTTCTTGGCTAGGTCGAAGTCGTAACGGGGCCACGGCAGGGATCGGTCGGGGGATCGCTGAGATCCTGTGCGGTGCTGGTGCCCAAGGGGTGGTTGCTGACATCGACCTGCCGTGTTCCAAAACCGGGATCTTCCCACAAGCCACGATCGATGAAATGCCCGAAACGCAATGGGTCCGGATGACATACGTCAGCCTCAAGGGCATCTTCTTTATGGCATAGGCGGTCCTGCGGCCCATGCTGGAAACGAAATGCGGACGGATGCCATCACGTCCCAGACCACCGGCTCCATCATTGGATTCCCCGGCTGGGCGCATTACGGAGCGAGCAATACCGGTCAACAGGGATGCATGAGCAGCGCCGCACTGGAATGCGAGCGCGACGGCGTGACGATCAACGCTGTCGTGCCGGGAAACCTTCTTGCCGACGGACTGCGTGCCCAAGGAGAGGACTACTTGCGCACGATGGCGGCCAGCAATGGCAATGACTGATTTCGCCACGGAAAACCAGCAGCTACCCGCTGCTGTCTGGCCAAAACGAAACTAACCACCTGTCCAGCATCCTTGACACACCTCAGGGCTTGCGGACCGCTAACGACAACCCCTTCGGGATTCACCTTTGGCATAAAGCCGAGAAACTAAGGTCAATCCGCGACGCGGTTGGGGTCGTCAGTGTCCCTGCTTAGCCTTGGTACAGTGCTGACGTGGCGGTGGCAACGTCCCGCATCACCGCTTGGGCCTCGGGCGGGCTCGTTACGTGAAGGTTGGCGCCGAATTGCAGCAACTGGCGCACGGCTTCCACCTGGTCGTAGGCGATGGTGATCTCGACCCTGCCAGCGTCCAGCGGTTTGCTGCTGGTGAGCCGTGAGCCTAGGATCCGTCGGGCGAGGTCAACCCTGTCGAGCGACAGCAACGCAGTGACGGTGATACCACCGCGGTGCTCGACCGTTGCACTGAGGTGACGGCTTACGCTGGCCAGTGACTCACCCTGGCGCAGGCACCGGTCCTCCGCGAGGACCTCCCAGCTCTGCACCCTTTCCTGTGAATACAACCGTGGTGACCCGTCAATATCTGCCACGAGGTACCAACGGCCCGCCTTCGCCAGTAGGCCGTAAGGGTCCACGGTGCGCCACGAGGCGTCCCGCTCGGCGCTGCTCCGATAGAGAATCCGCAAACGCCGGCCAAATTGCAGGTCTTTGCCTAGATCGGCGACGCTGGCACCTTGTGTTTCGGGACTGAACCAGGGCATGTTGTCCACGTTGACCAACTCGGACAAGGGAACCAAGGAGTGGCCAGCCAATGGGCGGCGCGAGGCGAGCTTGCGGTGGGCGGTGCGAGTCGCTGCGTCTACGCCAAGCTGGCGTGCTTGACCAGGGTCCAGGCCTAGCAGTTTCAAGGCATCGAGCTCAACCATGCTGAGTTTGGATACGTCAAGTTGCGACCCTGGCAGCAGAACCACGCCGCCGTAGCGGCCACGTTCTGCGAACACCGGCACGTCGGCGTCCGCCAGGGTCGTCACATCCCGCAGGATTGTCCGCACTGACACGTCCAACTCGTCAGCCAAGTCTGCGGCGGTCATTTGGTGACGGGTCTGGAGCAGCAACATCATCGAGAGCAGGCGCTGGGACTTCATTTCATCATTATTGCCGAATACATGACATTAGGTGTCATGTATTGGTGTCAGGCTGGCTATGACCAAAGACCCCAACACAGGAGCTTGCCATGACAACACCGAACCTTTTCCTCATTTACGTCACCGACGTCGAGCGGGCCACCCGCTTTTACAGTGACCTGTTCGATATGGAGCCCGTGGCCGTCACACCCCGCTACATCCCCTATGAAGTCGCACCGGGCGTGATTTTTGCCTTGTGGTCCGGCCGCGGCGACACCGTCACTGGGACCACTCCTCGTACCAGCGAGATCGGACTCATGCTGTCAGGTTCCAAAGCTGCCGTAGACGACTGCTATTCAAAGTGGATGGCCAAGGGCGTCACGGTGGTCGAAGAACCACACGAAGACGTCTTTGGCCGCACCTTCGTCGTGGCTGATCCTGACGGAAATCTCATCCGCGTTTCACCGGTCGACTGACGGACTCCCAGGGGCCGTTCCATTCAGGGCGCTGCTGCCGGAGGTCCGGGCCGGGTCCTCGACCCGGCCCGGACAGCGGACGCTGTCCCACAGCCGGCCCCGCGAATCTGGCGGGCCCGCCTATCTCTCAGCCAACCGGCGTCGTCCTCGCGGGGGAGGAGACCCCCACCCGCGAGACAGCTTTATCAGCACCTCCGTCAGTTTGGCGCCGGCTGCGGGGCTTCCGGGCGGAATCAATGCTCGTTGCGTGAGTTCGCCACGGCCGCCTTCTCGGAATTCTTGCGTGCGCGCAATTCTTCAGCTTGGTGTTGCTCTTCAGCCTTTTCGTGATGAATCACCTCGGCCAAAAGTTTCTCCATCTCCTTGGCGACTCCGGCCGCGGACGCCGGGTTCTGGCCAGTGACGAGCCGGTCGTCCACCACGACTTGCTCTTCGAAGACATCAGCGGAGACGTGTGTGGCGCCTTGCTCTTCGAGCCGGTCGGCAAGGAAGAACGGGATGACCTTGTCCTTTCCCGCGGCCACTTCTTCATCGTTGGTGAACGCCGCCACCTTCCTGCTGTTGACGAGGTGGATCCCGTTCTCCAGCGTCACGTTGATCAGGCCCGCGGGGCCGTGGCAGACAGCACCGACCACGCCACCATTGTTGTAGACGCTGGCTACCAAACGCTGCAGTCCGTCGCTGTCGGGGAAGTCCCACATGGCGCCGTGGCCTCCCACGAGATAGACGGCGTCGTATTGTGCAGGGTCGACGACGTCGACGCGGGCTGTGTTGTACAGGCCGGCACGTGTGGTCTCGTCTTGGGTGAAGGCAACTTGAATGGGATCGTTTTGGTCCACTTCATCGCGCGGTGGCTGGCCGCCCTGAATGGACGCGAAGTCGACGAAATGCCCGGAGTCCTTGAAGACTTTCCAGGGATGTGCAGCCTCGGCCACGTTGTACCCCGTCTGCTCTGCCGTGTCGCCGATCGTGGAAACGCTGGTCAATACCATGAGAATTTTCTTCATGTAATAATCCTTTCGTCCACTTTCCACCATAGGCCGAAGCGAGGAGCCTGGCTAGGACCGGCCTCTGCGGCTGGCCCCAGCCCAGATAAGTAGAGTGGGCCACTTAGGCTGTGCGGTGTTAGCGGATTCCGGGGGTGACATGATCGAGCCCCGGCCGGTATGAGGAGAAATAGGATGAAAAGCAAGTCGCTGGAAAGTGGCCTTGATTGGCATTGCTCTCTTTCATGGCAATTCTGATCACTGGGCTTTGTGGGTGGCCTGACTTTGCTGTATTCCTTGCACCCGGGGTAGGTGGCACTGGAATATGTTGGGCATGTATGTAGGGTCTGGTGTATGGACTATTCAAAATCGTCGACGGGGTCTTCCTTGTCTGCAGTTGACTATGTGGACGCACCTGGGCCCGACGATGCTCGAAAGCCGCAGAAAGTCTCCGCGCTAAAGGGACAGGCTTGGAAATATGTGATTAGGCGCACGATCGCAAAATTTAGCGCTGATGGTTGTACTGACATGGCTGCGTCACTAACCTACTTCGGTGTCATGGCGTTATTTCCGGCGCTTCTAGCGCTGGTTTCAATCCTGGGTTTGGTGGGGCAGGCGGAACAAACCAGCGCAGCATTGCTGGATTTGATTGGCCAGCTCACGGACGATTCACTCGTGGGTACTTTGAGAGAGCCTGTAGAACAGTTGGCCAGCTCGCGGGCTGCCGGGTGGGCGTTCACTCTCGGGTTGCTCACGGCATTGTGGTCAGCTTCTGCGTACGTCGGGGGGTTTAGCCGTGCGATGAACAGGATCTACGGCACGGACGAGGGGCGCTCGATTTGGAAACTTCGCCCCACGCTGTTGCTGGTAACACTTGCATCCGTTGTGCTCGTTGCCTTCATTGCACTGCTACTGGTAATTTCTGGACCGATTGCCCGAGTGATTGGAGATGCGATCGGGTTAGGCTCTGAAGCAGTTTCCGTCTGGGAAATCGCCAAATGGCCGGTTGTTGGCGTTCTAGCCATAGCCTTGATCGCCGTGCTGTATTACTTCACTCCCAATGTGAAACAACCGAAGTTTCGATGGATCAGTGTAGGCGCGGGTGTCGCACTTGTATCAGCCGTCGTGGCCTCAGCCGGGTTCGGACTGTACGTGGCCAACTTTTCTAAGTATGAAAAAACGTATGGAACCATCGCCGGGGTGGTCGTCCTCCTATTGTGGTTGTGGATCGTGAACATCACACTGCTCTTTGGTGCGGAATTGGACGGCGAAATCGAGCGCGGTCGAGAACTTCAGGCAGGAATTAAAGCCGAAGAGCAACTACAGTTGCCTCCGCGAGACACGCGTGCCAGCCTAAAAAAGCGTGAAAAAGTGAACTCGATGATCTCCGAAGGGCGGCAACTCCGCAAGACACTTCCCCTTGCTGCTGAAGACGATGGTGCTAGCAACACATCGAAATTGAGGCCGTTGGCGCTGTTAGTTGGCGCCGGTGCCGTGGCCGCCGGCGTCCTAACATTCCGAAAATCCAGAAGAAGCCGCGCTGCACAGCGGGCGACCAAGAACGGATAGCATCATCCGGACCGTGCGCAATTGACAAACCCAATTGATGCGGATTGTCCGAGGGGCAACGCTGGTTGAAGCAGTCCAGTCACGCCCGTCAAATCTGGCAATCGGGATCTTGGCGGCATTGCCCACCGACTCCGGCGTGGGTGACAAGGGCGTCGGGGTTGCCGGCGCCATCGGTGAGGTAGGAGGAATGCATGCCGGTGCCGGTGCGCAGCATGAGGGGCTCGCCGATGACGGGGTCGGGCTCCATATGGGCGGCGCTTGGCCCGTTCTTTCACGGTGTCAGGTGGCCTGCGACTCGGCCGTTCCATGGAAAGAAACTTCGGGCTATTGGCAGTACATCACGCAAAGTGTCTGCAGGTCACTGATCTTCCAGGCAGCGGTAATCGATTGGAGCACCTGCAGTGGCAATGCGGTCAGGCCTGATCTGGCAAAACACGGACAAGTTCTCAGAGAGGCACAGGCTTATTGGCGTTGACCATTGGAGGCTGCGGCGATGGTCCGGAATTGTGGATTTGCTGCTGGGGGTGGGCAAACGCGATATGAAGGTGGATGATGAGGCCATGAGGGCGCAAGTGATTTGCTCTGCACTGTATAGGGGGTAGGTGACGACGCTACTGCGGCAATATGGGACGGAGATGAGTCGCCATGGACACAACGGCGTGGATTTGGATTGCCATAGCCATCATCGTGGTGTTGTTGGTTGTAGTTTTCCTGTTGAGACTCAGTCGAGGGCGGCGAATACGCCAGGCTGAGGAACTAAAGGATAGGGCCCGCGAACAAGCGAGCAGCTTGCGTGAGGATGCGACCGAATCCGGCCTCCTAGCACGGGAGAAGGAGGCAGTGGCGGCACGGACAGCGGCTGACGCGGAAGAAGCTGCGGTGGCTGCCGAACGGTTGAAGATCGAGGCGCAGAGGCAGCATTCGGCCGCTGCCGAAAGCGACTCCCGTTCGAAGGAGCAGCTCCATGAAGCATCGGTCATTGATCCGGACGTTGATGCAACAGAAAATGCAGGCACGCCACAGGACAGGGGAGTCGGCACATCCCGTGCTACTTCCACGCAGCACGTATCGGACCACGACGGAACGCCACCGGATGGCGTAAGTGATGGCCCAGACTCCACCCCCGACGACGAAGCAAGTGCGGGTGGGCGAGGTCGGCACAGTCAGGAGCCGGGCAACGCATAGCCAGTCTGGCTCATACTATTCGCTGTGAAACGGCTGCTGAGAAAAGGAAATGGGCATGAGTATTGGTGCTGGGGTTTTGCTGTTCGTTGTTGGTGCAATTCTTAGATTTGCGCTCACAGTTCAAGTGGCATGGATCGATTTGCTGCTCGTAGGTAACATCCTCATGGGTGCAGGCGTCGTCGTCTTCGTCCTGGGCCTGATTTTCACGTTCCGTAGACGGCATTCGGTGTCCAGGCGCCGCACAGTGGTCGCTCAGGAAGACGGTGGCAGCACAGTCAGACGGACGACCAATACCGACGACACGGGGCTCTGATACCAGACAGGACTGTTGGTACCGGGTACTCCGCGGGACATTGATTCGCCTGCTGTACTCATTGATGTCCCGGGTCGTCCGCCTGGCTAGACGTCCAAGCGACATAACGCTGAAAGTTGCCTTAACCATGGACCCCGACTCACCAACGGAGGGTGGTTGCCGGAGGGTATTGCTCTCAATCAGGCGGCGATCAGCGGTTCGAATGATGCTGCGGGGCGGCAGTTGTCCCAGACTGTTCCGGAGGGGCGCACGACGTCGTGGGTTTTTGATGGTGCCGGGCGCGAGCAGTCTGTCAGTGTTGACGGGGCCCTGGTATCCAGTGTTGACCGGGATGTGTTGAACAGGCGTGTGGTGGTCAATGACCACAGCAGCCCGGATGGGTTGATCACCGAGCATGAGCTGAGATTTGATCGTTGTGGCCGGTTGATCGGGCGTGCACGCGGGAATCAGTCACTGGCGTGGGTTTATGACGCCGATGGGAACCGTAGCAATTTCACCGACGCCAACGGATCAACCACCTCCTATGTGCGTGAAGGTGATGGCCGGGTCACCAGTATGAGCAACTCCTTGTTGGGGCGGGCAGAGTTCGGGTACGACGCGGCCGGGCATTTGGGCCGTTCCGTGATCGCAGACCTCGTTCAGGACTGGGTCTACCGTGGCGGGAAACTCACCGAACAGACCCCCCACCACTACTGGGGTGGGGCAGGATCCTGCTACGGCGATCACGTTGATCGACCATGATGGTCATGGGCGTATCGCGGCGATCACTAAGGACGGGCGGGTGACCCGGCATGGCTATGACGACGCCGGTCAACTCACCGCCGCAACCACCACATCTGACTCTGCCAGTGACAACACCGCGGGTCATGACACGGCTGTCGGTGCTGGGGTGCTCGAATGGAAGTATGACACCGCCGGGCGGCTGGTCCGCGAATCCACCCCGAGGGTGTGCGCGCTTATGGCTACACGGTTGCGGGGGAGCTGGAAACCGTCCATGATTCTGATGGTTCGGTGGCTCGGTACGTTTTTGATGGTTTGGGGCGTCGTGTTCGCCAGATCTGGGCGGATGGGTCATCGACGGAGTATGTGTGGGACCAACTCGGGCATTCGGGTGAAACGGTTACTCGTGATCCTGAAGGACAGAGTCTAACCACGCACTCAATGTGGGTTGATGCCTTAGGTGAGTTGGCCAGTGTTGATCGTGTTCCGCTGTGGTGGGACACCGCTGCACCGACCCGGACCAGGGTCGGGGGCGGTCAGGTTCTTTCCCTGCCCGGTGGGGTCACCGGTTTTGGTGAGGCCTGGTTGAACCCTGGTTGAACCCTGGTTGGCGTGGGGCACGGGCCACGGCCGTTGTTGATCCGTGGGTCAGCATCGGCGTGACGACCATCACCGAACCCGCCCCTGGCAGTAACGGGCTGGGCGGGGCTGCCCGGGGCTGGGGTTGTTCGTGGTGTTGTGTGTTCACTCCCTGTTGGTCTGGGGCTCCCGGCTACGGGCGGGCTCAGTGTTGCCGGGCTCGACTGGTTAGGAGCCCGCGCCCATGACCCGTCGAGTCGTGGATTCCTCAGCACCGACCCGCTCCCACACGTCGTGGGCGCCGGGTGGGACGGTAATCCGCACGCCTACGTAGGCAACAACCCGTTGGGCATGGTCGACCCAACCGGGTTGCGCCCCATCACCGACCAAGACCTCAAAGCATAGGATGTTTTCTGACACGGGGCGGTTTCCTCCGATACGGGTGGCAGCTGCGAGCAGGTTTCTGATTCTGTAGTTCTCGAAGTTGCGGAATCCGCGGGCGATCCGTGGGGCGGTTTCGATGACCGTTTCGGCGAAGATCGAAGTGTGCGAATTGTTGTTGTGGGTCGGATATGTCGACAGCGGCGACTGGCCCGTATTTTTGCCAGTCTTGATGAAGGTAAGCCCCTCAATGCAGGACGCCCCGTTGGGGGCGACCGTGCCGAGCGTCGGATTGGTCCTGTCCCGCGTCACAGTGATCACACCGGACCCGGCCTCGTGGATGGAGACCCGGTTCAGCACTCTAAAGCTGTCCAAATAATCCCACGGTGGATGATCGCATCCGCCGAATGGTTCATTCCAGAGCCAATCTGCGCCGGAACTCGGCGACAATCCTCAGTCGCCACGCTGGATCAAGACTGTTCGCGGTATCGGGTACCGGTTGGCCCAACAAGGCAACCAGAATAGAGGCAAACAAACGCCCTTTAGGAAGACACGATTCGAAGGGACGCCTGCAATGAGACAGATTGCCAATCCGCCATGTGCATTGTGAGTTCGCTCCAGGGCCCGGTTGAAGCCCGGTTTGTTGCGATTAAGCTTTTGTTGACGGATCCCCGCACAATTGTCCTGCAGTGTGGTTCAATGAACCTCAGATTCGCCAGTGGTTTTTGTCACTGTGGTCCAATCGGGCCAGCGGGTGGAACGGGGGACATTGTGGACCGTCGAAGACCTTAACTGATTATCCTTGCCAGCCCCGGAGCGCAGACTCCGGCGTTTGGATGCGCGGCGCCTACCAGGGCAACATAAGGCCTGGCCCGCCATCTTCCCTCGCTGCACAGGACAACCCCGAAGGTAACCATGCGAACCATCAAGACTTCATCCAAATACGATTCGGCTCGTGAGATCGCACCACGGACCAACAAACCAAGCGGCGGCCATCGCTTTCGAATGTGGGGCGCCTGGGCAATGGTCCTGCTTGTTCTGGGTGCCATGGCCTCAATTACAGTCATGCCCGCCCAAGCGGCCACGCCCAAGACGATCATCAGCCTCACCTTTGACGACGGCAATGCGGACCAAGCGGCAGCCGAGCAGGTTCTCAAGGCCAGCGGGCTGGTTGGCACTTTCTACATCACCACCAGCTGGATTGGCGACACTGGCTACTTGACTCAGGCGGACCTGCACAATTTTGTGGCAGACGGCAATGAGATCGGTGGGCATACGGTCACACACCCGGACCTCACACAGCTTTCCACTGCCGCCGCAACCAAGGAAATCTGTGACGGCAGAACCACCCTGCAAAGCTGGGGTTTCACCGTCGACAGTTTTGCGTACCCGTTCGCAGAGGAGAATGCCTCAGTTGAGAATGACGCCAAGAGCTGCGGTTACACCAGCGCCCGCGGCCTCGGCGACTTGCACTCCCCGGCCAGCTGCGCCGACTGCCCTTTTGCGGAGACGCTCCCGCCAGCCAAGCCGATGATCATCAGGGCACCTGACCAGGTGGACAGCACCTGGACCTTAAAGGATCTGCAGGATTCGGTGACCAACGCCGAAGCGAAGGGCGGCTGGGTTCAACTGACCTTCCACCGTATCGCCGTCGGAACGGATCCCACCCTGACCATTAGTCCCACGCTCTTCCAGCAGTTCGTCACGTGGTTGGCTGCGCGTACCGCCAACGGCACCACCTCGGTGCAGACCGTTGCCCAGGCCATGGGGGTCCAAACTGTACCTACGCCGACACCCACCCCGACGCCGTCACCCACCCCGACAGTTACACCAACGCCCACGTCATTTACCGACGTTCCAACGAGCTACCCGTTCTACAATGAGATCACCTGGCTGGCTGGGAACAATATCACCACGGGTTGGCCTGAAGCCGGCAATACCTGGACTTTCCGTCCCGTCCAGCCGATCGCGCGTGATGCGTTCGCGGCTTTCCTGTACCGGTTCAAGGGCAGTCCTGCGTTTACGCCACCTGCAGTTTCACCCTTCGAAGACGTTGCCACTACTGCGCCGTTTTACAAGGAGATCACCTGGCTGTACGCCAGCAAGATCACCACGGGGTACCTTTCTGGCAACGTCCGTACTTTCCAGCCCTCTGCGACGGTCAACCGGGACGCCGTGGCCGCGTTCCTGTACCGGATTCATGGCAGTCCCGCTGTGACCGGAGCCAGCAATTTCACTGACGTTTCCAGCACTAACATGTTCTACAAGGAGATCACCTGGCTGGCAGCCAATGGGATCACTTCAGGCTGGATCGAGCCGAACCAGACCGTGACATTCCGTCCGAACTTGTCCATTCAGCGCGATGCAATCGCGGCATTCCTCTACCGCTATGACAGCAAATTTGGAAGGAATTAGTGGTGACTTTTTCCTGATCCGCAGAGAGCTGTAGGTGCCCGCCACCAGTGGCGGGCACCTACAGCTCTCTGCTTTCACTCCTTCAGTACGATCATGAATCATTCGGTAGATTCATAAAGTTGGGCGAATTGCGGCGCCACTATTTGCAATGCCTCGATCGCGGAAAATCCCGGCAGTCCTGGCGCTGGCTGCCATTCTGGTGTCCGGTGCCCACCACGGTATCGGCGGGCAAAGAGAGCATCAGCGGCACAGGATCTGCAGATACTGGCGTCCACGCATCGCAGTTCAACGTCATTGCCATCCACTACAAAGGCCTCATGGACAAGAGTTCAGCAGCCCTTCTCCGGTCTAGCATGATAGATGGCCCGGAGCTTTTGGTAGCACTGCCAGGCAATGCTGACTTCATGGTTCGGGTCCTCCTTCCGTCCCAGGTGCCAGAGTGTGTCTTGGTCGAACCCGGGCTGGCGTGAAGCGCGAGCTACTAACCCGGTTGCCACTTCGCCCCGCATCGGATCTGCGTGCGCTCTACAGCCACCGGACCAAACCCGTACGCAAATCGCGCCTGGGCGTGCTGCTGCAGCCGTCTGCAGACTACGACGGCGAATTGTTGGGCGTGAGCCTTCCTCGCCGTGCGCCTGTGGACCGGCCCCCTGGAAGCGGATGTAGCTCCAGCCTGGGCAGCGCCAGAACGGCTGGGCGTGGTTCGGGCCCTCGCCCGAGCCGGCGCTTCACCAAGTGAATAAGGGGCAGCAGGTGACCTCACGGAGCCCAACTAGAATTAGCCACGAACTGCGGAGAGATTTTCTAACGTGTGTCCAACCGTCAGGTGAATTGATTGTTGGCTGGGGTTTATCTAGTCAACCGGTCTCGGAGTCTGCCAGTTTCACCGGCAATGACGGCTTGGGTATGGAAATGGCCGCGGCACGAGCAGGGGTGTTCTGAAACGGCGGACGCCCCCGCGGCCAAGTGCGCCCCGGCAAGTGGTTTGCCTGCTTCGCGGAGGTTGAGCTCTGCTGGGGAGTCATTCGGGGCATCTAACTGTGTTGGCGCCCATGGTTTTGCGATGATCCTCTTCGCATGGCCATGGAGGAACGCTTCCGACACCTCGATCGGTCGCCATGCCGGACATCTCGTGTTCACAGCTGTGTCTTGCATCGGCGCGCCGCATCCAGGACTTCCAATGGGTGGTGTTGGTGACTCGCAAGCGGCCCGCCAGCCAGATGAAGGAGCATGAACCAGAGACGTTATTCCAAATTCTCGGCAGTGTTAGCCTCCAGTTCACCGGGACGGTGGTTGGATAGAGGTATATGAGAGGAGTGTGGCAGCCGCCGCATCCAACCGACCATTAAGGCAGTCATGGACTTCATCGAGGCCGAACATCCCAGGCCGCGCCACTTCCTGCTTCATTTGAGCGACACCCACCTGCTGGGTGGCCCGGATCCCCTCTACGGGGCCGTGGACAGCGAGGAGCGGTTGCGCCAAATCTTCGCCGAAATCACGGCGTCGGGTGCCCGTCCGGAGGCGATCATTTTTACCGGCGACCTCACCGACAAAGGCGAACCCGAGGCCTACGCCAAGCTGCGCCGGATCGTGGAGCCCGCCTGCAAGGCCATGGGGGCCGAGGTTATTTGGGCAATGGGGAACCACGACCATCGCGGAAACTTCCGTGCCGGCTTGCTGGGGGAAGCTGCGCACAGCGCTCCCATAGACCACAGCTATTTCCTGAACGGGCTGCGGGTCATCACCCTGGACACCTCGGTGCCGGGGTTCCACCACGGTGAGCTCGGTGCGGACCAGCTCAAGTGGTTGGCCGAGGAACTGGCCACTCCCGCTCCGGACGGCACCATCCTGGCACTTCACCACCCGCCGGTTCCCAGCGTGTTGGACCTGGCCGTGCTGGTCGAGCTGCGCCGGCAATCAGAGCTGGCTGCCGTGTTGCGTGGCTCCGACGTACGCACCATTTTGGCCGGCCACCTGCACTATTCGACCACAGCCATGTTCGCCGGGATCCCTGTGTCCGTTGCCTCGGCCACGTGCTATACCCAGGATCTGAACGTGCCGGTCGGCGGCACCCGCGGCCGAGACGGCGGCCAGTCCTTCAACCTCGTCCACGTGTATGAGCACACCATTGTCCACTCAACGGTGCCGCTGGGGGCCGGCTCGACTGTCGGTGAGCAGGTTAGCGCCGAGGAAACACGCGTCCGTCTCAGTGCGGCCGGGGTGCGCATCCCCGACCACGCGCCGCGCACCACGGGTATCCCTATTCAGGCACGACCGCGAGGGCTGACGCCGCGCTAAACCCCATGAAACGTGCAGGCCAGCAGAGGTGGGCTACTTTTCCCAGGGCGCCGTGATCGGGAAGTACTTCTTCAGGAAGTCGGTGACTAATTCGGCTCGCTCCGCGGCGGGTACCTCGGGAAAGCTCCCGTCGTTGAGGCAGAAGAAGTCTGCGTTGCGCTTGGCCAGCAGTTTCGGCAGGTAGTTCAAGCCAGATCTCGCGGTCGTATCGATGTATCGCACCTTGGCCGCGGTTTGAACTGCGGCCCGGCCCGTGAGCAACCCGTAGTAGTGGTACAGCGAGTTGGTGACGGAAATGTTCTCCGCCGCGCGGAAGGTGCTGGCCGCCGTCGCACTGAATTCCGAAGGGAATTCGCGTTCCATCTGGGCCATGACGCTGCGGCGAAGGGGTGCTGCAGCGTGTTCCAGGTGACGGGTGGTGATCCTCCCGAACCGTTCCCACAACAGCTTCCTGTTCACCCGGGCGGCATTTTCGAAGCCGCTGCGTTCGGCGTCGTTCTCGCCGAGGCCAATCCTCGTCTCGGCTTCAATAAACTTCGTGATGCCGCCGGGCGTGAAGAACATGTCGGGGCTGACTGGACGGCCGAAGAACATGTCGTCATTGGAGTACAGGAAGTGCTCCGACAAGCCCTCGATGTGGTGCAGCTGGCATTCCACGGCCTGTGAATTGTGCGTGGGCAGTACCGACGGGTCGGCGAAGAAATCCTCGCTGCGAACCACGGTCACCGAGGGATGGTCGGCCAGCCAGGACGGGGCGGGGGAGTCGGTGGCGATGAAGATGCGGCGAATCCACGGCGCAAAGGTGTAGACGGAGCGCAGTGCATACTTCAGTTCGTCGATCTGCCGGAACCGCGCCTCATGGTCGTCGCCTTCGCCCACCACCACACCCTTCATCCGGGCGCGGCGGGCGGCAATGTATTCGGGTGAGCTGCCGTCAACCCAGGAGAAGACCAGGTCAATGTCGAAGCCGATATCGGAAGCATGGTCCGCGAACATGTTCTCAATGGTCGGCCAAACGTGACCGTAGCGTTCCACAGTGCCACGCACAGCATCCTGGGCCAGCAGCGTGCGCCGGGTCAGTGAGTTTTCCACCGGCAGAATCAATTGCTCGCCTTCAAAGCTCCACAGCTCGATCTGTACCCCAAGCGACGCGCCATAGCTGAGGCCGCCGTCGGGCTCCAACCGAGGCCGGTACAGTCGCAGGATTCGGGATTTGCGGTTCTTGGCCAGTGTTCCGTCAGCCACCAGCAACGCCGACTTCTTGCGCGCGTCCACCGTCATTGCGTAGAACGGTTCGTTGGCGCAGGCCGTCACGAGTGCCTTGCGTAGCTCGGCGCGATTCTTCCAATCAACGGAAATCACGGGGCGCTCGTCGTTGCCGCGCACCAGCAGATAGTCGAGTTTCGCGGCCTCCAATGCGGCGCGGATGAACAGCAGGTCATCCACCATGGCCTCGTTGGGCGTGCGGTCGCGGTTGATCAGGACGTACCTGCCGCGGTGACGAACGACGTCGGGCCGGTCCTTGAAGCGGGCGACGGCGGATCGCGGAGTTTCTTCTACGAGGTCAATGTCATCGTCGGTTGCAGGATTGCCGTAGAAGACATCATGTGCGGCGGTCACATCTGTCATGGGGCGCTCCAATGCTGTGTTGAAAAAGTGGGGTCTCTTTGAATAATAGACCTTGCGGGGCATGGGGCGGACCAAAATGGCAGGCGCAGCCGAACCAGCCTTGATCATTCATGAGGCAAGGGTGGTTCCGCGTCGGAAGGGGGAGTTGGTGCTGCCATGCGTCTGGGCTAGGAATAGCGGACAATAGGCCAAGGATGCGGTGGTTGAACAGAAAGCCTAAGGCGGGTTACCGCCGCAAGTCTGCGAGGCAGGTACTGGGAGTACCCTGATCGATGGGCACTGACACAGTTTTCTGTTCTGCTGTGGACTAGAGGTTATGGAAACAACCCTGAATGCCAAAGCGCCTGGCGGCCCCCAGGAAGCAGCTCCGCGCCACACCGGAATGATCCTGGCGATAGTCCTGGTCAGCTATTTCATGATCGTGCTGGATAACTCAATCATCTTTACTGGGTTGCCGCAGATCCAAGCCAGCATGGATCTCTCGCCTACAGCCATGGCCTGGGTTCAGAACGCTTACACCCTGGTGTTTGGCGGTCTACTTTTGTTGGGGGCGAGGGCCGGTGATCTGCTCGGTCGACAGCGTGTGTTCGTGGTGGGTCTGGTGGTGTTTGGGTTTGCGTCGTTCCTTGTGGGAACTGCCCAGAACGAGGCATGGATCATTAGTGCCCGTGCCTTTCAAGGGATTGGCGCCGCCATCGTGGCCCCGGCTTCGCTGTCATTGATCACCGCACTGTTTCCCGCTGGACCTGAACGCTCCCGCGCCATCGCAGCATATGGGACTACTGCAGGACTCGGTGCCAGCCTTGGACTCGTTGCAGGTGGCGCCTTGGCAGGTTGGCTCTCCTGGCGGGCCGGCTTTTTCATCAATGTCCCCATCGCGATCCTCATGATCATCGCTTCGTGGAAGTTCCTGCCAGCCTTTCCCGCAAGCCTCGGACGGTTCGACCTGGCCGGAGCCATCACCTCAACCCTGGGAATGGGAGCGCTTGTCTACGGTGTCATCAACGTTGCGGAGCAGGGATGGGCAGCACCTCTGACAGTTGGTTCAATAGTGCTCGGCACACTCATTCTGGCGATCTTCGTGATCAACGAGTGGCGTGCCCGGCAGCCAATCATGCCACTGCGCCTGTTTCGAAGCCGTGAACGCTCCGGTGCTGCGATTGCCCGACTCCTGTTCGCAGGCACCATGATCGGATTCTTTTTCTTCACAACCCAGTTCTTCCAAGGCGTCTACGGTTGGACCCCGCTTCAAGCGGGCCTTGGCTTCCTGCCCATGACGGTTCTTCAATTCGGCTCGTCCTTGTTTGTTTCCCGGCTGATCCGGCGATTCGGGAACGCGCCTTTGCTCGCCGTCGGTCTTGCCCTGGTATTGCTTGGCATGGTCTGGATCTCTCAACTCTCCGCGGACACGTCGTTTCTGGCCGGAGTGGCGGGACCGCTGCTGATCATCGGCCTCGGTCAGGGACTCGCCTTCGGACCCTTGACCGCGGCCGGCATTGCCGGAGCCAAACCCGAGGACGCCGGTGCGGCCTCCGGACTAGTCAACACAGCACATCAACTCGGCAGCACGCTCGGCGTGGCACTTCTGACATCCATTGCAGCAGGGGCCAGCACCCTGGAAGGACGGGTTGTGGACGCCTACGCGGGCGGCAGCGTGATGCTCGCAATCGCCTTGGCAGCCGTTCTTGTCCTGATCCTGCCAGCGGAACTAGTGCACCGCAATCGCACCGTTGCAGCTGAGAACTTGCTACCGAATCGAACACCCCAAAACATGAATGGAGACCTGCACTAATGGAAAACCCGAACCGCAGAACCATGTTCCACGCCGGATTTCTTGGCGGTGGGGCACTCATGGCGGCACTGGCAGGCTGCGCAACGGCAGAACCGATCCCGTCCACAACCACTTCGCAAGGACAACCAGCGATGACCACTGGGCCGAACTCCAAGACACTTCTGGTCTACTTCTCCCGTGCCGGGGAAAATTATCACGATGGTGGTCGCCGGGTCCTCACCAAGGGCAACACCGAGGTGTTGGCCGGGATGATCAGCGATCGGACCGCCTGTGACGTATACCGGATTGAGGAGACGAACCAGTACTCGAATTCCTACGATGAAACGGTTGCACGAAATGCCGACGAACAAAGGAACAACTCCCGCCCCGCCATCGCGAAGTCACTGCCGAACCTGGGACAGTACAACACCGTGCTCCTGGGCAGCCCTGTCTGGAACGTTCGGGCTCCAATGATCATGTCCACATTCCTTGACAGCGTTGACTTGGCCGGAAAGGTGGTCCGTCCCTTTGTCACCTATGCCGTCAGCGGCATGGGCAGCGTAGAACAGGACTACCGGGCCAGGCTCACCACGGCCGAGGTGCTTCCAGGGCTGGCCCTGCGGGGAGAAGACCTTGAGGCCGCCGGGACTGAACTTGACCACTGGTTGCAACAATCAGGGCTGGGTGTCTGACCGCTGGTGGATTCAAGTCCGGAGATGGAATTTGGCAGAACCTCAAAGCTTGCCTGCGACCCCAGTGGCCAGTACTTGGCTGGACTTCCACCGTGGACACGCACAACCCCTATTACAGGGGTTTTCGCTCTGCTCAGGGGCGATGTCACGAGTCGATAGGGAAATGGTCGAGGTGTTGAGTGCACGCGGGAACGCCCTGTGCATTTCCTCCCGACGGCTTATTGGCAACTGCCCCGGAGTTCACCCGTTGGGGGCCAACTTCCACTCTCGTGACTGTGTTTGCCGGCGCCACTGCCAAGACTGTGAGTGCTAAACCAATGATGCCCAGGCCGATCCAGCCCATGGTGCTGAGGCGTTCTTCGACGACGACGACGGCCAGGATTGCTGCGACGGCTGGCTCGCTCAAGGTGATGGTTGTGGCCGTGCTGGCGGAAACCTTCGATAGTCCATAGCCGAATAATAGATATCCAATGAACATTGGGATCAGCGCCATGTAGGAGGCAACCGCGAATGCCTGCGGGTTTGCCACCAGCGGTGCTCCTGTGAGAAATAGAACCGGCAGCAGCAGTGCGCCGCCTACTCCAAAGATCGATCCCATAGCGGCGGCTCGGTTGATGCCCTGGGACATGAGGCGTTGAGCGCACCAAGAGTAGGTGGCGTACGTGGCTCCGGCGACTAAACCCAGTGCGATTCCCGCAAGAGTTGATGCGGCGTCGCCGGTGTCATGGGTCATCTTGGACAGGCAGAGCAGAGTACTGCCACTGACGCCAAGGGATGCTGCCCACAGCCACCAGCGGCTCAGGGGGGAGCGATGGGCAAGCCATTCCAAGACGCCGGAAGCAAGTGGGGCTGAGGCTAGGGAAACTACGCTGCCGAGGGCAACCCCGGCCAGATGCATCGAACTGTAAAACGCCAGTGGGTAGATGGCGACCGCAGCCGCACCCAAACCCACGAGGCGCCAGTTGGAGCGTAGCTGTCCACGGCTGGCCTTAAGTGCGGGGATCGCTATGAGTGCTTGCAACAGGCCGCCGATTCCCAAAGCTGCGGCGCCGATTGCCAAGGGCCCAGCATCGGGTGCAAATGTTGCTGCGGTACCAGTGGTTCCCCAAAGGAGCGAGGTGACTGTGATCGCGCCAATCGCCATCAACCGGCTTCGGTTCACTGTGTTTCCATCAAGGAATTGGCGATCGCACGGGCATGGACCAACCGATCCGAAGTGCCCTCCAAACCAGCCCGTGCCACAGCTCCTTCGAGGATGAAGGACAACTGCTCAGCAAGGCTCGCTGCGCGGTCCGGATCGAGAATCTCCGCCAGGCCAGTGCTCAAGATCGCTTCAACCTCTTCCTTGTGCTCTCGCACGGCAACTCGCCCGGGTGCCCCAGCGGGTAGCTCGGCGGCAGCATTGAGGAGGCCGCAACCGCGAAAGCCATCGATGTAGGCGGCCTCTGCATGGTCAATATAGGCGTCAAACACAGCAAGTACCTGGTCGCGGCCGGACGCGGCCCCGGCCGATCGGTGTTCGTAAAGTCCCAGCCATTCCTGATGCCGGGCTTGGATGTAAGCGACTATCAGATCATCCTTGGACGCGAAATTGTTGTAAAGACTCTTCCGCGCCACTCCTGCCTTGTCGGTGATCGCGTCTATGCCAGTGGCTGTCATTCCGTGCGCATAAAACAACTCTGCGGCAGCGGCCATGAGACGCTCGCGGGCGGGACGTTTGCGGAGTTTCTCATTGGTCACGACATGCCTTTCGTAAGTAGGTAGCCCAGTCTACATACTCAAGATGGGAATGATCCACTTTAACGAGGGGGCTGATGGGCTCCTGAAAAATCTCACGCACGTTCGCTTGACATGGCCTGTGGCGACAATTACAGTTTTCCTAGTTCGGTTATACGCATAACTCAAGGAAGAGGCAAGGAATTCATGGCACGGAAACAGTCCACTACGGGGCCCACAATGCATGATGTGGCCCGCGAAGCCGGCGTTTCACAAGCCACCGTCTCTCTTGTCCTTAACGACGTCAGTGGATCGAGGTTTTCGGACGCCACCAAAGACCGCGTTAAGAAAGCGGTTGAAACCCTGGGGTACCGAACCAACGCCCACGCAAAAGTGTTGCGCGAGGGGGTGGCCGGCATGATCGGATTCATTGGTGATGCCGTTGCAACCTCGCCTTTCGCCGGAAAGATCATCGAAGGTGCACAAGAACGGGCCTGGGAGTCGGGACTGCTGTTGATCACCATCAACACTGGCGGCGACAAGGAGCTCGAACGGGCGTCACTGGAGACGATGCTGTCTTACAAAGTTGCCGGTGTTGTCTACGCGTCCATGTACCACCAAAGGGTTGACGTGCCGGCGGTTCTCCGGGAAGTGCCGACGGTGGTGCTGAACTCCGAGGACAAGGCTGGATACTTTCCCAGTGTCGCTCCGGATGAAGTTGCCGGTGGCTTCGAAGCGACCGCCCATCTTCTCGACGCCGGGCATCGCCGCGTTGCGATGATCAACATTGAAACGCTTGAAAGCCAGTTGCCCGGTGCTGTGGGACGTTTCGACGGCTACAAGAGGGCACTGGAAAGTGTCGGACTGACTCTGGATCCATCGCTCGTGAGGTTCGGCACGGGCGGCGAATCGGATGGCTTCAAATATGCGCTGGAACTTATGCAGCTGCCGAAACCGCCGACTGCCATCTTCTGTGCGAATGACAGAACCGCATGGGGCGCCTACCAGGCAATGGCAGAAATTGGCAAGAGAATTCCCCAAGACGTATCCATTATTGGATTCGACAACCAGGAGACTTTGGCGCCTCACCTGAGGCCCGGCCTTACAACCTTGGATCTCCCCTTTGAGCAGATGGGCCGGCGCGCAGTTGACCTCATCCTCGACGGGATCAAACCTCAAGGGCAACTCGAACTTATGACTTGCTCTCTCATCGAAAGAAACTCAGTGGAAATAATCAAGGAGTCCCAATGAGTCAGACCCTAAAAAAGCAGAGGGGTGAAAAACCCCTTCAGAGGCACATCCCGCTCTCGATGCGCCTCAAGCGTGTTTCGCGCGCGTGGCAGTTATACGTATTACTAACTCCCGCCCTCATCTACGTTGCCGTTTTCAAATACTGGCCGATGTATGGGGTGCAGATCGCATTCCGCAACTACAACCCGATTGACGGGTTTAGCGGAAGCCCCTGGGTGGGCTTGGACAACTTCGTCAGGTTCGTCCAGTCGTATCAATTCACCCAGGTCATTGGAAACACGTTGTGGATCGCCGTCTTGGGACTCCTGATCGCCTTTCCCGTGCCGATCGTCCTGGCCCTGATAGTCAACCAGCTGCAGAGTGAGCGATTCAAGAAGTTCACCCAAACAGTTCTGTATTCCCCGGCGTTCATCTCAACCGTTGTGGTGGTTGGCATCATGTTTGTGCTGCTGTCTCCCAGGTCCGGAATGGTCAACAACGTCATCAAGCTGACTGGGGGAGAGCCCATTTTCTTCATGGGCGCCCCCGAATGGTTCCGTCCGGTTTACGTGATTTCAGATATTTGGCAGAATGCCGGATTCTCCATGATCGTGTACCTGGCCGCCTTGGCCAGCATCGACCCTTCACTGCATGAGGCCGCCAAAGTTGACGGTGCATCAAAGTTCCAACGGGTCCGGCACATCGACCTTCCAGGAATCACTCCGGTGATCACCATTCTGTTCATCCTGGCCATCGGAAACCTCCTCAACGTTGGATTCGAAAAGGCTCTTCTAATGCAGACCGACCTGAACCTTTCGGCGTCGGAAATCATCCAGACTTACGTTTACCACGCAGGCCTGCAACAGGCCCAGTTCAGCTACTCAGCCGCAATTGGGCTCTTCAACTCCATCCTCAACCTGGCCCTCCTGCTGACTTTCAACTGGATCGCGCGCCGGACCCAACAAGCAAGTCTGTGGTGATGCCGCTGTGACTACTGAAATCAAAATGCGAGCCAACAAGGTGACGGAACCGAGCTCTCCGGCTCCACCTGATCGCCGACGCCGGCGACTGCGGGATAAGTTCGCTGACCCGGTCTTCAACACCCTCGCGGTCACCGTACTCTTGATTGCCATCGCGGCAGTTGTGTACCCCCTGTACTTTGTGGTCATTGCCTCCATCAGCGATCCCAACCAGATCTATGAAGGAAACGTGTGGTTCTTTCCCCGAGGAATCACCTTTGAAGGCTACGAGCGCATCTTCGCGGACGTTCGAATCTGGCAGGGCCTGGGCAACACGTTCCTCTACACCATTGTTGGTACGGCGATCAGCGTGACATCGATCCTGTGCGGAGCCTACGCCTTGTCCAGAAAGGACCTTCCGGGACGGAAAGTCCTGATGTTGATCTTCATCATCACCATGTTTTTCGACGGCGGCCTGATCACCAAGTACCTGGTGGTTCGTGACCTTGGCATGCTCGACACAATGTGGGCAGTGGTGCTTCCCGGCGCTGTTGGAGTGTGGAACTTGATCATTGCCCGATCATTCTTTGAACATTCCGTTCCCGATGAACTGCGTGAGGCTGCCCAGCTCGATGGGGCCAACGACTTCACGTTCTTCTTGAAGATGGTCCTTCCCCTGTCGAAGTCGCTGATCATGCTCATGATCATGATCCACGTGGTGGCGAACTGGAATTCCTTCTTTGACGCGTTGATCTTCCTCAACGATGACTCGAAGTACCCGCTTCAGCTAGTTCTGCGCAACATTCTGATCCAATCGGATATTTCCTCCACGGGAACCACGGGCGGCGATGTTGCCTCCTATGCCGCAGCGCAGCGGATCGCCGAACTGACCAAGTACGCCATGATCGTCGTTTCAAGCCTGCCGTTGATGATCGCACTTCCCTTTATGCAAAAACACTTCACCAAGGGCGCCCTCATCGGCGCCGTCAAAAGCTAAAACCACTACAAGTTGGGAATGAACCAATGATGATTTCACGCCGTAACTTTACCTCGCTCAGCGTTCTTGCCATAGGCACGCTCATGCTGAACGCCTGCTCGGGCAACTCAAAAGCACAAATCAACGACGCCTCCGCAGATTTCGGCTTGCAAAGCAGCGGGTACCCTGTCGTCACCAAGCCCCTGACGCTGGCCTTCTCCGGAACCAAGTCCGCGCTCGCGCCCGATTACAAGACCATGGCGCTGGTCCAGGAATGGCAGAAGACCACCAACATCACCGTTGACTGGAAGAACCTGCCGGACAACGTGTTCCAGGAGAAGAAGAACCTGATCCTGGCCAGTGGCGACCTGCCGGACGCCTTCTTCAACACGGGTCTGAGTGACTCCGAAGTTGCCACCTACGGCACCAACGGAACCTTGCTGGCGCTGGAAACCCTGATCGACAGCCATGCACCAAATATGAAGAAGATCCTTGACTCCCGTCCGGACATCAAGGCAGCCATCACTTCCTCCGACGGACACATCTACACCCTGCCGTCCGTGGAGGAACTAGGCCTGGTCCAGTTCCCGCACATGATCGCCATCAACAAGACGTGGCTGGACAAGCTGGGACTGGCGGTTCCGACCACGATTGATGAGTACCACGACGCCCTGCTGGCATTCAAGGAAAAGGACCTGGCCGGGGGCGGGAAAACCATTCCTCTCAGCTACGAACCCGGCACCTTTTGCGGCGACATCGTTGACTTGGTCGCGGCTTTGGGTGGGCTTCCCGACAACGCCGACCACAGAATTGTTCAGGATGGCAAGGTCATCTTCACGGCGACCCAACCTCAGTACAAGAAGGCCGTCACGGCGTTGAACTCCTGGTACAAGGAAGGCCTCATTGATCCTGAATCGTTCTCCCAAGATGACAAGTCCTACCTGGCCAAGGGCAAGACCACCACGCCGTCCCTTGGATCATTCGTTTGGTGGGAAATCAAGGAAATGGTGGGTGAGGAGCGGGCCAACGACTACGTTCTGGTACCCATCCTGACCGGTGTTGATGGCAAGAAGCTTGCCAGTGTCGCCAACAACCAGGAGATCAACCGCGGCGCATTCGCCATCACGCGCTCCAACAAGTACCCGGCAGCCACCATGCGCTGGGTTGACTACCTCTACGATCCGATCCAGTCGGCACAGGCCAACTGGGGGCCCATCGGTGTCACCCTGGAGAAGGATGACAAGGGAATCCTGGTGCAAATCCCGGCGGATGTCTCCACCAGCGAGGGGGAGCGCCGGCAGAAGGTTGCCCCGGGTGGTCCCAAGGTCATCACCAAGGAGGACTTCCTCACCGTCGTGGCGCCCGAGCCGCGTGCGGCCGAACGGGCCAAGATTGTCCAGGACATGTACCTGCCCCATGCCGCCAACAAGGCCTACCCGCCTGTTCCGCTGTCCAATGAGGAACTGCAGCAAATTTCCAGCATCCAGACCGACGTCACCTCGCTGACCAAGCAGAAGCTGGCCAAGTGGGTTGTCCAGGGTGGCATCGATGCCGAATGGGACGGGTATGTTGCCCAGCTCAAGACCATCGGTTTGGACCGAATGATGGAGACCTACCAGCAGGCCTACGACAGGTTCCAAGAGAACTCCTAGTCCTTCGGCGGCGGGGCTGGCCGGTGCAACAAGTACCGGCCTGCCCCGCCGCCAGCCACCGCGCACCACCGACGCCCACATTTTCTTACCAGCACAGAAACGAGAACAGCCCCCTCATGACTGCCTCGACAGCCACAACCGTCGAATCCTTTCGCCCTGCCCTGCATTTCGCAGCACGAAACACGTGGCTCAATGACCCGAACGGCCTGATCCACCACGGAGGCGTTTACCACCTCTACTACCAGAACAATCCGGTGGACAACGTTTGGGGAAACATGTCTTGGGGGCACGCCACCTCGCCGGACCTGCTGAACTGGACCGAGCACCCCGTCGCCATTGCGTGCGACGAACAGGAAGACATCTTCTCCGGCAGCATCGTTTTCGACCGCCACAACACCAGCGGATTCGGCACCGCAACCGCGGCCCCGCTGGTAGCCGCGTACACCAGCGCTTTCAAGGCCGGCTCCGCCCACCATGGCGTCCAAGCCCAGTCACTGGCCTACAGCCTTGACGGCGGCTACACCTGGACCAAGCATGCCAACAACCCGGTGCTGAACCGCGGTTCTGCCGAGTTCCGGGACCCGAAGGTGTTCCGTTATGAGGGAGCAGCGGGAAGCTATTGGGTCATGGTCGCCGTGGAAGCCACGGACTTCCACGTCGTTCTTTACAAGTCAGAGAACCTCAAAGACTGGGAATTGCTGAGCAGCTTCGGGCCGGCCAACGCAACCGGCGGCGTCTGGGAATGCCCCGACCTCTTCCCGCTTCCCGTGGATGGCGACCCGGAGAACGTCAAGTGGGTTCTCGTGGTGAACCTTAACCCGGGCGGCCCCAACAGCGGCTCCGCCGGGCAGTATTTTGTTGGTGACTTCGATGGCACCACGTTCACTTCTGACACCACCGTCACAGAAGGCTCCCAGGATCCTGACCGCCTCGGTGAATACCAGTGGCTGGACTGGGGCCGGGACTACTACGCCGCCGTTTCCTTCAGCGACGCACCCGACAACCGCCGGCTCATGATCAGCTGGATGAACAACTGGCAGTACGCCAACCAGATCCCCACCTCCCCTTGGCGCAGCCCCATGTCACTGGCCCGTGAAATCTCCCTGCACGCAGTTGACGGCAGGCTTCGCCTGGCGCAACGCGTTGCCGAAGACCCTGCCGCAGTGTCCGGCCTAAGCCCCGTGTTCGAGCTCGCAGAAGCCACCGTTTCCAACGAGACTCTGGTCCTCGACGGTGCTGCCGGCATGGTTCAACACATCAATCTCACCTTTACGCCGGGAACAGCGAAAGAGTTCGGCTTGGTGGTCCGCACCGACGGAACAGAGGGTACCCGCATCGGAATTCGGCCTGCTGGCGGACGCATCTTCGTTGACCGCCGTAACTCCGGGCTGACCGACTTTCACGAATCGTTCGCTTCAATCGACTCGGCTCCGCTTCTGCCCATCGACGGTTCCTACCAACTGAGCGTCTATGTGGATCATTGCTCCGTGGAGATCTTCGCTCAGGACGGGCTCGTCACCTTGACGGAGCTGATTTTCCCTTCGGCCACCAGCACCGATGTGGCCCTCTACGCCACCGGCGGCACGGCAACGGTGAGTGGCCTCAACCTCACGCGCTGGGCCTGACACCGGAACCCGAAAGAGAGAACTCATGAACCTCCCCAAGCATGATTGCCCATCCAGTGACGGCTTGGACGTGGTGGTCGTTGGCGAATCCCTCACCGACGTCGTCATCTCTTCGGACGGAACGAGCGAACACCCCGGCGGATCCCCAGCCAACGTGGCTTACGGGCTGGGTCGCCTAGGTGCCGCGACTGGCTTGCTGACGGCCCTGGGCAACGACGACCGCGGTGCGGCCATTGAGGCGCACCTGCGCAGCGTCGGGGTGACCCTGCTGCCCGGCTCCTACTCCCAAGATAGGACGTCCTCGGCCACGGCAACACGGGCTGAGGACGGATCAGCCAGCTACGACTTTGAGGTCGTCTGGGACTTGGCCCCGGTTGCCCCGGCATCTATTCCCAAGGTGCTCCACACAGGATCGATCGCCACATTCCTCGAACCTGGTGCTGATGCCGTCAAGACGCTCCTGCAGCAGTATCGTCACGACTGCACGATCACCTACGACCCCAATATTCGGCCTGCTCTGCTGGGCAGCCACACCGAAGCACTGTCGACGTTTGAGGAGCTCATTGACCTCACGGACATCGTCAAGTTGAGTGACGAGGATGCCACCTGGCTATACCCCCGCAAGGACCTGGATGAAATATCCACCCACCTTCTGGGGCTGGGCGCAGGACTGGCGGTCATCACTCAGGGCTCACAGGGGTCACTGCTGGCCACGCCCGAGACCCGGCTGACCATTCCTTCAGTGGAATCCGTCGTCGCAGACACTATCGGTGCTGGCGATTCGTACATGGCAGCCCTGATCATGGGACTGCTCTCCCTCGGCACCGACGGCCTTGCACCGGCTGTGCTGGACCAAATGGGCCGCACTGCCACGATGGCCGCTGCCATTACTGTCCGGCGCCCTGGGGCAAACCCTCCCACCGCCGAGGAGCTGCGGGACCACATGGTCGTGCCTGGGAAAATCTCAGGAGTCAGGACACGACCATGTGGTTCCGCGGTTGAACGTTCGATCGCACTTTGAGCCGTGGGTGCCAGCAGATCTCCATGACACCCGCAGGCCCGGCGGTTCACGCTACTTGATGCCTTGATCGCTGAGCGCGACTGACACAACCTGCGAAAGTCGCTGAACACCCTCGACGATCATGCTGGCAGGAAGTGCGCTGAATGCCAGGCGGAGTTGGTTCGATTGCCCGGGTGCCGGCAGAAAGACAGCACCCGGAAAGAAGGAAACATCGGACTCGAAGGCTTTGTAGACAAGGGCCTGGGTGTCGACCGACGGTGGCAGTGTTAGCCACATGAAGAAGCCACCCTCCGGTCTGGTCCAGGTCACCCCTGGTGGCATATGCGCGGCGAGGGCCATAAGCATGGCATCGCGGCGCTCCCGATATGCGCAGATGGCTCCTGCAAGGTGTCCCCGCCAGTCATGGTCCCGGAGATAGGCCGTGACAAGCATTTGGCTCAGGGCGGGAGGGCACAAGGTGCTCGAACCCCCAAGGATCAGGAACTTCTGCACCAGGTGCGGCGGCAGCAGCGCCCACCCAATTCTGAGCCCGGGAGCAAAAATCTTCGAGAACGAGCCCAGGTAAATCACGTCATCCGGATAACCCGCCCGGAGCGCCTGCAGGAAGTCTCCGCCAAAGCGCAATAGACCGTAGGGGTTGTCCTCCACCACCACGATGTTGGATTCCCGGCATATTTCCACAACTTTGTTGCGCCTTCCAGCCGCCAGTGTGATGCCTGTGGGGTTGTTGAAGTTGGGAATGATGTAAAGGAATTTGACGCGCTTCCCTGCCGCCTGCAGACTGGCGATGCTTCGTTCAAGTTCGTCCGGCACCAAGCCGTCGTCATCGCTGAGGACAGCTTGCACATCCGCCTGATACCCGGCGAACGTCCCGAGCGCGCCCATGTACGTGGCCCCATCGGTCAAGATGGTGTCGCCGGGGTTGCAAAGAATCTTGGTGACCGTGTCCAGCGCTGACTGGGAACCGATGGTGACGGCCACATTGCCGGGGGAGCCGTCGGTGATGCCTTCCAGTGCCATAAGCTCGCAAATCTGGTTGCGAAGTTCCTCGGTGCCTTGCCCCGCCCCGTATTGCAGCGCTTGCTGGCCCCGTTGGCAACAATCACATCAACGGACCTGCCCAATTCAGGCATGGGCAGGAAACTAAGATCCGGATTGCCTCCGGCCAGGGAGAGCATCCCTGGCCGGGCTGCCGCCGCAAAGATTTCCGCGACTGCCGTTGAAACGGGCCCGACGGCGCAGGCGGCCATTAGGTCTTCGTGCCTGCTAGCGGCGTCAGAACCGTCAATGAGGCCAAGGGCTGCGGAGAGCATCATGCACTCTCAGTGAGTGCAACGTCCGGCTCGAGAGCTCCTGCGCAAAGCTGTTGCAGCACTTCCGTCAACATGGCCAGCCCGGCCACGATGTCTTCGTCGGTGGTGTATTCGTGCTCATTGTGGGAAATGCCGTCCACGCTGGGCACGAAGAGCATTACGGTGGGTACCAAGTCCTTCATGTTGGTTGAGTCATGGCCGGCAAGCGTCATGACGGTCTTGTTGGACAGGCCCAAGTCGGCGGCCACCTTCGCCGCCAGCTCCACGCCCTCACGCTGGTAGGGCGTCACGGGCCAGGAATGAGAGTGGTTCTGCTCAATGGAAACACTGGCCAGCGCCGCAATCTCGGCGATGCGCTGGTGCAGCAACCTGTCGGCCTCGGCCAGCACAGCCTCGTCGGCGCTGCGCAGGTCCAACAACAAGTTCACGCGCGACGGAACCACCACGGGCGAGTTCGGGTACACGTTCAGCTGCCCCACCGAGGTGTGCAGCATGCCCGGGTATTGGTTGGCCAGTTCCCGCGCAGCCACCACCAGCATGGACGCCCCCAACAGCGCATCCTTGCGGTCCTCGATCACTGTGGAGCCGGTGTGGGCCTGCTCGCCGTGGACCACAAACTCGTATTTGTTCGCCGCCCAGTTCGAAGACACCAGCCCGATGGTGACCCCCTCGCGTTCCATGCTGCGGCCCTGTTCAATATGGATTTCGGCGCAGAAGGCCGCTTCTGGACCCGCGTAGTCTCCACGGCAGCCAATCGCATCCAAGGCCTCGCGGACGGAAACGCCCGCGGCGTCCGTAGTGGCAAGGGCCGTCTCCAGCTCCAGCTTGCCTGTGTACACGGAGGAACCCATCATGGAGGGCTTGAACCGGGAGCCTTCCTCGTTGAACCAATTGACGACGGCGATGTTGTACTTGGGTGTGCCGGCGCCGGATTCGGCCCATGCGGCCTTCAAACGGAACGCTGCATGTGCTGCGGCGAGGACGCCATAGGCGCCGTCGTACCGTCCAGCGGTTGGCTGGGAATCCATGTGCGATCCGGCCACAACGAACGGTGCGCCCGGGACCGGTTCGTACAGGCCCCACTGGTTTCCGGCGGCGTCGAATTTCACCGTGAAACCGTGCTGCTCCAGCAGGCCTTTGAGCCAATGCCGCTGTTCGCCGTCCGGGGCACTGGCGGCCTGGCGGTCAACGCCCCCATTGCTGGTGGCGCCAAAGCTGCTCATGGTGCGGAAATCCTCGACGAAGGCATTGTCCTGGTCGGTGAAGTTGGCAAGTGAAGTCATGGTTCTCCCCTTCGGGTGTTGATGAAGCGTTAGGAAGCGTGGGCGGGCACCGGCGTGGGGCGCCGGCTTGCCAGGATGTTGTGGCTGAAGCGGCCGCCCACGGCTGTGGCCAGCACCTCCAGCTCGCCAATGTCGACGGCGGTCAGCGGAGAGCCGGACAAAACCGTGAAGTCGGCGAACTTTCCGGCAGTCAGGGATCCCTTGACGGACTCGGTTCCGGTGGCCCGGGCGGCCCCGGTGGTGTACGCGGCGAGGGCTTGGCGGGGAGTGAGTCTCTCGTCAGGATTCCCAAACACGGTCCCCGAAGAGGTCTTGCGGTCCACGAAGGCCTGCATGCCGCGCAGTACATTGCCGTTGGCAACGGGCCTGTCCGAGCTGCCGGCCAGCGTGACACCCGCCGCCAGGAATGATGCCGCCCGGTACGCCCACGGCAGGCGGTCGGGGCCCAGGGAGACAGCCATGCCATCCCCGCCGTCGTGAAAGAAGCTGGCCTGGGGCGTGACGGCGATGCCGGCTGCAGCCATCTTGCCCAGCTGTTCAGGCCGAGTCATGGATGCGTGCTCAATCCGGTTCGGCATGGCGTGCCGGCCATATTTCCGCTCGCAACTGCCGATGATGTCGATGGCGAGGTCCACGGCACGGTCGCCAATGGCGTGGGCGGCAATGGACCAGCCGGCAGCATAGACGGACTCGATCTTCTCCTGCAGCTGTTCCGGGCTTGCCTGGAAATAGCCAATGTTCCCCGCATTGTCCCTGTGCCCGTGGCTGCAGTACTCCGCACTGACGGCGGCCGTCTCACCCATGAGGGACCCGTCAAGGAATACCTTGGCCGGTCCCAAGGAGAGCATGGCGTCGCCGAAACCGCTGGCAATACCCAGATCCAGTCCCGACGGCACGGACTGCTGCCCGCCGCCGTCGTCCGGGTGCCCGTCCAGGCGGTGGAGCACATCGAGGACGGGCATGACCTGCGCGCGGGCATGCAGCCTTCCCGTACTGGCAGCCCTTTGGTAGGCGGCAAGCTCGGCGGGACTGTGCCCGATCCAGCCGCCACCGGCCCCTGCTTCGGTGAAACTTGTAATCCCCTCGGCGGCGTAGTGCCGGGTGGCCCGCTCCAGCGCCGTCTCGATGTCACCAATGGAGTACGGCAGGATCAGCGCCTGAATCAGGGACTGGGCCGTTTCCTGCACCAGGCCCGTGGGCTGGCCGGCGGCATCGCGGACGATGACGCCGCCGTCGGGGTCCGTGAAGGACGGGGAGAGGGCGCCGGCCAGGCGGAGCGCGGCGGTGTTGACCACGGCCATGTGCCCGGAGTTATGCCGGATAAACAGCGGCCGGTCCCCGGTGACGGCATCTAGTGTCGCAATGGACGGGAACGCCCCCTGGTGGTGCTGGTCGCTGAAGCCTGTTGCCATGAGCCAGCCCGCGGTGACCCCGGAGCCTGCCTGGGAATCCACCTCACCTTGAATCAGCTCATATAGTTCCGCAAGCCCGCGGGCGCCGGACACATCGAGCTCGGCCAGGCCCAGCCCAAACCACACGGTGTGGCAGTGCGCGTCAATGAAGCCGGGGGTGATGGTGGCGCCGTCGAGGTCCAGGACCGTGGCGGCCTCCATGCCGTCAACGTCGAGGTCCAGGCCCACGATCCGGCCCTGCCAGACGCCTAGGGAGCTGGCCCGGGGCTGGGCCTCGTCCATGGTGATGATGTTGGCGTTTCGCAACAGTAAATCAAGTTTCATGGCCATGCCCTAGCGGTGGGAGGTGGTGACGGATTTGATGCGGGTGTAGTCCTCGAGCCCGTACACGGAGAGGTCCTTGCCTGTGCCGGAGTGCTTGAATCCGCCATGCGGGGCCTCGGCTGGGATCACCTGGTGGCAGTTGATCCACACCGAGCCAAAGTCCAGCTCGTTGGAGACCCGGGTGACAACGCCGTGGTTCTCGGACCAGACGCTGGAGGCCAGCGCATACTTGGTGGCGTTCGCCAGTTCGATCACCTCGGCCTCCGTAGCAAACGGCTGCACGGTGACCACGGGGCCGAAGATCTCCTCGCACACCACCTCGTCCTTTTGTACGACGCCGTCAATCACGGTGGGTGCAAAGTGGTAGCCGGTGCCGGTGCGCTTGCCGCCGGCGAGCACCCTGGCATTCTCCGGCAGGCGTGCCAGGAAGCCTTCCACTCGTTCCAGCTGGGCCTCGCTATTGAGCGGTCCCAGGTCGGCGTCGTCGCCGCCCACCGTCAGGGCGTCGGCAGCCGCGGCCAGGGCGGCGGCAAACTTGGCGTGGATGGATTCGTGAACCAGAACCCTCGTGACGGCGGTGCAGTCCTGGCCGGCATTGAAGAAGGCTGACAGGGCAACCTCGGCAGCGGTGCGGTCAATGTCAACGTCGGCGAAGACGATGGCCGGGGCCTTGCCGCCAAGCTCCAGGTGGACGTCCTTGAGCGTCTTGGCTGCGGCGGACATGACCTGCTCGCCGGCACGGGTGGAGCCGGTGATCGAAACCATCTCGGGAATCTCGTGGTCCACCATCGCTGCACCAGTCTCACGCCCACCGCACAGGATGTTCACGACGCCTGGCGGGAACACTTCCTGTGCCAGCTCGCCCAGAATGACGCTTGACCACGGGGTGGTGTCCGCCGGCTTTAAGACCAGGGTGTTCCCGGCGGCCAGGGCAGGGGCAATCTTCCAGATGGCCATCATGAACGGGTAGTTCCATGGCGTGATTTGGGCGACGACACCCAGTGGTTCACGCCGGATGGTGGAGGTGAAACCCTGGACGTATTCGGCGGAGGCTGTTCCGGAGACCACGCGGCAGGCGCCGGCGAAGAAGCGCAGCTGGTCGGCACCGCGCAGAATTTCCAGTTCCCGCGTGGCCGGGCGTGGCTTGCCCGTGCAGGCCACCTCGGCATCCACCAGACGGTCGGCGTTCGCCTCGATGAGGTCCGCGAACCGCAACAGGAGCGCCTGACGCTCTGCCGGCGTCGTCCTCTTGTAGCTTGCGAAGGCTTGCTGCGCGGCTTGAAAGGCGCGGTCGACGGCGGCGGCATCGCTGTCCGGCGCGGTGCCGATCTGTCCCCCGTTGCCGGGTCAAAGAATGGCAGCGTGTCAGCGGTTTCCACGGCCTGGCCGTTGATGATGTTGCTCAGCGTGATCATGAGGGGCTCCAGTTAGTTGCTCTTGGGGGAACGGGTGGCGGGGTCCTGGGGAAGGTGCAGTACGGCCGGCAAGCCGGAATCCACCGCACGGCGGAAAGCGGCGGCAAAGTCCTCAGCGCTTTCCACGCGCTCGCCGTATCCGCCGTAGGAGCGGGCCAGGGCGGCGAAATCGGGGTTCGTCATGTGTGTTCCCGAGGGGCGGCCCGGGTAGTGGTTTTCCTGGTGTTCCCGAATCGTGGCGAAGATGCCGTTGTCCACCACCAGTGCGATGAACGGGGCGTCGTAGGCCATGGCCGTGGCAATCTCCTGGCCGTTCATCATGAAGCAGCCATCTCCTGCCACGGAGATGACCTGCCGGCCGGGGAAGGCGAGCGAGGCGGCCACGGCTGCCGGGATTCCCATGCCCATGGCGCCGTTGCGGGGGGCCGCCAGCGAATTTGCACTGTTGTGCTGCAGGTAGCGGGCGGGCCAGAGTGTGTGGTTGCCGGCGCCGAAGGTGAGGACGGCGTCGTCGTTCATCTCCTGCTTGAGTATTTCCATGACCACGCCAAGGTCCACACCGGTTCCGCCGTCGGGGTGGGCGGTGGCGAACTTCAGCTGATCCGCACGTGCTCCGGAGAACCACCCGGCCGTGCTGTCCACGGCCGGGTCAGTCGCGGCCAGGGCCAGCGAGAATGCGGAGACGTCCGCGACGATGTGCTGGTCCAGCCGGCCAAAGTGGCCCAGGAGGTCCGTGTCCGAGTTGGCCACGACAGTTTCAGCGGTGAGTCCGCGCGAATAACCGTCTGAGAGGACGTCGCTGCGGACGCTTCCAATGAACAGCAGCAGGTCCGCGGCATCCAATCGGGCGGCGTTGGCGTCGCTGCGCCCATAGCCGAGGTAGCCGGCGTAGGCGTCGGAGCTGTGCGGGACGGCGTCGTAGGCCCGGAAATCGGCAAGGATCGGGATGCCGTGGCCTGCGGCCCAGCCAGCCAAAGCCGCCCCGGACTTCTGTGTCCAGCCTTCCCCGCCCACCACTATCAACGGCTTGGAGGCAGAGGCGAGGCGGGACTGCAGTTCGGCCAGGGCCGGTGCGGCTGGAGCAGTGCGCGAGACCGGCCGCGGTTCCACGGTGGCCGCGGCAATGGCATGGACCAGTACGTCTTCGGGGAGGCCAATCACCACGGGGCCGGGGCGTCCGCTCAAGGCGGTGAAGATGGCATCGTCCACCACCCGGGCGGCGGAGGCGGCGTCGTCGAGCGTGACCACCTTTTTTGCGGTGCTGCCAAACCAGGCGTTGATGTCGAATTCCTGGAAAGACTCGCGCCCGCGGTCAGCGACCGGGATGAGGCCAACGAACATGATCAGGGGAGTGGCATCCTGGTAGGCGGTATGGATGGCGATAAAGGCGTTGGCTGCGCCTGGGCCGCGCGTCACCATGGCAATGCCGGGCAACTCCGTGAGCCGGCCCTCGGCCAATGCCATGAATCCGGCGCCGCCTTCCTGGCGGGTCACCACGGTTTCAATGGAGGAATCGTGGAGTCCGTCAAGGACGTCCAGGTAGCTTTCACCCGGGACGCCGTAGACGCGTTTGACGCCGGCACGCTCAAGCTGGGCGACGATCAGGTGGCCTGCGGTAGTGGTGCTCACAGCTTCATTCCTTCTTCCTTGATGCTCAGTCCCGGCAGGAAGATGCCGGACAGAGCCGTTAATATTGAGACGACGACCAGGATGGCGGCGCCGGGCCAAAACGAGTTGCCATTGGCGGCCACCAGGGCGGTTGCAATCAACGGTACGAAGCCGGAGATGACGCCGGCCGTGTTTGAGGTGATGGCGACACCCGTGTACCGGACCTTGGTTGCAAACAGGGACGTCAGTGCCGCGCCGGAGACAGCGTACGGAACTGAGAGCACGGCAACACCGACCGTCATTCCGGCGATTACCAGTGCCGGGATGCGGCTGTCGATGGCCAGGAAGACGGGGACTGCCACCAGGGCTGAGGCGATGCCGCCCCAGAGGATGACCTTGCTGGGACCGAACTTTTCGCCCATGCGGCCGGCCCAGATGAGCGCCCCGATCTCCAGAACGGCGGCCAGCAGGGTGCCCATGAGCAGCAGGCCGTACGACAGGTGCAGCACCTTGGTGCCGTAAAAGACCACGAAACTGGTAATGAGGTAGAAGCCGCCGATGCCGAGCAGGGCCGAGCACATGCCAACCAGGATTTGGCGCCAGCTGTTTTTCAGCACGCCGCGGATGGGTGCATGTTCGGTTTCCCCGGATTCCATGAGGGCCGCAAATTCGGGTGATTCGCTGAGGCGGCCACGGATCCACAGTGAAATTGCCAGCAGCGGAATGGCGGCGATGAATGGAATGCGCCAGCCCCAGGCGTCGAAGTCATCCTGTCCCACCAGGTACAGCATGCCGAAGAAGCCGCCGGAGGAAAGGATGGTGCCGATGGGGGAACCAATCTGCGGCAAGGCCGCGTAACGGGCCCGCTTGGAGACCGGTGCGTTTTCGACGGCGATGATGACCGCGCCGCTCCACTCCCCGCCAACAGCGAGGCCTTGGATGATGCGCAGGGCCACCAAGAGTATGGGAGCTGCCAGACCAATGCTCATGTAGTTTGGCAGCAGTCCGATCAGGCCCGTAACAATGCCGATGCCGACTATTGTCACCATGAGGATTTTCTTACGGCCCACCTTGTCTCCGAGGGCGCCGAAGATGAAGCCACCGATGGGGCGTGCCACAAAGCCAACGGCCAGCGTTGCAAACGAGCCCATGGCCGCAATGAACGGATCATGCGAGACAAAGAACTGGGCGTTGAACACGAGAGCCGCGGCGGTGGTGAAGAGGAAAAAGTCGTACCACTCCAAGGCTGTCCCCACGAGGGCGGCCAGTGCCACCTTGCGCGTGACACTTTCATCTATTGCGGGCGATGCAGCAGGCTGGTGCGTGCTGGCTCTTGTTGCCATGATTGGGTACTCCGATGGAATCTAGACGAGCTTGGGGGCCATATTAGCGGTGCGGGTGTGTGATTGGGATCACCGCAGCTTTGATTCCATTTTGTCAGGAGATTTCCCCAAATGTACTGGGTCAGTGCCACGGGTTTAGGCACAGTTATTGTGTGATTTCACAATTAGTTGCCCGTCAGGCTGTTTTGGGGCTCGGACGGCCACATCGGAGGGGCGGGCATGTCCAAGCATTTGCCGTGCGGTCAGCAGCGGATAAGGTGGGCGAATGCACAACTTCATGGATGCGGGCAGCAGCGACAGGTGGAATTCGATCGTCAAGGATTTGGGCGACCGCATTGACGGGCTGGCCGAGCGGTTCCTGACCCGGGTGTCCAACGTGCCCAGCTATGCCACAGAAATGGTCGATCCGGCTGACGTGCGCAAAACAGCCCTGGAGTCCCTGCACCTGTTGGCTCAGAGCCTGGTGGACGGAACGGCCGGCCCGGAGCTCCTTGACTACGCGTCGGCGTTGGGTGAAAAGCGGGCGAGGCAGGGAATTCCTCCGGAGTCACTCATCACGGCGATCAGGCTTGACTTCAGTGTTGTGTGGACAGATCTCCTCGAGCACTGCGGCCCCGAAGATGCCGTCTTGCTGGCTGGGCAGGTCGAGCATGTTTGGCGCGTGGTGGACGAATACGCCACTCAAACCCATATGAGCTACCTTGCTGAACGGGTCCGCATGGCCCAGGAGGAGTCGAACTTCCGGCAGGAGTTCATTGCCAAGCTGTTCGGCCCGGCCGGCCAGACCGTCGACGTGATTGCTCGGGCAGCATCTGCCTTGGAAGTGGACCCGGACGGGGAATTTGAGATCGCAGCGGCAACGGGGCCGGCGGCACGTGCGCTTCAAAAGGAAGTGTCGGGGTTCCGGGTAAAGGGCCCCTTCATGTATCAGGGCGGCAATGTCACGTTCATGTTCTGGCAGCCGTTCAGCCGAACCCACCCCCGGGGCCGGCCATCTGACACTGGGGCAGGCTCGCCGGTGACTGCTTGTGGATTGGTGCAAGGCGTGTCGGGACTGCGGTCCCTTGTGGCGGCCGCGGCAACGGCTGCAGCGCTGGCGCAATTGCTGACCGATGAGGACGCGGCGCCCCTGACCATTGAAACCGGATGGCGCCGCCTGGCGCGCGAAAAGCTTCGGGATGCGGGCCTTGACCTGGAGCGCGAACTTGATGCACTGCTTGCGCAATGCCGGGAGGGGGAGCGGGCGCGGATGGAGGAGACGGTAAGGGCGTTTCTGCAAACGGGGAGCGTCGCAGAGACAGCCGCCGGGTTGTTTTGCCACCGCAACACCATCCTGAACCGTTTGGCACGGTTCAGGGAAGTCACTGGTTTTGACTTGGTGATTCCCGCGCAAGCGGCAAGGGTGGCCATCGCCTGGCCGAATTGACTCGTTAGTCAACGTTTAGCGGGGTGCGGCGGGCGAAATTGGGCACATGCCCAGTGTCTGGCGACAAAACCGGTGGCATCCGCCATTGAATTGTGATTGAGGACACACCAGAGTTGAGGGCAGGCGGTGACTCCACCGCAGAATTGTTCCCCTACCCCAATTGTTGGAGAGCTTCCATGCCCAATTTTCCAGATTCCGGCGGTGCGGTGTCACCAGGTCCGGTGACCAAGATGCGAAAGATCGCCGTGGCCAGCGTGATCGGCACCACCGTGGAGTGGTACGACTTGTTCCTTTTCGCCACCGCCTCGGCGCTCGTGTTCAACAAGATCTTCTTCCCCAGCTTTGATCCCCTCGTTGGCACCATGCTGGCTTTCGGCACATTTGCCGCCGCCTACGTGGCCCGGATCATCGGAGCAGCACTGTTCGGCCACTTCGGAGACCGCATGGGGCGCAAGTCCATGCTCCTGACGTCACTGCTGACGATGGGGGCCGCCACCTTTGCCATTGGTCTCCTCCCCGACTACGGCACAATCGGAATCGCAGCCCCCATCCTCTTGCTGGTGCTGCGAGTCGTTCAGGGTCTTGCCCTCGGCGGGGAATGGGGTGGTGCCGTGTTGATGGTGGTGGAACACGCGCCCAAGGAAAAGCGCGGGTTCTATGGATCGCTGGTCCAGATCGGCGTTCCCGGTGGAACCTTGATTGCCAACCTGGTCTTCTTGCTCGTTGCCGGGGTCATGCCAGAGGAAGCGCTGCTTTCCTGGGGCTGGCGAATTCCCTTCCTTGTGAGTGTGCTGCTGGTTGCCGTGGGACTTTACATCCGGCTCTCCCTTGAGGAAACGCCGTCTTTCCAGGCCGTCAAGGATGCTGGCGCCAAGGCCAAAATCCCACTCTTCGATTTGCTGCGCAAGTACTGGAAGCAGGTTATTCTCGGCGCCCTGGCCACCGTGTCGACGGGTACTGCATTCAACATCCTTGTTGCATTTGGCTTGACCTATGGAAAGACCGAGCTGGATTTTCACACGCACACCATGTTGTTGGCTGTGCTTGTCGCCTGCGTGGTTGGCCTCGTGATGCTGCCGGTGTTCGGCCGGCTGTCTGACAAATTTGGTCGCAAGCCGGTGATCATCGGCGGATTGCTTGCTGAGATTGTCTTCGCGTTCCCGCTGTTTTGGCTCATGGACACCCGCACCGTTGCCGGACTGCTCCTTGGCTACGTCCTCATGATGACGGCATTCTGCGCCAACTACGGACCCATAGCGACGTTCCTGGCCGAGCTGTTTGGCCCACGAGTCAGGTACTCCGGGCTGTCAGTGGCGTACATGCTGGCGGGACTTCTGGGCAGTGCCATTACGCCCGTTGTCACCACGGCACTGCTCAACGCGACAGGCGAGGGGTCATCCGTTGCCTGGTTCCTCATCGGCTCGGCGCTCGTGTCCCTGGTGGCACTTCTCCTGCTGACTGAGACGCTGCGAAAGAACATCAATGTGGTTGACGACGACGGCGCCAAAGCCACCACCAGCCTGCCGTCCGAAGCACAAGGGGTGAAAGTATGATCCGGCGAGTGGGCAGGGGCAACGGCACCTTGCTGACCGCCGGAGCGGCCTCCGAAGCCGTCATCGCCAATGGATTCGTGTTTGTCTCCGGACAAGTCCCGGACCATGTGACATCCGCGGCGGACCCAAGCGACTTTGGGGTGCAGGTCCGGCAAGCCTTGGCCAACCTTGAACAGACCCTGACGGCGGCCGGGTCCGGTATGGACCGGGTGGTCAAGGTGACAACCTTCCTCACCGACCCCAGGCTTGCCGACTACAACGTGATCTACGCCGAAGCATTTGGTTCCACTTTTCCGGCCCGGACCACTGTCATGGTTGCCGACAGTGACCATGCCATTGAGATCCAATGCATCGCCGTTGCGGGGGATGTGGAGCCCGCCGGGAGCATTCGGAGGATCGCCAATGTGGACGGCATGGCACCGGTGCTTGGCCCGTACTCGCAGGCCGTCGTCGCCAACGGCTTCGTCTTTACCTCCGGACAGACGCCGGCCATCACCAGCATGGCCGACCAGCCGGAGCGCTTCGGTGGAAAAGTGCGCCAAGTGCTGGCCAACCTGGACACTGTCCTGACGGCCGCGGGTTCAAGCATGGACCAGCTGGCCAAGGTGACAACGTACTTGACCGACCCGGGGCAATTGCTTGAATACAACGACATTTACGCCGAGACGATTGGTGCGGACCTGCCCGCGCGAACGTCATGCAGTGTGGATATTTGGGACATTGCCTTGGAAATTGAGTGCATTGCAGCCTTGGATTGTTCATCTCAAGAGGGGACCGCCATCAAGAGGTTCGCGACTTTCCCGGGACTGGCCGATTCAGTGGGCCCCTTTTCCCAGGCTGTGCTATCCAATGGTTTCATCTTTACAACCGGTCAAATCCCGCTGATTGGCAGCGTAGATGAGCGGCCGCATGATTTTGCCGGCAGTGTCCGGCAAGTGCTGTTGAACTTGAACACGGTGCTGGAGGGAGCCGGATCCAATCTGGAGTCGGTGGTCAATGTGACCACCTATCTGACCAGCCTTGATCAGAGGGACGTGTATGAGCGCATCTATGCCGAGGTGTTTGGTGAACAGCTTCCGGCGACGACGTCTGTGTGCGTGGGCATCTGGGATTTTACGTTTGAAATCCAGTGCATTGCGGTGGGGGTTGATGAATCGTGAGCGGAACTGCAGTGTGGGACGCCGAGCTGCTGACCCGGCTCCAATCCGTCAGCTTTCCGACCATTGGGCATTTTCTGGAGGACGGTTTCCTTGATTCCGGAATCCGTTCCATGCTGGAAAATGTGCACTTGGTGGGGCGCGCTGTCACCGTGAGGGTTGCGGGGGCCGACGCTTTTGCAACCAACCGTGGGCTGGCATTGCTGGGTCCTGGTGACGTCCTGGTCATCGAAACTGGGGGCGACATGAGGCACGCCCCTGTGGGGGCCGTGACAACATGTGCCGCCCAAACTGCCGGCGCCGCGGGCATTGTGGTCGACGGCGTCGTGACGGACCTGGTTGAGCTGCGCGAAGCCGGGCTGCCCGTCTTTGCGCGCGGCACCAGCGTGCTCACCACCAAACGACAGGCCGACCCCGGCAGCGCCGTCAACGTGCCCGTGGTCTGTGGAGGGGTGAGCGTAAACCCAGGCGATGTGGTCATGGCTGACGACAATGGAGTCCTGGTCCTGACGCCTGAGGCTGCCGCTGCCATCGTCGATCGGGCACTCGCCTCTGACGCGGCTGAGCCCGGAATACTGGCACGCATCCGCTCAGGGGAAGCGATAGCAAGCGTACTTCCAGTCGAGTGAGAGTTGGCCGTGTGAATCCCTAAGTCGGTATTTTCCTGCCAACGCTCAAGTCATCGAGTGCGCAAACGGAACTGAGGTGGGATTCGCCCCACAAGTCTCAAATGGCTGTGTTGGCAGCTGCCAACACAGCCATTCTTACGTGGGCGAAGCGCTGGTTCAAAAAAACGCCTTGGCGGGGAAAGTCGCGCAAGGAGCATTGGATTCCGGGCAGCATCCGCAGGCCGGGTGAGCCCTCCGGCCTGCTTAGAACAAAGCAGTCAATACACCTCCGTCAACGCGCACCGCTGATCCGTTCGTCGCGGATGCTGCCGGGCTTGCCAGGAAAGTCACCATGTTCGCGATCTCACGTGGTTCTATGAATCGTTCCAGCAGTGAAGTTTGGTTCGTCGCGATGATCGCCTTCTTCATATCGTCTACTGAAATGGCCGATTGACGAGCGAGCGCCTCGACAGTTTGAGCAACACCGTCGGAGTACGTAGGGCCGCCAAGCACCGAGTTCACAGTCACGCTGGTGCCCTTGGTGAGCTTGGACAGGCCGTTTCCAACGGCCAGCATTGCCGTCTTTGATGTGCCATAGTGGATCATTTCGGCCGGGATGTTGGCCCCTGACTCACTGCTCACGAAAATGATTCGACCCCACCCTCGGTCCAACATGGCCGGCATTGCGCTTCTGGCGAGTCGCACGCCGCTGAGCACATTCACCTCAAAGTACATCCGCCAGTCCTCATCCGAAATGAGGTCAAAAGGCTTCAACTCGAATAATCCGACATTGTTGATGAGAATGTCGACGCCGGCAAGGTCGGTGCATAGTCCCTCTACCTGGTCCGTGTCAGCGAAGTCGGCTGCGATGCCAGCAACGGATGCCCCGGGAACTTCTCGCCGCAGCGACTCCACGGCCGCGGATAGCTTTGCTGCGTCACGCCCGTTGAGCGTCACGTCCACGCCTTCTGTGGCCAACGCCTTCGCGATGGCATAGCCGATGCCTTGGGTCGAGCCGCTGATGAACGCCTTTTTGCCTCTGAGTTCCAGATCCATGTTTCGCTCCTTCTGGTCGCGTACCGTAACGGCGACCTCATCCGCCGCCGGAAATTCCGGTGGGCGGTTAATGTGAGAATTCCACACCCGGATCAGCCCGCGATCAGCGGACAACAATACGAACTAGGATGAGCCAATGAGTCAGCTCCGTATTCGCGTTCTAGGCCGGATCGGCGCGGAGATCGACGGCGAACCCCTTCACCTCTCCAAGTCACGGCATCGTGAGATCCTCAGCATTCTGGTAGCCGCTCATGGCAGGACCGTGTCAACGGGCAGGTTGGTCGATGAGTTGTGGGAGGACGCCCCTGTCGGCGCGGTGGGCGCCGTTCGCACTTTCATCGGCGAGCTGCGCCGCATTCTCGAACCGGAGCGTCTGCCTCGCACGCCGCCGGAGAATCTCGTCACCGTCGCTGACGGCTATGCGCTCAAACTCACGTCGACCGCCGTCGACCTTTGGCGGGCCGAACAGGCCGTTCAGACGGCGAAGGGAAGCAGCCCTGCGGCGCGCGAACCACTTTTGACCGGCGCGTTGGAAGAGTGGCGCGGGACTGCTTTCGAAGAGTTCATCACTCGACCCTGGGCCAAGAGTGAGAGGGCCTGGATTGCTGAACTCAGGGCAGGAGCGGTCGAGGACTTGGCAGAAGCCAGACTTGCGCTCGGTCAGCCAAAGGACGTTGTCGCGCTACTCGATGCGCACATCGTCGAACATCCTTGGCGTGAGGAAGGCTGGCGGCTTCTCGCACTCGCCTTATATCGGTCCGCACGCCCGGGAGATGCTCTGGCCGTAGTCTCCCAAGCCCGCTCCACCCTCATGCAAGACCTCGGGATCGATCCCAGTGATCGGCTCGCAGGGCTCGAACAAGGCATCATGCGTCGCGATCCTGCACTCGATCTCGCCGACGACGGCGGCTCGATCCTGTTGCGGACCGCCACCGCACGCACCGGTGTGCGTTCCCAACTCGAAAGCGTCACCGTACTCCTGCCTCTGCTCGCGGTGTCCGGGTCGGTCCAGTTCGCTGCGGACCAACGGATGTCCGCAATCGCTGCTGCCGAACAATTCGGCGACCCGGAATTGGCGGCGCGCGTCATCGGCGGGTTTGACGTGCCAGGCAGCTGGACTCGGTCGGCTGCGATCGTTGACGCCGCCCTGCGGACAATCTCGATCCTGCCAGCTGGGGCGTCGGACCGGGTACGGGCGAGGCTCCTCGCCACCGTTGCCATGGAATCACGTGGCACCGCCAACCGGCTGACCGAGGCCGCCGAAGCCGAACGAATCGCCAGGCGGCTGGGTGACCCCTCTCTGTTGTGCTTTGCGCTCAGTGCCCGCTATGTGCAGACTTTCGAGAAGGCCGGACACGCAAGATCACGCGAAACAATCGGCGCCGAGCTCATTGCCCTAGCCGTCGCAGCGGAGTTGCCGACCTTCGAGATCCAGGGACGGCTGATCACGATGCAGGCACTGTGTGCCCTGGAGAACATCTTGGCTGCTTCGGATGAGGCCGCAAAAATAGATGCTCTTGCCGCACGTTTCGACCGACCCCTCGCATCCGTCTTCACCGCCTGGTTCCGATGGGTCTTCACCCAGGGCCCTCCACCGCCAGAAGGAAGTGAGATGCCCGGATTCAGGATCGGGTTGCATGACCTGGCGAAGTTCACTGCGGCTGTTCGAGCTGGAGCTGAGCTCCAGGATGGGCATTTTGGGCCATACGAACCCTGGGTGCGCCCCTTGCTTCTTGCTAGGACGGGGCGCCAGAAGGAAGCCGCGATGGCTCTCGATAGTCTTGAAGTGCCACCACATGATCTGATGCTCGAGGTGTCATGGTTCCTGATCGGACTTGCTGCGATCGCCAGCGGAAACAAGGACGCGGGGCGGCGTTCCTACCACGCTCTCCTGCCAGCAGCAGGAGAGCGTGCAGGCGGCAGCGGCGCAGTCGACCTCGGCCCAATCTCGCCACTACTCAACGAACTTGTTCAATTTTGCGCTATGGGGGATCAATACTGACTCAAGTCCACGTGAAAGCGGCCAAGTGTCAGAGGGCTGCTGTGGCACAAGTGGAGAAGGCGTTCGCGGCCTCCCGAGCTTTCCGTACAACTTCTCGATTCGTGACCATGTAGGTGTCCGGGCCGCCGTCGTTGACCATTTCCTTGGCCGAAAGATGCACGGCTGACAGCCCGGCCCGGCCCATCGAGGCTATGTCTGCGACCCGGAGCCCACCACCGGCCATGATTTCAATCCGGCCAGCAGCACGATCATTCATCGCCGCCAAGGCGAATAGACCGTCTCCGGCAGTAGGTGCTCCTCCCGAGCTGAGAACGCGGGTGAAACCCAGCGAAATGAGTTTTTCAACAGCCACGACACCAGAAGTTGACGAATCGATGGCGCGGTGGAAGGTCAGCTGGGCGTCGGGATTAACGGCCAGGGCCGACTCGACGAATCGCCGGGAGGCCTGGCAATCTATGCCGCCCGAGGGCAGTAGCGCTCCGAATACCACGCCGTTCACTCCCCGTTTCAACAGGTCGGTGGCATCCCGGATCATGGTCTCCACTTCGAGCGTGGAGTAGACGAAATCGCCTGGACGGCATCGCACCAGTGGGTGAATTTCCAGTCGGTCGGCAACGCATTCGGCGCTTATCTCCAGTAGGCCCAAACTCGGCGTCAATCCTCCCAATTCCAAGCTGGTGCACAGCTCTATCCGGTCAGCGCCCTCTTCGGCCGCAATGGCCGCGCCTTGGGCGCTGACGACAGCAATCTCCAGCTTCATGATCGGACCCTCGAGATTCATCGCCCGACACCAGCAACTTGCGGACGTCCTGCAGGCGGTTGAAAGAGCTCCGTTCGGGTACTTGGAATGAGGGGATCCAAGGCATGGCCGACCTTGCCCGTCTTCTGCGGAATGGGAGCGGCCTCCCATGACGTAGAGACGGCACCGTTGTTCGGGTTCAACCGTGCAAAGAGGTCATCGGCCAGGTGGGAGCGGCCCGTGCGGCGCAGATGCTCCATGTAAATCTCGGGATCGTTGTACAGTGCAGGGCCCTCTTGCAGGGCGGTTTGCATGGGGTCGGGCGCCGATCCCGGCATGCCAGCATAACGATTCCACCATTCGGCCAGGCGCGAGCGCATCAGCACCACCATGGCAGGCTCCGCGTCTAGGAGGTTTTCCGTGAGGAAAGGGTCCTCCTTGACGTTGAACAGTGACTCCCACTCTGCCCTGAATGCGCCGGGGTGGTACGTACGGATGTAGAGGTGGTCCCGGTCGCGGACGGCCCGTTGGAAGGTGTGGGCGCCGTGTCCCATGACCAAGTATTCGCGGCTTTCAAAGTCCTCGCGGTGCAATACCTTGGCGAAGCTTGTCCCTTGCCATTTGCGGGGATGGGCAACCCCAGAAGATCGCAAAGCGTGGGCGCGTAGTCGATGTTGTAGAGCAGGGCGTCGCTTCGAATTTGCGCCGTGCCGTCGGTCAGCCCGGGCCACTTGATGATCATGGGCAAGTGGTGGACCGGCTCATTGGCCAGTCCGTGTTCAGCGTAGGACCCTTGTTCGCCGAATGACTCGCCGTGGTCGGCGCTGACGATGATCGCCACGTCCTCGCCAAGGCCCATGGCCCTGATGCCGTCCAGCAGGCGACCAAACTGGCTGTCCCAATACATGATGGCGCCGTCGTAGCCGTTGATGAGCCGCTCGTAATCGTCCCGAGTGCGAATTGCTTGGGGCGCGTTGTCGGGGGAGCGGTTTTCGATCATGCCGTCGGAATACATCAAATCCAGGGCTGAGCGTGGCCCGTACACTTCGGCATGGGCATCAATGGCGTTCTGGTCGGGCCAGGCGGGTGCGGGACCCGCGTCCTTGGCGCGGTTGGTCCATTCTTTTTCCTGCAGGTAGTCCATGTGCGGATCCCAGTAAGTCAGATGCAGGTACCAGTCGGGGTTTTCCTTGTGCCCGCCGATCCATTCCAGAGCCCTGTCGGTGATGATGTTGGCGGGCTCGTCGCCCACCTCGGGTGTGGCCCGCACCGTCTCGCGGAAGTTGCCCAGGAAATACCAAGCCCGGTGCCGCTCGGCAAAGGAGGAAATGCACGCAGTGAGATAGCCGTGGGCTCCCAGGTGTTGACCGAGCAGCGGCCGCCCCGGTTCCAGGCCGTGGCCGGCGTCGATCCTAAAGCGTGCAGCGCTTCCATGATGACCAACAACGCCGTTGGTTATGCCGAATTGGCCCGATGTCAGGGCCGTGCGTGAGGGTAGGCAAGGGGAGTCGGAGGCATAGTAGCTCTCAAGGACCGCTGCCCCCTCGGCAAAAGCATCCAACTGCGGAGTGATTCTCCGCCGGTAACCGTAAGGTCCTGTATGGTCGGGCCGTAAGGTGTCGACGTCAACGTAAATCACCCGCATTTTTCATCCTCTCCGCTCTTTTGTTCGTCCGTGTTGCTGTGGTCTTCTATGTAGGCCGCGAGGCGCGCATGGGCCATCTCCAGCCAGGAAAGATTCGATTGGCCCAGCAGGAATGAACGCTCCCCAACCATCCTGACCAGTTCGGCCTGCCAGTCCGCGTCCACCGGGACTGCCGCCTCACCCAGATCCGCTGGTGCTTCATAGGGGCGGCTTTCGGCCTGCTGACGGCGCCGGTACTTCAATTCCGTGTCCAGCACATCCATGGCGGCTTGTGGGCTGACCACCCCGCCGAGGAGCATCCGCATCTGGAAGTCAGCTTCCAGAGGGCGAATCGTGGGGGTGTGCTCGGACATGGCCCAGCCAACAAACGCGGCGACACCGGCGGATGTCAGCGTGTACACCTTGGCGTCGGGGCCCGAGCCGCGCTGGTCGACCGTGACCTCGACCCAGCCTTTCGTGTGGAAGTCGTTGAGCTGGCGGTAAATCTGCGGCGGCTTGGGGCTGTAGCCAAAGTAGGGCGCCTCCTTGGCCATCCATTTGTACAGGTCGTAGCCAGACATGGGGTTGGTTGCGAGCCGTCCCAAAATAATGCATTCAAGTTTCTTCACAATGTGTTGCCCCTCACGTATCTATGTGTTTATGATACTAGTGCAAGCCCGAGATAAAGGGCAAGACTTCTATATACTATGAACGGTTGAACATAGTTCCGGTAACCAAATGGGGAACTGCCGGAATCATGTGGGACCTAAGGAGCAATCGTGTTTTCACGTCGCAGTGTCTTACAAGGATTCGCAGTTGGAACTGTTTTGCTGGGAATAAGTGCCTGCAGCAGCAACAAGCCAGGCACCGTCGCCGCCGCCGGGGAAGCAACATTGACTCTAGGTGCCGGCGTCGAGCCTTTGTCTTTTGATCCCGCGCAGTCACGCGAAGCCCAGTTTGTCCAGTACTTTCAGCCCGTCTTCGACACCCTGATCCGCCGCATGCCTGACGGGCAGCCCAGCCCCATGCTGGCAAAATCTTGGAGCTACAACGCCGACAACACGGAGCTGACCTTCATGCTCCGTGACGACGTCAAGTTTAGCGATGGCGAAGCGTTTAACGCAGAAGCGGCCAAGGCCAACCTTGACCGCTTCAAAACCGCCGGCGGGCCGTTGCAGGCACAACTCGTCACGCTTGAGAGTGTCATGGCCAAGGACGCAACAACCCTCGTTCTGAAGCTAAGCACACAGGACCCCAGCCTGATCGTCAATCTCGGTGGCCCCAGCGGCTACATGCAGTCGCCCAAGCAGTTCACGAGCGCCAACATCAAGACCCAGCCGATAGGATCAGGGCCTTACAAACTTGACCGGTCCAAAACAACCCCCGGCGCCCTGTACACGTACGTCAAGAACGAGAACTACTGGAACAAGGAGCTCCAACAGTTCGCCACTATTGTCATCAAGCCAATGAAAGACGAGAATGCGCGCATCAACGCGCTCCGCTCGGGCCAGATTGACGGCATGATTGCAACGGCGAAGACGATTTCCGAGGCCAAGAAATCCAAGATCAACGTTCTTGAATACCCGGGCGATTGGCAGGGCCTGACCTTCTTGGACCGGGCAGGCACACTTGCCCCTGAACTCAAGGACCCCCGAGTTCGCCAGGCCATCAACTTTGCAATCGACAAAAAGACCATTCTAGAAAAAGTGGGCCTAGGGCTCGGCGAGGTCACCAGCCAAATCTTCAGCCCAAAATCGAGCGCCTTCGTCAAGGACCTTGACAGCGCTTACGACTTCGACATCGCCAAAGCCAAGTCGCTGCTGGCTGAGGCCGGTCTTGCCGATGGTTTCACCCTCACCATGCCGTCTTCCTCGAGCATGGATCCGGCCATGGCGCCTGCATTGCGAGACGGGCTGGCCCAGGTCGGCATCAAGGTTGACTGGGCCGACGTATCCGCCGCGGCTTACCAAGCGGAGCAACAGTCCGGCAAGTACCCGGCAGTCTTCGCGGGCTTCGGGCAGCCGGCCGTCGGATGGGGTGCCGTCACGCAGATCATTGCACCCAATGCCGCATGGAATGTCCTTAAGTCAACCGATCCCAAGATTGAAGCGTTGCTGGGAAAGATCAAGCTTGCCTCGGACGACGCCGCAGGGCCCGAATACCAGGAACTAAACAAGTACTTGGTTGACCAGGCCTGGTTTGCACCGTTCTTCCGCGTCACTCAGCCCTACTACACCAGCAGCAAGGTTTCCGTGGAGGCGCAATCTGGCCAGGCCGTTCCCTCGATTTACAATTTCACTCCTGCCAAGTGACATACGGCCACCACACCAGGACCATCAGGAGCTAGACCCATGATCCACTATGTTGCGCGCCGTTTGGGCGCCGGAGTTCTTCTTGTTATCACCGCATCTTTTGTGGTGTATTTGCTGATGCTTGTTAACAGCGCGCATATGGCCCAGATCCTACTGGGCCCGGACGCAACCCCGGACCTAGTGGCGCGCAAGACAGTTCAGCTCGGCTTGGACAAGCCGGGAATCGTCCAGTACGGGAACTGGCTGTCCCACGCAGTCCGCGGCGACCTGGGGAATTCCTGGAGCGACGGCGAATCTGTAGGCTTCCTGATTTTGAACCGAATTTCAGTGACGTTGTCCCTGGCCATCGGCACAATCATCGTTTCGGTCGCCGTGTCACTGGTAATCGGCATGGCGGCCGGCGTGCGTCGCGGCGTCCTCGACCGCGTGGTTCAGATCATCTCAGTTGGCGGACTGGTGTTCCCCGGATTCTGGTTGGCACTCGTCCTGGTGGTTTTCATTGCCATCAACCTGGGCATCCTCCCCGCCACGGGCTACATGCCGTTCACCCAGGATCCGGTGGGATGGTTCCTCAGCCTGGTCCTGCCGGTCTTCTCGTTGGCGTTGGGGGCAGTAGCCGGTTTGTCGCAACAAATTCGCAGCGCAACCATCGCCACGCTGGAAAAGGACTATGTCCGTACCTTGCGCAGCCGTGGCCTGCCGGAATGGTTGGTGCTGTTGCGGCACGTCCTGCGCAACGCGGCACCCCCCACGCTGACAATTGTCTCGTTGAACTTCATTGGCCTGATGAGCGGGGCGGTCATGATCGAGCAGATCTTCGCCCTGCCAGGTATCGGTTCCCTTGCAGTTACCTCAACCACCAGTGGCGACATTCCCGTGGTTATGGGAACAGTGATCATTGCGGTGATCATCGTAGTCCTCGTCAACATAGCCGTTGACTTGGTCAATGGCTGGCTCAATCCGAAGGTACGTCTCTCATGAGCACCATTTCTTTAACCAAAGCCTCCGCCACCATGGCCCGGCGCGGGACGTGGCACAGGCTCGTGCGTGCACCTCTCGCCCTGACGGCACTGATCCTCCTGTTCGTGATCGTTCTTGCCGCCTTGGCGGCCCCTCTGCTGACCGTCTACGACCCCAACGTTGGAATCCTGGCCGACGCACTCGCCACCCCGGGCCCTGCCCATTGGCTTGGTGCCGACAGCGCAGGCCGCGATATTTTCGCACGCCTGCTTTTCGGCGGCCGGGTAACTCTCGGCGCCGCTGCTCTGGCCTTGACGGTTGCCACTGTGGTTGGTGTCTTGACGGGTTTGTTTGCCGGCTTTTACGGCAAATGGTTTGACGTCTTGTCCGAGTGGACCACCAGCTTGGTGATGGCTCTGCCAACCATCATGCTCCTGTTGGCTGTCCGGGCCGCGGTTGGCAATATTCTTTGGATCAGCATGGTGGTCCTTGGCTTGCATTTGGCTCCCGGCTTCCACCGCTTGACTCGAACCATTGTGGTGGGTGTGCGCCACGAATTGTACGTTGATGCGGCACGGGTCTCTGGTCTGAGTGACATGCGAATAGTCCTTCGCCATGTCCTTGCCGCCGTTCGGGCGCCCATCATCATCAATGCTGCATTGACGGGTGTTGTTGCCATTGGTGTCCAGTCCGGCCTGGAATTTCTGGGGCTCGCCAACACCCAAATCGCCTCGTGGGGAACCATGCTCAACGAGGCCATGGTGAACCTCTACGTTGCACCGGCCCTGATGTTGTGGCCCGGCATTGCCTTGGGCATTGTGAACGTGGCGTTGATCCTCTTTGGCAACGGGCTTCGGGATGCTCTTGAAGACAGGCCGGCTGCCAAAGGTGGCAAGAAGCGCACGACGGCGGCCGCGTTGGCTGCCGCCGCGGCCCAGGACATGGCGGGCGAGAAAGTCTCGGCCGTGGTGCCCGATGCAGTCTTGCGCGTAGAAGGATTGCGCATCGGCTACCCCAGCGCAGACGGCATCACGACCGTAGTTCATGGTGTGGACCTGGCGGTGCGCCCCGGTGAAGTCTTGGGGCTTGTGGGTGAGTCGGGTTCCGGGAAAACACAAACAGCTTGGTCAGTTCTTGACCTGTTACCGCGAGAAGCCAAGATTCTGGGTGGATCCATTGTGCTTGACGGCCAGGACCGAGCAAAACTTCCGGCCGGACGGCGTCGGGCCTTGCTGGGGGACACCCTGGCCTACATTCCCCAAGAGCCGATGTCCAACCTCGACCCATCATTCACCGTGGGGCAACAGCTGACCCTGCCCCTGCGGCGCACTATGGGTTTGAACCGTATCGAGGCGAAAGCCAAGGCCCTGGCACTTCTGGAACGGGTCGGCATTGCTGATCCGGAACGGACGTTCAATTCATATCCACACCAGATTTCAGGCGGTATGGCTCAACGTGTCCTCATTGCCGGCGCCGTCTCCTGCGAGCCCAAGGTGCTGGTGGCCGATGAACCGACCACGGCCCTGGACGTAACAGTCCAGGCAGAGGTCCTTGACCTACTACGCAGCCTGCAGCAGGAACGCGGCATGGCGATGCTGCTGGTCACCCACAACTTTGGCGTGGTGGCCGACATCTGCGACCGGGTGGCAGTGATGCAGCATGGCCGCATTGTGGAAACCGGAGATGTCGCCGAAATCTTTGCGGCCCCGAAGCACCCCTACACCCGGATGTTGCTTGGTTCGCTGCTGCACGAGCGTGAACCGCGGACTCGACTAGTTGATTCGGTACAGCCGTTGGAGGCATCAGCGTGAGCGAAAAATTGTTGGAAATCAAAGACCTGGTGACCGAATTCCCGATGCGCGGATGGGGCAAGAAACCGTTCCGTGCGCTGAAGGGCATCAATCTGGAGGTGTCCAAGGGGGAGACCCTTGGCTTGGTCGGGGAATCGGGATCCGGTAAAACCACCCTTGGACGTGCCGTGTTGGGATTGGCTCCGGTGACCGAAGGGTCCATCCTTTTTGAGGGGCGAGATCTGGCCGTCATGAACCGGCAGCAGCGCCGAGAAATGTCCGATCAACTCCAGGTGGTCTTCCAAGACCCCTACACGTCCCTGAACCCTGCCATGAGCATCGAAGAGATCCTGGCCGAGCCTCTCCGGGTTCGTGGCACATCCAAGTCCGAAGCGAACACTCGCATTGCCCAGCTGCTCGACCGAGTCCAGTTGCCGGCAGACAGCGGCCAGCGCCTGCCCCGGGAATTTTCCGGGGGCCAGCGCCAACGCGTTGCGATTGCCAGGGCTCTCGCGTTGAACCCACGGCTCATTGTGTGCGATGAACCCGTCTCCGCCCTGGACCTATCAACTCAGGCAAGGATTCTTGACCTGTTCCTGGAACTTCAAGAAGATACCTCAGTGGCCTACCTGTTCATCTCGCATGACCTGGAGGTGGTCCGCCACATCAGCCACCGCGTTGCCGTCATGTATGGCGGCGAAATTGTTGAGTGCGGCGACGCTCGCCAGGTCACCGAGCGCCCTGAGCACCCTTACACGCGCCGACTGCTGATGGCATCACCGGTTCCCAACCCGGCGGAGCAAAAGAAGCGCCGTGAGGAACGGAAGCTGCTGACACTTTAGATAGATCCGCACGTTACGGTACACCTGCGTTACTTCCCGTTGGCAACGAAGCTTGAGGAGAAACACATGAAATTCCCCACCCGACGCGCAGTCTTGGCCGTTTTGGCCGCCGCTGCAGCGTTACAGATTGGCGTCGGCGGACAACTGGGCGGGGCAGGTGCCGCTATTGCTTCCCCTGGCAGCCCGCAGGCCTACTACGTGGATTGTTCCGCCACTGCCTCCGGAACGGGTGCACAGAGCTCCCCATTCAATTCCTTGACGCAGGCCAGCGCCCTCACCATGGGCCCCGGCGACCGCCTGCTCTTCAAGAAGGGAACAACCTGTGTAGGCACCTTTAAGCCACAAGGATCGGGAAGTTCGACTGCGCCGGTCGTCATTGGAGCCTACGGAAGCTCGACGGCGAAGGCAGTGATTGATGGCAACGGTGGCGCCACCGCAATTCACCTCTTCAACCAGCAATACATCACCCTGACGGACTTGGAGGTCACCAATGCGGCGAATCCAGGATCCAACCGTCGTGGAATTACTGTTGAGTTGGCGGACTTCGGCACAGGCAACGGCTATGTCCTAAGCAATCTCTACGTCCACGATGTGTGGGGCGACGACACCAAGGGGCCGACCGGCTCGCAGGGCATTGCGTTCATGGTCACGGGGGACACCGTACCCACCACCTTCAACGATGTGCGCGTCACCCACAACACGCTGGCCAACATTGACCGGCAGGCCCTGGTGCTCCAGCTCAGCACCTGGTCCTGCCGGGTGGAACTGGCCTGCACGGCCACGCCCAACTGGCTCCCGGCCCGCAATGTTGTGGTCAGTGACAATTCCCTAAGCAACATTGGCGGCGACGGCATCGTGCTGAACACCACCGAGAACGCCGTCGCGCAAAACAATGTCATCAAGGGATTCAACGTTCGCTCAAAGGCCTACAACGCCGGTCTGTGGAGCTTCAACAACAACGGATTCCTCGCCCAATTCAACGACGTCTCCGGCGGCAAGGGGCATCTGGATGGCATGGCCTACGACAGCGACGGCGGCAACGTCAATGCAACCTTCCAATACAACCTCAGCTACAACAACGAGGGCGGCTTTTTCCTGTTCTGCCCCTACGGGAACAACATCAACGAAGGCACCGTTGTGCGGTACAACATCAGCCAAAATGACAGCTACCGGGGCATCGAAAACTGTGACGGCACGGTGACCGGGGCCCAGGTCTACAACAACACCATCTACATCGGCGCAGGAGTCTCCCAGGTGGTGGTCAACGAAAACACCAGCAAGGTCCGCGACGTGAAGATGTACAACAACATCATTTACAAGGGCGGCAGCGGCACGGCCTCGTTCCACCTCACCGCGAACACCGCATACACCTTTGCCAACAACACCGTCTCGTCCTGGATCACCCAGAGCCCGGCCAACCCCGGCGGAACCACGGCCAACCCCCTCATGTGCAATGCCGGCAACGCCAGCAGCCTGGCCACGGCGACCGGCTACCGATTGCAGGCCGCCTCTGCGGCAATCCATACAGGAACACCCGTGCCAAACAACGGTGGCCGCGACTACTTCGGCAGCATCATCTCCAACCCACCCACCATCGGCGCCAGCGAGTCAATCGGCTGCTAGCCGCTAGGCTCCACCCAGTCCATTTCCCCTCCCCGAAAGTCGTTCACCATGAGCCTCAAGCGATACCTTGTCCCCGGCTTCAAACAGTTCACCCCAGGCGGCGGTTCCAGCACCCTTGGCGACCTTTTGCATTTTCGTGCGGCAGTCGGGGCTGAGGCGGCTGCGCGCACGCTTATGTCGGATCTTGCAGAGCTTCACGGAATTCAAGGGGTGCTGTCCGTCAGCGCCCCGGCCGACATACCAAGTCAAGGCGACGTGGTCGACGTCGTACTGAGCCTTGACCCTACGCTCACGGACTTTGCCACGATTGATGAACCTCTCCGCGCCGAAGCGTACAAATTGGAGGTGGGGGAGCGGATCATCCTGACTGCCGCCACGGAGCAGGGGCTCCAGTGGGCCAGCCGCAGCTTTTTGCAGTTGATTCAGTCCTGCGGTGATTCCAGGGCCCTGGAATCCGGAACGGCACTGGATTGGCCGGACTACCCTGTGCGCGGATTCCTCATTGATACCGGGCGCCGCTTCATGGCGCCGGAGTTTATCCGTGACTTGATCCGTACCTTGAACTGGCACAAGCTGAACACCCTGGTAATACACCTGAACGACAACGAGATCGCCAAGGACACCGGACGGAGCTGGGACGAGGCCCAACACGGCTTCCGGCTCCGTGCCGAATCGGGCGAGTTTGCCCCGCTTGCCAGCACCGACGGGTCCTATTCGCGCCAGGATTGGGACTCATTCGAGGACCTGGCCGCCGCCCGCGGAATCACGATCATTGCCGAAATTGATGCACCGGCCCACTCGCGGGCGTTCATTGCCCAACACCCCGAACTAGGGCGCAATAACGGCAATTCGGACATGCTGGATCTCGCGGGGGATCATGCCGTGAACTTCATGAAGCGGCTCTTTGACGAGTTCCTGCCGTGGTTCCGGGGGCCAGTGGTGCACTTCGGCGCTGACGAATACGAGCGGGGCCTCGACGAGGACTTCAAGCGCTATTTCAACCAGATGGCCGCCCACCTTCGCTCAGCCGGCAAGTCACCCATGGCTTGGGGATCCATCACCACCATGTCGGGCGGGGCAGGCGCTCCGGCACCCGAAGGTTATGACCGTGACGTGCTGATTTGCTCCTGGAACAACGGCTGGTACGGGCCCAAAGAAGCGGTGGCCGATGGTTACCGCATCCTCAACACCAACGACGAATGGCTTTACACGGTGCCCTACGCGGACTACTACTGTGGTGACGGTTTGCGTCTGGAGAAGCTCTGGAGCGATTGGGAACCCCACGTTTTTGGTGGGGATGAAGTTCTTGACAAGCAGCACCCGCAGCTCTTGGGATCACTCTCGGCCTGCTGGAACGATCTGGTGTTGATGGACTACAACGAGCACGATATTTTCCGCATGGTCTCACCGACGTTCCCCATGCTGGGGCAGAAAATGTGGGGTGGAACGCCAGAGGTAATGAGCTTCTGCGAGTTTAGTGAGCTGACGGATCGCATGGCAGATTGCCCGGGGCGGGAGTTCGTGAACTCACAGGTGGCCGCCGTCGGTGGTAAGGACTGAATCGCCGAGACGGGTGATCCATTCGATCGGGACCAAAGAATAATAATAACGTGCGCGCAGCTGCTGCCCCGAAGGCGTGTCATCCGTTAGCGGCTACTAGCCAGCCGCCGGCTCCTTCAGGGCAGCTTCGGAGGGTGCTGCTTCAGTCCGGGGGGCCTCAGTCGGTGCAGCCGAATTACTGGGAGGCGGCTCAGCTGGCGCAGCTCCAGTCGGTGCTCCCTCGCTGGGTGCAACCTGGACCGGAGCAGCCTCAGTCGGTGCAACACTGGTGGGGGCCACGGCGGATTGGCCCAATAGGGCCTCAGCCAGTGCGGCAGCATAACGCGGGGCCACCGTGTTGTGGCCGTCCGGGGAGAGGTGAATGTTGTCCCGGTACTTGGCCTTGAGGGTGGTTCCCCAGCCAGCTACCGAGACATGGCTGATGCCTTGGCGTTGCGCTTCTGCCATCACCAATGCATCAACTGCCCTGCGGCGGTTGTGATCAGCATCGGTTCTGGACATTACACCGTTGATGACCAGCTTGGAGTTGGGGTACATCTGTTTGATACGCAGGATCATACGGCGCAGGTCAGAGACGATCTGGGCATCGCTGTTCCCCTGAGTTGCGTCATTGCCACCAAGAGTCAGCATGACCAAGCCCGGATCGCCTTGGGGGAGGTTGACCCGGTTGGCGAACAACGCTTCGGTCACCGAAGAAGCCAGCACCCCGGCCCAGGCAGAGTATCCGCCTCCGCCGTAGTCACGCGAGATGATGTGGGTGTAGCCGTTGGCACGAGCACCCTGCTCGCTCCAACTGTCACCGTCACACTGTGAGTCACACAGCATCACCACGGTCTTGGCGCTTACAGGCTCTGCAGATGAGAGGACACCGTTCTGCCAGATGACCTCCAAATTCTGGAACTGCGTGTGGATGCCCTTGTCATCGACCCACATGTCCTTGGTTGGCCAGCCGTATTGCGAGAAATTGGACTTCCACACAGCGAAAGTATTCTTGTCCAGGTATTTGGCACCGATATTGGGAGCCCAGACCAACACTGCGTTCTCGAACTCCTGGTAGTAACCGGAAGAGAACCCCACCTTGTTGCCGACGGGCAGACCTAACATCCCATTCTCCGCCCCCAACTGATCGAAGCGGTTCTTGATGTCGCCGATCGTCATTGTGGAGACTCGGCCCGCACTGGCAGCCCAGTAAAGATTTCCACCCTTGAACCGTTGGGCCGAGCCGCCCTTGACGGCATGCTCGCCGCTGATGGGATGACCCAACCACGATGAGGCGCCACCGAGTGCCTGGTACAAACCCAACATGCCGCGAACCACGGGAGACCCACCTGTCGAACCGGACCAGTACATTACTCCGCCCTCGAAGTTCTGGGCAGCGCCGTCCTTCACCGCGTACTCACCGCCGGTCGGCTTGCCCAAGACGCCATTCTCGGCACCCTGAGCCAGATAGCTGGCAAAAATTCCGCCGAACACGTACTTCGGCGAGTTGTTGGTCCAGTAGATCCTGCCGTTTTGGAACTGTTGCATTGCACCACCGGAGCCGTCGCCGACTTCCTCGCTGATGGGATACCCCAGGGCCCCGTTTTCCCGGCCGGTGTTCGACCAGGTCGACCATAGACCGCTGTGCACAGCATGCGTACCGACCCAGGGATGGTAATAGATCCCGCCGTTGCGGAACTGCTGCCACTGGCCCGACTGCTTCAATCCCTGGATCTTGTCAGAAGCCGGCGCGCCCAAGCCGCCATTCTGGGCACCCAAGCGTTGGTAGACGGAGCGGATGTCGCCACCGAGGACCATCCTGGCGCCGGTCGAGGGAGACCAGATCACCTCCCCCTTCTGGAATGACTGTGAACAAACACCGCCTTCGCAGGTCTCAAAGTTCAGCGCTGTGCCCAAGCTATTCATATTTTGCGACCACTTGCGGCCGATGGCACCTGTAAGGTGAATCTTCGCCGAGCTCGGCGACGCCGTGGCTGCCTTGGAAAGTTGTGCAGTGACTGAACTGGCTGTCGTGTCTGCGGCCGCTGACCCCATGCCAGCCAGTCCCAACACCGGCAGAAGCAAAACCCCCAATGCGGCGTGTGTGCACGCCTTCTTGCCTGCTTCTTTCAATTTCCTACTCGATTCCTATTCCAGTAGACCTGCACAGTATGCCAGGGCCGGTGGTTCGCCATACATCTTGAATCGGTCCTGAGCGCTGGCTGATCTTACTCCCGATGGCCTTCCCCTCGTTGTGCAGTACGTCACACTGATCTGACCGGCCTTCACATTCACGGATTCTTGTTGGCACATTGCTTGAGACGCGCCATTTTGAGACTGCTTTCGTTGAGATTCCGCCACATGACGCCACCGCGAAAGGTAGGTCTGGCGTTCCTAGGAAAAGCAGGGTGGGGCGCAGCTGCAGACACGGCCGCTCCAAGTAGATAGCGTGGTTTGCGTAGCCCATCCGCCGGAACCTAACCCGTAGTGAGGAAGCACCAATGAGAATTGCAGTGACAGGTGGCAGCGGAAAGCTGGGGCGCCACGTTGTACGCAGGTTGACCGCGGACGGGCACCAAGTCCTGAACTTTGACCGTGTCGGGGAACGAGGTCCGGGGATGGTCGTCGTGGACCTGCGCAACTATGGCCAAGTTCTGGATGTGTTCCTGGGTCTGGACGACAGGCACAGCGGTTTCGATGCCGTAGTGCATCTGGGTGCCATTTCGGCGCCTGGCCTGCTTCCGGATGCTGAGACCTTCGAGAACAACATGCTGTCCACCTACAACGTGTTCCAGGCGGCCCGGCGTGCGGGCATCAAAAGGCTGGTGTATGCCTCCAGCGAGACGGTGCTCGGTTTGCCGTTCGAGACAGACCCTCCCTATATTCCGGTCGATGAAGAATATCCCGCCAGGCCGGAAAGCACCTATTCGCTCGTGAAGCATCTGGAAGAGCAGATGGCCGTCGAGCTGACGCGCTGGGATCCGGAGTTAAGCATTATTGCGCTTCGCTTCTCCAACGTTATGGACGTGGACGACTACGCCGACTTCCCGTCCTTCGACACTTCCGTCATGGCGCGCAAATGGAACCTCTGGGGATACATTGATGGCCGTGACGGCGCACAGGCCGTGGCCAGGGCCCTTGAAAACGGCCAACCAGGCTTTGACGCCTTCATCATTGCCAACGCCGACACCGTCATGGCTCGTTCCAGCGCGGCCCTCGCCGCAGAAGTATTCCCGAATGTTCAGGTGCGCAAGGACCTTGATGAGCACGAGACACTGCTTTCCATCGACAAGGCGAAACGACTCCTGGGGTACTTCCCCGAGCACAGCTGGAGGAACCACACCACCGGAATTGAGGACTGATTAGCATCATGAAATATGGCACATTAGGCAACAGCGGCGCAGTAGTCTCCAACTATGCGTTGGGCACCATGACGTTTGGGGCAGAGGCCACCGAGGAAACTTCCCACGCCATCCTCGACGACTATGCTGCTGCAGGTGGCAACTTCATTGACACCGCTGACGTGTACACCGCCGGGGCATCAGAGGAAATCATTGGCCGCTGGCTGGCCCAACGCCGGGGCATGCGGGATCAAATGGTACTCGCCTCCAAGGGCAGGTTTCCCATGGGCGTTGGACCGAACGACGTCGGCACCTCCCGCCGCCATCTGACGCGCGCCTTGGATGATTCTCTACGTCGCTTGGGGGTGGACCAGATCGACGTGTACCAAATGCATGCCTGGGATCCCATTACGCCCCTTGAGGAGACGCTGCGCTTCTTGCACGATTCTGTCAGCCAGGGAAAGATCGCCTACTACGGTTTTTCCAATTTTCTGGGGTGGCAGCTCACCAAGGCTGTCCACCTGGCTAAGGCCAATGGCTGGAGTGCACCGGTTACCCTCCAACCTCAGTACAGCCTGCTGGTCCGGGAGATCGAGCTGGAGATTGTCCCGGCTTCCCTGGACGCTGGGATCGGCCTGTTGCCGTGGTCCCCGTTGGGCGGCGGTTGGCTCTCCGGCAAGTACAAGCGCGGCATCCAGCCAGCTGGGGCAACCCGCCTGGGCGAGAATCCGCAGCGTGGCATGGAGGCATGGCAGCAACGCAATGATGACCCCATCACATGGGACGTGATCGGCGCGGTGGAAAGCATAGCGGAAAGTCATGGAGTAAGCGCCTCGCAGGTGGCGCTTGGGTGGCTGGCTGAGCGCCCTGCTGTGACCTCGGTGATACTTGGTGCAAGGACCACCGAGCAGTTGGCGCAGAACCTTGCTGCGGCGGAATTGGAACTGTCTGCAGAGGAACACCAGCGCCTCACTGACATTAGCCAGCCACGAGTCGGCGTGTACCCCTACGGCCCCATGGCTCAGGAACAGCGAAGTCGCAAGATCCAAGGAGGCCGATAGCGCGGGAAACCGGTGCCCGCTTCCAGAACGTGGAGTTTGGGGCGGGCACCGGGAGTTCATCCCTGGCAGGATCACTGCGCGGCGGTCAGGGGATCGGGGCAAGCATGAACTTCTCGAGGCCGAGCTCATGGATGCTGGGTTTGCCCGTCGAGGCAAGAGCAGCCGTGAGTCCGGCGGGGGCCCGAAGCCAGGCTATGTTTATCCCATGGAGGTCACCATGCATGGGGGCTTCGATCTTGGCAGACCAGTCATCAGGCGCCGAGAGGCCACGCTTTTCCGTGCCTACATGGAGGTTTAGCGGCTCCACAGCCAGCCCATGTCCGTGGACTTTCAGGGCAGCTTCCTTGGCCACCCACAACCGGATCCGAGATGCGACGCCGGAGCCGGCCATTTCCATTCGTTCCCTAGGTGTGAGTGAGAACTCGTCGAAGCCCGCATGCAGTTGTGCTGGTACTGCTTCCAAGTCGGCGCCAAGAGGCGTGCCGGCCGGGCCAGATGCAACCAGCACTGTCTCCCCGGCACGTGAGAGGCTCAAGCTGGTTCCTTCTATTTCTGGTTTTCCGTGCGGCCCGCCGCAGCTACGGCAATTGCGGTGGACAGCAAGCCCCGCCGCTTTGCCCAAGGGGAGGCCCAGTGTGTGTGCAGCCATAAGACGGAACAAAACATGCGCTCCAATGTAGGCTCTGCCGTCGCCTGGATTTCTGAAGCGCCCTGCGGCGTCGAGCTCGGTGCGCGGAAGCAGCGTGGCGGCTCCGCCCCAGAGCGCTGCATGGTCGAGGACCCGTTCGGCACTGGTGATCACAAAGTCAATGCCTGAAGGGCGGCTGCCCTGGGTCACCGCCTGCTGATTCGGACGTATTGAGAGATGGCCAAAGGCGCAAAGATCGCGATGATGGCCACACAGCAAAGTACTGCGTAAAGCAATGCGTGTTCCGCCGGCCAGCCGCTGGGCGCGGCAAAACCCTGAGGTTCGTTGTTGCCGAATAGTTCGCGAACGGATGTCGCAACGGCCGTTACAGGATTCCACTGTGCGAAGGTCAGCAAGGGACCCGGCATGGACTGGACTGAGACGAAAGCGCCGGAGATGAAAGTTACCGGGAACAGCCAGATCAGCCCCAGGCTTTGCGCCACCTCCACACTTCGTGCCGTTAGAGCGATCACTGCACCCACCCAGGAGACAGCAAATGTGAACAGCAATAGCAGCCCCATCGCCACCAAGGCGGGGCCGATGCCATTGGTCACGCGCCAGCCGATCGCCAGGCCGCACAAAAGCGTCACGGCAATGGAAAGCAGGCTGGTCACGAGGTCGGCCGAGGAACGGCCAAGAATGACGGCGCCCCGCGACATGGGTAGCGAACGGAACCTGTCGATCAGTCCCATCTGCAGGTCCTTGGCCAGATAGACCGCTGTAAATGAGGCGTTGAACGTGAGGGTTTGGGCCAGAATTCCCCCGATCAGGAAGGTGCGGTATTCGGCGCCTCCCAACGTGCCACCAAAGACAAACGCCAGGAGGAGGACAAACATGATGGGCTGGGCCACGCTGGTCACCATGGCGCCGGGGGTGCGGATGACGTTGCGAAGGTTGCGCCCGGTGATGACGGAACTGTCACGGAGGGCCGCGCTGAGACTGCTCATGATCGTAGTACCTCTTGGTTCTGGCTTACGCCGGCTGGTGGTCCATCCGTGGTGGCGACTGCCGCATCCCTGGGCCGCTGGCCGGTGAGCTGGAGGAAAACATCGTCCAGGGTTGGTCGGCGCAGAGCTGCCTCGACCACATGCAGTCGGGCCAGTTCAAGGTCGCCCAGGGCGCGAACGAGCATGTGGTGGCCGTCAGGGGCTGAAACGCTGACCTTGTTGGTCTGCCGGTCAATTTCCGGTGCCACCGAGGCGATCCTGCCCAGGATTGCTGCTGCATTGTCAACGCTGTCCGATTGAGCCAGAACAACGTCTATCCGTTCCGAACCAACACGAGACTTCAGTTCACTGGCGGTTCCCTCAGCAATGACTCTCCCGGCGTCAATCACAGCGATGTTGTCGGCCAACTGGTCAGCCTCCTCCAGATACTGGGTGGTTAGCAACACGGTGGTTCCATTGCCAACCAGCGAGGAGATCACCGCCCAGGTGTCCAGCCTTCCGCGAGGATCCAGCCCGGTAGTGGGCTCATCAAGGACAACAACCGGGGGCCGTGCCACCATGGCGCCAGCCAGGTCCAAACGTCGTCGCATGCCGCCGGAGTAGGCGCCGGACCGTTTGCCAGCGACGTCTGAAAGGCGGAACTCATCGAGCAGCTCCGTGGCCCGAACGGCCGAGGCCTTGCGGTTCATGCCGTACAACCGGGCCACCATGACAAGGTTTTCATATCCCGTTAGTTTTTCATCCACGGCCGCATATTGGCCGGACAACCCGATCGAACGTCGAACGCTGTCCGGGTCTGTGATGACGTTGTGGCCGGCGACGCTCACCTCGCCGGCGTCCGGGGCCAGGAGGGTGGTCAGGACCCTGACGGCGGTGGTTTTTCCGGCCCCGTTGGGTCCTAGCAGTCCAAGCACCTGCCCTGGGAGCACGTCTAAATTCAGCCCATCAAGGGCCCGAAATTCACCAAAGTTCTTGCATAGTCCGCGGACGCGGATCACTGTGAAGCCGCAAGTTCGGCAACCGTGCGAGGGGTCATGTCCGTCCAGCTGCGAGAGACGAAATCCAGGCACTCCTGCCTGCCGGCAGGGCCGTACATAACCATCCAGCCATTGGGCACGTCGGCAAAAGATGGCCACAACGAGTGTTGTTGTAGGTCATTGACCAATACGCGGAAGGTTGCGTTCGTGTCATCAAATGGGTTCGTCACGTAATTTCCCTCAGATTCCTTGCTGAATTTCAACTGTCGGTTGGAGGGGCTCGGCCGATTGCCAAAGCAATCATGCCGGGCTCCAACCGTTAACAGCTATTCGGTGCCCTCGCCCAACCGGATTGCCAGAACCGGCAAGATGTGAGTCAAGGCACCTTCACTGAGCATGTCCGAGTGTCTGGCTGGCACAGGGGTGTCGTGAATCTGGCCGCTGACATACGGCGTCCATGTTGCTGAGTCCGGCGACCCTTCCGGGACGCCGTCGGTGGCCCGGAAGATGTAGAGATCCCCGTCGAATCGCTGCACCTGGGCCTCGCGGATCATGCGGGCCAAGACGGGAAAGTTTTCCACCATGGCATTCAGTGACGCCAGCGGAATGCTGCCCAAGGCGTTGTGATTCTCTCGCAGTACCTCCAAGACCCGGGGGCCGTCCAGACTTGCTGCCTCATCCGCCCGCACAGGGAATCCGGCGGCGTACAAGTAGTTTTGCCACAATGCAGGGCCTGTGCCAACGTCGGCATTGTTTTCCTGCCGTGTCGGGAAGGCATCAAGGATGGCCAGGAATGCCACGTGGTGGCCCAATTCTTGGAGCCGTGTGGCCAGGTGGTGGACCAGATTGCCACCAAATGACCAGCCGATCAGGTGGTACGGACCTTCTGGCTGCACTTGGCGTATCTGGTCAATGTAGTCATCAGCAAGCTCGGTGAGCGTTTTTGCCCGTAGCTGACCGTCTACACCTGGGAGCATGCCCGGCATCTGCAGTCCGTACAGAGGCCGTTCCTTGTCCAGGTGCCGCAGCATGGCAGCGAAGCCCCAACTGACCCCGGTGGCCGGATGCACGGCAAAGAGCGGAGCCTTGCTGCCGGTGGTGCGTAATGGCAGTAGCTGTCGAAGGCTGTCGGCCACGTTTTCCGTGGCACCCTTGGACGCTTCGGCCAACAACTGTTCCACGCTTGGGGAGCGAAACAGCGATTGGACGGGCAGCTCGGTACCCAATGCGTCGTTGATCCTACTGACCAGCGGCTGTGCCAAGAAGGAATGCCCGCCCAGTTCAAAGAATGACTCGTCGATGCCGACCTGTGGAAGACCGAGCACCTGCGCGAAGATTGCGGAAACTGTGGTCTCCCAAGGAGTCCTGGGAGCCCTGCCCGCACTGCGCTCCTGCCAGGCCGGATCGGGCAGAATCGCAAAGTCCACCTTCCCGTTGGTTGTTAAGGGGATGTGAGCTATGACGACGACGACGGCCGGGACCATATAGCCGGGCAACACCTTCTGCAGCTGTGCGCGGGCGCGCTCCGGTAGCTGAGCTGCGTCAGCGGTTTTCTGCTCAATTTCCCCCTCAGCCACCACATAAGCCAATAGCCGGCTGGTATCCGAGTGTGCCGGATCCAGTGTTGTGTCACGGACCAGGGCCACGGCAGCCTCGACGCCGGGCACGTCTCGCAGGGCCCGTTCCACCTCGCCGAGCTCCACTCGGAAACCGCGAATCTTGACCTGCTGGTCGTTGCGGCCATGGAAAAGGACTTCGCCGGAGGCGCTTCTGGTGACCAGGTCACCCGTGCGGTACATCCGCTCGCCCGATGCACCGAACGGGTCGGCAATAAATCGTTCGCTGGTCAGGTCGGTCCGTCCACGATAGCCGCGGCCCAGCTGGGCGCCGGCCAAGTACAGTTCGCCGATGACTCCGGCAGGGACGTGCTGCAGGGAATCGTCCAAGACGTAGGCTCGTGAATTGCGGGCCGGCGAGCCAAGAACCGGATGTCCTGAGGCGCCCACGGGGGCAAGTAGCGAATCGACTGTCGCTTCCGTGGGGCCGTAGAGGTTCCAGGCCTGAACCGTCCCCATCGAAGACAGCTCCTCCCAGAGTCCGGCGTCGAAGGCCTCGCCGCCCAGAGCCAGCGTCAGTGTGGGCCCGCCGGCGCCTTCGCGTTCTCGAAGCATCGAGGAAAAGGCGGGTTCGGCAAGCAGCTGGCGCACATAGCCGGGAGTGGTCTCCCAAGCACCAATGCCGTGTTCAGCGAAGTAGCCTGCAAGCCGCTGGGGATCCAGGCGGACCTCATCGGTGATGAGGTGCAGTTCATGGCCATCCACCATCCACAGAATCGGGTCCCACGAGGCGTCAAAGCCGACGCCGGTTGTGTGAGCCACGCGAACCTGCACCCGGGCGGTCAGCTCAGTGGCGTCGGGAAAGAGAGTCTCTTGGTGCGAGGCCAGCAAATTGGCCAAGGCGCCGTGGCTGATTTCCACGCCCTTGGGCCGACCCGTGGAGCCGGAGGTGAACATGACATAAGCAAGTTCTGACGCTGTCGGCTCCGGCAAGTCCACCGGCACCGCGGAGGGAAGTTGCTCCATTCGGAGCAGATCGGTGTGGGCTAGGCTGGCAGCCGTCAGGCTCGCATCAAGTGCCGTTTCCAGGCCTGCCGTAGTGACAACGGCAGCGGGTCGGGCGTCTTCCAGAATGGCCGTCACCCGCTCGGCAGGGTAGTCGGCGTCTATGGGATTGTAGACCGCCCCGGCGCGCAGTACGCCGAGGGCCGCCACCACGGTGTCTACCGACCTCGGCAGGTACACGGATACCAGGTCTCCGGCCACTACGCCCTGTCCTTGAAGGGTGCCGGCCAGAGTGGCGGTAGCTGCGTCGAGGGCGGCAAAGGACAGCGAGTCCGCGCCGCACGTCACGGCCGTTTGCTCTGGCGTCCTGGCAACCGTTTTGGCAAAGACCTCCAGTACGCTCGGGGCTGGGCGCATGATGGCACCGGCAGTAGTGGCGGCCAGAGCTGCGGTTTCCGCTGGGGACTGGACGTCCATGCGGGAAAGGGGCAGGTCCGGGGACTGCACGGCCAAGCGAATAAATGTCTCCAGGCGAGCAATGAGGGTAGTGATCGCGTCGCCGGTGAACATGGCGGAGTTATAGGCCAAGGTGGCGGTCAGGCCCAGCTCGGGGCCTAGTTCGCGGAAAGTGAAGGACAAATCAAACTTTGCCTCCCCGGTGGCTGTCTCCGGTTCGGGCAAGACCTGAACGCCAGGAAGTTCGACGACGGCGCGATCCATGGTCTCCACGGCCAGCATGGTCTGGAAAACTGGGTGCCTTCCCAGTTGACGTGGCGGGTTCAGCGCTTCGACAAGCCGTTCGAAGGGCACATCGTCCTTGTCAAAGGAGTCCAAGACGCTGATCCGTGCGGTGGCGAGCAGTTCGCGGAAGGTGGGGTTGCCGGAGGCATCCAGGCGGATCGGGATGGTATTGACGAAAAAGCCGATCAATTCCGTCAGGGCCGGATCCGTTCGTCCGGCCGTCGGTGAACCGATCACCAGATCGTTCCCGGCCCCCATCCTGGCGAGGAAACCGCCCAATAGTGCGTGCAGGGCCATGAACAGGCTGGCGTTTTGGGCCCCGGCCAAAGCTGTCAGGGCGGTGGCGGTTTCGGCGCCAAGGGTGAAGGATTGCTGACCGCCGGGCTGACGGGCACCGGAGGAGCGTGAACCGGCATCTGGCAGGGTCAGTTCGGGCGGAGCACCGGCCAGGGCATCCTGCCAAGCACGCAACTTGGCCTCCAGCGCAGGTGCGGGTTCATCGGTTCCTCGTCCAGGGACAGCTTCGCCGGGCACAGTCGCAATGGATTCCACGGTGGATTCCGAAGTGCCTTCCAACAATTGCCGTTGCCATAGGGCGAAGTCCGCATATTGCAGCCCCAAGGGGCGCTGGAGGGGGCTGGCCCCACAGCATCGAGCCGAGTAGGCGGTGGAGATGTCCCGTGCCAGGGGTGCCAGAGATGCGCCATCGCTGGCAATATGGTGGATCACCAGCTGGAGCACCCATTCGTCATCGTCGAGGCGAATCAGTGCGGCGCGCAGGGGCAGCTCATGCACCAGGTCGAAGCCGCGTGATGCCCCCTCGGCTTGTAGGCGTGGCAACTCGCCATGGGCTCCGGCGTCCTTGAACTCCAGCAGCTTTGACACTGTGCAAGCCGGATGGATCACCTGTTCGGGAGTTCCTTCGGTAGCGGGGTAGCTGGTGCGCAGGACTTCATGGCGTGCCACCAGGTCATCGAGGGCCAGGGAGAGTGCCTCCGGATTCAGGGCACCGGTAAGCCGGACGGCGAGGACGATGTTGTAGTCGGCTGAGCCCGGGTCCAGCTGGTTGAGGAACCACAAGCGGGATTGGGCGTAGGAGAGGGAAATTCGATCCGGCCGATTGCCCTTGGTGGAGCGCATCCATGCATCCACAGGCTGGCGGGCCGCCCGACCGGTGCTCTTGGGGCCCTTGGCAGGGCTGGACCCCAAGGTCGCCAAGAGGGCTGAGGGGGTAGGGGACTCGAAGATGGTGCGCAGCGGCAGTTCTGCGCCGAATGCCTCGCGGAGGGCCGCAACCAACGCAACGGCCAACAAGGAATGGCCGCCCAGGCTAAAGAAATCGTCGTCCATCCGCACATCGTCCGCGCCCAGCACTGTGCCAAAGACGGCGCACATTTTTTCCTCTCGTGCCGTGGAGGGGACTCTGGAGCCTGGGTTGGAGGTGGCAGGAGCCGGCAGGGCGCGCTTGTCCAGCTTTCCATGAGGGGTCAGCGGGATCTCGGCCAATGGGACCAGTGCTTTGGGCATCATGTACTCGGGTAGGCGCGCGGCGGCAAAGTCACGCAGATCTGCCGGATCCGCAGTGCCGACGTAGTAGCCGATGATGCGCTCGGTGGCGCCGGACTCGACCATGACGGCGGCACGGTGTACTTGCTCGTGGCGGGCCAACACGCTCTCAATCTCACCCGGTTCCACCCGGAAACCTCGGATCTTGAGTTGGTCATCGGCGCGGGCCACAAATTGCAGCTCTCCGCCGGGAAGGCGCCGTACCAGATCACCGGTGCGGTACATCCTGGCGCCGTCGCCGTATGGATTGGCGACGAAGCGGTTGGCAGTCTCGGCGGCTCGGTTGACGTATCCGGTGGCCATTCCGGCCCCGGCCAGATAGAGCTCCCCGGTGACACCGTGCGGTACGGGTGACAGGAAATCGTCAAGGACGTAGCTTTCCACGTTGCGGATGGCACGGCCAATGCGGGGAAGGGTGCCGCTGATGCGGGTAAGTACCGAGTCAACAGTGAACTCGGTTGGACCGTAGAAGTTGTAGGCGGTGACTTGGTCGTTGCCGGCAAGTTCGCGCCACAGTCCAGCCGGGACACTTTCACCTCCCAGGGCCAGCACCAGCTGTGTGCTCCGTGGGATATCCAGAAGGCCGGATTCCAGCAGGGCACTGATATAAGACGGGGTGCTTTCCAGCACGGTAATGCCATTGGCCATACAGAACGCGACCAAGGCCTGGGCATCAGTGCGAATGTGATCGGGCACCATGTGCAACGTGGCACCGGCGACGAGCCAGAGCATCGGATCCCAAGCGGCATCGAATCCCAAGCCGGCGATGTGGGCGACGGCTGTACCCTCGCCGTCTCCGTTGCCGAAGGTGTCGGCGACCATCGTGTGCCTGTGATGCAGGAACAGGTTGGCCAGGGCGCCGTGAGTGACCTCCACACCCTTGGGAGTGCCGGTGGAGCCGGAAGTGTAGATCACGTAGGCCGGGTGGGCAGGGGCAATGCCGGTTAGGGCAACCGGGTGGTTTCCCAGCGTCCCGGCGGCCAGCAGTTCTTCCAGGTTTCCGGCGGCAATGGTGAGCCGTGGTGCGCTGTCGTCCAGGATCAGCCCGATTCTTTCGGACGGGTAGCTCAGGTCCACGGGCACATAGACGGCCCCGGTGCGGAGCACGGCGAGGGCAGCACAAACGACGTCATTGCCTCGAGGAAGTGCAACGGCTACGCGGTCGCCGGCGCACACACCGGCGGCGGCCAAGCCCGCTGACAGCAATTCGACGGCGGCATGCAGCTCGGCAAAGGTCAAAGTGGTATGCCCGTCGCTGACTGCTGTTCGGCCGGGACGGCGCGCTGCGGTGGCCGCGAATTCGGTCGGTATGGTGGCGCTCCCGTTCTCTGAGAGTGGCCCGCTTCCCAGCTCACGTATCTGTGCTGCCTCCTGGCGGGTCGTCACCTGCAGGCGGGAGAGAGGAGTGTGCGGATGGGCCACAAACTGTTCCACCATGTGCTTGAACCTGGCAGCGATCAGGGCAGCAGTTGCGGGTTCAAAGAGAGCAGGGTCAAACCCCAAAGAGCCGGTCATCCCCAATCCTGGCCCGTTTTCAGCCAAATCGAGGAGCAAATCAAATTTGGCGCCCCCGGGCTCTGCTGTCCTGTCCGCGACGACCTCCAGTCCTGCCATGGAGAGCTGCTCCGGTGCTGAGTTGGCGAGGCTGAGCATAACTTGGAAGAGGGGGTGGCGCTGCTGGGATCGGGCGGGGTTGAGTTCCTCCACGACCCGTTCAAACGGGGCGTCTTGATTGGCGTAGGCGCGCAGGTTGGTGAACCTGACTGCGTCGATCAACTCCCCTGCCGTGGGGTTGTTTGAGGTGTTGGTGCGCAGCACCAATGTGTTGACAAAGAATCCAACGAGCTCATCCAGTGCTGTGTCCGGACGGCCGGCCACAGGTGTGCCGAGTGGAATATCGGTCCCTGCCCCGAGCTTGGTGAGGAGGGCCGCGAAGGCGGCCTGCAGCACCATGAAGAGGCTGGCGTTGTGGTCCCTGGCAAGGGCAGAGAGTTTCTCATGGGTGGGACCGTCGATAGTCACGGGGACGGCGTCTGCGGCCCATTTGTCCGTTCGGGTACCACGGGCATGGTCGAAAGGCAGGGACAGCTCCTCAGGAGATCCATCCAGTTCTGCCTTCCAGAAGGCAAGCTGGCGGGCGAGCGGGCTCTGTGGTTCGTCTTCACTGCCCAGTTCTTCACGCTGCCAGAGGGCGTAGTCGGCATATTGGACCGGTAGCGGGGTGAATTCCGGCGGCGCATTGTTGGTGCGGGCCGAGTATGCCTTGGACAGGTCGCGTGCTAGCGGGGCAAGCGACCAGCCGTCGGCGGCGATGTGGTGCAGGGTCAACAACAACACATGTTCACGGGCGCCGAGCTGGAATAGTGCGGCACGCAGCGGCAATTCGTTGGTGAGTTCGAAGCCACGGCCCGATGTGGCACGCACTGCGTGGTCAAGGTGCTCCCGGGAGGTCTGCACTGCCGCAAGAGGGACTGCAGCGTCCTCCGGCGCCAGGATGAGTTGTTCCGGTTCACCATTGGCAAAGGTAAAGACGGTGCGCAGGCTTTCGTGGCGTGCCACGACATCGTTGATTGCGTGTTCGAGCGCAGCCACGTCCAACGGCCCGGACAAGTTCAGCACAATGGGAATGTTGTAGGCGCCGGAAGATGGGTCGAAGCGGTTCAGGAACCAGAGGCGGCGCTGGGCGAAGGAAAGCGGCAGCGGGTTGGGCCGGTCCTGGCGGGCAAGTGGGTGCCGTTGCGGTGCGGGTGCGTCCAAGGTCCCGGCGATTCCGGCCACTGTTGGCGATTCAAAGATCGTGCGCAGTGCGGGTGCGGATCCGATTCGTGACCGGAGCACCGCAACCAGGCGGGTTGCCAGCAGGGAATGGCCGCCGAGCTCAAAGAAGTCATCATCGCGACCAACCCTGTCCAAACCCAGCACTTCCGAGAATGCAGCTGCCACGGTCCGTTCTGCGTCGGTGCGAGGTGCCTGCGTGATGCTGGCGGTCTCCGGCTCCGGCAGCGCCTTGATGTCCAGCTTGCCGTTGGGGGTTAGGGGGATCTGGTGAATATGCACGATGGCCGAGGGGATCATGTAGTCCGGCAGGCTGTGACGCAGGTCAGCCCGGATAGCGGCCGTGTCCATCCCGTCCATGCCGGTGATGTAGGCCAGCAGCTGATCGTAGCCCGCCCTGTTTTTAGCGACGACGACGGCGGCAAGGTCTACGCCGTCGGTGGCGCGTAAGGCTCCTTCGATTTCTGCCGGTTCGATCCGGAATCCCCTGATCTTGACCTGCTGGTCGATCCGGCCGAGAAATTCGACTCCGGTATTGGCCAGACGCCGAACAACATCGCCGGTGCGGTACATGCGAGAACCATCGGAGGCAAACGGATCGGCGATGAATCGTTCGGAGCTGAGCTGCGGCTGGTCAAGATAGCCTCGGGCTACGTTGTGACCAGCCACATAAAGCTCACCTATGGCGCTACTGGGAACCGGATTCAGCCCCGAGTCCAAAATGTAGTGGCGGCTGTTGGCCACCGACGAGCCCAGATGTGGGGTGGATCCGGGTTCCATGACGGCCGTCATGCTGTCCACGGTGGTTTCGGTCGGGCCGTAGAAATTGTAGGCGGTGACACCCTTGGCCTGTGCCAACATTCCCCACAGGCTGGGGTCCACCGCCTCACCTCCCAACGCCACCACGGACGGGTGGAACTCGGCGTCGAACAGCCCTTCGGCCAGTAGAACCTTGGCGAACGACGGCGTGGTCTCGATGCTGTCGATCCGGCGCTCGGTCAGATAGCTTGCCAGGGCCTGTGGGTCACGGCGGGTGAGGTCGTCCACCAGATGAAGTTCGTGCCCGGCTATAAGCCACAAGATCGGGTCCCATGAAGCATCGAAGGATAGTCCGGCGGTGTGCGCCACGCGCAGGGTGCGCCCGAGCCTTGCCTCGGCGGGGCGGAAGATGTCCTCACGGTGGGAGGTGTACAGGTTTAGAAGGGCTCGATGTTCCACGCCCACGGCCTTGGGGCGGCCGGTGGAACCCGAAGTGAAGATGATATACGCCAGGTCATTCTGCCCCCGGCCACGTTCTCCAAACGGTGCCGGGGGAGCCTGGCCAGCGCTGCAGACATGGGCTCTCCATCAAGCACCACCTCTGGGCAGGGGTTCGCGATGTGTCGAGTTGATTGCGAGTCGTTCAGCCCGGCTGCGGTCAGCAGCAAAATCGGCTCGGCGTCTTCGAGCATGCCGCGTACACGGCCCGCAGGATAATCCGGATCGATCGGGACATAGGCGGCGCCCGACTTCAGGATGCCGAGGATGGCTACGCCCAAGTGCGTGCTGCGCTCAAGTCGAACGGCCACATTGGTGCCGGGCCCGGCACCGCGGCTCCGCAGGAAATGGGCCAATTGGTTGGATTGCTGGTCGAGTTCCATGAAGCTGAGGCGCCCGTCCCCGGCCACCAGTGCATGGGCATGGGGTGTGTGGGCCGCATGCGCCTCGAATTCTTCGACAATTGTGTGAGACGGGAGGCTTAGGGACTCGGCCCCGCCCATAGCCAGCAGCTCCAGATCCTCTTCGGACGTGGTGACTGTGAGATTGGCAACCGTGGCATTCTCGGCGCCGGTCACGCGGTCAAGTAGCAGGATGAAGCGGTACAGGTGATCCCGGACCGTCTCTCGAGTGTAGAGGTCGGCATTCGCCTCGAACTGGATCGTAACGGGAATCGCATCCCCCCTCTTTTGGTCCTGCCGCAGGCCGTGGATGATGATCGAGAGGTCATCGATGGGGCCAGTGGAGAGCACATGCATGGTCCCGGCCGAGGCACCGAAGACGATGTCATCAATGATGGGCAGAATGTTCACCGATGGCCCGATATAGCTTGGGCGTCCAGGCAAGCCTTCCTGGCGGAAGCGCTGGTGAATCAGTGCGTTGCGCAGTGCTCCACCAGCCATCATGACGGTACCTTCGACTGTGTCGTGGGGGTTGAGCTCAAATCGGACAGGGACGATGTTCGACAGCATCGACGGTACTGACTTCGCCAGCGAGCCGCGCCGGGCCGTGACCGGCAGCGCCAGGGTGATGTGCCGTTCGGCGGTCATCTTGTGCAGATAGAGGGCCGCCGTGGCAAGAATGACGGCGGGGGCACTGGCGGCGCCATCGGCCAGTCTGTGGACAACCTCTTGGGGGAGTTCGGCAGTGAGACGAACAAGCGCAGAGGCATTGCGGCTGGGCCGCCCAACCAAGCCAGCCGGTGGTTCCGCCACGGACCGTTCCCAAAAATCTTTGTCGAGGGCAGCTTGGCGGGAACCCAGATAACTCGACTCTTCCGCTAGCAGCACATCCAGTGACGGGAAGGGGGTTGAAGCCGCAGGGACGGAGAAGCTTTCCAGCATCTCGTTGTAGAGCAGGGCTATGCGTTTGAGCACCAAAACGGCAGAATAGCCATCCAGCATCAGGTGGTGGACTCGTTGGTAGAAGAAGAACCGGCTGTCAGTGAGCTGGAACAATTCCACCCGCAGCAGTGGCTCTAGCGCCACATCGCGAGCCGTGGCGAGATCCTTGTCCATCGCTGCACGTGCGTGCGCCTCGGGGGTTCCGGCGCCACCCTGCAATCCACGTAGATCGGTCACAGCCAGTTCCACCGACGACAGCTCGGTCACCTGGTATGGACCGTCGTCATCCTCGGTGAAGAGAACATTCAATGCATCCGTCTCAGCAATGGCCATCCGGACAGCGGTGCCCAACAGGCGGGCGTCAACGTCGCCGGTGATGTCCACAAACTGGGCGATCTGGTACATCGAATTTTCCGGGTCAAGATTTTGGGCATACCAAATACCGCGCTGAGCGGTAGTAAGTGCACGGTGGGCTCCGGTGGGGGGCGAAGACTGGAAATTAGGATGCTGTGGCATGGTCCTTCTCACAATGGCGGTGGTCCGGCAATGCGCCGGGGGGAGTGCTGCGGTTCCGTGCCGTTACTGAAACTGGCCCAATTGGAAGGGGCCGAATGGGACGGAAACGAGCGGGCCGTTGATGAGCGGGGCGTTCAGTAGCGGGCCTGAGATGAGAGTGCCATTGAGGAAAGAGATCGCGGGAAAGTTGACCGCCGACTCTGGAGCGGATGCGGATGCGGATGCGTCGGGGTTGGTGATGGTGGTTGCTGCGCTCGCAGGTACCGCCCCGGCGGCCAGTGCGCCAATGACCATGCCTGTTGCAATGGTGAGCGTTCCAAAGGTCTTGATTGACTTCTGCATAATTCATCTCCTGGTGTAGTCGTCACGTTTCCTGCGCTGCGAGCCTTGAACCGCTCGAGCGCGTTACTACTACATTCGGAGCCATCGCAGTTTTGGATGGGTGGGATAACTGTGGGCCGTGCCATTTCCTGTTCAGCGGATGGTCAGGTCTCCGTTGATCTCCTCGGCTGGCACGAATTTGGTTGCCAGTGTTTCGCTGCCCCGTGCCAACAGTGCGACGTCTGCGCCGACCAGGATGAAGTCGACGCCGATGCCCAGGTAGTGGCGGGCCGTGGCCTCGGCAAAGGCGTTGACACCCACGGGTTTGCCGGCTGCTTTGGCTGCCTTGATGCAAAGCTCGACGGCGGCCACCACCTTGGGGTGTTCCTGCTGACCCAGTACACCCAACGATGCGGCCAGATCTGATGGGCCCAGGAAGATGGCGTCGATCCCGTCAACAGCCAGAATCGCTTCCACGTTTTCCACGGCCTGGGTCGATTCGATCTGAACAATCATCGTGATGGTTTCGGCGGCGCGGGAGAGGTAGTCAGGGATACGGTTCCACCGGGCGGAACGGGCCAGGGCGGAGCCCACGCCTCGCACGCCCTGTGGTGGGTAGTGCGCGGCGGCCACGGCTGCAGTGGCGTCCTCGGCCGTGTTGACCATGGGGATCAGCAGCGACTGCGCACCAAGGTCAAGGTATTGCTTGATAAGTACGGTGTCGTTGGTTGGTGGGCGAACCACGGCCGTCACCGGGTAGCCGTTGACGGCCTGGAGCTGTGCGAGGATGCTCTCGAGACCGTTGGGGCTGTGTTCGGCGTCGAGGAGCAGCCAGTCAAGCCCGGCGCCCGCGCAGATCTCCGCCACGAGCGGGCTGCCGGAGCACACCCACATGCCGGCCAGCGGCCGCTGGGCCGCTGCCAAGGAGTCCTTGAGTGACGGATCCGGAGTTACACGAACTGACATGTGATGGTCCCCAGCTTTCCGTAGTCCGCAAAAACCGTGTCCCCTTCATTGACCCACATGGGGCGGGTGAAGGAGCCCGCCAGGATGAGCTCGCCGGCTCTGAGTGAGTCGCCGTGCGGAGCAATCTTGTTGGCGAGCCAGGCCACGCCCTGGGCCGGGTGGTTCAGCACGCCCGCAGCGACGCCGGTCTCTTCGATCGTTTGGTTCTTGAACAGTATGGCCGAGACCCAACGCAGATCCAGGGCGTCGGGCTTCACGGGCGTTCCACCCACCACCATTGCGCCCATGGCGGCATTGTCACTGATGGTGTCCACGATGGTCCGGCCCTCCATCTCGATCCGTGAATCCAGGATTTCCAGCGCCGGCACCACGTACTCCGTGGCGCGCAAAACATCGAAGATGGTGGCATCCGGGCCGCTGAGATCGTCATTAAGCAGGAACGCCAGCTCCACCTCGATCCGCGGATGCGAGTACTGCTTCCAGGCCACAGTGCAGCCGTTTTCGAGAATCACGTCCTTGAAAATAATCCCGTAGTCCGGCTCCGTGATACCCGTGGCGTCCTGCATGGCCTTGGAAGTCAGGCCGATCTTGTGCCCACCGAGCACCCGCCCGGACGCCTCACCGCGCCGACGCCACAGCGCCTGCACCCGGTAGGAATCCTCCACCGTCATCTCTGGATACCGCGCCGTCAGCCGAGGCACCGGAACTCTGCTTCGCCCAGCCTCAACGAGTTCGTCGGCTATGCGTGCAATCGTTTCGTCGTCAAGCATGATGTGTCTCCTATTTTCGAACGCCGAGAGCCCTGTGGCGATGGCATCTGAGGCCTAAAGTTGGTTGCCCATTTTGAAGCCCCGTTCCTCGCCGGGTTCTCGGGTGTAGGAAAACCCATCGGCGCCCACCGTGACAGCCATTTCGGAGGATTCGGTGCGCACAGTGATGGGCTGCGGGTTGCCGTCCAGGTCCAGGACCAGGGAGGCTTCGGTGTACCAGGACGGGACTACGGGGTTGCCCCACCAGTCGCGGCGTTGGTTGTCATGGACGTCCCAGGTGATGGTGGGGTTGTCCGGGTCCCCGGTGTAGTAATCCTGCGTGTAGATCTCGATCCGGTGGTCGTCCGGGTCAAGGATGTACAGGTAGAAGGCATTTGAAACACCGTGGCGGCCCGGGCCGCGTTCGATCCGGTCGGAGATGCGCAGGGCACCCATCTTGTCGCAGATTTGGATGATGTTGTGCTTCTCGTGGGTGGCAAAAGCCACGTGGTGCATGCGGGGTCCGTCACCACCGGTCAGGGCGGTGTCGTGAACAGTCTGCTTCCGGTGCATCCAGACTGCGTAGGTCATGCCGGCGGAGTCCTTGATGTCTTCTGAGACGCGGAAGCCCAGATCCTCGAGATATTTGCGGCCGCGGGGCACATCGGGGGTGACTTGGTTGAAGTGGTCCAGGCGGACCAGTTCACCGGCGGTGTACAGGTCATACCGCTGGGTGAGCCGCTCCACGTGCGTGGTTTCGTAGAAGAACTCGTAGGGAAAGCCCAGCGGGTCTTCCACCCGGACGGCGTCGCCGATGCCCTTGACGAAGCCTTCCCTGCGCCGCTCCGTGCGGCATCCCAGCTCCTTGTAATATGCTTCGGCGGCGTCCACTTCGGCGGAGGATTTCACGCGAAAAGCGGCAACGGCAATCGCGGCCACGGGTCCCTTGCGCAGCACCAAGTTGTGATGGATAAACTCCTCGAGGGAACGCAGGTAGATCGTGGTCTCGTCCTCGCAGGTCACGTGCAGCCCGAGTACCTCGACGTAGAACGCGCGTGACCTGGCGAGGTCGGTGACCACCAGTTCCAAGTAGGCGCTGCGAACAATGTCCGGAGCCGGGACGCTCGGGGTGGGGATGAAGTCTGTCAAGGGGCACTCCTCGTTGAGTGGGTGGTTACGTAGCGCTTGAGGCGCCAAATTTGGGAGTGTGGACCGTTCCGAGCGTGATGTGAACGGCTTGCTGGTCCGTGTAAAAATCGATCGAGCGAAAGCCGCCCTCATGTCCAAGGCCGGAGGCCTTGACCCCGCCGAAAGGGGTGCGGAGGTCCCGGACATTGTGACTGTTCAGCCACACCATGCCGGCCTCCACATTGTGGGCGAAGTTGTGCGCGCGGGTCAGGTTGTTCGTCCAGATGTAGGCGGCAAGGCCGTACTTGACGCCGTTCGCCAAAGCCAGCGCTTCGTCGTCGTTCTCAAAAGGTGTGATGGCCACAACGGGGCCGAAGATCTCCTCCTGAAAAATGCGGGCCGAGGGCGCAACATCGGCGAAAACCGTCGGGGCAACATAATTTCCCGTCGCCAGGCCCTCCGGGCGGCCGCCGCCAGCCAGCAGGCGGCCCTCGGTCTTCCCGATCTCCACATAGGACATGACCTTGGCATAGTGCTCGGGGTGAACCAGGGCGCCCACCTCTGTGGCGGGATCGTGGGGGTCACCCACCAGAATATTCTTGGCCCGGGCAGCAAACTTTTCACAAAATTCATCGTAGATTCCCCGCTCTACAAGGATGCGGGAGCCGGCCGTACAGCGTTCGCCATTGAGCGAGAAGACGCCGAATAGTGCGGAGTCGACCGCGGCGTCAAGGTCGGCGTCGGCAAAGACAACACAGGGACTTTTGCCGCCCAGTTCCATGGACAGGCCCTTGAGACTGGTGGCGGCATTGCGGAAGATGGTTTGGCCTGTGGTGGTCTCGCCGGTGAACGAAATGAGCGGGACATCAGGGTGCTTGACCAGCGCGTCACCGGCTTCCTCACCGAGGCCGTTGACCAGGTTGAACACTCCCCGGGGGAGTCCGGCCGCTTCGAAGATCGCGGCCCAGAGCGAGGCGGAGAGTGGCGTAAACTCGGCCGGCTTGAGCACCACTGTGCAGCCGGAGGCCAGCGCGGGGGCCAGCTTCCAGGATTCGAGCATAAATGGCGTGTTCCAGGGTGTTATGAGCCCGGCCACGCCGATCGGCTTGCGGTTCACATAGTTGATCTGGGAGCCGGGAACCTTCATGGCATCGTCGAACTGGGCCACGATCAAGTCCGCGAAGAAGCGGAAATTCTCCGCCGCCCGAAGTGCTTGACCGCGTGCCTGGGTGATCGGAAGGCCGGAGTCGAACGATTCCAGTTCGGCCAGCCGGACTTCTTGGGCTTCGACGGCGTCGGCGATCTTGTTCAGTACGCGGGCACGCTCGCGCGGCGTCAGTCGGGGCCATGGGCCGTCGGTGAACGCCTTGCTGGCGGCTGCTACGGCGAGGTCGACGTCGGCCTTTTGTCCGGCGGCGGCCGTTGCATAATTGCAGTTGGTGACCGGGTCCAGCACGTCGAAGGTTTCGCCGCCGGCGGAGTCGACAAATTTCCCATCGATGTAGTGCTGAATGTTGGTGGGCAGGTGCTCCGGAAGGTAGTGCTCAGCCATTGGGAAGCGTCCTTTCTTCAGGTGGTTCGGGCGTTTTTCGTGCCAAGTAGGCATCGATTGTGGCTGCGCGGTGTGCGCGCGCGGCACGTTCAACGTCCTCGGGTGGGGCTCCGCCTTCCAGAAGCTGCAGGAGCTGTTCGTGTTCAGCGACGGAATCCCGGGCACGTCCCGGGACATAGCTAAACGTGGAGGCACGAAGGGCCTTTAGCCGGTTCCAGCCGCGGTGAACCAGCTCGAGAAGGTGCGGATTGGGACATTTTTCAAACAACACACGGTGGAATTCCAGGTTCAGGGCCGTGAAGTGGACCGGGTCAAAATTCTGCAGGCATTGACGCATGGCGGCGTTGATCTCACGGGCTCGGCGAATGTCGGCGGCCGTGATTAGCGGTGTGGACAGCCCTGTGGCGGCACCCTCTACGATGCTGAGGGCTTGCATCGTGTAGAGATATTCCTTCGGGTCGATTCCAGCTACTGTGGCCCCGACATTTCGTTCAAACTTGACGAAATTCTCTGCCTCGAGACGGCGGATGGCTTCGCGTACCGGCACCACGCTGAAACCCAGGTCGTCGGCCAGCCTGGCAAGGACCAGCCGGTGCCCGGGGTTGAACTCGCCACCGAGAATCTTTTCCTTGATGGCACTGTAGGCACGCTCCGACTTACTGCCTGTTTCCTGGGCGGTCACAGCTGCGCCGCCGGGTTCGGATGGGCCATGACCCACTCGGCGAACTTCGCCTGCCACATCGCGTTCATCGGGTACAGGCCCTCAACGCTGTGACCCTCGGTCACCATCTGCGCGATGAACCGTTCTTCGTGCTCCTGGGCGATGGCGGCGTCGGCCACCTCCTGCACCAACGACGGCGGGATCACCAGTACGCCGTCGGCGTCGCCGACAATGATGTCGCCGGGTTGAACGGTGGCGCCACCGCAGGAAATGGTCAGATCCGTGTCCCAGGGAATGTGCTTGCGGCCCAAAACGGCCGGGTGGGCGCCGGTGAAGAAGGTGGGCATGTCCAGGGCCGCAACGGCCGCTACATCGCGAACACCGCCGTCGGTCACAATGGCCGCGGCCCCCTTGATTTGGGCGCGCAGGGCCAGAATGTCGCCAACCGTCCCCGTACCCGGCTCGCCTCGGGCCTCCATGACCAGCACGTCGCCTTCGTTGAGGGTGTTGATGATGCGCTTTTGGGCGTTGTAACCGCCGCCGTGGGTCTTGAACAGGTCCTCCCGGTTGGGTACGTACCGAAGGGTGCGGGCCGTGCCGGCGATCCGCACCTCCGGGCGTGTGCACTTGAGCCCATCGATGCTGACGTTGTTCAGGCCGCGCTGGCGCAACTGGGCGCTGAGGGTGGCCGTCCCCACGCTGGTCAACTTGCGTTTGAGCTCTGCACTGAGGCCCTTCGGAGCCAGGCCCGCTGCTTCGGCCGAACCCCAAGCGTCCTCCCTTTCGTTGTCGGTAATCCTGGGCCTGCTGCCAAAGTCCGCCATTTCCGCGGCACCTTGAACAACGACCGTCCGGAGCCGGCCGGTGCATTGACCGGTGCCGGGGGAGTCCACCTCAACTTCGAGGACATCACCGGGAACGGCAACCGAAGAACCGGCGGGAGTGCCTGTGAGGATCACGTCTCCAGGTTCCAGGGTCATCAACTGGGACAGGTCAGCCACGATCTGGCTGAAGGAGAAGATCAGCCCGGCAGAAGAGTCGTCCTGAACGAGCTCACCGTTGAGCCAGGTACGGACCCGCAGGGCAGCAGGGTCGAGCCCCGCCGCTGGGATGAGAGCCGGGCCAAACGGGGTGAAGCCGTCGCCCGACTTGGACCGAACGTTGGAGCCCTTGTCGGCGTATTTGAGGTCGTACACACCTAGGTCATTACTGGAAGTGACGTAACCAACATACTGCCAGGCCTCTTCCACGCCAACGCGCCGGGCTGCGCTGCCGATGACCAGGGCAATCTCGCCCTCGTAGGCAAGTAACTCACATCCAGCCGGTCGCTCGATCACTGAACCGCTCAGGCTCAGCGAGGAAGAAGCCTTCAAGAAGTACGACGGCGTGGCGGGTGTGCGTCCTCGTTGATCGGCCCGTGACTTGTATGACAAATGCACGGCGATGACCTTGCCCGCCTGCTTCACGGTGGCTGCGGTGACCTGTTCCACGGAACGCTCCTGGAAGGTGTTGATGACCTCTAGATGAGATATGAAATCGTATACAATCAACGTAGGTCAGTGAGCTGGATCACGTCAAGAGCCTGGTAAACCCGGCGTTAGCGGAGATTCGATCTCCTCACGGGCCGTGTAACCGGCAGGTGGGTTACGTAGCCACCCACCGTGCCGTTGTTGCGGACGCTTGTGTGCCGTTCCGCGTGCGTGATAGATTTTCCTCAATCGTGATCGACGAGCAGGAGGTGAGACCCATGAACGCAGTATCCGCAATGGGCGCTCCCTGCACTCCGCAATCGCTCGACTGAGTCAGTCGCCACTGGGAGCCCCGAACAGGCAATTCGCGAAAGGCGACTCCCATGAATTCAATACCTTTTTCAACTCGGCACATAACCTTGGCGACGGCCACCATTCACCCGGATTCCTTCCAGGACCAGCCACGCTTCAATGCCACGACGACGTTGGCCGCCGCCGGCGGTCGCGCATTGGTCCTCGGCGGTGGAGGGTCGACAGGAAACGCCTGGTTGATCGGCGTCACTGCTGGCCTCTTCGAAACAGGCGTGGATGTGACGGGCGCCGATCTCATCATCGGAACGTCAGCTGGATCGACAGCCGCAGCCCAGATAACGGGGGCAAGCCCAACCCAATTGTTTGCCGACACCCTGGCCGCCGTTTCCGTGGCGCAAAAAGCGCCACCTGGAACCGAGAAGGGGCAGGCTCCGGTCCTGCCAGTGGATCATCTGGGGAGGATCAAAAAGATCATCGCTGCCGCCCAGAACCCGGCTGAAATGCGGCACAGGTTGGGGGCTTCAGCGCTCGAGATGGAGTCGGCGCTGGATGGCTCATGGTCAACTCGGTGGCGCTCGACAGTGGCCGCCCGGCTGCCCTGCCAGGACTGGCCCGAACAGGAGGTGGTCATCACGGCGGTTGATGCCACGACGGGTGAGCCTGTGATGTTCGACCGCCACAGCGGCGTGGACTTGGCGGACGCCGTTGCCGCGAGCTGCTCCAGCGGGCTCCCCTACAGGATCGGGGACAACGCCTTCATCGATGGCGGCTACCGACGGTCCGGCGAGAACGCTGACCTGGCCGCCGGTTTTGAGCGGGTGCTGTTACTTTCGCCCTTCGGCGGAAAGTCTTTGCAGCCCTTGGCCTGGGGACTGCAACTCTCGGCGCAGCTCGAGGAACTTGACGCAGGCGGAAGCAGGGTCGAAACAATCTCCCCGGACACCAGTGCCGAGTACATGTTCGGGGCCAACGCCATGGATCTGTCGATGCGTCCGTCCGCCGCCAGGGCTGGTTACGAGCAAGGCAAAGCACTTGCCGAACGGCTGGGGGAATTCTGGCACTAACCCCATTCCCTAAGCCGCCTCGGTAGCAGAGATGCGCGGGGGCCAGCGGTTCGATTCCGGTGGCCCCTGGCTCCTTCGCCAGGTGACGGACGCCTGAAGGCCGGTGATTTCCCCGAAAGGTGAGCAGGTGAGACCTTCCCGGATGGGTCGTGCCCGGCCTCGGCCGCTGTCAGCCCTAACCTCGATGCAATCGGTTGCCATAAGCTAATGTTGATCTGGCATGCGCCGATTTCACCCATCAGAAGCTAGGGAATGCTTTCATGGCAGAGACATTTTTTCAGGTTGTTGTCCGCTACACGGTTAAGGCCGGAGAGGTCAGCACTGTCATGGCATTGCTGGGTGAGATGGCCGTCGCCACACGAGCCGAGGCTGGCAACATGGCTTACGATTTCTACCAAGGAGTCGAGGATCCGACGCAGATCGTCATCCTCGAACGCTACACCGATGCGGCTGGTTTCGCGGCCCATCGCGAGTATGAACACATCGAGCGGATTGGGGCCTTGCAGATTATTCCGCGACTTGCCAGCCGATCCATCCAGACGTTTGAGAACGCCTCTGATGCCTAGCCGGGATTTAGTTTAGCTCCCTGGGCTGCTCCTGGGATCGGTGGATGCCACTATTCGTGACTTGGCGGATCTAAGCACCCAGAGCGGCGCTGCCGATCCCGTACAGCTCCCGCACGTCGCAGAGCGTGGTGGAGAACTCCTCGCAGGAACGCCTCACGAACGCCTCCGGTGTGGATTGACCGTGCTGATCAACGGAATCAGGCAAAGAGCACGTGCTTCGGAAGCTACGAGAGGGATTCCTCAGTGGCTTCTTCATCGTGGGTATCGACTTGGGCCGGCGCTTCCGCCGGGCCGGACTCCAAATAAGAGCTGCGATGGCGGCGAGCCTCAGCCAACTTGAAGAGGCGTTCGGCGGCCACGCTGTCACCCTCCTGCTCCAGGAGTGAACCGGCAGCCATGAGGGCTTCGGCCGCTACAGCGTTTTCGCGGTAATCCAGAAAAGCTCGTGCGGCTGGCTCAGCGGTGATCTCGCTGATCTGGGCGCTGACCCGGCTGGCGTCCGCCAGCGAATAGCCGTGTCCCAGCTCGTACACCTCGTGATAGAGGACGCCATAGTTTTCTTCCCTAAAGTCCATGGATCGGTCCAGGCGTGCCTTCAGCTCGGTTTGTTCGGCGGGGGACAAATCATCGACCTCCAGCCCGAGCCGCTGAGCAAACTCACGCAGGTAGGCCACGCTGGCAAGGGGCATTTCGCTGTTCCGTGGAAGTGCCTCAGGCATTTCGGGGAACTGGCGGGGCGCGGCGGAAAAGAGGGCAAGGAATTTTTGGATCAGGGCGTTCAAGGTGTTCTCCATCGGTAAAAGCTGCCCTGTAATCATCCCAGTTTCTCCTGAGCGTTGCCCCTTATTTCCCAGTGATCCTCACCGCACTGGTGTGGCGGCCAACAGGGAACGGGTGTACGGATGCTGCGGATCGGTAAACACCTGTTCCGTTGCCCCGGCCTCAACAACTTCTCCCGCGCGCATCACCAGTACCTCATCACTCATATGTCTGATGACGGACAGGTCATGGGAGATAAACAGGTAGCTCAGCCCCAGGCGTTGCTGAAGTTCGTCGAGGAGATCAAGGACCTGCGCTTGAATGGAAACATCCAATGCCGAGACAGGCTCATCACAGATCAGGATCTTTGGATTCGGGGCAAGCGCTCGGGCAATGGCCAGGCGTTGACGTTGACCACCCGAGAGTGTGTTGGGATTGCGGCCGGCCAAACTGGCATCCAACCCCACCAGCTGCAGCAGCTCAGCAATACCTACAGTGTGGGCGCGTTGGCTTCTCGTTGCGCCAAAGCTCAAGGCGTCAGCCAAGAGAGATCCCACAGAAAGCCTGGGGTCGAAGGAGGAAAGCGGGTCTTGATAGATAGCGCCCAACGCCGAGCGGCGGCTTCGACGGGCCGGTTCAGGAATGTGGCTCCAGGGCTCGCCAAAAAGCTCCACGACGCCGGAGTCCGGAGTCAGCAGCCCCAAGGCCATCCGGGCAGTGGTGGTTTTACCGGATCCGGACTCGCCCACCACCCCCAAGGTGCGCCCCGGCAGGAGAGCAAAGTCAACACCCCGTACAGCTTTGAAATGGCCGGATCTCCCCAAGGGGAAGGTCTTGGAAACTCCGCGGGCGCTCAGCAGTGGCCGCACGGCGTCGGACTGCCCAACGTTAGGTGCAGCCGTCGAAACGGGTTCGCGGCCCGAAGAGGCCGGGACGTTGGCGGCGGGGGACAGCCGGGTGAAGCGTGGTTTCCCTGTCGGAACGGCAGCCAAGAGCTCACGAGTGTACGGGTGTTGCGGATCATTCAGGATCAATTCACGGGGGCCGCGCTCCACGATGCGCCCGTCCTTCATCACCGCAATCGAATCGGCAACTGTGGCCACCGTTGCAAGATCGTGGCTGATCAACAGCATGCCCGAACCCGCCTGACGCAAGTCACCCAGGAGCCCCATGACCGATGCCGCGATGGTTGCATCCAGGGCAGTGGTGGGTTCATCGGCAATGATGAGAGCAGGGTTCATGGCGATGGCCGAAGCAATCAGTGCCCGCTGACGCATACCACCCGAGAGTTCCCCGGATCGCTGGCCAGCCCTGCGGACAGGGTCATCGAGTCCCACGGCCTCGAGTAGTTCAATCACACGCGCGGCCCGTTCCGCTCCGGAACTTGAGGAGTGCAGACGCAGGGCGTCGTCGATTTCTTTGCCCACGGTTCTTAGCGGATCGAGGGAGGTCAACGCATCCTGCAGAATCAACCCCACGTGCTTGCCGCGGAGGGCGCGCCAACTTCGTTGCGAATAGTTCTTGGCATGGTGTCCGGCAACGTCCAGGGTATCCACGTGCACGCGCGAGTCGGGCCCGGCCAGGCCCATAAGGGATCTCGCGGTCACTGACTTGCCGGAGCCGGATTCACCCACCAGCGCCAAACATTCACCGGGGTACACCGTAAAGGAAACGCCGCTAACCACGCTGGTCCCGCCAAAGGAGACGTTGAGGTCCTCCACCTGCAGGATGGGAGAAATGTTCATCGAGACTCACCTGACTTCAATGATCTAGAGAGCACCGTGGAGGCCGCAGCCACCAGCACGATGGCCAGCCCGGGGAAAAACGTCATCCACCACGCCAACGAAAGATAGGTGCGTCCGGCAGAGAGCATGCTGCCCCATTCTGGTGCCGGTGGCGGTGTTCCGAGACCCAAGAAACTCAGCGAAGCCGCCCAGAGAATCGCCTGGCCCAATCCCAGCGTTGCAAGCACCCCCAAGGGAGCGAGGGCGTTGGGCAGGATGTGAACTGTGAGAATGCGGAAGCGGCTCCGTCCGAGTACCGTGGCGGCCTCGACCATGGATGAGGAACGCAGCGCGATGATCTGCGCGCGGATCATCCGGGCATAGCCGGGCGCGCTGGTCAACCCCACAGCTATGACTGTCGTGGTCACGCCGGGTCCAGCCAGTGCAATAAAGATCAGGGCCAGAAGAAGGCCGGGCAGGGCAAAAAGAACCTCTAGAATCCGACCGATCCCAAAGTCCAGCCACCGGCCACCAAAGCCGGCAATAGTTCCCAGCACCAAAGCCAATCCAAGCCCTGTGGCTGTGGCCGCCGCCCCAATGAGCAAGGAGGGCCGTGAACCGTGAACGATGCGTGAGTAGATATCGCGCCCGGATTCGTCGGTGCCCAGAAAGTGCCCGCCACCGGGGGCGGAGAAGGCATCTGCCGGGTTGATGGCCAGCGGGTCAACAGGCGCCAGAAAGCTCGGGGCGATGGCAGCAATGATAAAAAAGAGAAGGACGACGGCGGATGCCACCAGTGGAATCCGCGAGGCAAATCGCTTGAATGCGGTGGCGCCCGGGCGAGCCGTCCGAGCTGCATGGGGCATCAGCAGCGGGTCCCCTGCGGGCAGGCTCGATTCTCGTAGGCTCATGAACGTCCAATCCGGGGGTCGACGATGCGTTCGAGAACATCGGACAGGGCCATGATCACGATGTAGACGGTGGCAGAAAGCAGCGCCACGCCGGTAACTAGCGGGATATCCCTGGAGGTGACGGCGGAGAGTAACGACCGGCCGATGCCGGGGCGGGCAAAAATCGACTCAACAACAACTGCACCGGAGAGCAGCGACCCCAAAGCCCAGCCTGAAAGCGCAATGCCCGGCAGCGCCGCGTGGCGCAATGAATGACGCAACAAAACACCCGTCTCCGATTCGCCCCGGGCGCGGGCGGACAGAGCAAACTCCGAGCGTTGGGCCTGGGCCATGGTGTCGCGCATGACCTGGCCCAAGAATCCCGCCAACGGCAATGCCAAAGTAATGACTGGCAGTATCAGCCCGGCGGGGGAGTTGGAGCTGACAGGGGGAAGCCAGCCGAGCATGGAGGAAAAAACCATGATCAACACGCTGGCGAGCCAGAAATGTGGCACGGCGGCAGAAGCGATTTCCAATCCTGAGGCCAATGCTGAACCCACCACGCCGCCGCGGGAGGACAAAACAGCAAGGACAAGTGCCGTGACCCACGCGACCAGGAGGGCAAGCGCGGCGAGGATCAACGTTGCGGGAAGCAGTTCACCGAGAACCTCCGCCACGGGACTTTTCAGTGCATACGATGTGCCCAGATCTCCCGTTGCCAGCTGCCCCATCTGACGGACATATTGGACGGCCAAAGGCAGGTCCAGACCATACTGGGCACGGGCCGCTGCCAGGGCCTCGGGCGAGGCCTGGGAACCCGGTCCACCCATGATCGCTTCGGCCGGATCCCCGGGAATCATGCGGAGGCCAAAGAAGATGGCTGTGGCAACTGCCCACAGAACAAAGATGCCCCCAAGATTTTGCCCAGTATCCAACGGATGGATATTCGCACAAGTCGGGTCGGCTCGGAGTGAGACGGTGCGGTTCTGCTCATCGATAGGGGCATCTGGTGAACTTAAGCTAGTTGGCCAGCCAAGCGTCAAGGAATGTTGGTGTGGCCACCGCGGTGGTCGCTCCGACATTTTTGAGCTTCTCTGAATAAAGGAAATGGTTCTGCTGGTTGTAGAGCGGCAGCAGGTAATAACCCTCAAGGACCTTCTTTTGAGCCTTGGCATAGAGGTCTTTGCGCTCCGACTCATCCTTGGTGGATCCTGCGGTCTCCAGCAAGGCATCAAGATCGGGGTTCTTCACCTGGGAGAGGTTGGCAAAATAGCCCGAGGGAGCAGGAATCGTGGAATCTGAGTGGAACAGGATTGAAAGGACGCCCGGTCCAACTTTGGTGTAAGGGGCGGAGACCAGGTTGTAGTTGTTCTGGAACAGTTCCCCGTACCAGCTGGAGAGATCCAGGAGGTTGATCTTAATTTCAATCCCTGATTCCTTGGCCGTGGCCTGCATCTGCTCAAAGAGTGATTGCTCGGCAGGGATCGATTGACTGGTGCTGACGGGGAAGGTGAGCGAGAGCCGCTTGCCGTCCTTGACGCGGTATCCCTCGGAGTCACGTTCAGTCCAGCCAGCGGCATCCAGCAGTTCGCCGGCTTTGGCCGGATCGTAGCCAAAGAGCGATTCTTCGCCAAAAGCCATCGGCTCAACGCTGGAAAGGGGCGAGTAGGAGCGCTTGGCGGTACCGAAGAAGAGTGAATCAATGCTGGCGTTCACGTTTACGGCGTGGATAAACGCTTCCCGAACCTTAACATCGTTGAACGGTGCCTTGGAGGAATTGAGCTCAACACGATTGGCGGCCCCGGGGCGGGGGGCGTCCAGATGCTTGATCGTGGAGGTCTTGGCTGCTGCGGCGATCGTGTCCGGCTGGGCGTTGTCGATGATCTGAACCTCCCCGGCGGCAAGCGCCGCGTATCGGGTTGCGGCCTCGGGGATGAATCGCCACGTGATGGCATCCAAGTAGGCGGTTCCTGCGTGAACAGCATTCGGATCGGGAAGGACATAGCCATCGTTGCGCACCAGCTGAACGGAATCCTGCTTCTTCCAAGAATCCACCTTGAAGGGTCCGGTGCCGACGGGTGAGGCACAGTTTTCCACTTGGGGACGCTTCAGCGCCGTGGGGGATTCAATGGCCACCCACGGCATGGAAAAGGACTCGAGAAGGGAGTTGTCCGGCGTCTTGAGCCTGAGCTCAAGAGTGCTGGCATCCACAGCATTCATGGAGGCGATCTTGCCCAAGGCCAGGTATCCGGTGGAAGAGGCCGTGGCCGGATCCAACAGGTGTTCAAAGTTTGCCTTTACGGCTGCAGCGTCGAGCTTCGTTCCGTCGGTGAAGGAGATACCGTCGCGGATCTTCAGCGTCCGGGTCAGTCCATCCTCGGAAACGGTGGAATCCTCCGCCAACCAAGGGATCAGCTTGCCATCTGCGTCCTTGGTGTACAAGGTCTCCAGATATTGCGAGGCCACGAGGGCCTGCGGGTAGTTGCCGCCAACGTGCGGGTCCAGGCAGCTGGGTTCGGCATCGCCGGAGGCATAGACCAGGGTTCCACCGGTCACAGGAGTGCCAGCATCGGTGCCAGCGTCCGACGCCGAACCTCCCGGCGTGCAGCCAGCGAGGACAAGGGCCGTGGCCAGGGCCGTGACGGCCGGAAATAGTCTGGTGGCCAAGGGGCGAGCGAGCGTCATGAAGTTCTTCCTGCAAAACCTGTGAGGGGAGCGATGTATTGGGACCGCCGGTCCGTTCCGCCCAACCATGGCTGTGCGGCTCGCTCCGGCGGGCATCGCCATCAACTTTAGCCCGTCGGGCTCGCCGCACCCACGGACATGTGGGGCAGATCATAGGGTGTCGCCGCAACCTTCGCAGGCCGACGCCGTCGTTGACTGCCGAAGTGAGTCTGGATCCAGCCATTGCCACGCCTGCGGCTCTGTGTAAGCCTTGAAGGTGATCCCGGCGCCGCGGCGGCGGGCCACAAGAGCGGAGCGCAATCATGGGACTCATTCACATTGACCTGTTCACCACGCTCGACGGCGTGGCACAGGCACCCGGCGGGCCCGAGGAAGACGCCGAGGGCGGCTTCGCTTTTGGCGGGTGGCAGGCGCCGCTCATGGATCAGGAGGTGGGCGACGACGTCGACGCGGGCATGAAGGGGATGGATGCCCTGCTGCTGGGCCGGCGCACCTACGACATCTTCGCGTCCTACTGGCCACACCAGCAGGAGGGGCCAGACGGGAGCATCGCTGAGTTGTTCAACCGCATCCCAAAGTACGTGGCCTCCCGCGGCAGGCTGGACCCGAAGTGGGCCAACACCACCCAGCTGGGGGAGGATACCGCCTCGGCGATTGCCGAACTGCGCCAACGCCACGAGCACACCCACGTCATTGGCAGCATGGACTTTGTCCAGACGCTATTCGCCGGGCAGCTGTTTGACCGGCTCACGCTCTGGGTCTACCCCATCCTGCTGGGCAGCGGCAAAAAGGTGTTCGCTGACGGTGTGGTGCCCACCAATCTCAGGCTCCTCGGGCCGGCTCACTCCTCGCAAAAGGGCGCCATCCTCCAGCACTATGCCCGCGAGGACGGCGTGCCCGGGGTAGGTGACATGTCAGCCGGGTAGCTGCACAGCCGCCTGTGGGGGGAATCCTGGGCGAATCGGAGGTATTGCTGCCTCTGGCGGCCACCAAGTTGGCTTCCATGTGCCGGTACCGGTACCGGCGCTATGAGCGAAACTGACTTCTTTTCTCTGGAATTCTCCTCCTGCGGTGTGGGCGCGCCATCTCCCCTAGTATTGGAGCTGGCGTTCCTGCTCCCCGTGGCACACGGGTCCGTAGCGGGCCCATGACCTAAACGAGGGGGATTACCAGTGGCCAAGGCCCCAACCGTCTACGACGTCGCCGCCGACGCCGGAGTGTCGATCGCAACCGTGTCACGGGTGCTCAGGCGCCCCGCTGATGTTCGTGAATCCACCCGGGAACGTGTCATGGCTTCGGTGCGGGACCTCGGCTATGTACCTAGTGGCTCCGCCAGGGGGCTTGCGGCGCGGCGCACCGGCGCCCTGGGTCTCTATTTTCCTGGTTTTGATGCCATGGACGACTTGGGCGAACTCAGCGAGATATCCGCCGATGAGTTGCCGGGCTACTCGATTGTTGACGACGTTGGCGGTTCCCCGGAGTCACATCAGTTCAATCTCTACTTCGATGAGGTGCTGCGCGGTGCTGAACTGGAGGCGTGGCGCCGAGGATTTGCCCTCACGGTCGCCGTCGGCCGGGGCGGCCTGGCTGCTGATGCGGTTCGTGACATGGCCGGCCGTGTCGATGGACTGCTGGTTCTCGCTCAGAGCGTGCCCGATGCAGCTCTTGAACAGCTTGCCCGGCGAATTCCCATAGTTGTGCTGGCCAGCAAGGCCCACGATGGACCATTCGACAATGTGACGGTAAGCAACAACGAGGGAATGCACGCTCTCGCCGCCCACGTGATCGCGGGCCTGGACATCGGCGAGATTGCTTATGTAGCGGGACCGCTTGATTCGCCGGACGATATTGACCGCTGGGCCGGCTTTGAGTCGGCGCTGCGCGAGCGCGCCTTGGACCCGAATGACGCCAGGGTGATCCGCGGTGAATTCACCCGGGCATCTGGTCGCCGCGCTGGCGTCGATCTGCTCAACTCCGGGACCGTGCCCAAAGCTGTCATCTGCGCCAATGACCAGATGGGCCTCGGTGTGCTGGATGCCCTGACAGGCGCCGGCCTACGAATCCCAGGCGACGTTGTTGTCACGGGCTTTGACGGGATTGAGGCCGCCAACCTTTCATCCCCGCGACTGACCACTGTGCACCAGCCGATGGAGCTTGTAGGGCGTGCGGCCATTCAGCTGATGCAGCGCAGGCTCGATGATCCAGAGGCGGAACCGATGAGCATTCGGTTGCCGGTCAGGGTCCTCCTGCGCGAGAGCTCAGAGCGCTCGTAACACTGCGTGTCCAGGCAAGGGGGTCTTGCGGGACAGTAATGTATGCGCATACACTCGGTGGAGACCAGAGGGTGCCTGTGGCACTCCGGCGTAGCGCAGCCCGCAGGGGTTGCCTCGTGACAGTGAAGACATGAGGAAGCAAGAGTGTCAATGACGAGCTCGAAAACACGAACTAAACGATTATCGGTGATCGCCGGAATCTCAGCTGTTGTCATGCTCATCTCTGGATGCAGCATCCAGATTAAGAGCGAACCGGACCCCTCAATTCCGGATGACACCATGCTCATCGCCGCCGACAAGGGTTCGCCCATGTTCGAGAAGATCTTTAATCCGTATCTCTTCAACAAGCGCGTTGCGGCGAGCTACATCTACGAGCCACTCACCGCCGTCAACGTCCTCGATGGCACGCAAACTCCCTGGCTTGCCGAAAAGGTGTCGTTGACGGACGCTCGCACCATTGACTACACGATCCGCCAGGGCGTCACCTGGTCCGACGGCGAGAAGTTCACCCCGGAAGACGTCGCCTTCACCTTTGAGCTGATCAAGAAATACCCCACCCTGGACATCAAGGGGGCCTGGCAGCATATCGAGAGTGTCGACGTCGAAGGTGACCACGTCATTGTCCATCTCAAGGATGACGACGCCCCGGCCGCCGATGTCATCTCGCTGACGCTGATCGTGCCGGAGCACATTTGGAAAGACGTCGAGAGCCCGGATACGTGGCGTGATGAGAATCCAGTGGGCACGGGCCCCTTTACTGTTGGAAACTTTTCATCCCAGCAATACACCATGGACAAGAACCAGGACTATTGGCAGGCGGACAAGGTCGAAATTGAGCACCTAGTGCTGCCGGCCGCTACGAGCGAACTGGACATCGTGACCAAGGGCTTCGACTGGGCATACTCATTTATGAGCAACGTGGAGGGTACCTGGGGCGCGGCCAATGCCGACAACAAGAACTGGTTCCCGCCAGGCGGCGTGATCAGCCTGGTGCCCAACTTGGCAAAGGCCCCCTGGGACAACGCGGATCTGCGCAAGGGCATTGCCTTGGCCCTGGATAGGGACAGGATTGCCGACTCTGCGACGGAGGGTTATATGGGCAAGGCCGGCCAGACCGGCCTCATGCTGCCCAACCAGGAGTCCGAACTCAACCCAGACATCCCCAACGACGGCGTGATTGCCCAGGACACCGACGCGGCGCTGGCATCGTTGGAGAAAGCCGGATACACGCTGGTCAATGGCACCATGGTGGACGCCAATGGCAAGCCGTTCACCTTTTCCGTGACAACAGCCAATGGATACGCCGACTGGCTGCGTGCAATTCAAGAGGTGCGCAAGCAACTCAGTGCGATCGGCATCGACATGACGATCAAGCAGCCCCAACCGGCCGGCTACCAGCAGGCCATCCAGAACGGCGACTACGAGGTGGCGATGGGCGGCATGGGTGGCGGCAACGTCTTCCAGGCCTACAACAGCCTGCTCTCCAGCGAGTTCTACGTGAAGAACGGAGAGCTGGCGCCCAGCAACTTCCAGCGCTACAGCGACCCCCGGACCGACGCCCTCCTCACGCAGTACAAGGAGACCATCGATCCTGCCAAACAAATGGAGATCAGCCAACAGCTCCAGCAAATCGTCTACGACCAACTTCCCGTCATTGGCCTGTATTACGGCGGCTTGTGGGGGCTGTACAACACCTCCAAGTTCACCGGCTGGCCAACCGAGGAAGACCCTTATGCGCCGCCGCAAACCTACGACTCGAGCCCGCTGCTGATCTTCACCAAGCTCAAGCTCGCAAACAAGGACGGTGAATAGTCCATGATGTACGTACTTCGTCGAATCGGCTTTTTCCTGCTCACCTTGTGGGCAGCCATCACCTTGAATTTCCTGCTTCCCCGCATGATGCCCGGTTCCCCCACTGATGCAGCAATTGCCAAGCTTGCCCAGAATGGGCCGGTCACCGATGCGACCCGCAAAGCCATTGAGGCCCAGTTGGGTGTGCCGGACGGCAACATCTTCGAGCAGTATCTCGGCTACCTGCACCAGGTCATCACCCTGGACTTTGGTGTCTCGTATACCTTCTACCCGCAGTCGGTTTCTGAAATGATCTGGCAGGCGTTTCCTTACACAGTGGTTCTGGTGGGCCTGGTGACTGTCATTGCCTTCGTGCTCGGAACGCTCATAGGCGTCCTCACCGCATGGAAGCGCAACACCTGGCTCGACGCCCTGCCCACCCTGAGCGGCAGCTTTGCCAGCACCTTCCCGTACTTCTGGACAGCCCTGCTGCTGCTCTTCTTTGCCGGGTATGTCCTGCACCTGTTCCCGACCTCCGGCGCATTCGGACCAACGGCCACGCCGGCCCTGAGCTGGGACTTCTTCATGGACGTGCTTTACCACGCGGCGCTTCCTGCCCTCACCATCCTCATCACCTCGCTGGGCGGCTGGATCATTGGCATGCGCAACGCCATGATCAACACGCTGGGCGACGATTACGTGACATTCGCCGAGGCCAACGGCCTAAAGGGACGCACCGTGGCCATCCGCTACGCCGCACGCAACGCAATTCTGCCAAACCTCACCGGATTCGGGCTTGCCCTTGGTGGAGTTGTGGGCGGCTCGGTGCTCGTTGAGCAGGTGTTCGGCTATCCGGGCATCGGCTACCTCCTGTTTAACGCCGTCATTGGCCAGGACTATCCGCTGATGCAGGCACTGTTTCTGATGATCACCGTCAGTGTGCTCATCGCAAACTTCCTCGTGGACATCATGTACGGGGTACTCGACCCAAGGACACGACGATGACAACTGCACAGAACGTTTCGAAATCCATTGCGCCGTTGATCAAACCGCCGCGCAAATTCACCTTCATCACCCGATCGGCCGCCACGCTATGGGCCAACTGGAAGTCGCGTCTGGGACTCACCATTCTTGCGTGCTTCATCTTCGTGGCCATCTTCGCACCGCTGCTTGCACCGTATGGCGCCTCACAGGACGGCTTCGAGCGCAATGCCGACGCAAGTGCGGCGCATTGGTTTGGCACGACGGCGGCGGGCGAGGATGTGCTCAGCCAGCTGATCTACGGTTCACAGATCAGCGTGTCCGTGGGCTTCATCGCCGGTCTCCTGTCCACGCTCGTTGCGATTGTCATTGGCCTGAGCTGGGGATACATCCGCGGCTTCGGCGCCGATGTCATCAACTTCATCGTCAACTTGTTCCTGGTCATCCCCGGGCTGCCGCTCATGATTGTGATTGCCGCCTACCTGCAAAACGGCGGCCTGGTCATGATTGTTGCCGTCATCGTCATCACCGGATGGGCATGGGGCGCACGCGTGCTGCGAGCGCAAACCCAGACTCTGCGCTCCCGAGATTTTGTCACGGCAGCACGCTTCTCAGGTGAACCGGCTTGGCGCATCGTGTTCAAGGAGATCCTGCCGAACATGACCTCGATCATTGCCGGCGGCTTCTTCGGTGCAGCAACCAGCGCAATCCTCGCCGAGGCCGGACTTGAATTTCTGGGCCTGGGCGATTCGAGCATCGTCAGCTGGGGAACCATCCTCTATTGGGCACAGAACTCCAACGCACTCCTGACCGGACAGTGGATCCTGCTGTTCGCCCCGGGCCTGTGCATTGCCCTGCTCGCCCTGAGCCTTACGCTCATCAACTTCGGCGTCGATGCGATCAGCAATCCGCGCCTCCGTGAAGGGAAGTCACGATGAACCCCATCCTCGAGGTCAAGGACCTCTCAGTGGTCTACGAGTCCACCGGTTTCACCGCACTGCAGGCCGTTGACCACGTGTCATTCGCGCTCGAGGCCGGCGAGTTCGTCGGCCTGGTGGGCGAATCCGGATCCGGCAAGTCAACACTGGGGCTGGCCATCACCCGGTTGCAGAAGCCGCCGGCCCGCACGAACGGCGGCCAGATCCTCTTTCAGGGAAACGACATCCGCCTGCTCGACGACGAGACGCTGCGCCAGCAGCGACAGGGCGGCTTCGCCATGGTGCTGCAATCGGGCATGAACGCATTGAACCCGGTGCGCACCATCCGCAACCACTTCATTGACATCTTCCGCGCCCACGGCCACGTGGAAAAGTCACGCTGGGACGCCCGACAAATTGAACTCATCGAGAAGGTGGGACTCCCCAAGGAGACCCTGGCCAGGTTCCCGGGCGAACTCTCCGGTGGCATGCGCCAGCGAGTCTCCATAGCCTTGGCACTCTCATTGGAACCGCAGCTCATGGTCTTTGACGAGCCGACCACGGCCCTGGACGTGCTGGTGCAGCAGGCCATCATGGACACCATCAAGTCCCTGCAGAAGTCCGAGGGCTTCACCGCCGTGCTCATCAGCCACGACTTGGGTGTGGTGCTTGAGTCCACGCAGCGGGTCCTGGTCATGCACGAGGGACGCATAGTTGAAGATGCGCCAAGCAGCGACATCCTCAACAACCCGCAGGACGATTACACGCGTATGTTGCTGAGCCACTATGCCGACCCTCGGGCGGAAGTGGTTTCGCTGCCTGGCTTCACCGACAGGGCAAGCCGCGAGAACAACGGCGCCGGCAAGCGGACGGTCGCCGCCGCACGGGAGGGCCGCGCCGCCGATTCTGCGATCGTCGTCGAAAACGTCACCAAGGTCTATCCGCCGCCGCGCAGGGGCGAACAAGCCGTCACAGCAGTTGATAATGTTTCCTTCACGCTTGAACCGGGCCAGTCGCTGGCCCTGGTGGGCGCCTCCGGCAGCGGAAAGTCAACCATCGCCAAGCTGGTCACCGGCGTTGAGAAGCCGAGCTCCGGATCCGTCCGCTTTGGGGACCTCGACGTGCCCCGGCTCGGGCGCCGCCAGATTCGCGAGTTGCACAAGAACGTCCAGATGATCTTCCAGGACCCGTACTCAGCGCTGAACCCGCTGCACACCATTGAATACACGCTCACCCGTCCCGTGGTGAACTTTGGTGGGCTGCGCGGGCCGGAGGCCAGACGGCGGGTCTTCGAGCTGCTTGAAACCGTGGGCCTAGCGCCAGTGGAGCAGTTCGCCACCAAGTTGCCGCACCAGCTCTCCGGAGGGCAGCGGCAGCGCGTGGTGATTGCCCGTGCACTTGCCAGCAACCCGCAGGTGCTCATCGCCGACGAGCCAGTGTCAATGCTCGACGTGTCACTGCGTGCCGGCGTCTTGGCCTTGTTGGAGGAACTGCGCGAACAGTGGGGCGTGAGCATGCTCTACATCACCCACGACCTGCTCAGTGCACGGCTCGTGACCGACAACATCATGGTGCTCAACGGTGGACGAGTGGTGGAGCGTGGCAACACCGCCCACGTATTGCAACATCCCGAGGATGAATACACCATCCGCCTGCTGGATGCCGTGCCCAATCCTGCCCGGGCCAGGGGAGCGGCCGTATGACGCTGCCCCAACTCGACGCCTTCGGTGCGCCAGCCGTGCCCAGCGGGGTTGCCGTGCTGGGCATCCCGGCCAGCATCGGACAACTGACGGCCTATCACGCGCAAGCCGTGGGGGAGCCGCGCGGGACCGTGCTCTTTGTGCCCGGGTTCACCGGGTCAAAGGAGGACTTCCGTGATTTCCTGCCACTGCTGTCCGCCCTGGGCTGGGACGTATGGGCCTACAGCCAACGTGGCCAAGGGGATTCGGTGGGGCCTGTTGGCGCCGGGAATTACTCCCTGGAGCTCTTCGCCGCCGATGTTTTCGAGGTCGCGGCGATCGTCGGCAATGGTGCACCCGTGCACCTGCTTGGGCACAGCTTTGGCGGAATCGTTGCACCAGAGGCGGTGATCGCCCACCCCGAGGCGTTCCTGAGCCTCACCGTGCTCTGTTCCGGTCCGAACGGCTGGGCGGGCAGGCATGCAGAGACGAGCGAGATACTCGCCGAAGGCGGAAGCATGGGGCTGTGGAACCGCAACAACCCGCACACAGTCGGGCAGGCCGACGAGCTGTTGACCCCCGACATGGCCTTCCTGCGCCTTCGTGCGGCGCGCACCTCGAGTGACAACTTGCGCGCCGGTGCCTACATTCTGCGCACCCACGTCGACAGGAGTGTCGAGATTGCCGCCGCGGGGTTGCCTGTGCTCATTGCACACGGCGAGTTCGACGACGCGTGGCCCATCGAGGCGCAGCGTGCCATGGCCGTCCGCATCGGGGCCGACTACCAGGTGATTCCCGGCGGGGCACACTCTCCGCAGCTGGAAGCACCCGGGGCAACCGTCGCAATTCTTGACCGGTTTTGGGCGAACCACCAGCCTGCCATCGGCACAGCAGAACTTCAATCCACACAGCAATACAAGGAGTAACATGCTCACCTTTCCAGACGGATTTTTGTGGGGTGCTGCAACGGCGGCCCACCAGATCGAGGGCAACAACGTCAACAGCAACTGGTGGACCATGGAGCACGCCGCAGGCTCCAACATCGTGGAGCCGAGCGGCGACGCCATGGACAGCTACCACCGCTACCGTGAAGACATGCGTCTGCTGGCCGATGCCGGACTTAACTCCTACCGTTTCAGCATCGAGTGGGCGCGCATCGAGCCGGAGCGGGGCTTCGTGTCCAGGGCGGAGATTGACCACTATCGCCGCATGGTGGACGCCGCCCACGAGTTTGGGCTCAAGCCAACGGTCACGCTCATGCATTTCACCGTTCCACAGTGGATGCACAACGACGGCTTCTGGCGAGCCGACGACGCCGCGGATCTCTTTGCCCGCTACACCGAATCAATCCTGCCCATTGTTTCCGATGGTGTGGACCACGTCTGCACCATCAACGAACCGAACATCGCGGCCATGCTGGCCGGAGGAGAGGACGCGGCCAACCTCGTCGCCTACGGGCTGCCCAACCCCGATCTGGGGGTCGCGGACGCACTGCTCGAGTCGCACAAACGCTCACGCGAGGTTCTTTCAAGCGTCCCGGGCCTGAAAACAGGCTGGACCGTGGCCACGCAGGCCTTCCACTCCACCGGCGAGCCGGGTGCTGATGAGAAGTTGCACGACTACGGATACCCGCGCGACGACTGGTACCTCGAACAGTCCGCCGGGGATGACTTCGTCGGTGTGCAGGCGTATACGCGGACCTTCATCGGACCGAACGGCCCGCTTCCGGTTGCCGACGACGTCGAGACAACGCTCACCGGCTGGGAGTTCTTCCCCCAGGCACTCGAACTCGGCGTGCGCAGCGCGTGGGAACTGAGCGGGGGCGTGCCCGTGATCGTGACGGAGAACGGGATCGCCACCGCCGATGACACTCGCCGCATCGCGTACACGGATTGCGCGCTGCGCGGTCTGCATGCCGCCATGTCCGACGGCGTGGAGGTGCTGGGCTACCAGCATTGGAGTGCCCTGGACAACTACGAATGGGCGAGCGGCTTCCGCCCAACGTTCGGGCTCATCGCCGTCGACCGGGAAACTTTCGTGCGCACACCAAAGCCCAGCCTCGGCTGGCTGGGCAACGTGGCCAAGGCGAACGGACTGCCGGGCGCGTAGGCGGTTCTCTGGCTACGCTCTGTTGAGGTTCGAAATACACCAGCCTGAAGCCCCTTCCGGGGATGGCTAAGGGAACTGTCTACAGGCATTGAATCACCTGCCTTCCTGGATGATTCGGGCGCGCGCTATGTATACGATTCAAGAAGTTGTCCACAGGGCGTTTATCGGCACCGGCGCCACAACAAAGAACGAGCCTGCAGGTGGTGCCAAGGTGGTTCAAAAGTTACTTCGCATGGAACCAGGGAGGGCTGGAACTACGCGGCAGAGGGTCAGTGCAGGATTCACGTAACGTGCATCCAATGGCCGGCGGATCAGTTCAAAAAAGCTCCTGCAGCGTATTGACGAACTGGCAATACCGCCAGGATGGTCGGACGTCTGGATCGCTTCGCAAGGGAATGCACATATTCAGGCCGCGGGGTTGGACGCAGCTGGCCGGACGCAATATCTTTACCACCAGCAATGGAAAGATGACCGTGACCAGGAAAAATTCATACGTTCCCTTGCGTTCGCCCGGAGATTGCCAACAATCCGGCGCATAGTCACCCGCGACCTGAAACAGGCGGCGGACGGTCGACGGCGTGCCCTGGCTGCGGCAAGCCGCATCATTGACCGTGCAGGATTGCGTGTTGGGGGTGCTTCGTGCGCAGAAGAAAACGGCTCCTTCGGGGTAGCAACCCTGCAACGGCGTCACGTCATCGCCCACGACCACGGGGTTGAACCGTCGTTTCGGGGTAAATCGGGAGGGGACTGGGGCGTGCAGATCCCCGATGGGCTGCTGGGGGACCACCACGCCTTTATTCCACGATATCCGCGGGCAGGGCCGGCTCTCAGCGTAGAAATACATGAGGGCCGGTGCAAGTTCTGGGAACCCATTACCGACACTGAAATCAACACCTACCTAGGCAATATTGCCGGGCAAGGATTTACCGCCAAGGACTTCCGCACATGTCAAGGAACGGTTGTTGCGGCCATATCGCTGGCCCGGTCCCGGCAATCAGAACTCTCATCGGCCGAAGCCGTTGTGGCAGCCGTCGACACCGCTGCAACATGGCTTCACAACACTCCAAGCATTGCCCGGAGCTCCTAAGTTAATCCCCGCGTGATTGTCCTGTCCCGACAGGGAACCGTGGCAAGTCCCAAACGGCAGCCCGACAGTGGGGTGCCGGAGCGTTGTTCTGGACCTATGCTGTGGATCATGGGAACTTTCGCTCAGCAAGACAGCCCCGACGCCGACCATCGACGCGGGGAGGGGGTAAGCGATGCCACGGTGAAAGCATTGGGGAAACTTTCTGAAGCCCTCGAAGTGGTGGAGCATGCCAGGGGACTCCTTTATGGCTTTCATCGGTTGACGGGCAAAGCTGACCTGACGTTGGGTGAGGCCGTGACAATGCTTCGTGACGCTGGCCATGAACAGCAGGCCGAAGATCTCGAGCAACGCATCCTTGGCCGGAACGTCATTAGCGGGCGCTGGACCTTCCAGATAGTTGAAGACTATGACGATGGGTATTACGCCGAGTTCAAGGAAGCCGAGAATCAAGTGCGTCAAGTGCTTGCTGACGGCAAGCGCCACTTGTTTGAGGCGGAGATGAAAGAAGATAGAAGGACCCACGGGCTGGCCCACCATGAGGCGTTGCCAGCAGAGGACCCAGACCCATATGGAGGCTCTGATGTCAGCTCAATCGCTCCTATTGACCCTAAATTGGCATGATGCCAGCAACGCCTTGGCGTGGCTTTCTTAATGCATGGAACTTGCTAGGCTCGAGCTCCACACCCTTTTTTACTGGAAGCCTCAAATGCCACAGTGCACCACGGCAGAACTGGGAGAACGTAGATTGGCTAGTCAGGGAACGCTCACTCCATTTATCACTCCAACGGTTAAGATCAACCGCCTTTTTGAATCTCCCCATATCGAGATTTATGCCAAGCTTGATTTGCTCCAACTGGCCGGCAGCACCAAGGAGAGGACGGCGAACGGCCTGATTGAGGAGCTTTTTAGTTCGGGCAAGCTCCGAACCGGAGGCATGATTGTTGAATCGACCTCCGGGAATCTGGGCATAGCCTTGGCCCGACAGTGCGTAGTACGCGGAGTCAACTTCATTGCAGTGGTTGACGAGAATGCCAATCCGATTGCCTTGGAACTAATGCAGGCCTATGGGGCAACCATCAATCGTGTGGAGACACCCGCGGATGGGAATAAACTCGCCGCTCGCCGCCGTCGAGTCAACGAACTGCTGGAGCAGAATCTCGGATCCGTGACCACCAATCAATATGGATCCTTCGCCAATCCGCGCGCACACTGCAACTCCACCATGCCTGAGATTATCGCAGGATCCGGCGGCAACTTGGACTATCTTTTCGTTGCCACCAGCACCACCGGTACCCTCCTTGGCTGTCAGCAGTACATCCGTAAACATGGGCTGGATACCAAAATAGTTGCAGTGGACTCCGTGGGTTCGGTTTTGTTTGGTGGAACCGCTGGAACTCGGCACCTTCCGGGGCTCGGCGCCGGCATAGTCCCCGAACTTGCCGCAAGTGCGGAACCAGACCTGGTTGTCCAGATCGAAGAAATGGATATGGTGCGCGGTTGCAGGCTCCTTGCCCGCCGTGAGGGAATCCTGGCTGGCGCGTCAACAGGCGCCATTGTCTCCGCGATGGAAAAACTCCTGCCCAAGCTGAGAGAGGGATCCCGTCTTGCTTTCATGGTTCATGATTCGGGCGTGCCATATCTGCAAACTGTCTACAACGACCAGTGGGTCCGCACCAACTTGAACTCTGACTCAAATATGGAGACCCTCGTCGAAGTTGACGAGCTTTCGGATCAATGATTCGACTTGCCGTGATTGGCGGCGGGCCCAAAAGCCTGTTCGCCCTCCTTGCGCTCAATGACCTCCTGGATCCGACTGTTGCCGGACACATCACAGTGGACGTTTACGATCCCTTGCCACCAGGTTCTGGAAGTGTGTGGCGGAATGATCAACCCGACGCCCTCCGATTGAATGTCAACGCTGGCGCAGTAGATGCATCATCATCGATCAACAGCGAAAATTTCGCACAGTGGGTGAACCGCGTGGCGCCGGAAATGTCTAGGGACAAGTATCCGCCACGGGCGCTGGTGGGCCGGTACCTGCGCGAACAGTTCCAACTGCTGACTCGGTTTGGGAAGTTATCGGTTGCCCATGCCCCATTCGTTGTAAAGGGGGTAGTGCGAGAAGGCGCCCATTGGTGTGTCTGCGGACCATTCGGCACCCGCAACTACGATGAGGTGCTCTTAGCCACGGGACATGGACTATCCGGGGCTGTTCCGCGGGAACCGCTAGCCGGTGCGGTTAACAAGCAACCCCTTATCGGTGACTACGCCTCACTTTCACTGGCGGAGATACCCCCTGGGGCCACTGTTCGGATCCGCGGTGCCGCGCTGACAGCCTACGATGTGGCCCTGTTGCTCACTGAAGGCCGAGGCGGGTTCTGGCAACATGACAAGGGCCGTAGTCCGGAACAGCCGGATTTGCACTACATGGCCAGTGGGCGTGAGCCGAGGCGAATCACTCTTACCTCCAGAAGCGGAATCCTCATGGACCCCAAAAGCGAGAAGAATCCGGCGGAGATTTCTGCCAACCTGGAGCAATACAGGCAGGATCTGCGTAAGTGGGCCAGTCAGGTCCGAGAAAACCCGCACGACGACGGTGGCCTCTTAGGCATGTGGGCAATCCTGCTCCAATGCGCCCAAGAATGCGCCCGGCTCTTGGGCTCAACGGTGACCCCGCTTTCTCTGTGGCGCACAGCGTTGACGGGACTCTCCGTCAACGCTGTTTCCGGTAGTACAAATGCGCCCACGCAATCGGGAGCTGCCGCTGGCCTGAGGCATAGCCTTGCCGTAAACGGGCGCGATTCTCCGATCACTACGGGCTGGCTTTGGGCCAGAGTCTGGTCGGGGCTATATGCGGAGCTGGTCCATGCCTTGGACCGGTTGCCACGGAGCACCCGGGCGCGGCGACAATTCCTTCTGGTGGCCCGCAATCTCGAAAGGTTCGCCTTCGGACCCCCTGACCTGACCGCCCGAAAGTTGGTGGCCCTCTTCGACGCCGGCATTCTCCAACTTGATTCGTCGGCAGAGAATCGAGGAGATGAGATCCTCGTGGATGCCGTGACTCCGGGCCCCGGAGCGCTTTGGGCGGCCGGCGGCAACCCGAACAGTGATGTGCTCGCGGGACTCTTACAAGCCGGCCAAATCTCGGTTCGGCCCGGTGACCGTGGCCTCTTGACCGACCCAGACGGCACATGCGCGGCTCACGACGGCTCACGAAATGAATCACTTGCTGCGGTAGGACGACCAACCGAGGATCCGACGTTGGGCCACGACACGCTCAATCGTGACCTCCATGGAGAACATCGAAGGTGGGCCCATCGTGTAGCCGGCCGTGTCGTAAACAACGTCGTTGAACAACCTGATCTCGAGGGAGAATGATGCACGAGAAAATGTTTGGAAGTGCCCGGCTAACTGCACGGCTGGAGCCTTGGATGGAGGAGCTAGTCAACAGCCCGGCTCTCTGCCGTGAACTGGTCAGTACATATGGATCTCCCGTGAATCTTCATGAGTTCACCGCACTGGGACGCAACGTTCAGGAGTTGCGCACCGCGGCAGCGGAGCACCACATTGACTTCCAAATTTATTTCGCGCGCAAGGCGAATAAGACCATGGCTGCGATCGACCACGCCATCCGGGAGGGATGCGGCGTCGATGTTGCGAGTCTCAATGAGCTGCATCAATGCCTTGACCGTGGGGTCCCTGCTGACCGCATAATACTCACCGCGGCAGTGAAGTCAACGGAACTTCTGCAATTGGCCATAGCGTCGCAAGTCACCATCAGCGTGGATAACCGTGACGAGCTGCGCAACATCATTGACCTGGCCGTTGATTCCATCGACGACGTAACCGTGGCTCTGCGCCTCGCCGTTTCCCATCCTGCAATCCCGGCCACCCGCTTTGGGTTGATCGCATCCCAGTGGTTGGAAGCTCTGTCCGATGTCGAGATGGGAGCGCGTGTCAGAGTGGCTGGTGTTCACTTCCACTTGAACGGATACGATGCTGTGGCACGCGCCCATGGCATAACTGAGGCGCTCGGCTTGATTCAGGACTTACGCGACAAGGGCCAAGAACCAACATTTGTAGACATGGGAGGCGGCATACCCATGTCGTATTTGAGCCACGAATCGCAATGGGAGGATTTCTGGTCATCTCTGGAACAATTGCCGGTCGGTGATGAGACCCTAACCTGGAAATCAGACAGGCTCGGTTCATCTGGAGGATCTCCGACGGCCAGTGTTTACCCATACCATCAAGGTCTGGTCCGGGGCGAATGGCTGCGCCAGATACTTGACTTTGTGCCCGGATCCGGAACAACGTCGATTGGCTCTTCACTTCGGTCTGCTCAGATTCAGCTTCGCTGCGAGCCGGGCAGGTCACTGCTTGACGGGTGCGGGATGACTCTCGCGGAAGTCGCATTCACAAAGGACCGCAGCGACGGAGTGCCGTTGATTGGCCTTCACATGAATCGAACACAATGCCGGTCAACATCGGCTGACTTCTTGGTCGACCCTGTGCTGGTTCACGCGGAACATCCGCGCTGGGAGAGAAATTACGGTAGCGGATTTCTTGTGGGGGCATACTGCATCGAGGAGGAACTGCTCTTACGACGCCGCTTCGAATTTCCCGCCGGAGTCGGCGCCGGAGACTTTGTTGCCTTCCCGAACACTGCCGGATATCTGATGCATATTGTTGAGAGTGCCTCACACCAGCTGCCACTTGCGACAAATATCCAATGGGATGGTGAAGCGTGGAATGTCGACGACATCGACACAAGATAGTGCGATCTGTCGTTGAGCCACCCGTACCCAACTGTCCAACCCGGTAGGAGAATAGGCGTCTGACTCTGAAGTGAGGGAGATCTATGGAGGACCTGAAAAAGTGGGTGACATCCTCGGCGACCGGCCAACGGGCTTTGTTGGCTGCCAAGACCGCCTTGGCTGTCGGGATTTCCTGGGTCTTGGCCCCCCTCATGCCAGGAACTGTCGACGAATACCCCTATTACGCGCCGCTGGGGGTATTGGTCAGTATGTACCCCACCTTCATGGGTTCGGTGCGGTTGGGACTGCAGACACTAGCGAGCGTGCTGATCGGAATCGCCTTGGCCACGGGGGTGCTCTTGCTGGGCAGACCCAACATCCTCTCAATCTCCTTAGCCGTGGGGTTGGGGATGCTGTTGGCCGGTCTGCCCCGGTTGGGTGCCGGCAGAGACTATGTACCGGTAGCGACCTTGCTGGTTTTGATCATTGGGGGCCAGAACGCCGACACCTTCTCTCTGGGGTATGGGGTTCAAATGGCGCTCGGAGTTTTCGTGGGGCTGGCGGTGAACTTCACCATATTTCCTCCACTCAAGTCCGATGCCGCCCGTGATCGAATATCACTCGGCCGTAAGGTTCTCCTCACCCAACTTGAAGATGCGGCAAAGGCCCTCGTCGAGCATTGGCCACCCGAACATGAAGATTGGGCTGGCCGTCAACTTGAAATGGACCACGTCGTCGTCGAGATCCGCAGGGCTGTTGCCACGGCGGGGGAGAGCCACCGCGGAAACCCGCGAGCTTACAGGCGGTCGCGGCACAAAGTCGTTGCCCAATCGTTCGAAGACCTGGCCGTTCTGGAAAAAATCGCATACCACATTCGCGATTTGACGGAGGTGCTTGCCGCGACTATCTGGGATGGACCACTGGAGTTGCGCCTAGGTACCGAGCTGCGGCAACCGTTGAGCTTGTGCTTGGATGCTACGGCGGGGGTGTTGCGGGCCTGGGAGGAGGGAACCGCGATTCCTGCCAGTTTGGACAGGGCCGGGGACATCCTGAAGGCCTTCAACTCTGCGGTTTCTCACGGGCGCGGGAGCGAGGCGGAGGCATTCACCGCGGGTGCCGCCATTGGACTGGACCTGCAGCGGATTCTGGCTGCCCTGCGGCACGGATTGTGTTCTGGTGACGAGTCCGAACCCGATTCCTGACGCTGCTTTGGCCAAGAACGAAGCCACCTCGTTAAGTGCGGGAGTCTCTTGAAGGCAGGTCCGGGTCTTCCACAGTGAAGCCCCGGACCGGCCCAAAGACCTTGCGGGCAGTAGGCCCCGCAAGCAGTGTGCCTTGAGCTAAGCAGCCACTAGATCGTGCCACGGTGCCAGTGGCAGCCCGTGAGCGTCGCTCACAGAGGCATGCGTTACTTGCCCGGCCATAATGTTGAGCCCGGCAGCAAGAGCCAAATCCCTTTCCAGGGCTGACTTCAAGCCAAGGTTGGCCAGGGCGAGTGCATAGCGCAGGGTCACGTTTGTTAGGGCGTACGTTGACGTGTTCGGCACGGCTCCGGGCATATTGGCCACGCAGTAGAACAGGGTGTCGTGAACCTTGAATGTTGGGTCTTCGTGCGTGGTGGGCTTGCTGTCTTCGAAGCAGCCGCCCTGATCCACCGCAATATCCACCAACACCGATCCGGGCTTCATTCGGGATACCAGCTCATTGCTGACCAGCTTGGGAGCTTTGGCTCCGGGGATCAGAACTGATCCGATCACCAAATCGGCATCGAGCACGGACTTCTCAACCTCGTAGCCGTTGGAGGCCACAGTCTTGAGGCGGCCTTGATACTGGGCATCGAGCTCGCGCAGTCGGCCGATGTTGATATCCAGTATCGTGACATCGGCTCCCAATCCCATGGCCATGGCGGCCGCGTTGGTTCCGGCAACACCGGCTCCCAACACAACAACATTGGCCGGGCGGACTCCGGGTACGCCGCCGAGGAGAATGCCCTGGCCGCCGGCAGGTGCCATAAGGGAGGTCGCACCAACCTGCACTGCCAGTCGGCCAGCTACCTCTGACATCGGAGCCAAGAGTGGCAATGAGCGATTGGCCGCTTGAACAGTCTCATAGGCAATGGCCGTCACGCCGGCGTCGATGAGGGCCCGGGTAAGTTCAGGCTCAGCTGCCAGGTGGAGGTACGTAAAGAGGATGAGACCTTCGCGGAAGTGGCTGAACTCGGTGCTTACCGGTTCCTTGACCTTCATGACCATGTCGGCACGGGCCCAGAGCTCGCCGGTTTCGGCGAGAATTTGCGCACCGGCCACTGAGTATTCCTGGTCGCTGATGCCTGATCCGATTCCTGCCCCGGCCTCTACCAAAACCTGGTGACCGGCGGCTCGGAGTTCCTGAACGCCAGAGGCGGTGATGGCTACCCGGAACTCGTTATTCTTGATCTCTTTGGGAACTGAGATGATCATGGCTGCCTTTCGAAGAAGCGATACTTTTGTGTCCCAAGATTTACAGTTTCTACCAGTAGGCACCATAGTCTGCGTAGAATCTACGGAAGTGGTGAACTTATTGGAAGTTTTCTTCAGAAATTAGGAGGCGTAGACATGCTGGAACCGAAGAAACTGCGGCCGGAATTGGATGCAATCGATCACAAATTGCTTTCGCTCTTGACTGCCAACGCGCGCCAAACCAACCAGGCCCTCTCCGATGCCCTGGGGATAGCGCCTTCCACGTGCTTGGCACGCTTGAAGGCATTGCGGGATTCGGGAGTGATCCAGCGATTCACCATTGATGTAGACCCTGAGGCGCTCGGGCGGTCGCTGCAAGCCCTCATCAGCGTGAGGTTGCGTCCCGGAGCCAGGCACCTTATGAAGGCATTTGGTGAGGAACTCCGTGCAGTTCCGGAAATTTCCCAGTTCTTTGTGCTTGCCGGGGCAGATGATTTTCTCCTCCACGTCACGGCCCGCGATACCGAACACGTCCGGCAGTTCGTCCTGGAACACCTCTCCTCAAATCCGGCCGTAGCGGGTACGCAGACAAACCTCGTGTTTGAACATGTTCGGGGCAGGTCCTTGGGTTGAGGCCATGCCTCGTCATCTCGTTGCACAGGATATCTGTGCCGTGCCAATGTGGCATGGACAACAATCTGAAATCCGAGGCACAAGAAAGTAGCTGAATGCAGCCCACCATTAGCGAACTGCCGCCCCTGAGCTGGGAGCCAGCACCCGGTCACGCCACCTATGACGAATCCTCCAGGGTACTAAGGCTCACTGCCGCACCCGGCGTCGATTGGAGTAATGACTCCCTCGGCGGTGCGTCACAACACGCGGCTTCGGCACTGGGATTCATTGCACCGGAGGCGTTTTCACTCTCAGCCAAGGTGGGCGTCGAAACCTCGCGGACAACATTTGACGCAGGTGCAATCAGCCTTTGGTCCAGTCCACAACACTGGGCCAAACTCTGCTTTGAGTATTCCCCGCAAGGGCAGGCCATGGTTGTCAGTGTCGTAACAAATGGGTTCTCAGACGATTGCAATTCATCCATGGTCCTTGAGCGATGGAGCTACCTCCGCGTCAGTCGCGTTGGGCCGGGATGGGCATTCCATGCCTCCCAAGACGGCCAGCAGTGGTGGTTTGTTCGACTCTTCCGGTTGGATACAGACAAGTCCGTACATGTTGGCTTCCTGTCCCAGGCCCCCATGGGAGAAACGTGCGTGGCCACCTTCGAGGACATCACTTTGACCCTGACGGCTCCCGGTGACCTGCGTGACGGCAGCTGAGAGCCTTCCGGGCCTTCATGGGGAAACACACAGGATTGCCCGACGTCGTGGACGCTCCGGTGCCCGGGTGCGCACGAATCCACTTCGCCTATCAACCCGTGGCTCCCACCATGAGATTCTGTAGGCTGTGGAAATGACTGCACTCCAGATTTATGTCAGCTTCCCAGGTACGGCGCGTGAGGCGCTCAATTTCTATGCGGACGTTTTCGGAGGAACCGTCTCAATGTTCACGTATCAGGACTTTGGCCGTCTCGACGGGCCGCCCAACGCCATTGCCCATGGAACCTTGGATGGTGTCGTTGCTTTGGCGGGGTCGGATGCAGCTTCCGGTGAGAAAAGTGTCAGCCTGGAGGGCCTCAGGCTCTCGTTGCTGGGAACCGCCAAACCAGCCACCCTTCATGAGTGGTTCGACAAGCTCGCGGTTGACGGTGACGTTTTGGACCCCCTCTCCCCGAAGCCCTGGGGTGCCTCTGATGGGCAGGTGATTGATCGCCACGGGCTGCACTGGCTCATCGGGTATGAGCCAGAGCCCTGAAAAAGAATTGCCTGCCTTAGGCAATATGTACCGAGGACTACTGCAATAATTGTCGGGCGCCGGTCGAAGATGGGTGAATACCAACGAGTGGGCGTTCAGTTATTCTGGCTCATGCATGAGCCCCTGGACAACGTTCAACAATTCGATATCCGTCTCTGCAGAACGCAGCCCGGCAAAGCCGGCTCCAACGATTGCCGCCCCTTCGAAAAGTGTAACGATGGCGTTGGCCCTGGCTCGGCACACATTGGCCGTCATTTCAGGCTGCGCCCGCTTGACGATGTGTTCAACGTAGTGCGAATACTGCACGTAAAAGTCCCGAAGAACGGCCGCTGTCTCGGTGTCCGAGGCCGCCATTGCCCAGATTTCAACGTATAGCCGGACCGTAGCTGGCTCCTGCTGCTGTTGCATCATCGAGCCGAAGATCCTGCCACTTTCTTCGCGGGTAATGGGCCCCTCAGTGCCAACGCCGATGGCAACCCCAGTAGTCTCCTGCATCGACGCCAAGAATCGTTCCAGGACACGTTCCAACACTGCCTGCATGAGGGCGGATCGTGTGGGGAAATAGTGTTGTAAATGCCCAAGGCGAACGTCGGACTCCGCGGCGATATTTCGCATCGTGGCATTCGCATTGCCCAATGTGACAAGTACGTGCTCCGCGGCATCGAGTAGGGAAGCCCTTCGCAATTCACCCTTCGTGGCCGTCATGCCGCGAGTACCAATACATTGTGGACCTGCAACTGGGCAAGGGCGTCGGCAAGATCATCCCTGGATTCAGGGAAGAGCACCCCGGCAGCCGCCCCAGCCCCTAGAACTTGCTGAAGGCCAAGGTATCCGCCCAGTGCCGTCAAATGTGCCTGGCCCAAGGGATCGGCAATAGTCACCGATCGAGTTTCCTCAATGCCGTGGGCATCGATGCGGATAATCGCGCTCCCGCCCTGTCCCGGGGAATAGAGGAGTGAACGCCGCAGGCCGGTCCATCGCTCGCCACGGCCCCAGCGGAAGAATCCGAGTTTTCTGGCGGCGAGCAAGGCAGTGGTTGAGGCGTTGGAACTAAAGCCGATTCGAGTGGTCACTGATTCCACACCCAAAGTGAGCGGGAGGGTAAGCTGCTCCGGCGTATCCAGCCGGGCCACCTTGGTGCGGTATCCACCAATTTCAACCCAGCGAGCATCCGAGAGTGGGCTAACCATTGCGAGGGTCCCATTGCGACGCACCTCGTAGTCTTGCCCGAGTCTGTCGATGAAGTCCACCGAGTCGGCGCCCGCGCGGTCATCGACGTCGTACCTAATGGCGATATCCATGCTCTGGGCCCCGTCGAGTTCGCCGATAAGAGAAGCCGCCACAATATTTACGATGCCGCCCATCCACCCTGACGACAAGAGAACTGGTGCGCTCGGCCGCAGGAGCGTTGCCGCGGTAGCTGCTCGCGTCATTCGGCTTGTCCAGCGGGTGACATCGACGTAGGGAATGCCTGCACGCACTGCCGCCCCCAGGACTCGATCGTGGGGGTCGTTGACGGTGCTGATGACGGCTCTGGCCGAGGCGGAGAAAGGCGCTGGATCGTTGACATCCCAGCGTCTGAGCGTGGCTCCAAGCTCGGCGGCAAGATCTGCCCCGTTTGCCGGGTTTCGTCCGGTCAATAGCAAGGGCCATGCGGGCGCGCAAAGCCGTGCGAGGGCGCTGCCTACGGTGCCGTAGCCACCAACAATAAGAATGGGGCCGGTGGGCGAGTAGTTCAGAAGATCGGTCATGTCTTCAATTTAGGTCATTTGACCTATTAAGTCGAACTCGCATTTCCGTTCATGAACCCCTGTTGCACCGTCACTATTCGGTGTTACTATCTACTGGTAGTCAATACTACCAAGTAGTGAAAGGAGGGTTCCATGAGCAAGCAAAGAACGGAAATGCTCAAGGGGACACTTGAGGGCATCATCCTGGCCATTCTTGCGATCAAACCAGCGTACGGATATGAAATTACGGCCCGGCTGCGAGATCAAGGCTTCTCCGAGATCGTTGAGGGCACGGTATATGCCTTGCTTGTCAGGATCGAACAACGCGGTTTCGTGGACGTTGCGAAGGTTCCCTCAGAAAAGGGGCCGCCTCGAAAGGTCTATTCGCTAAACCCCGAAGGGAGCGAGTACCTCGAGGAATTCTGGAAGACGTGGAGCTTTCTCTCAGAACGCATTGACCATCTCCACGAGATCATCAAAAACACACAGGAAGAAGGAAAATGATCATGGCTGCAGAATGGATTGAAAAGCTCACCGGATCGTTCGAGGACAAGAAACGTTGGCGCCAATACAAGGCCCGCAAGGCAACACTTCCGGAAAACTACCGGACCACCATCGAGGGACTCGAGCGCTACTTCATGTATGCCGGGTCCATCGTCAAGGGCGACATTTTCATGCAGATGCTTGAGGACCTCATCGACCTCATTGAGCGCGCGGCTGCCGATGGCACCCCCATCAGGGAGATTGTCGGGGACGACCCGGTTGACTTTGCCGAAACTTTCATCGAGAACTATTCCGATGGCCAATGGATCAACAAGGAGCGCAAGCGCCTGACTGACACCATCGACGGCGCCGCAGACTAAGCGTAAAGACAAGAAGAGAGAAACTGACATGACCACAGACCAGGCCCTCGAACCCGCCATACGGGTGGAGGGCATCGAGAAGTCGTTCAAGGACCTGCACGTGCTGCGGGGCGTCGACTTCACCGTGCGAGCGGGCAGCATCTTTGCGCTGCTTGGCTCCAACGGGGCAGGCAAGACCACGCTGGTGCGCATCTTGTCGACCCTGCTCCAGGCCGATGCAGGCTCAGCTACCGTCAACGGCTTCAATTTCGCCACCAACCCAAGCGAAGTACGGCAATCCATCAGCTTGACCGGTCAGTTTGCGGCCGTTGATGAGGTACTCACGGGCAGGGAGAACTTGATCCTGATCGCACAGCTGCGGCACCTAAAGAATCCGGGTGACATTGCCGACCAGCTGCTGGCCCGGTTCTCACTCACCGAGGCAGGGAACCGCAAGGCTGGGAGCTACTCGGGTGGCATGAGACGCCGGCTCGATATTTCGATGAGTTTGATCGGCAACCCGCCAGTCATCTTCCTCGACGAACCGACCACCGGACTCGATCCGCAGGCTCGCATTGAGGTGTGGCAAACGGTCAAGGAACTTGCCAAGGGCGGGACTACGGTGCTGCTCACCACGCAGTACTTGGACGAGGCCGAACACTTGGCAGACCGGATAGCAATCCTGCATCAGGGCGCGATCATCCAAAACGGCACCCTCGCCGAACTCAAGCAACTCCTCCCGCCCGCCAAGGTTGAGTACGTCGAGAAGCAGCCCTCACTGGAGGAAGTCTTCCTGGCTCTCGTTTCGGACAAAGGGACCTCCGACGGCGGCACAGACTACCGCGCCGAAGGTTCAGTCCGCGCAGGAAAGGAAATACGATGAGCACCCACGTCATTGGTGACACCGCAGTACTCACCGGCCGCTCGCTGCGCCACATTCTGCGCAGCCCGGACACCATCATCACCACAGCCGTCACTCCCATTGCGCTCATGCTGCTATTCGTCTACGTGTTCGGGGGAGCGATCAACACGGGATCTGATGAGTCATATGTCAACTACATGCTTCCCGGAATCTTGCTGATTACCATCGCATCCGGTGTCGCATATACGGCCTATCGGTTGTTTCTTGACCTGCAAGGCGGCATCTTCGAACGGTTCCAATCCATGCCGATTGCGCGCTCGAGCGTACTCTGGGCCCATGTGTTGACCTCACTGGCCGCGAACGTGGTCTCGGTGGCGATCGTCATCGGCGTGGCCCTCATCATGGGCTTTCGCACCGGCGCGTCCCTGGCACTCTGGCTGGCGATTGCCGGCATCCTGGTCTTATTCACCTTGGCCCTGACCTGGATCGCGGTGATCGCCGGACTTTCTGCCAAGACGGTCGACGGCGCGAGTGCCTTCAGCTACCCGCTGATTTTCCTGCCGTTCATTAGCTCGGCGTTTGTGCCGACGGATTCAATGCCAGGACCGGTAGCGTGGTTCGCCGAAAACCAACCTGTGACAGCCGTCGTCGACACGCTCCGGGCAATGTTTGCCCAACAGCCCGTTGGCAGCGGAATCTGGATTGCATTGGCCTGGCTGGTTGGAATCCTGGCCGTGGCCTACGCCTTCGCGAACAGCATCTACCGCCGAAGGATCAGCTAGAGTTCGCAAGCCTTGTGCACAACCGCCCGGCGTGCCACCCTAGGAAGTGGGGCGGTACGCCGGGCCGTTTGGGCATCGGGCAGCCTCCGTGAGCCCGAGTACTAGAGTTCCGCCACGATTCTCACATCCCAAGCCTGCAGGTAAAGCTCCTCACCCGGCTCAAATGTTTCAGCGCTGACCAGGTCACGAACCTTGACCGGGACAGTGAAGGTGCTTGGCTCCCATGACCAGTTGTGGATAAAGCGTATTTTGGTTCCGCTGGCCGAGGTGGCACTGCTTGATGTCTGCGAGTCGATGGCAGGCTTCCAGTCCTTTGCTGCAGGCTGCGAGGACTTATTGACAGCCCAGGTCATGAATGACTTAGCCAGCGCAGCATCCGGCACGGTGCCCACATAGGAGACTCTGCCATTGCCGTGGGGGCGGGTGGTGATGGCCGGCCAGCGTTCAAAGTGCGGGTGTTTGTACGTTGCCAGAACCTGCGCATCAAGATTTTGCAGTCCGTCAATGTACCTGGTTGCGTTGCCTTCAAGGATCGCCTCTCCGGCGGACACGACGGGCAACGTGGTGTTGATGGTACTGAACTCGTCGTACCAAACTCCCGCGGCGTCAGAGAGAATCGCCGGCTTCCGGTCCGTCCGCGCCCGGGCTTCGTGATCCTCGTAACCGGTGCGGATACCCACGATTAGGTGCCCACCGGCGTCGGCATAATTTTCCAGCCACTCCAACTGCTTGTTGCTGGCAATGGAGAATCCAGCTGCGACGAGCACCGGGTGAGACGCGGCAAAAACCGCAGGCTGGTAACTCTCAGTGAGCTGGGAGCCGTGGATGATCCGGGTTTGAAGTCCGGCGTCGAAGGCGCCTTGATAGAAGGAGTCAAAGATGGATTGGAAGGACCTGCGGTCGGGTTCGCCGTCGTGATTGAGTTGTGGGAACTCCGAAAGCGCCCACTTTGAATCATTGGAATAGATGATGGCAACATCACTGTCCGGGGTCAGCGATGCAACCAATTCGCCGGCTGCGGCAAATTCTGCGCCGATCCGGGCCACCTCGGCGTAGACACGGCCGGGTTCTCCGCTGTGCGGCAGAACGCCGCCCCAATATGTTTCGGCGCCGAAGTGAAGAGTGTGCCAGTGCCAATATTCGATCATTGTCGCCCCGCGGGACACGAGCGCCCACGCAGTCTGGCGCCATTGGCCATCGAAGGCCGGTTCATTGTTCCACGGCATGCCGATGGCTTGGGCATTTGTTTCGGTGACAAGGAATGGTGACTGCTTTGAGGCAAACATTCGATCCGCTGTGGCGTACAGGGACCAAGTGCCCGAGGTTGTCCACGACTGGTTTCCATCGCTGGTGGCGGGAAGCGCAAGCTGGTCCTGCATGCGGTAGTAGGGATTGCCCGCAGTGACATCCAGGTGCTTGGTTAGTTCTTCGTCCTGGACCGCGGGCCGCTCGTAGGAGATGCACGTGGTCACGAATTGTTCATCGTTGGAATACTCACGCACAATGCCGGCCTGCCAGCTGATGAACGAGGTGGTGAGCTGGGCCTGGAATCGACGCCAGGCGAGGGCATATTGTGGTTGAGCGTTGGCATCAGGCGTCCAAAGGTCAGCCCACGTGGACAATCTGTGTGACCAGTAGGTGAGGCCCCATTCTTCGTTAAGGGCCTCAACGGTCCCGTACTGCTGGCGTAGGGCATCGGTAAATTGCTGGAAAACCCCGCGGTTGTAGAAGATCTCATTTCCGGGTTCGTTATCGACCTGAAAACCGATGACGGCAGGATGGTTGGCGTAACGTTCCATAATCTTGCGAATGATGCGTTCGGCGTGGAAGAGGAACGCCGGATGGGTGTAGTCAATTTCTTGGCGCACACCCCACCCCATGGGGGCTCCGGTGCGGCGGTCAACATTAATTTCCGGGTACAGCCGCGCCAGCCACGGAGGTGCGGCGTAGGTGGGCGTTCCGAGGATGACGCTGATGCCACGGGCATGGGCGCCATCGAGGACGGGCAAGAGCCAGTCGAGGTCAAAGACGCCGTTTTCGGGTTCCCACGTTGACCACACAGACTCGCCAACGCGGATGACGCTAAAGTGCGCCGCCTGCATCAAGTCGAGATCTCGTTCGAGTCGGGGAGTGGGCTGGTATTCGTGATAGTACGCCGCACCGAAGAGGACGCGGTCCTGATAAGTAGACATAAGGATTACTTGCCTTTCTTAGCCCTTGACTGCGCCTGCGGAGAGGCCATCAAGGAGTTGCTTGCGGAGGAGGAAGAAGACCAAAATGGTCGGTATTGAGGCGAGCACGGATCCTGCCAGGACCAGGTCAAAGGACCGGTTCTCGGCAGCGAAGAGGATGTTCAGCCCAAGGGGAAGCGTGTACTGGTTAGAGTCGGAGACCAAGACCAGCGGCCACAAGAAGCTGTTGTATGTCTGCAGAAAACTCCAAACTGCGAGTGCGCCAAGGGATGGCCGCAGCAGCGGAAGGACCAGCCGCCAGAAGATGCCAAATTCACTGTTGCCATCGATTCGGCCGGCCTCGATGATTTCGTCGGGAACGGCCTGAACAATGTACTGCTGCATCATGAAGATCCCGAAGGCGGGTGCTACCCAAGGAACAATCAAGGCGAACCACGGTTCAGACAGTCCAGTCTTGACGACAAGGATAAATAGCGGGACCAGGATCACGGCAAAGGGTACGGACAAGGAACTGAACATGATGTTGAACAGGATCCTTTTGCCCCGGAAATCGAACTTGGCGAACGCATACCCTGCCAAGGAACAGACAAAGACCGAAATGATGGTGGCAATGAGTGCTGTGCCAACGCTCATAAAGAACCAGTTCCAGAATGGTTGGGTATTCAGGAGCGTGGTGTAGTTTTCCACCGTGAATGGGTTGGGGATCAGACTTGGGGGAGAAGCAAAGATGTCCCCGCGATTTTTGAAGGATCCGCTCAGGGCCCAAAACAAGGGGGCCACGAACACAAGCAGGAGCGCGGTGAGGGTCAAGTACAGCAGGCCGCGGCGCGCAATGAATCCGCTCTTGCCAGGTTTTTTCCTCAGGCCATTGGCTGGTGCGGTGGAGGAATTTGGGGTCAGTGCAGAAGTTGTTGTCATGACGTTTTGCCGATCGACAGGGCGCGGTTAAGGATTTGGCTCACAGTGAAGACCAGGGCAAAGAGGATGATGCCGGCGGCAGCCGCATATCCAAATTGTTGGCGTTCGAACGCGGCGCGGAAGATAAACATGGCGACGCTCAAGGTTGATTCTCCGGGCCCACCCTTGGTGAGCAGATACGGCTCGTCGAACAGTTGCGCAGCGCTAATGAAGGACGTGACAACGACGAATGCTGTCACGGGGCGAAGTGCCGGCAGGGTGACGGTGGTGAATTTTCGCACCATGCCTGCGCCATCGAGCTCCGCTGCTTCATAGAGTTCGGCAGGTACTGATTGCAGTCCGGCCAGGAAGAAGATGGTTAGGTAACCCACCCAGCGCCAGAGCAGCACGAAGCTCACTGCCATTCGGGCAAGATCCGGGGTTCCCAACCAGTCAATATCGCCAACCCCGAAGAGTGCTTTCAAGACGGCGTTGAGAAGTCCATAGTTCGTATCTAGGAGCAAGGAAAAGACGAGGGCGATCACGATCGGGGACAGCACCATGGGCACAAAGAACGCCAAACGGAACATGTCCCGACCCTTGAGTCCTTTGGCATGCAGGGCTTGCGCAATCATGAGGGCTGCGGGGACCACAATGAAGACTGCCACCAGAACATAGACCAATGAATTGGTCAGGGCCGTGCCGAAACTGGTGTCCTGGAGGAGGTTGCTGTAGTTGCGTAGTCCAACCCAGGTGGGGGCTCCCAGGCCAACCCACGAGGTCAGGCTCAGTACCACCGCTGCCATGACGGGCACAATCATGAAGAGCAGGTATAGAAAGTAGAACGGAGCGATGAAGGCGTAGGGGGCGATGCGGCCACCGGCCTTGTAGGGGCGGCGCCGGCTGGAGGGAGACTCCGCGCGTCGGGCAAGTGGACGTTCCTTGGCAAGTGTTGACATGGGGGTGACCTTAGTTTCGAGTCTGGCCGCGGAAGTCCCGGGCTGCGGCTGTGAGTGCCTGTGAAGGAGTGAGGTCACCGTTGTAGGCACGCAACAGGTATCCGCTGAGAACTGTGTTGAGGATCATTTGATTGCCACTTTGGTAGATTTCGGGAACGTCATCGATGATGTCGCTGTAAACCTCGAAGAGTCGTTGTCCGCCGAAGTACTCGTTTCCAAGTGCATGCAGCTCTGGGTCGTCGAACACCGAGCGCAATGTGGGCAAATAGCCCAGCTGCTTATAGCGCTGAACTTGTTGCGCCTTGGAAAGGTAGGCGACCTTGATAAGTTCGACGGCGGCAACTGAGTTGGCCTTCCCTCGGACCGCCGCGAATCCGGTACCGCCACCAACGGATGTCCGCCCTCCGCCGCCGCTGAATTGTGGCAGGGCCCGGATCCTCCACTTTCCTGTCTGCTCCGGCACGTTGGGCACAATGCCGTAGGCGGCGTACCAGGATGGCATGGCCACGCCCAAGAGGTTGTTGGACTTCAAGGCGGCCTGCATGCCTGCACCGTAGTAATCAGAGACCGTGGTGTAGACGCCGGACTGCACCGATTTGGACAGGAAGCTTAGGACTTCTTCGGCTTCCGGAGTCTCAATGGTCAGCTCACCGTTCTTGTCGAAGAGGTTCCCTCCACGTTGAACGAGGGGGATCTGGAAGCTCTGAACCACTTGGGGCAAATCGGTTCCCGTGGCCAGGGCCCCGAAGGAAACCCCATGCTTCTTGTTCGCCTGGCCCGCCACTTGGGCCAGTTCTTCCCATGTGGCCAGATCCGTGGGAATGCCAAGTTCACGGAATCGGTCCTCTCGGTGGTAGTAGACAGCCAAGGGAGTGTCGGAGTCCAAGGCAAATAGTTTGCCGTTTTTTGAGAAGGGTGCGGTTCGAGCCTGGATCAGGTCGTTTCCGAATTCGGCGGCAACATCGGAAAGGTCCACGAGTAACTCATCGGCCAAGTCTCCGTTGAGAAGTCTGGCAAATTGGCCGATTTCCAGTCCGGCAACATCAGGTGTTCCGCGGCCGGCAACGGCTTGGGCAATCAATTTGGTGACAATGTCACTGGAACCGATCTTGGTGAAAGCCAAAGCGGTGGAAAACTTGCTGCCTGCATTGACTGCCGGCAGCGAGGATTCGAAGAATTTGATGTACCCGTCATCGTGGGTCCACATGGATAGGTCCACGGCGCCACCATTCACGGCCGCTGGGCTGGAATTTCCGCAGCCGCCCACGAGCGCTGCAAGAAGTGAAGAACCTCCCGCAATGGTCCCGATGCGAAGCAAGTCTCGACGGCTCAAATGGCTCTTTTTCATGCGTCTTCACCCATTTTGGGCATGTTTTTGGGCATGGTTGACTCCAGTGTCAGTAGTGGTGCTGAGAGGGAACGGCTCTTAGATGAGTCGCTTGATGGGAACGGCGGGGGAGCCGTCTAGATGGAACGGATGTGATGCCGTTCGGTTGACCGTCGGGCGGTTGACTCGCGGATGATGAGTTGCGCGGGGACGGATCGGTGCAAAGTAGTTGGTGGATGGCCTTCGATCGTGCGGATCAAGCGGTGCACGGCCAGGCGCGTTACTTCGTCAAAGTCTTGACGAATAGTGGTCAGTGGTGTGTGGAGAAATGCGGATTCGGGGCTGTCATCAAATCCAACGATGCTCACGTCCGCCGGAACCCTCAGCCCTGCCAGCTGAAAGGCGCGCATGGCTCCGACGGCCATGGTGTCATTGGCTGCAAAGATGGCCGTGACGTCAGGGCGGTTTAGCAGTGACTGCGCTGCGGCATAGCCCGACGCCGGAGACCAGTCCCCGTAGATGATGGCCGGTTCCGCCGCGCCAGCGTCACTCAACGCCTCCTGCCAGCCTTGAACTCGGCGCCGGGTTGCGGCCCAGTTCTCATCGCCGGCAATGTGCCACACGGTTTCATGCCCCAGTGCCAGCAGATGCTCTGTTGCGCTTCGTGCCGCTGCACTTTCATCCAGGCCGACCACCAGTTCGTGGTCACGGGCTATGGACGAGGGTTGATCGAAACTCAGGACAGGCAATCCCGCCGGGACATCCATGACCGGATGGCCAACGTCGATCGGTTCGGACAAGATGATTCCGTCCACTCCCTGTGTCACCAGTTGGTCGATGGCCTGCTGGATCTGGGCGGGTGTTCCATCGCTGGTGCGAACCACGCTGAGAAAGTATCCCGCAGACTTTGCCGCAGCTTCAACACCGCTAAGTATCGAAGACGGACCAAAGAGCGTGGTGCCGATGGTGACCATGCCAATTCGCTTGAAGCGTTGTGTCACAAGGGCGCGGGCTGCTGCATTGGGACGGAACCCAAGCTCGTCGATGGATTGCTGAACCTTGGCCTTTACATCAGGCGATACGTGGGCTTCTCCATTGACAACTCTGGAAACCGTCTTCTGTGAAACACCAGCATGGCGGGCAATATCCATCATGGACACACGCGACCCAGGTTTGGGTGATTGGTTCGCTGCTGCGCCGATGTGCTGCAAGATGTGCCTCCAGTGGTTTTGACTACGTAGTCAATCTATCTGACATGAATTCAATCACACCATTGACTACGTAGTCAACGGTAATCTTCGACGACGTTGGCGACGTGCGGAAAAGGTGATCGTCGAGCCATCCTCGCCGAGCATGGCGGCAGCTGGGGGTAGCTATCCGGGTTTAGTTAAAAAATGAGGGAGCCGGTCAGCGTGAACTGACCGGCTCCCTCTAGACCTTGGGACTTTGGCTTATGGGGCGACGGCCCGGGGAGAGCCCGCGGCCGCCCATGCGGCGATGACCGCCATAACGATTTCCGCCGAACGTTCAGCGGCGTCGTCCACGTGGACCAGGAAGTCGGCATCGGACGCGGGACCGCAGAGGTCGGAGATACCACGGATAGAGAGGAACGGAGCGCCGTAGACGTGGCAGGTCTGGGCGATCGCCGAGGACTCCATGTCCGTAGCCAGTACCTGATCAAAGAGGTCCTTGACCACCAAGGAACGTTCCTGGTCTACGAAAGAATCGCTGGAGAGCAGCAATCCTTGGTGCAAGGTCTCAGCTGAGCGATGCTCAGGCACCACGACCGAGCTAATCTCCAGCAGGACTTGCGGGACCGGGTAGGACACCGGCATGCCCGGGACCTGTCCGAGCTGATAACCGAAGGCGCGTGCATCGGCATTGGCGTTGATGTTGTCAGTTCCCACCACAACATCGCCCACCCTGACGGAATCACCCAAGCCACCGGCGGTGCCGGCGCTGATCACCAGCGGGCGGAGTGCTTCAGGGGAGTCTGGATTTGCCAGGAGGAGCGCGGACGTTGCCGCGCCAGCCGCGTTGACCAGACCGATCCCGCCTTGCACCAGTAACGTCTGCACGCCGTTGATAACCACGTTGCGGTGGATGGAGTTACCTACCTGAACGGGCTCGCCGACCGCCGTGGCCTTCTGAAGAAACGGTGCAATTTCTTCTTCCATGGCCGCAATAACAATGACTTCAGTGGTGCTTACTTCAATGGTGCTCAAGCCGAAACCTGCTCCCACTCGTCACGCTTCGCCAAGAAGTCCCGCGCCGCATCCTGAGCGGCACTGAGTGAGTGGTTTTCGCCCCACCCGCACTGAACCTCATTGGCGGCAGGCACCTCGGTGGCCTGCAAAACGTCCGTCAGTGTGGCCTCGATCAGGTCCAGTACGGAGGGGATGTTGGGCTCACCCTGGAGAATGAGGTAATACCCCGTCTGGCAACCCATGGGGGAGAAATCGATGACCGAACTTGAATGGTTTCGCGAGCATTCAGCAAACAGGTGTTCGAGCGAATGAATCGCTTTCATCTCCAGGTGGGCCACGTTCGGCTGGGTGAAACGTACGTCATATTTGGTAATGACGTCGCCGAGCGGAAGTTCCTTGCGATCGGCAACCCGCACGTATGGTGCTGCGACGGAGCGGTGATCGAGGTTGAACGACTCTACATTCATGCGTGAAGGATTCATGATTTTGCTTTCATGCTGGGGTGTCAAAGCGGGGCGTGCTCGCGGCCAATTCATGCCACATTCATAGTAGCGGCATTGCTGCCGGCGGCCGCGGATCAGAGTTGGCGGGATCTTGATTCGAGCAGCAGTCGGTTCCGGACATCGCCCTCCACATAGTCGGTGCCGGGTGCTAGCTCGTCGCGGTTGGCCTGGGCAAGATCGGGGCGGTCTGTGACGATCCCGTCGACGCCGGATCTCAGGAGCGCGCGCATGCTGAGCTCACCGTTGACCGTCCATGAGTACACGTCCTTGCCCTGCCCATGTGCGGCCTCGATCATCTCCGGGGTCAGGGACGCTTGCTCAATGACGTAGAAATCGCAGGGGGTGGTTGGCAGCTGGCCGTAGAGCAGGCCGATGGTCAGTCCCACCCTCAGATCGGGGCGTAGAATCTTGATCTTTTCGACGGCGGCCGGGTTCAGTGAGTGGAAAATGTTGCCATTGAAACCGTCCGCGGCGTCTAGTTCGGCAAGGAAGTCTTCAACGTAGCCGGGATTTTCATGGCCGGTCACCTTGAGCTCGATCAGCAGCGGCATACCAATTTCGCGCGCCTTTTGAACGTAGGCCGTCATGGTGGGAATCGTGCTGCTATGGCCCTTCATGGTCACGGTTGTTGCCGTGACTTCGGCCGCGGTCATTTCGTAGATGTTCTGGTTCTTTCCGGCCAGTACCAGGAGGTTCGTGTCATGACTGGCGACAAATTCGCCGTCGGAGGTTTGCTGGAAGTCAGCCTCGACCAGGTCCGTCTTCATCACGCCGGCAGCCACCAAACCACCGAGGGTATTCTCCACCCCACCGGAGTCATATCCACGATGCCCGATCACGAGCGCTTGTTCTTGGTCGCTCGAAGAAGGGGCTGTCTCGGAAACTTGGGTGGTTGCCACGGCTGGCTGGATCGCCGCGGCTCCCGTACTGCAGACAAGGACGATTACGACGGCCGTACGCAACGCGGAACGAACATCTGTGCCGCGAGCGAGGGGCGCGTGAACATTGAAGCCGGTGACGGTTGAAACAAACGGCATCTTGTAGAAAATGCGGGCTTCGCCGGCAAACAAGTTGGCAAAACCTTGGGCCGTAGCAAGAGACAAAAAGGTGAAGACCAACGTGGCTGCAGTGACTGCAAGTGTCGTGTGATCGAATCTGGAGTTCAAGGCATCTACGGCCTGACCGAGCAGCCAGGCGCCGCCGCGAGAGAGCAGGATTGCCCCCAGCGCGGCAACTGCGAAGGCCAGGGCCAGCCTGATGCCGCCTTGGCGAATGGCGCGCACGCTATCAATGAAGCTGCGTCCTAGAGTCTGATTCCGCACCAGGGCAAAGGGCATGGTGAGGATGGATGCATAGATAATCACAACGACAATCGCGGCGACAGAGATCAACAGCAGCGCCGAAAGCGGAGTCTTCATGTATTCACGGCCAATGAACGGCGGGATGCCGAGATTTCCGGTGACCGGGGCAAAGAGTGTGTAACCGACCAAAGGGGCGAGCAGAGCTAGCTCAGCGGCGATGATGAGGGCTCCGGGTCGATATCCCTTCTTGGCCAGCCGAAGGAGGCGCCTGGCAACCGCTGTGATTGAGGGCGGCTGCCCCGTGAACTGGAGATCAGCAATGATCAGCATTGTTGCAAAGGAAAGCAGGGTCGCAGCGGAGACAATGAGGAAGGTACCTGCCAGGATTCCAAGGGACACTGGCGAGGTAAATATCGTGCTCATCGTGCGATCCGTGACCGTATCCAGCCCGGCCTGATGGACGGCCGCCAACAGGAGTCGGGAAATGAGCGGGCTGACCCAAACAGCCAGAACGGTATACATGCTGCCAAGGAGAAACCAGTAGCGCAGGGGCAGGATGCATAACTGCCTGATTGAACGCCCCAGGAGTGCTGTCAGGGGCGGAAAAACACTTTTCGACATTATTCCAGTATTGCCACACAGCTGCAGGAATGCGCATTTTTCAGGGATGATCTTCGTCTCCTCACACCGGTCACGACGTGGGGTGGGCGTGGTTTCATATAGGTATCCACATTGTGGCCTGGGATCCAGATGGCGCCCAGTCGTCACGCGGGCAATGACGCCCCTTTAGTTGAAGGGTGAGAACATGCTCGGACTTGAGATCGTCGTCATTCTAGGGGTGACCATCATGGTGTGCAGCGGACTGTCCCGCCGCCTCCACATCGCACCGCCACTGCTGTTGTTGATCAGCGGGGTGCTGCTGGGCTTCGTTCCTGTTTTACGAGGGGTGTCTCTACCCCCGGAAGTGGTGCTCTTCCTGTTCCTGCCTGCACTTTTGTTTTGGGAAAGCTTAACCACGTCGCTGCGTGAAATCCGCGCAAACTTTCGTGGCATCCTGCTGAACAGCACGCTGTTGGTGGTGGTGACCGCGGGCGTACTGGCTGTCATTGCTCACCTATGTGGCGTGCCATGGGGTCCGGCGTGGGTTCTCGGCGCGGCACTGGCACCCACTGATGCGACGGCAGTGGGTGCCCTGACGCGGAACCTACCGCGCCGGCATGTAACGCTGTTGCGCGCCGAGAGCCTCGTCAACGATGGAACGGCCCTTGTCATTTACGGCATCGCCGTCACCTACACCCTCGGAACCGAAGCACTAGCGCCGTTGCACGTCACCTGGCTTGTTGTTCTTGCCTACGGGGGCGGCGTGTTGATCGGCACGGTCATTGCCTGGCTCGTGATCCGCCTGCGTGCCCGGCTTGATCATCCTTTGCAGGAGACGGTGCTGACGATCTTGACGCCTTTTGCCGCCTACCTGATGGCCGAGGCCATCGAAGCATCTGGCGTGCTTGCAGTTGTTACGGCCGGGCTGATCATGAGCCAAGCCGCACCGCGCCGGGGCCGGGCCGCAACCCGCCGGCAGTCACAGGGCTTCTGGAGTTTGTCGACATTTCTGCTCAACGCCTCCCTATTTGTTCTCGTAGGGCTCGAACTGCAGGTAGCTACCAGGGCCCTCGACGCCGGACTCATACTTCGCGGGTTGGGCTTGGTTGGCATCATCTCGATTGCGCTCATTGTGGTCCGCATTGCCTTCCTGTTTGCTGTTACACATGCCATCCGCCTGCTGGATCGCCGCCCGGCCCAGCGCCTGCGCCGAATGGGTGCCCGGGCGAGGATTGTGAGCGGTGTGGCTGGTTTCCGTGGGGCCGTTTCTCTGGCGGCCGCCCTCGGGGTCCCACTGCTCCTGGCCTCCGGGGAACCGTTCCCTGACCGCGACTTGATAGTTTTCGTCACTGCTGGTGTCATCGTGGTGACCAGCGTTGTGCAAGGGATGCTTCTGCCGATCGTGGTGCGGTGGGCGTCCCTGCCACACGATGCGGGCCTTGAGGAAGAGCGGCTGCTCGCTTTGACTGCCGCCACCGAGGAGGCTCTTGAAGCCCTCGACGCGGTTGCTGCTCGGCTTGGTACCGATGCCCCGGTGACAGGGCGACTCCGGGATGAGTACCTCGCCCATCTTTACGTGCTCCGTGCAGGCGGAAGCACCTCGGAGGATGTTGATGATGAGGTGCTCCGCGACCGGCAGTACACGGCGCTACGCCTGGAGATCCTGGAAACAAAACGTGCCACGGTGGTGCGCCTGCGCGATGAGGAACACATCGACGACACCGTGCTGCGCCAGATCCAAGCCAAATTGGATTCGGAAGAACTACGTCTGGTGCCGGAAGATCTCACTGATTGATCGCAGCAAGATGAAAATCTTCAAGTAACTTGATCAAGCTGGTTGTAGAGTTGCCCCATGGCCGATCATCCCCGCACCCAATCGTTCTCAACACGCGCTCTTCTCGACGTCTTGCGCCCACTGCTCCGCAAGCTTCAGGCCGAGCGCACCATTTCTTCCGGGAAGCTCGGCATTTTGCGCTACCTGGCCGATCAAGACAAGGCGACCACCTCAGAATTGGCACTCGCCATCCATGTGAGTCCGCAGGGTATTTCGCTGGCAGCCCGTGAATTGTTGGCGCTGCGCTTCGTTGAACGGACCCCGGATGAAGACGACCGGCGAAAGGTGTGGCTCCACCTAACGGATTCCGGGCGGCAAAAACTTGCCGAGGAACAGATGGCCGGCAATGTGTGGTTGAACCAGGCCGTCAGTGAGCAACTCACTCATCGTGAGCGAGAAATCCTTCAGGCCGCCATCCCGGTCCTGGCAAAGCTCGGGATGGAGAATCCCCATGAGTAGCCCCTCCGTCCGATTGGTGCCGGCACTTGTCTATGCGGCCCTGTCCACGGCCATTGTCAGTTCATTGGGAATGCTCTTGGTGCCGTCGATCGCGGTGGAAATGAACGTTCCCGTGAGCACGGCCCAGTGGATGCTCACCATCAACCTGCTGGCCGGAGCCATTGCCACACCGGTCATGGGCCGGCTCAGCGACGGGCCACATAAGAAGCAGCTCCTTCTGGTTGCGTTGTCGCTGATCCTGATCGGCTCCATCATCGCCGCAGTGGCGCCGAACTTCACCATTTTCCTGATTGGACGTGCCCTCCAAGGATTGAGCTATGGAATCGTACCGGTCACCATTTCACTGGCCCGCCGTTATGTCCCGGCAACAAAGGTGCAGGCCTCCATCTCAAGCCTGTCTGTCACAGTGGCCACTGGAATTGGGATCGGTTACCCACTGACAGGCATTATTGCCGGCCTCTTCGATTTCAGGTTTGCGTTCTGGTTTGCCGCCTTGTTCGTGGTGACGGCCATTGCTGTTGTTGTCCGCGTAGTGCCTCAAGGACCCGACATCCAGGCTCCGCGCGTACCCTTCGATGGCACCGGGGCGAGCCTCCTCGGACTGGGATTGGGAACCTTGTTGCTGGGCATCAGCGAGGGACCATCGTGGGGGTGGGGGGCACCCTGGACCATCGGCACCATAGTTTTCTCCGCCGTCGTTCTATGGGTTTGGGTACGGTGCGAACTGGGCTCAGAGCATCCCCTGATCAACCTTCGGGTCTTCAAAAACCCTGAGGTGCTCTTGGCCAACCTCACGGCGATCGGGCTCGGCGCCGCGCTGTACATTGGCTTGTCCATTTCCAGCCTTGTGGCACAAGCCCCGGCATCCACAGGCTACGGGATGGCCCTGCCCGTTTTTTGGGCCGGGTTTGTCATGTTTCCGTTGTCGGTGGGCAGCTTCGCTGCGAATCGTCTGGTGCGCCGCCTGGCTCGCCACATCTCGCTGACTACTCTGCTGCCCGTCGGTGCTGCCATCATGGCCATTGCCGGGACCATGCTGTGGCTCTTTCACGACGAGCTGTGGGAGATCTTGGTGGGCATGCTCGTCTTTGGGTTGGGCATGGGGGCCAGCTACGCGGCCATGCCAGCATTGATTGCCCGCAGCGTGGCTACAGAAGAGCTGGGCAGTTCGGTGAGCTTTAACCAAGTTCTGCGAACCATTGGAAGTTCCTTTGGTACCGCTGTTGCTGCGGCCATTCTCGCCGCCCACACCTCGGTAGATCTTCATGCCACCAACACTGGAATTACCCAGACCTTTGCCTTGGGTGCGGCACTATGCGTGATCGTGTGCGTAGCATTGTTCGCTCACGCCCTGAGCGGACGCTTTCGCGCCAAGGGCCGGTAGCACAAGCGGAACGGGGCTCTGACAGGGTCTCCCTTAAAATCCAGGCGCCGCCTACGCTCGAAATCTCGGAAGGAAATACCCGAGTCACCCAGCGTAGGAGAAGCCCCATGGCACCAAGTATTGAAGCAGTGAAGAACCATAGCGAAATGTTCCCGGGGCATATTTCCGCTCTGGAAAAGACCGATCCTGAGCTCATTGAATACTTCGACAACTTCGCTTTTGACCACGTCCTGGCCGAATCGAACATGGCGCCCAGGACTCGGCTTATGGTGCAACTGGCAGCCATGATCGCAGCGCAGGCGCAAAGTGAATTTCGTGTCATGGTTGGCGCAGCCTTGGCGGTCGGTGTGACGCCGGTGGAAATAAAGGAAATTGTTTATCAGGCGGTCCCCTATGCGGGCATGGCCAAGACCTTAGATTTCATCAACGCGAGCAACCAGATCCTCACCGAGAAGGGCATCAAACTGCCTTTGCCCGGTCAATCCACCACGACGCCTGAAACCCGGGCCCAAGCTGGGCTGGCGGTGCAAAAGTTCATCGTGGGACCCGAGCGTGTTGAAAGCCTGAATGCAGGGGCGCCGGCAGACCAGCAACACTTTCAGCAATTCCTCGCGGCGAATTGTTTCGGCGACCACTACACCCGCAATGGAATCGACGTGCCCACGCGCGAGCTGCTGACATTCGCCATGCTTGTCTCACTGGGCGGCTGCGAACCGCAGGTTGCAGGTCACGTCACGGCAAATCTGAGAGTCGGCAACACCCGCGCCATGCTCATCGACACACTCACCGCGCTGCTGCCATATATTGGCTACCCGCGGACCCTGAACGGCCTCCGCATGGTCAATGAAGGAACCACCCCCTAGCCGTTGCCGAGTGCGCAATCCGTGCGGGGTTCCACCAGTACCCCGATCAACAAGGACTCCCACAGTTTTGATTGCGGGTGTTGACTTGAAAGCAATTCACAACTGAGCAAAGGATTCCTGTAATGCGAGCAACATTGATCTACGGCGCCGGCGACGTGCGCGTGGAAAATGTCCCCAACCCCACCATCAAGGAACCCACCGATGCAATTGTCCGGATCGTGGCAGGCTGCATCTGCGGCAGCGACCTGTGGCCCTTCGCCTCCAAGCCTGCAACTGCTGACGGTGCACGGATCGGGCACGAGTTTGTCGGTGTCGTGACCGAACTTGGCCCGGCCGTGACCGGATTAACTGTGGGTGACTTTGTCATTGCCCCGTTTGTTGCCTCCTGTGGCCACTGCGATTTCTGCCTCGAAGGGTTGCAAACTTCCTGCCGCAACGGCGCCCACTGGGGCGGGACGGACGACGGCGGCCAAGGCGAGTATGCGCGTGTTCCCCAGGCTCAGGGCACCCTTGTGGGGGTTCCCGCGGGTTTCGATGAGACCCTGATCCCGTCGCTGCTGAGCCTTTCCGATGTCATGTCAACCGGATACCATGCAGCCAAGAAAGCCGCCATTGTGCCCGGCCAAAGCGTCACGGTGATCGGCGACGGCGCGGTGGGATTGTCGGCAGTGATCTCCGCGAAGCTTCTGGGTGCCGGACGCATCATTCTCATGGGCCGCCACGAAGCACGGACCAACCTGGGCCGGGAGTTCGGCGCCACGGACGTCGTGGCGCAGCGCGGCACTGAGGGTATCGCCAAGGTACTTGAACTCACCAACGGTGACGGCACGCACGTCGTCCTCGAGGCCGTTGGCCTCAAGTCCGCCATCGAAATGGCAGTGGGAGTGGTCCGTGATGGCGGTGTCATCAGCCGCGTTGGGGCGCCGCAATTCTCCGACGTCCCGCTGGGATTCGGCGAGTTCATGCGCAATATCACCCTCACCGGCGGCGTCGCTCCCGCCCGTGCGTACATTGAGGAACTCTTGCCGCTGGTGCTCGATGGAACCATCGACCCGGGCCGGGTATTCGACAGCACGATTGGCTTGGATGAGGTTCCGGCCGGTTATGAGGCCATGGCCAGCCGTCAGGCGATCAAAGTCCTCATCCGCCCGTAACCTACGAACCACAGAATCAGGAAAAAAACCATGAACATCACACTCAACAACGGCGTGACCATGCCCGCCATTGGGCTCGGCGTCTTCCAAACTCCGCCCGAGGTCACCACCGATGCCGTCGCAACGGCGCTGGAGACCGGCTACCGCCACATAGACACGGCCGCAGCCTACGCCAACGAACGCGAGGCAGGTGAAGGCATCCGCCGCTCCGGCATTGACCGCTCGGAGATCTTTATCGAAACCAAGGTATGGATCAGCGACTACGGCTACGAGGAAACCCTGCACGCCTTTGACAAGAGCGCAGGCAAGCTCGGGGTGGAGCAGCTGGACCTGTTCATCCTCCACCAGCCCCTCTCCACCGACTTCGAGAAGACCATCGCGGCGTACAAAGCCTTGGAAAAGCTGTTGGCCGACGGACTGGTGCGCGCCATCGGCGTCAGCAACTTCATGCCACAGCACCTCGGCGCGCTGCGCGAGCAGACCACAGTTGTTCCGGCGGTCAACCAGGTTGAGCTGCACCCCTATTTCACCCAACCGGAGGTGCAAAGCGCCAACCGTGACCTTGGCATCCTCACCCAGGCCTGGTCCCCGATCGGTGGCATCACCTCCTACCGTGGCGATCATGCCAAGAGCACCTTCAACGATCCGGCGATCCTCTCCATTGCCGAACAGCATGGCAAGAGCGCTGCTCAAGTCATGTTGCGCTGGCAACTGCAGCTTGGACACTCCGTGATTCCCAAATCCGTCCGGGCCGAGCGCATCGCCGAGAACTTCGACGTCTTTGATTTTGAACTGACAGCGGGGGAGATGGCCGCCCTGGCCGCACTGGATACCGGAGTGCGCGGAGGACCGGATCCCGACTCCATCACCTTGGCGGCCTTCGGCCGGGAAATCCCGGAAGCATGACCCGGGGCAGAAGCCTCACAAGAGGCAAAGGCACCGTACTGATCCTCGGGGCCACCGGTAGCGTGGGCCGGCATGCTGTCGCCGAAGCCGTCCGCCAGGGCTACGAAACGCGGGCCCTGGTCCGCAACCCGTCGCGGGCCAGCCGCCTTGACGCGGCCGCCATCCTGGTGGTGGGTGAGTTGACCCGCCCCGAAACCCTCACCGAAGCGCTCGACGGCGTTGATGCTGTCGTTTTCACACAGGGTTCGGCCTATGGCGATGCCGTCGCGGCCGAAGCTGTCGACTACGGAGCCGTGAAAAACGTGTTGGAGGCTCTTGGCGGCCGGCCAGTGCGGATGGCGCTGATGACCTCCATCGGTGTCACAGTGCCCGGAGGAACCCACGATTGGAAGCGGCGCGGGGAACGTCTGGTCCGAGCCAGCGGCAACGACTATACGATCGTGCGCCCCGGCTGGTTCGACTACAACGACGATGCGCAACTGGAAATCACGATGCTCCAGGGCGACAATCGTCGGGCGGGAGGCCCCTCCGACGGCGTCATTGCCCGGCACCAGATTGCCCGCGTCTTGGTAGATAGTCTGGCCTCCGACGACGCGAATCACCTGACATTTGAGCTGGTGGCCGAGCACGGTCCGGCCCAACCGAGCCTCGACCCAGTCTTTGCTGCCTTGGAGAAGGACACCGAAGGTTCAATCGACGGTGTGCGGGATCGGGCGAACATGCCCCCGAGCGCCGAACCCGACCGCGTCCGCCAGGACCTGAACGCACTGAGTACTTCAAAGACCTGAGCTTTCCAGACATAGAAGGAGCACACCATGGATTACCGCCTGTTGGGACGTACCGGAGTTGAGGTCAGCCCGTTGTGCTTGGGCACGATGATGTTCGGCGCATGGGGAAATACGGATGTGAACGATTCGATCCGGGTTATTCACCACGCCCTCGATGCCGGCATCAACTTCATCGACACGGCCGATGTTTACTCTGATGGGGAATCGGAGGAGATTCTCGGCAAGGCGCTCAAGGGCAGGCGTGATGACGTTGTCCTCGCCACGAAGTTTTTCATGCCCATGGGCAAGGAACCCAACCGCGGCGGTGGCTCCCGCAAATGGATCATGCAATCCGTGGAGGATTCCTTGCGCCGCCTCGGCACGGATTACCTTGATCTCTACCAGGTCCACCGGCCTAATGTGGGAATGGATGTTGCGGAGACTTTGGGGGCCCTGACCGACCTGGTCCGTCAAGGAAAGGTCCGTTACATCGGGTCTTCCTCGTATTCGGGGAGCCAGATCGTCGAGGCCCAGACGGCTGCACGGGATGGCAGGCTGGCCCGATTCGTCACCGAACAGCCGCCATACTCGATCCTTGTCCGCGGCATCGAGGAAGACGTCCTGCCCACCACTCAGCGGCACGGAATGGGAACGTTGACGTACAGCCCGCTGGCCGGAGGCTGGCTATCCGGAAAATGGCGCAAGGACGCCGCACCCGTCCCTGCCTCGGGGGCACGGCCGAAGGCCCGCTTCAACATGGAGAGCCCGGCAAACCAGCACAAGCTCGAGGTCGTGGACGCTTTGGCGCGTGTGGCCGATGATGCCGGGATCACCTTGATTGAGCTGGCGATCGCGTTTGTGATCAACCACCCGGGTGTCACCTCGGCGATCATTGGCCCGCGCACCATGGAACAACTTCTCTCCCAGCTGCCGGCCGCCACGATCAAGCTTTCAGTTGAAACCTTGGATCGGATCGATGAGATTGTGGCACCGGGGCGCACCTTGAATCCCGATGACAACAGCTACGGTGCCAACGAACTGGTCCCGGCGGCTCGCCGCCGCTAGAGGGCCGCAATCAACCACCACCCCAAGGAGGAGGGAGTCCAATCCATGTCCACCATGATGAAGGCCTGCGTAGCTGGCGGAAATCGGCCCATCAGGCTCGAAGACTGTCCGTCTCCAGTTCCAGGAACGGACCAGCTTCTTATCCGGACACGAGCCGTGGCGCTCAACAACGCCGACCTGACTCCACGCGACGAGGACCACATCGCCGGATATGAATTCAGCGGCGAGGTGGTCGCCGTGGGAAGCGGGGTTGACCCGGCCATAATAGGGGAGCGGGTCGCGGGCACTGCCCCGTCCGCTTTTGCCGAATTCGTGCTGGTTCACCACCGCCACGTGATCGTGATTCCTCGAGAACTCAGCTTTGAAGAAGCGGCACCCTTGCCCACGGCGCTCCTCACCGAGTTTGGTGCGTTGAGCCTGGCCGGAACCGGCCCCGGGGATTCGGTGCTCATTACTGCGGCAAGCTCGGGAATCGGACTCATCGGGGTCCAAATCGCCAAATTGATGGGTGCGATGCCCGTCATCGCAACTACACGCTCCGCTAGTAAGCGGGCAATGCTGGAGGGCCTGGGCGCTGACGTGGTCATCGTTACGAACTGCGCTGGACCCGGCGGCGCAGGCTGGGCGGCCCAGGTCTTGGAAGCGACAGATGGGCTAGGCGTCACCACGGTGCTGGACCACGTCGCCGGCGAGATGCTGAATGCGACCGTTCCAGCCACGCGTCGTGGCGGGCAAATTATCAGCGTGGGGCGCCTGAGCGGTGCGGTTGCACCCGTCAACCTCTACGGTTTGGCCGTCCGACAGACAAGCCTGCGCTCCGTCTCCTATGGCTTCAACCCGTCCGAAGTCATTGGGGATTTGCTTGCGGGCGTTAGCGAACAGATTCTTCCGGCAGTGGCAGATGGTCGCGTCCGGGCCGTGGTGGATGCGGTGTTCCCCTTTACACGGATGCCAGCCGCCGTGGAACGTCTGAGCAGCGGACAGGCCAAAGGCAAGATCGTGCTGAGCCTGCCATGGCCCGGCAGGTACTGGCAGGCCCTCCCTTGGTGTTCCGGTGCCGCGTAAAGTTGCTCTTTATGGAACCTCGCGATGAAATTAGGGAATTTTTGTCCTCGCGCCGAGCGAAAATCACGCCGGCCCAAGCCAAGCTGCCGGCCTACGGTGGCAACCGCCGCGTGGCAGGGCTTCGCCGCGAGGAGGTTGCCATGCTCGCTGGCGTGAGCGTGGACTACTACACCAAGCTTGAACGCGGCAATTTTGGCAGCGTCTCCGAGGGTGTCCTGCACGCCTTGGCTCGAGCATTGCAACTTGATGAAGCTGAACGGGAACATCTCTTTCACCTGGCCACGAGCACGGCGACCATTAAGCCGGGGCGACGCAGCACGCCGTCGCACAATGTTCGGGCGGCCGTGCAGCGAGTCGTCGACGGGCTCACGGATGCCCCAGCGTTTATCAGAAATAATCGCCGAGACCTGCTGGCGGCAAATGACCTGGGTCGGGCCCTTTATTCGGAGGTCTATGCCGACGCAGACAGCAATGGCACCGTGAATACCGTGCGGTACCTGTTCTTCAACGATGGAGCCCGAGAGTTCTTTAAGGACTGGGACAAGGCTGCAGCAGACATTGTCGCCAACCTTAGGACGGAGGTGGGCCGTGACCCCCATGATCGCGGCCTCCAGGATTTGATTGGCGAGTTGTCCACCAGAAGCCAAGAATTTTCCTCGCTGTGGGCTGCCCATGATGTGAGGTATCACGACACCGGATCCAAGGCTTTGCATCACCCCGTTGTGGGTGACCTGGAGTTGACCTTTGAGGTCATGGACCTGCCGGCCGATGTGGGGCAGTCGTTAATTGTCTACGGCGCCGAGCCGGGATCCGCCACGGAGGAAGCCCTGCACCTGCTGTCGATCTGGTCAGCCACCAACAAGGCACAGGCTACCGGTCAGGGCGTTTCTCTCACTTCCTAGTCATAGGACGGAGTCGCCACGCAGACGGTGCAGGAGCAGGGCCACATGCAACGAGGTGCGGGATTCGGCGTCTTCCAGCCCGGTGCCGAGAAGCCGTTCCAGCTGAGCCAACCTGGCGTACAGCGTTGGCCGGCTGAGATAGCCGCTGCGGGCCAGCGCGGCCTTGTTGCCGCCCGATTCAAGGTAGCGGCCCAACAAATCCAAAAGCCCGGTCCGCCCCTGTGCCTCGGCCTCGAGGATGCCGGCAAGTTCGGATTCGGCGAATTGCTGAACGCGGGGATCGTCGCGCAATAGTGCGAGCAGCCCCCTGAGCCGGACATCAGTACTCCGATAAAACAGCCGGGCCGGATCGGGGAGTGTCGCGGCTGTTTCCGCCACGTGCGCGGCTTCATCGATGCCGCCGGCCGCATCCAAGAGAGTTCCCCGCAGGCGCCCGACGCCGAGGGTCCACACCGTTGACCCCTCACCTGCGTGGGCGGCCACGGACTGCGCCAGCCGTTCCAAGGTGGCGTCCTCAAGCTGGCTGGCCGGCAGGGCAAGAATCATGCCGACGGACCCGGCTTGAATGCTCGCCGTCAGGGCACTGCCTGACATGGATTTCACCGAGAGGGCCAAGAGCTCAAGGAGGGCTCTTTCAGCCTGCTGGGCGGCCAGTGGGTCCCGCTGCACCTTTGCCTTGGCGGACCGGTCAGTTCCGAACTGTGCAGCGCGGAAAGCAACGGGAACGTAGAATGGCGAGCGTTTTAGCCCCAGTGACGCAGCACGGGCCACGGCTTCGGCTTCGCTGAGCCCTCGAGGATTGCGCAGCATGTTGAACAGGCCGGCCTGGGCTTGTTGGGAGAGTTCACGCTGGTCACGTTCGGCCAACCTGTTGATGGCCAGCGTCTGGGCCGCCCGCTCCAAGACCATTAGCGCCACAGTGACGTCCACCGGCGGCATCGGCACCACCAAACGCCCCCACAGCTGGTTTCGCACCCCTACTGGAACCTGCAGCCACTGTTCTGGGCCGGCGCCTCCCGAACCGGGGTGGGAAGGAGTGGTTCGAGAACGTCGTTCCCAGTCCTGGAGCAGCACGGACGTGCTCACGCCTTGGGCGGCGTGGGCCAGTGCCAGGTGGTGGAGATCTTCCAGGACCACGGGTGCGCCGATCATGGCGGCAGCCTGCTCCACGACCTCTTGCGTCCCGGCACTGTCCAAGCTGAGCTGGGTAAAGGCCTCGTGGATGTCACGGGATCGCTCAACCTGCTCCAGCTGTTCGGCCACGATCATGCGGTGCACTGTCTCAGTAATGGCGATGAATCTGACCCGGTGCTCGAGGACGATCACCGGAAATTTTGAGTCCTCAGCGGCGTCCCGCAGGGCAACAAGGCTGCGTGTGCGGTCACCCACGAGTTCAACAATGAGGCCGGCGGCACCCGCATGGGCCAGGGAACTCAGATACTCCGTGGCCAGATTGGGGTCCTTCTCAAGCTCCAGGCCGGTGGTCAGCACCAATTCGCCGCCCGAGAGCAGGTCAGTCACATCCAGCAGTTCGCTCACATGCACCCAGCGCACAGCGGAGTCCAAGGCGGCTGCGCCACCGAGGACAGATGGGGCTGCGGCTTGGAGAATAGTGAGCTCGAGAATGGAGCGAATGGTAGGCAGCATTTACACAGTGTAAATCAGGGATCGAATGTTCTTACAGGATGCTAATTATATTGCGTCGACCGGGGAGGAAGACTTGCCATGACGCAACAACCATTCCTTTCATTATTTACTCAAGGAGAAGCATTGAAGACGATCTCGCACTGGATCAATGGCGGCTATGTACCGGCGGGGGAGCGCAGAACGCACGTCACCAATCCGGCGACCGGCAAGGTCACTGCCGAGTTGGCCTTGGCCAGCGTCGAGGATGCTCAGGCCGCCGTGGCCGCGGCAACGACGGCCTACCCGGCATGGCGTGACACCTCGCTGACCCGCCGCACCCAAATCCTCTTCTCCTTCCGCGAGTTGCTCAACGCCCGCAAGGGTGAGCTGGCCGCCATTGTCACCGCCGAACACGGCAAGGTTTTTGACGATGCTTTGGGAGAAGTCAGCCGTGGTCTGGAAGTGGTTGAGTTTGCTTGTGGCATGCCTCACCTGATGAAGGGCAGCTATACGGAAAACGCGTCCACCCAGGTAGACATTCATTCCGTGCGGCAGGCCTTGGGTCCGGTTGCCATCATCAGCCCCTTCAATTTTCCGGCCATGGTGCCCATGTGGTTCTTCCCGCTGGCAATTGCGGCCGGCAACACTGTAATACTCAAGCCCAGCGAGAAAGTTCCGACGGCGGCCGGCTGGATGGCGGAGTTGTGGAAGGAAGCTGGGTTGCCCGATGGCGTGTTCAATGTCCTTCAGGGTGACAAAGTTGCCGTGGACACCCTGCTGACCCACCCGGATGTAAAAGCGGTCTCCTTTGTCGGATCTACGCCGATCGCCAAGTACGTGTACGAAACGGCAACTGCCAACGGCAAGCGTGTGCAAGCACTCGGTGGCGCGAAAAACCACATGATCGTCCTGCCTGATGCCGATCTTGATCTTGCCGCCGACGCCGCCATCAACGCCGGATTCGGTTCGGCCGGTGAACGGTGCATGGCCATCTCGGCGCTTCTGGCCGTGGGAGGGATCGCCGATGGGCTCGTCGCCAAGATTGCCCAGCGCGCCAATGCCCTCCGCACCGGCGATGGACTGCGCGGCTGCGACATGGGTCCCCTTGTCACATCTGCCCACCGGGACAAGGTCACCGGCTATGTCGACGCCGGTGAAGAGGCTGGCGCCACCTTGGTGGTTGACGGGCGGACCGTCACCCCGGACGCGGAAGGTGACGGCTACTTTATTGGCCCCACACTCTTTGACAACGTCACCACTGGCATGTCCATCTATCAGGATGAAATCTTCGGCCCGGTCCTCTCCGTCCTTCGTGTAGAGAGCTTTGATGCGGCACTTGCAGTGATCAACGCAAACCCTTACGGCAACGGCACTGCAGTTTTCACGAATGACGGCGGGGCGGCCCGCCGCTTCCAGAACGAGGTTGAGGTCGGCATGGTTGGCATCAACGTCCCCGTCCCTGTTCCCATGGCCTATTACTCCTTTGGCGGGTGGAAGAATTCACTGTTCGGTGACACGCACGCCCATGGAACCGAAGGCGTCAGCTTCTTCACCCGCGGCAAGGCTGTCACCACGCGTTGGGCAGACCCAAGCCACGGCGGCATCAACCTCGGATTCCCACAAAACGCGTGAACCACATCCCTTACGTTCAATCATTGGAGAAGGACATGACACTTAACGTGGCGAATCAGAACACACCCACCGAAGCTCCCGCGGTGGACGCCGCTGCAGCACGGAGAGCGTATGAGCTCGACCGTAAGCATGTATTCCATTCCTGGTCAGCTCAGGACCTGCTGGATCCCATGGTCATTGCGGCCGCTCAAGGATCGTGGGTGTGGGACGGGGATGGGAGAAAGTACCTGGACTTTTCCTCACAGCTGGTCAACACCAATATTGGCCACCAGCACCCGGCCGTGGTGGCGGCGATTTCCGCACAGGCAGCCAGGCTGTGCACCATCGCCCCAAGCTACGTCAATGAGGCCCGCTCCGAGGCTGCCCGGCTCATCGCCGAACGCACCCCGGGGGAGTTGAACAGGATCTTTTTCACCAATGGCGGCGCCGATGCCAACGAGCACGCCGTGCGCATGGCCCGATTGCATACCGGACGGCCCAAGGTTCTTTCGGCCTACCGTTCTTATCACGGTGGCACCCAGCTGGCGGTGAACATGACAGGTGACCCGAGGCGGTGGGCCAACGATTCGGCCAGCACCGGAACTGTGCATTTTTTCCCGCCCTATCTGTACCGGACCAGCTTCCATGCAACAACTGAGGAGGAAGAAAGTCAGCGCGCCCTTGAACATCTGGAACAGATGGTCGCTTTCGAAGGACCGGCAACCATCGCTGCCCTGATTCTGGAATCAATTCCTGGTTCGGCGGGGATCTACGTCCCGCCGGCAGGCTATATGCAGGGGGTGCGAGAACTGTGCACCAAATACGGAATCATGTTCATCGCTGACGAGGTCATGACAGGGTTCGGGCGGACAGGCAAGTGGTTTGCCGTTGACCATTTTGACGTTGTTCCTGATTTGCTGACCTTCGCCAAGGGCGTCAACTCCGGCTACGTGCCCCTGGGCGGCGTTGCCATGAGCCCGGACATCGCAGCCACGTTCGGCCAACGCGTCTATCCGGGTGGGCTGACTTACTCCGGGCACCCGCTGGCCACCGCCGCAGCCGTGGCCACCATCGATGCCATGGAATCCGAGGGCATGGTGGACCACGCCGCCAAGTTGGGTGCCGAGGTCATTGCTCCGGCACTGGCCGGCTTCGCCAAGCGTCATGTCTGCGTGGGTGAAGTGCGCGGAATGGGCGTTTTCTGGGCCATCGAATTGGTCAAGGACCGGGAAACTCGGGAACCGTTGGCCCCCTATGGATCTTCAAGCCCCGAGATGAACCAACTTATCGCAGCCTGCAAGGAGCGCGGCTTGTTGCCCTTCGCCAACTTCAACCGCATCCACGTGGTCCCGCCGTGCAACACCAGCATGGAGGACACCGCTGCTGGTTTGGCGATTCTCGACGAGGTGTTGGACCTCGCTGACGGGTTCGTCGGTCAACCCTAGCGGTGCAATGTTTTGCCGTGGGGCCCATCAACACTGTTGGTGGGCCCCACGGCATGGGTCGTTGCCTGGTGCGCGGGGCCTAGGCCGTTGCCGCGGCCTTGATTCCCTCCATGACAGACATGCCGGCCAGAAGCGGTTGATCCCCGGCGGCAAGTTCCTTCAGTGCCTCAGCTACGCGCTGACCAATTTCTTGGGTGTTTCCGCCCATGTCCGGGCCGCTCAACCCCTCCATGGTTCCCAGAATATTGACTGTGGCCGATTCCACTGCGAGAGCGGCTTTGTCTTCACCCAGGTGGGCCAGGCACATGGCTAGTGACAGGATCGCGCCCGCCGGATTGGCGTAGCCCTTGCCCGCAATGTCCGGGGCTGATCCGTGGATGGCCTCGAACATGCTGGGGGCGCTGTCATCGAGGTTGAGGTTGGCGCTCGAGGCTACACCCAGTCCGCCCTGGATGACCGCGCCAAGATCCGTGATGATGTCGCCAAAGAGGTTGTCCGTGACAACAACGTCGAAGCGTTCCGGGGCGATCGGCAGGTGGAAGCACATGGCGTCCACATGAACATAGTCGAGTTCAACATCAGGGTACTTTGCGGCCAAGTCATGCACGGTGTCTTGCCACAGTTTGCCGGCCTCGACAAGGATATTCGTCTTGTGGCAAAGGGTTAGTTTTTTGCGTCGGGCGGATGCCAGCCTGAAGGCGTAGTCCACCACGCGCTCAACTCCGGCGCGGGTGTTCACCGATTCTTGGACTGCTACCGCGTTGGGTGTTCCGGCATGCACCGTTGAGCCTCGGCCAACGTACGCGCCCTCGGTGTTTTCCCGGACAATGACCAGGTCGCAGCGATCGGGTGTCAGGCCTGCGATCGGCGTCTTGACACCTGGGTAAAGGCGAACTGGGCGGAGATTTACGGCCTGCTCAAAAGCCTGGCGCATGGTCAGGATGAATCCTCGCTCCAATATTCCGGGGGCTACGGAGGGATCACCCATGGAGCCAAACAGGATTGCGTCATTGGCGCGCAGCCGTTCTTCGATGCCGGGGCTGAAGAGCTCCCCGGTGGCTACGTAGTGTTTCGCGCCGGCGGCAATGTGATCACGTTCGGTGGTGAAACCGAATAGCTGCTCCGCCGCGTCCAGGACGGTGAGTGCGCTTTGGGTTACTTCCGGACCAATCCCGTCCCCTGGCACAACGGCCAAGCGATAGTGCCGCTGGTTGTGCGTCAAATTCGTTTTGCCCGTCATATCCATTGCCTCCGCCATGTTTCGCTAGTAGTCTGCTTATGTTACTGGTAAGACCACTCGATAGCTAGGATGAATCTCATCCTGTACCACCCCTCCGAACCACAACGGCGTTGGAAAGGAAGTGCGATGACCATCGCCAACCCGTCTCTTGAACTTCTCGGTCACAACCTGCCCATTGGCGAATCAGGCGTTGCGGCCTCGGCGCATGCGGACATTCGTTTTCCCTTCGACGGTTCCATCATTGGCACTGCTCCCGTGGGAGACGCCGCAAGTGCCGCACTGGCCATGAACGAGGCCGCCGCCGTCCTGCCTGCCATGGCGGCAGCGGGAACGGGTAAGCGGCGGGCGCTTCTGATGGGCATTCACGAAAAGTTGAACGCACGGTCCGAGGAATTTGTGCGCCTCCTGGTTTTGGAAACAGGTAAGCCAAGGGTGGACTGCGCAGTGGAGATGGCGCGCACCCTCACTACCTGGACGGCTGCCGCGGAGGAGGTCTCTCGGACAACGGGAGAGACCGTCCCCTTGGATCTGCAGCCCTTGGGCGAAGGTATGCTCGGCTATTACACTCGCCGACCGGCCGGCGTCGTGGTTGGAATTGCCGGCTTCAACTACCCAGTCCTGCTGGCCACCCACAAGATTGCCCCAGCGCTGGCTGCCGGCTGCCCCATTGTCGTGAAGCCTTCACCGGATACACCATTGGCAACGCTGCTGTTGGTGGAGCTCATTCGTGACGTCTTGACTACCCATGACCTGCCCCGCGCTGCCGTGCAAATGGTCAATGGCGGTGTGGAGGTGGGTGAGACCCTCGTGGGTGACTCGAGGGCCGCCGTTGTATCCTTCACCGGCTCCGCTGCAGTGGGACATCAAATCGCCCGGGCGGCTGCGCCCCGGAAAGCCGTCCTGGAACTCGGCTCCAATACCGGCCTCATTGTTGACAACGACGCCGATGTGGACGCGGCCGTGGACGCCGTCATCCGAGGTGGCTTCTATGCCAATGGACAGGCCTGCATCTCCGTCCAACGCGTGGTCCTGTTGTCCGGGATCACCGAAGAGTTCACAAACAAGCTCGCCAAGCGAATGCCCGAGGTTGTGGTGGGTGATCCGCGTGACATGGCCACGCGGGTTGCCCCGGTCATCAACCTGGCATCAGCGGCGCGGATCACTTCATGGGTGGCGCAGGCCCTTGCCGAGGGAGCCCGCATCGTGGCGCAGACCGCAGCTGTGGGAAGTGGCCTAGATGATCCAGGGGCTGACCCGGAGTCGCTGATTTATCCCACCGTGCTGACCAACGTGCCCCACACCTCGCCGCTCTGGTGCCAGGAAATCTTCGGTCCCGTTGTTGTCCTGGAGACGGTGAGCAGCATGGCGGTGGCCATCGAATTGGTCAATGAGTCCCGGTACGGACTTCAGGCGTCGGTGTACACCCGCTCCCTAAAATCTGCTTTCGAGGCCACCAATGGACTCGACGTGGGCGGAGTGGTGGTCAACGAAATTCCCGGATTCCGCTCCGACATCATGCCTTATGGGGGAGTGAAGGACTCCGGAGTTGGTAGGGAGGGTCCGCGCTGGGCCATCGAGGAATTCACCACTACCCGCATGGCCATGATCCGCCCGGCCTAGACCATCTTTTTTTGATTCGCACCGACCTTAGGAATGAACGTGAACTCAACCACCGACTACACCCAACTGTTCCGCCTCGATGGACGCCTCGCCATGGTGATTGGGGCCGGCAGCGGCATCGGCCGCGAGTCCACCCTTGCCCTGGCCGCCCAGGGGGCCACTGTCATCTGCGCGGACCGCAACGTTGAAGCCGCCCAGGAAAGTGCCGTGATGGCCGGCGGGGGCGCCACCGCCATTGCGTTGGATGTCACCGACGTGGACGCCGTCACGGCCGCCGCCGTGGCCTATCCCGAACTGGACGCCTTGGTTTTTACGGCGGCCACCAATGTCCGCAAACGGATAGCGGATTACACCATGGAGGAATTTGATCGCGTAGTGAACCTCAACTTGCGCGCCTCCTTCGCCCTGATCCGGGCCTTCGCTCCGCAGATGGCAGCTCGGGGCGGCGGCTCGATCACAGGATTTTCCTCGATTCGAGCCTCCGTGGTTGAGCCCGGCCAGGGCGCCTATGCCGCCACGAAGGCTGGTCTGGTTCAGTTGATCCGCACGGCCGCCGCGGAATTCGGGGAACAGGGCGTGCGTGTCAACGCGATTGCACCGGGCGTCGTCGAGACGCCGCTGACGGCCCAGATCAAGGCGAACCCGGAGTGGTACAACGCCTACGCAAACAAGAGTGCGTTGGGTCGCTGGTCCCGCCCGGAGGAACTGGCAGGCGCCGTGGTCTACCTGGCTTCGGATGCGGCCAGTTTTGTGACCGGATCGGTCTTGACCGTCGATGGCGGTTGGACCGCCATCGACGGTCGGTTCACCCCGCCAGCTTGAGCTCCGTGTGAGAGGAGGCGCGGGCCCAATCCGGGACCGTGTCTCCCCGCACCGTTTCAAACCATGCGGCCGCCGCCAATACCTTGTCATCGGAACCTACTGGGCCAGCCAACTGCAGCCCGATTGTCCGGCCGTCGGGCGAGAAGCCGCAGTTGACGGTGGCAGCAGGCTGGCCCGAGATGTTGTACGGCAAGGTAAATGAAATATGGGCCATCGGCAAGTCTGGATCATCCACAGGCATGGGCTGCTCCGCAGGAAACGCCACCATCGGCGCCACGGGGGATAGCACCAGGTCAAAACCGGCGGTAGCAAAGATCGTAGCCTGTTGTACCTGGGCGAAGCGGTGGTAGTGCTCCATGGTGGCAACGCCGTCGTAATCCTTACCTCCTGAACACCAGCGTGCAATGTAGGGCAGCACCTCATCACGCTGTTCCTCATTGAGTGCGCTGTAATCAGCCCAAGACCGGGTCCGCCAGAATGCGTCGATCCCGGCAAGTTGGGCCGGGGTCATGAACGGGGGAAGTTCCACAACGTGGGCACCGGCCGCGGCAAAAAGTTCCGCCGCGCGTTGCACGGCTGCGGCTACCTGCGGATCAACGCCAGCACCGGAGCCGGCGTCCAGTTGCACGGCGACCCGCAGTCCGGCGGGGTTGGCCGGGCCGGCGAACCAGTCCATGGCTGGGTAGGGACGCGCGGAATAGTCGCGGAGGTCAGGCCGCGCGATAAGGCTCATGAGTGCGGCCGAATCTGCGGCCGTGCGGGCCAACGGTCCTGCAGCCCTGCCAAGATAGGGCACGTTGAGCGGGACCAGTCCAGCGCTGGGTTTCAAGGTGGCCAAGCCAGACCAGGTCCCCGGAAGCCGGATGGAACCACCAATATCGGTGCCAACGTGCCACGGGCCGTACCCGGCTGCGGCTGCTGCGCCGGCTCCGGCGCTCGACCCTCCAGTTGTCAACGAAGGATCCAGCGCATTGCGGCTGATCCCATGCAGGGAAGACACACCCGAGGACAGCATTCCCCAGTCAGGCATCGTAGTGGAACCCAGAATGACGATTCCAGCCTCCAGCAGCCTGTCCGTGACGGGCGCGTTCTCTGTCGCAACAGGTGGGTTGGAAATGGCGGTTCCAGAGGGGACGGACACTCCGATTCGGGTGATGTTCTCCTTTACAGTGGCAGGGACGCCGTCGAACGCCGAAAGCTGCGTACCAGTGGCCCACCGTTTGGCCGAAGCCTCGGCATCACGACGAACCTGCTCCGGATCGTGGACGTAGAACGCGTTGAGGACCGGCTCAAGATCGGCAATCCGTGACAGCACCGACTCGGCAACCTCCCGAGGATCCAACCCCGAGGCGTAGGCGGCAGAGAGCTCACGTGCCGATAAATCGTGTTCAGGCTGGTTCATGACGGTCCTTTCATTGGTGTTTGCTAGTCGTTCTGCAGCGCCAGGGACTCCCTGGCGAGAACTTCGGTGCGAAGATTCATTGAACTCGCCACGAGTTTTTGCGTGTAAGGATGCTGTGGATTCTGATAAACACTTTCGGTTTCGCCGGCCTCCACAATCTCTCCCTTGCGCATGACCACCACCCGATCACACAGATGCCGCACCACCGCCAGGTCGTGAGAAACAAAAACGAGAGTCAACTGGTACTGGTCCACCAAGTCCGCCAGCAGGTTCAGGACCTGTGCCCGGACGGAGACGTCCAAGGCCGAAACGGGTTCGTCGGCCACCAACACCCGTGGCCGACAAATCAGGGCTCGGGCTATGGAAATGCGCTGGCGCTGGCCACCTGAGAACTGGTGCGGATACCGCTCAAGGGTTTCCGGGCCCAGCCCCACGGCATCAAGCATTGATACGGCCATGTCACGGCGCTGCGCGGCCGTCTCCGTGCGGCCAGGAACCAAGAGTGGCTCGGTGATGATGTCAAGCACCCGCATGCGCGGATTGAGGGAACCCATGGGGTCCTGGAAGACAATCTGCAGCTCCTGGCGCAATTGGACCAGGCTCCGCTCGGCGGCGCCGGCCACCTCGTTGCCGGCGACCACTGCGGAACCTGTTGTTGGTTGGTCAAGTCCTGCAAGGATCCGCAACAGGGTGGACTTTCCAGAGCCGGATTCACCAACAACGCCGAGGCGTTCGCCGGGCCGGACAACGAAGTTCACATCCTTGAGCGCATGCACCTCCGAGGCCTTGCCAAAGAGAGACGTTCGATCGCGCCGGTAGGTGCGGGTCAGCCCCGTCACGGAGATGACAGGAGGCACAACGTCCGCCTCAGGCTCCGGGGCGGGATCGACGTCGTCCTTAGCGGTTGCGGCACTCACGGCGGCTGCCGCCTTGGCTCGCAGGAGGGCCTCTTCCGGGCTGGGTGGCACATATGCGGCGGCTGAGGTGACGGTGAATAGGCGTCCGTCATTGTCCTTGGCTTCCATATCACTGGCCGCGAGCAGCCCCCGAGTGTAGCTGTGCTGGGGGCGAGTGAAGATATCTTCAGTGCGCCCCTCCTCAACCACGCTGCCGTTGTTCATGACGAGAACCCGGGTACACATATTGGCAACGACGGCCAGGTCATGGGTAATGAACAACAGCCCCGTGCCGCGTTCCTTCACAGACTCCAAAACCAAATCCAGGACTTGGCGCTGCACCGTGACGTCCAACGCCGTGGTGGGCTCATCGCACAACAACAAGGCAGGATCGTTGGCAAGCGCCATAGCCAGCATGACGCGTTGGCGCTGGCCGCCGGACAGCTGGTGGGGGTATGCGTGTGCCGCTTCGGCAGGATCAGGCAGCTTCACGGCGGCCAGCATCTCGATGGCCTTGGCCTTCGCCTCGCGGCGGGATCCGGCAGTCCCGTGCACCGTCATGATCTCTGCGACCTGGGCACCCACCCGCATCAGGGGATTCAGTGCGGTGAGTGGCTCCTGGAACACCATGGTCATGTCGCGGCCACGGATTTTGCGCATCGAAGCGTCCGTGGCTCCGATGAAGTTGTGACTGTGGCCATCCAGGTGCACTGCGCCACTGGCCTGCAAGCCCTCGGGCAACAGGCCCATAAGTGCTGTGGTGGTCAGTGACTTGCCGGAACCGGACTCGCCAATCAAGCCAATCCGCTCTCCACGGGCCATGGCAAACGAGACATCTCGGACCAGGCCGAAACCGCCATAGTTCACGGCGAGATTTTCAACGGTCAGCAGTGATGGTGCGGTGGTGTTCACGGGCGGTCTCCGTTCAGTTTGGGATCAAAGCGGTCCCGCAGTCCATCACCCAACATGTTGAAACCCATCACGGCAACCGCGATGGCCAGGCCGGGCCAGAAGGCAAGCAGCGGAAACGTGCCCAGAAATTGTTGAGACTCCTGAAGCATGCGTCCCCAGCTTGGAACCGGCGGCGGTGTGCCCAGCCCAAGGAAGGACAAGGCCGCCTCGGCCAAGACGGCCAGCGCAAAGGTTACCGAGCACTGCACCACCACCATGCCAATGATGTTGGGCAAAACATGCCGGCGGGCAATCCGAAGAGCCGGTTGGCTGGATGCCTTGGCGGCCTGGACATACTCGGTGCTCATGACCTGAAGCGTGCCTGACCGTGCCACCCGGGCGAAGCCGGGAACGGAACCAAGACCAATGGCGACCATGGCCGTTACGGTGCTGGCTCCGAAAATGGCGGAAAACATGATGGCCAGCAGAAGGGCCGGAAAAGCCAACAGGATGTCAGCAAAACGCATTGTCACTTCCTCCGTGGCGCCACGTTTCATGCCTGCAAGAATTCCCAGGGGGGTGCCCAAGAGCAATGCAATGCCTACCGAAACCATGCCAACGAGCAAAGTGATGCGGGCACCGTAAAGGATTCCAGAGAACACGTCCCGTCCATAACGGTCTGTCCCCATCAGGTGCGTCAGGCTTGGTCCCTGCAACCGGTCCAACGGATAGGCCTGAACCGGGTCAAAGGGCGTCCAAACGTAGGAAAGCAGGGCGGAGAGAACCACCACACCCACTAAGATTGCCCCCACGAGCATGGATCCGCGCCACGGGCGGCGCCGCTTCACGGGGCTGATGATCTTGATCTTTGTTGCCATGGCGAATCCCCTAAGCCGATTTCCGAATGCGCGGATCGAGGACGGTATAGAACACGTCCACCAGCAAATTGATGACCAAGGTGATCCCTACCAGCACCATCACCACGGATTGAACCGTGAGCAGGTCCCGGTTGCCAACGGCATCCAACAACATGGAGCCCAGTCCTGGGATCACAAAGACTCTCTCGATGACGACAGCGCCAATGATCAATGCGGCCAACTGGACCGAGGTGACAGTCAAGACGGGGATGGCGGCGTTCCGCAATCCGTGCTTGAGCAGCGCAGCAAGGGGCGACAACCCCTTGGCCCGCGCTGTCCGCAAGTAGTCTTCACTCATTACCTCTAGGACGGCCGAACGGACGTACCGGGTCAGAATTGCCGCCTGGACGGAGGCCAGCGCCAGCACGGGCAACGCCACCCGGGATAGGAATTGGCCAAAGTCCTGCCCCGGCGGGGTCCAGCCATTGGCGGGGAACCAGCCCAGGTTCAGGGCAAATATCACTACCAGCAGGATTCCGGCAAGGAAGCCGGGAATGGCAATGGCTAGCTGGCTGATGGCACTGATGAGCGCGCCCGAGGCCCTTCGATGCTTGACGGCGGCCAACGTTCCCATCGGAATGGCAATGACCAACGCCACCAGCATCGCCAGGACCACCAGAATCAGCGATACCTGGACACGATCGGCAACGAGTGGGCTGATGTTTTGGTGGGTCACGTAGGAAGTGCCGAATTCACCAAATGGCAGGCCCCGGGCCCACTCCAGGTACTGCACTATGAGTGGACGATCGGTTCCGAACTCAGCACGGGTTTGTGCAATCAGCTCCGGTGTTGCATCAACGCCAAGTGCGATCTGGGCCGGATCTCCCGGCACGGTGCGCATCACAAGGAATACCAGGACCGTGGCCGCCACAAAGGTTGCCACAAACCTGACCAGGTTGGTCAAAATACGCATCACCATGCCGGGATCCCATTCATTCGATCGTTCGATTCATCCGCACTGCCAGCCACACTCAGCGGACCTGACTACTTCCACCCCATGGAGCTTACGTCCAAGCCGGTTGACACGGCATTGGCTGGAATCCCGGTTACCTCGGACTTGGCCACCACAATGTTGGGGAAAAGGAACAAGACATCGGAACCGGCATCGTCAACGATGCTCTTGACAACCTTCTTCATACCGGAAACATAACCGGCTTCATCGGCGGTGTCGGCTGCCGCGGCGTCTTCCTTGATCTTTGAATTATCAAAGCCAATGTAGTAGTCCGGGTCATTGAACATGGTCAAAACATCGCGTGATTCAACAGCCAGAATGACGGACATTTGGTAGTCGTGCTTGGTGAAGACCTGGTCCAGCCAAACGGCCGGGAACTCTGTCGAGGCGATTTTTGCGTTGATGCCGACATCCTTGAGCTGCGAGACGACAATTTCCGATACCGCGGTGGCGTATGGGCGTGTGGGAACCGAGAACGTAATGTTCAGATTCTCAACACCTGCCTCCTTCAGCAACGCCCGGGCCTTCTCCGGGTTGAAGGGGTACACGTCGTTGAGGTCTTCGTAGTAGGGATCAGACGGCGGGACGGGTCCGCCGATCAGCGTTCCCATGCCGTTCCATGCGGTATCCATGACGGCTTTGCGGTCCACGGCGTACATAACGGCCTGTCGGACGCGCACATCATTGAAGGGTGCCGTCTTGTTATTCATCGACAAGACGATCTTGCCCGTGGATGTGCCCTCGAGAACCTGGTAGTCCTTGTTGTCTTTGAAGCTTGAAAGCAGTTCGGGGGACTGCATGTTGTAAACCACGTCGACGTCCCCGACTGGAGGGCATTGGTGGTGGCCGTGGCATCCGCAAAGTAGCGAAGGGTTGCGGTTTTCAGCGAAGGTGCCGTGCCCCAGTAGTCCGTGCGTGCAGCCAGTTCAAGGGCCTCGCCCGGCTTCCACGCGCTGACAGTAAAGGGCCCCGTTCCTACCGGCGTGGTGGCAAGGGCTGAAACTCCATTGGGATCGAACATGGCGCCGATAGGCGAGCCCATGTCGTAGAGCCATGCATTGCTGGGCTGGCTGAGCTCCACCTTTACTTCGGTATCGCTGACAACGGAGACGGCCTTAACAACATTCATCTTGTTCTTCAGGCTGGACTTCCAAGCATCGGACTTGACGCGTTCAATGCTGAACTTGACGTCCTCTGCCGTGAAGGCATCACCGGAAGAGAACGTCACGCCGGGGTGAAGTTTGAACGTGTAAGTCTTACGGTCTTCGCTCAGCTCCCAGGAGTCGGCAAGCAGTGGCTGCAATTTACCGTCCTGGTCTATGCGCACCAGACCCTGATAAATGTTTGCCATAAGTGCCTGGGGAATGGCGGCACCTGCCGTAGTGGTGAAATCGAGGTTTACCGGGGGACCGGTAAGGGCCACAGTCAGCGACGTCTTGGCCTCGGCGTCGTTGGTGCCCGACGACGAGCCTGCATTGCAAGCGGTTAGCGACAGCGAGGCTGCCAGCAGCAACACCATCGACCGGCTTATTTTGTTTGAGCGAAGCATGTGTACCCCATCGGTTGGAATCTAGTGTTCGATCGACTCTTCAATGTGACCTGTCCAACACCATTGAAGTTCATAAGCCACCATATTTCAATGGTCAGGCCAGTTATATTGTGTACATGTGTTGTTGAAATCTACGGGTCCATGCGAGCCACCGCTGCGAACCGGGTCAAAGATGACGTGCAATTGTGCAATGTGACCGCGCGGTCCCGTCCATGCTGCTGGATGGGACCGCACTCATTGCCTAAGATTCCCAACACCTCGGCACTGATGTGAAATCGGCAATGGTTGTATATTTCTAATCAGTTGGCTGGTCCTACCAGTTCAGCAACAGCTCGCACATCCATAGTTCCACCGACCTAAGGCACCGATGAAAACAGTCACCTTCACGCCAGCAGTCGCAACCCTCACTTATGAGCGGGTTGTCGAGCAGATTGAAACGGCCATCACCTCTGGAGCGATCGCTGCCGGTGATCATTTGCCCTCCGAACGAGAACTGATGGTTCAGTTTTCCGTGAGCAGGCCAACTGTCCGTGAGGCATTGCGGGTCCTGCAGTCCATGGGTTTGGTTGAATCCAAACCGGGCGGGCGCGGCGGACCCAAGGTTTTGGAACCCTCACCGGAATCAATGACCCGCTCCTTCGTCACCATGGCGCGCATGGACTCCTTGTCCATGTCGGAGCTGGTTCAGTTTCGGCTGGTCCTGGAATCATCTGCATGCCGCCTGGCTGCAGCACTGCACAACGCCGAGCAATTGGCGTCCATGAGTTCGGCCATAGAACGCATGGAGCAGGCCGTCGGTAAGGATGCTGAAGCCTTTGCCCGGGCTGACGTGGACTTTCACTTGGCTGTGTGGGAAGCCAGCGGCAATGCCTTGCTGACCATGTGTGGACGTGCTGTGGCGGAGGCAATCGTTGGGTTGATTACCCAGCAGCTCTCAGGTTCGGACGCGACCGAGAGAACCGAGGCCGCCTCGGCATCGTTGGACCGTGAGATCTTCGAGGACATTGCGGCCCGACGAGGAGTGGAAGCCGGTCGCCGGGCCCGCCAGGCCATCTACGACCGCTATGTTCCGTTGCTTCCGGAGGGCACAGTTCTTGGCATGGACGCCTTGCTGGATTAGGAGGCGTGTGGTTCACCCGTCCATGAGGGGCACCCGCAGGGACTCCCATGGCTGCAGCCCGCTGGCTAGGGTGGAGTCATGAACAATCGAGACGAAGTGCGTGAGTTTCTTTCCTCGCGCCGCGCCCAGGTGACACCCGAGCAAATCGGTCTTCCCGCCGGCACCAACAGGCGAGTCAAGGGGCTGCGTCGAAGCGAAGTTGCCACGGTGGCCGGGGTGAGCATCGAATATTACACCCGCATGGAACGCGGTTCCATCAGCGGCGCTTCCCCCGAGGTTCTCGACAGCGTCGCCAAAGCGCTTCGTCTTGACGACGCCGAACGAGCCCACCTCTTCGATCTGGCGCACGCGGCCAGCCCGGTCGCAAGACCACCACGGCGCCGAAATTCCAAGTCGTGGGTGGCGCACCCAAGTCTGCAATGGACGCTCGACGCCGTCACGGCAGGTCCCGCTTTTGTCCGCAACGGCCGCATGGACTTGTTGGCTGTGAACAACCTGGCTCGCGCCTTTTATCGGGACCTGTATGACATGCCGGGACACCACCCAAACATTGCTCGGTATACGTTCCTTGACGAACGGTCCCGTTCGTTCTACCCGGACTGGGAGCTGTTTGCCGAAGTGACGGTGGCAATTCTGCGCACCGAGGCTGCCCGGGACCCCCACAACAAGGAACTTCACGATCTTATTGGTGAGCTAAGCACCCGATCGGGGGAGTTCCGTCGGCGCTGGGGTGCGCACAACGTTCGGCATCATGGCACCGGCTCCAAGACCTTCCACCATCCCGTGGTTGGAGAACTCACCTTGGCCTACGAGGGCTTGGAAATGGCGGCCGAACCTGGGCTCACGCTGACGATCTACGCGGCCGAGCCAGGCTCGCCCTCCGAAGAAGCCCTCCACCTGCTGGCCTCGTGGGCCGCAACGGAATGTGGCCCGGAAGAAGTAAATGCAGTTGTGAAAAAGTCAGGCGACAGGAACCTGAGCTAAGCCACTATTTAGTGCACTGCAGCCTAGGGACGGGGCCGGCCGAGCGGGATCACGAGGGGGGTATGCGAAACTGGGTCCTCAATGATGCGGCACGGCATGCCAAAAACATGCTCCACGAGTTCCTCGGTGACCACATCGGCAGGGGCACCTTCGGCCACTACGGCTCCATCCTTCATGGCGATGATATTACTGGCGTAACGGCAAGCGTGATTGAGATCGTGCAATACGGCCACCAGGGTGCGTCCACTGCCTTCGTTGAGATCCCGGCAAAGATCAAGCAGTTCAATTTGATGTGCAATATCCAAGAACGTTGTTGGCTCATCAAGAAGCAGCACCGGTGTTTGTTGGGCCAACACCATGGCCACCCAGACACGCTGGCGCTGACCGCCGGACAGCTCATCCACGAGACGATGTGAGAGCGCTTCTACACCCGTTGCGGCCATGGCCTCGACAACGGCGGTCTCGTCGGCGGTGCCCCACTGGCGCAGCAGCTTCTGGTGCGGGTACCGTCCACGCGCTACCAGATCAGCAACCGTAATTCCCTCGGGAGCTATGGAGGATTGGGGGAGCAGTCCCAACTTCCGGGCCAATTCCTTGGCGGGGAAGCTGGCAACAGACCTGCCGTCGAGCAGGATCTGGCCTTCACTTGGTTTGATCAGCCGGGCGAGCGCCCTCAACAATGTTGATTTGCCGCAAGCATTGGGGCCCACGATGACGGTAAAGGATCCCTCGGGGATTTGCACGTTCAGGTTCGCCGAGATCACGCGCTGGTCATAACCGAGTGTCACTTCCTTGGCGTGAAGCCCAACATGGTCAGCTGTTGAAAGGCTCATGATTTCCTTGCTTCCCTGGCGAGTAGCCAGATGAGATAGATGCCGCCGATGCTGACGGTCACGACGCCCACCGGCAATTGGATCGGCGCGAAAAGTCGCTGGGCCGTGAGGTCGCTGGCCATGAGCAAGAAAGCTCCGACCACCGCGGAAGGCACCACCGTGATGCCTGTGTTCCTGCACAGGCGGCGCGCCAACTGTGGCGCGGCCAGCGCTACAAAGGCGATGGGACCGGCCACGGCCGTGGCCGCCGCCGTCAAGGCAACACCCAGGAGCAAAAGCAGCAGGCGCGTCGGCTCGCTGCGAACACCCAAGGCGCGCGCCGCGTCGTCGCCCAGTTCGAGCATCCGCATGCGTTGTGAGAGCGCCAGCGTTGCTACCGCCACTACAGTCACAACCGTCACGGCAGGAACGGCTTGAGACCAGGAAATTCCGTTGAGTGATCCTGCTCCCCACACAGCTGCGGTCATGGCAGTCTCCAGATCGGCCTGCAAGATGAGCCAATGATTAAACGCAGCGAGCATGGCGCTAATGCCGATGCCAACGATGATGAGTCGAAAGCCCTGTGAGCCGCGCCGAAAAGCCAAGAGATACACAACCAACGCAGTCAGAAGTCCGCCAAGAAGTGCCCCGCCGGCGATTTGCCAGTAGCTGCCACCCACGGCCAGAATCACCAGCAAGGCCCCTGTGTAGGCTCCCGTGTTGAAGCCGATGACATCGGGGCTGCCGAGAGGATTCCGCGTGATTGATTGGAAGATGGCCCCGCTCATGCCCAGGCTGGCGCCAAGGACCAAGGCCATCAAGACCCGGGGCAGCCGCCACTGCGTCACCACTGTGGTGGTCATGGCGTCTGCGTTGCCGGTGAGTGCTCGGACAGCTTCCGTCAGCGGCACGGCAAAGTCACCGGTTGCCAGCGCAACTATTGCGAGAAAAAACGCGGCAAGTGTGACCACGGCACAAACCGTGAACGTACGGGTTTGCATCCTGGCGCTGAAGCTGCCGGCTTTGCTGCGCATCACCAGCGTGCTGGGGCCGAAGTTAACATCTGGGCGTGAAATGCTCACAGTCCGCTCACTTTCTTGCGCCGGGCCAAGCCCACCAGAACGGGTGCGCCGATGAACGCTGTCACAACACCTACGGGCAACTCGCCCGGCACCACGACCCTGCCGACCACGTCAGAGAACAGGAGGAGCAAAGGGGAGAAGATGATGGTGGCGGCCATAATCCAGCGCTGGTCAGGCCCCATGATCCACCGGGCCACGTGGGGGATCATCAGCCCAACAAAGCCGATGGCTCCAACGGCTGCGGTTGCCGATCCGCTGAGAAGGGTTATAGCCACAACACCGAAGATTCGCGTGCGATTCACGTTACTGCCCAGCGACGTCGCCAAATCATCACCTAACGCCATGGCATTCAACCCGCCAACGGTGATAAGGGAAAACAATAGACCTGCGCCCATAAATGGCGCCACGGTCAACACCATTTCCATGGTCCGCTGATCCAGCGATCCAATATTCCAGGAACGCAAGTGATCGAAGGCCTTTGGATTCAAAAGCGTCAGCCCTGAGCCGATGCCTGTCAGGACTGCTCCGAGCGCAACTCCGGCAAGCGTCAACCGAATGGGATTCACAACGTTTCGTCCGGACGTACCGATGAGGTAAACGGCCACCGTGGCCAGGATGGCTCCGGCAAGGGCAAACCAGATGGATGCAGTGAGCGATGCGACGCCGAATGTGCCAACGGCCATGACCATGGCAAACGAAGCTCCGGCATTCACACCAAGAATTCCCGGATCGGCAAGGGGATTGCGGGTGATGGCTTGAATAAGTGCACCGGCAACGCCCAAGGAAATTCCTACCGCGATGCCCATCAAAGTCCGAGGCAGCCGGCTCTCCAGGATTATCGCGTGGTTGACCGTATCTTGGGGATCCAGGAAAGCGGTCAACACCTCCGCCGCGGGTATGAACTTTGCACCGACTCCCAGACTCAGAATCGTTGCCGCCATCAGCAGAACCGCGGCTGCGGCAAGAATGAGAATCCTCCCTGGGGAACTCTTGTTCAGCACCCTTGGAGGCTTGGTGGCTGGACCGGACTGCCCAATGCTTCGTGTTGTCACTTGGGACACTTTAGACGGCTCCATTGGTGCTTGAATAATTAGGAAACACCACATTTGTGACTGTCACCACTCCGGGACGAAATCCGTCCCTTATTAGGGTAGCCTTAGCGCGTGAAAAACGACGATTCCACTATTCAAACTCCCACCGCCCGCAGGGGCCGACGCCTTGTCTTGCAGGCACTTGGCGCAGTTGTAGCACTTGGCGTCCTGGCCGGCTGCACGACGGGGGCCAAGCAAAGTTCCGGTGCCGGAAATGCTGATGTGGCCATCGGCGGCTCCAAATTCACCACTGCCGACGAAGAGACCGCAAAGCTCGGCACCGACGCCGCTGCTGGAGTCTTCCCCCGCGTCATCAAGCACGCCAGCGGTGAAACAACCCTGGAAGCCAAGCCCGCTCGTGTAGTGGTTCTGGACACCGGCGAACTCGACGACGTGTTGTCTCTAGGCATCAAGCCGGTTGGCATGCCCACCACTGAGGGGGCCAATTCCATTCCCAGCTACCTTGCTGATGAAGTGGACGGAGTAGCCACCATTGGGACTATCCAAGATCTGAACCTTGAGGCCATCGCCGCGCTGAAGCCCGATCTCATTGTTGGCAGCAAGCTCCGGGCCGACAAGCTGTACTCCCAACTGTCCGCCATTGCGCCGACAGTCTTCAGCATCCGCCCGGGATTCCCGTGGAAGGAAAATTTCCTGCTGGTTGGCAAGGCTCTCGGCGAGGAAACAAAGGCCGTGGAGGTCCTCAACGAGTACCAGGAGCAGGCGCAACAACTCAAGGCAGATGTGAGCGGTGACCCGAAAATCTCGCTCGTACGCTTCATGCCAGGGAAGATCCGGCTTTACGGCAACAAGTCACTGATTGGTGTAATCCTCAAGGATGCGGGACTGGCCCGCCCGGAGAACCAGAACATAGACGACCTGGCTGTTGAAGTTTCTGCCGAGAACATTGAACAGGCCGATTCCGACTGGGTGTTTTACAGCAGCTACGGTGACCCTGCGACCACAGGAGAAACTTCCGTGGTGGCCGGTCCCATCTGGTCCAAGCTGGAGTCCGTTAAAGCTGGCAAGGCCCACGGAGTGAACGACGACGTTTGGTTCCTTGGCTTGGGCCCGGCCGGCGCCAAGTTGATCCTGGCCGACCTCAGGGAGCTCCTGGTGAAGTAGGCCCTGTGTCAATGCAATTCTGAAGCACAAACAAGATGAAGCCGCCGGGCACCAAGCGCCCGGCGGCTTCTCTGTTCTTGGAATCCGGAGCAGAAGTGCTGTGGAATTTTGCAGGGTCCAGTCTGGTGGTCATCTTGGGTTGTTTTGGCCTAGGGAGGGGTTTTCGAGTGCGTGTTGGATGGCTTCTTGGATGAGGGTTTCTTCCTCCTCGGCGTTGATTGGGAAGAGGCCGGGTGGGGGTTCGGGCATGCCTTCCGGTCCCCAGCTGCCGTCGTCTTCTGGCGTGTGCAGTAGTTCTTGTTCCCAGTGGTGTTCAGGTTGCTCTGCGAGCTTTTGTGCGAGCTTGGCGTCCATGCCCGCCTTGATCCACTTCGGGTAGGCGGGAGCTTGCTCGAGTTCCGGTTCCGGAGGGCAGTACCGTCCGGAGGGTGAGGTCCAGGAAACACGGCCGCCTTCTGCGCGTCTGGGTGTCCAGCCGCGCAGGTGGAGGTTGTGCCGTTCGGGTTCGTTGATGGATCGATAGTGGCCGTAGCGGTTTTTGTCGTCGTTGAAGTGCTTCATGTGGTGGTGGCGTTTGCAGAGATGTTCGAGGTTTGCTGGGGTGGTTTTGCCGCCTGCGTTGAAAGCTTGCATGTGGTCGACCTCTGAGGTGGAGGCTTTCGCGTTGCAGCCGGGGAATTGGCAGTATTCATCCCTGATGCGCAGCATGGTCCGCATGGACTTCGTGATCCTGTAACTATCCATGGCAGCCTCTAAGGGGTTGTTACTGATCGGGTCCACGAGTAGTCGGTACATGCTCGGTGCCGACTCTGTCATCCGCTTGGCTACCTCCATGCTGATGGGTCCGGCGCCTTCCATCCAGGCCGGCTCATTCGTCAGCCCCAGTAGTGAGAATACGGGAATTAGTACCACCGGTAGTGCCTGTGGCAGGGGCGGGTACGGGGTGTTGTGGCTCGTGTCGGGTCCGGTACCGGGCGGCGCCTCACCCGGGGCGGGGTCGAGGTGGATGACGTCTAGTTCTGGATGCCAGTACGGGGTGTTTGTGATATCTGGTTCCCTGAACCCGGGGGAGGAGTAATCGGGATCGTCAAAGGCCGGGACCAGGTCTCCTTCGAGGGTGAAGGCCCCTCGAGAGGGATCCGGGAACGGGTCACCGTGACAGGGCTCAGGCTCCCTGGGGCGGAACCAAGCATCCCCTGTGGCAGCACCCGCACCGGAGCTGGCACCTCCATCTCCAGCCCCACCTGCACCTGCGCTTGTACCGTTTCCGGGGCTGGTGCCGGTGCTGAGGGTGTTGTCGACGGTGTCCGTGGGGGCGGGGCGGTAGATGTGGTTCTGGGTCATGGTTTGGTTTAGGAGCAGGGCTGCGGCCACGTCGGCGCGGAGTTGGGTCAGGGTGCGGGTTTCGTGGGGGCCTTGGGCTGCGGTGGCGGTGAGGGTGCATTGGTCCCAGATCGCCTCGATCGCGGGGGAGGGTGCGTAGAGGCTGAGCCAGGACATGCCATCGAGGCTCCGACTCACCCCAAGCCGGCGGTCGGTGTAGGCGCGGCGGGTGCGGGCGGGGATGGTTTCCGGGTGGGAGCGTTCCCGCAGGCGACGTGCTTTCTCCTTGAATCTCCGCAGCGTGCTGCCCTCAGCCTTGTTCAGTAGTGCTTGTTCGAAGGCGGTGACTGTTTCTGTGTCGAGGCCGGTGGTGCGAAGCAGGTCTGATTCCTCGGCGATCACCACTGCGTAGTCCCAGCCCAGCTCCCCGGATTCCATGGCGGCCAGGGACTCGGGCAACTCACGAACGAGGGTGCTGGCGTGCCCCATGAGCCTGCCGGCCGCGCCTTCCGGGATGTGGAGGGTGATGGCGAGTTCGGCACGGACCTGGTTCAGGGAGTGGGTGCGTTGCCAGGGATCCAGCGTCAGCAACTTCCCTTCGATCAGGGTGGTTGATTCAAGTTGTTCCACGAGCGTGATCAGCAGTGCCGCGCACTGGTTTTGATGCCGGTGCAGGGCCGCGACGGCGTGCAAGCACTGATCCATCAGGGACCGGACCCCATCCAACTGCGAATACGAGGCAGGCCCGGTTGCTCGGGGGGCCGGACGTGGCGGCAGTTCGCGGAGGGCGTGGAGGCAGTGCTCCAGTGGCTCGACCCTGGGCAAGGGGAGCGCGGCAATCAGTTCCGCCACACTGGCTGTGGTGGATGAATCACCCCGAGACTCCGGGAAATCCGTTGAACTACCCATACCACAATTTTAGTCTATATTTTCTTGAAGGACTATAGTTGCTAGAAGTTTTATTCTATAAATTGTTCGTGGATGGTTTCATCGGCACGTGGACCGCATCTTCTGTCACGGACCAACGTACCGACACAGTGCGTCGGATGCGTGCCCGGTGGGTTGAGCCTGCCGAAACCCTTGATTTCAACACGCCCAACCCACCAAGCGCCACGCCAACCTACTTAGTCGTCTGAGACGGAAATGGTGACCTCAATGTTGCCGCGAGTTGCATTTGAATACGGGCACACCTGGTGAGCGGCGTCAGCGAGGGCCTGTGCCGTGGTGGCCTCGATGCCGGGCAAAACAACTTCCAAGGCAACGGCCAATTCGTAGCCACCTGCGCCGTTTGGGCCCAGGTGCACCTGGCCACCCACGGAAGAGTCAGAGATGTCGACCTTTTGCGTTCGGGCAACCAGCTGCAGTGCCGAGTGGAAGCAGGCAGCATAGCCGGCTGCGAACAGCTGTTCCGGGTTTGCCCCATCGCCCGATCCGCCCATGGCCTTGGGCATGGCAAGATTCAGGTCAAGTTCGCCATCAATGGTGCGGACCTTGCCGTTGCGGCCGGCTCCGGTAGCGAGTGCTTCGGCGGTGTAAAGGGGAGTCATGAGATACCTTCCAGATGCGTTGAATTCTTCGATGGTGAAGTGGACAGCTGACGCATGCCCTCGGTGATTCGATGAAGCTGATGGATAAGATCCCGTGCCTGCGCAGCTGATTCAAAGCCATACGCAGCGCGCAGGCCCTGCAAGGCGGTGAGCACGTCCTTCAACATGGTCCGCCCTTCGGAGGTGAGCGTCACGGTGACCACCCTTTCATCTTCCGATGAGCGTTGCCGCAGAACTAGCTGGCGTTGTTCGAGCCGGCGCAGCAGAGGGGAGAGCGTTCCGGAATCCAGGCTCATTCTGCTGCCCAAATCCCGAATGCTCAGCCCAGCCCCCGAGGTGCTCGTCTCCAGCAAGACGATGTATTGCGTGTAGGTTAGCCCCCACGGTTCGAGCGCTACACGGTGCGCCTTGGCCACGGCGTTCGACGCGGAATAGATTGCGAAGCAAACCATGGAATCAAGGTGATAATCGTTCTCCGTCATAGCTCAAGTGTACACAACTTAATTGCGCACAACCTAAATTCATGCCGAAGCCGGCCAGTCGTTAGCCGTACGGATAAGTGCCGAAAATCAACATAAAGGAGAAATTTCGCAGCAGGGGCGGCCAGGCGCTTCCCATTGGCGAGCTAGGTTCCCATTCCTGCGGGAAATCTATGGATATGCGTCCCGATTCTTGATATGTTGTTGATCACATCAAATAAGGCATGAACTAAGAGAACAAGGTGGTTCCCGTGACTGCGGAGCTGGATACAATCGAATGGAACTGGGCCGGAAATTACAGCTACGGAGCTAGCGACATTCACCGGCCGGAGTCTGTTGAAGATCTTCAGGCCTTGGTGGCCGCGGCCCCAAAGATTCGGGCACTGGGTTCACGCCATTCCTTCAATCCGCTGGCAGATTCCGAAGGTGTCCTGGTCAGCCTAGCGAATCTGGCACCGAATATTACCCTCGACGCCGAAAACCTCACGGTAAGTGTCAGCGCAGGAACCACGTATGGGGTGCTCGCCACAGAACTTTCGAAGCACGGCTTTGCGCTGCATAATCTGGCCTCACTGCCGCATATTTCCATTGCCGGCGCCATCGCGACCGGGACGCACGGTTCGGGGGACGGAAACGGAAATCTCGCCACATCCGTCGTGGGAATGACTTTCGTCGATGCACGTGGCGAGCTCGTCACTGTGAGCCGTGAAGACACGCCCGATTTCGCCGCTTATGTTGTGGGGCTGGGTGCGTTTGGCATTCTCACCGAGGTAACGTTGCGGATCGAAACGAGTTTCATGGTCGCTCAGCACGTGTACTCGTCTCTTCCCTGGGACACTGTTCTGGCCAACTTGGACACCATCACCTCCACGGCGTATTCGGTCAGCCTTTTCACGGACTGGAGCGGTGACACCGTGGGACAAGCTTGGTTCAAGCAACGTCAGGGCGACGGACTCACGAAGAACTTCCCGGAAGAGCTCTTTGGTGGCAGGGCAGCTACGACTGAACGCCACCCGCTGCCCAATGTATCGGCTGTGAACTGCACTCCGCAGCTGGGCTTGGCCGGAAACGCCTCTGACCGGCTCTCTCACTTCCGCATGGATTACCTGCCCAGCAATGGGGACGAGATTCAGAGCGAGTATCTGGTTCCACGGGAGCACGCGGTGGCGGCCATCAACGCAATGCGGCAGCTCACGAGCGTCATCACACCTTTGCTGTTGGTGGCAGAGATTCGCACCATTGCGGCAGATGACTTGTGGCTCAGCGGAAACTACGGCCGTGACGGCATTGGTCTGCACTTCACCTGGCGGCTGGATCAGACTGCCGTGGAGGACGTGCTGCCGTTGGTCGAAGAAGCATTGGCACCTTTCGGGGCAAGGCCGCACTGGGGCAAAGTCTTCACTCTTGATGCCGCCGCCATTGCCCCTCTGTACCCAAGGTTTGAAGATTTCAAGGCACTGGTTCGCCAGGCGGATCCACAAGGGAAGTTCGGCAATAAATTCCTTGAACGCGCTGTTTTCGCCGACTAAAAGCCGACTAAGAAGTGTGGCCTGCACTGGCTCAAGAGTCCGTGCAGGCAGCACACTAAAGGCCACCTTCGCAGTGCGTTCAGTCAACGCACTGCGAAGATGGCCTCTAGTTGTTTGCTGCTAGACGGATCCGGCGAGGGATTCGAGATGACCTAGGCGCGTTAGCGGGACAATGTCGGGGCGCAGGCACGTGCTGGCTACCTCCACGCGTTGACCCGTGTGGGCCGATTCCAAGACTGACTCCATAATCTCCAGTGCGTGGAAGGCGAGTGCGCCCCCGGCGCGCGGCTCTTGCCCTGGTGCGGTCGCGGCAAGATCGTGCAGCCCAATCCCACGGGCGCCGTCCACGTAGCCGGCCGAAACCGGCAGGGTCTCCCACGCGTCACCCCCGAGGCGGCGCAGTTTCACGTCGCCCTCGAACCTGTTTGGGTCCGGAACGATGAGCGATCCGCTTTCCCCGTGGATCTCGATGTTGGCGGCCTGCGTGGCCACAGCATCAAAGCTCATGACCAAAGTGGACAGCGTGCCGGACTCATGAATCAGCACACCGCTGACGTGGGTGTCCGTGGAGACCGGAATCTCCTCGCCGGCCCGCGGTCCGGAGCCGATGGTGCGGGAGTCCCGTGTGTGGCTGGCGGCGCCAATAACCGACTTCACCGGTCCCAACAACGTCACCAGGGCGGATACGTAGTACGGACCCATGTCCAGCAAAGGGCCACCGCCGGGAACATAGTAAAAGTCCGGATTGGGATGCCAGCGCTCGTGTCCGGGGCACATCATGGTGGCCGTCGCCGAGATTGGACGGCCAATCAGACCATCATCAATCGCACGCCGGGCAGTCTGTGTACCCGTGCCCAAAACCGTATCGGGAGCACACCCCACAGTGAGCCCGGCCACCGCCGCGGCGGCGAGGACTCCAGCAGCCTCTTCGGCCGTGGCAGCCAGCGGTTTTTCACCGTACACGTGCTTGCCGGCCGCAATCGCTTGCAGCGCCACCTGCGCGTGGGCGGCCGGGATGGTGAGGTTCAAGACCAGCTGCACCTCGTCGTCGTCCATGAGTTCTTGCACCGACAAGGCACGGACGCCGGGTAGATCAGCGGCCACCGCCTCGGCACGGGACACGTCCAGGTCAGCCACGGCAACGAGCCGAAGGGTGCCTAGTGAGGGCAGCGTGCTCAGGTACTGGGCAATGATATTTCCACAACCCACAATGCCAATATTCAAGATGTTTAGCGGCTCGCCCACAACATGCCCCTTTCGATGATGGTCTTTACGTTGGGATCTTCCAGAATTTCCACGCGATGGCCCGGGGTTGAGACGAAGATTCGGCCCTTGCCCCACTGGCGGGTCCAGATCGCGGGGGAGGTGACCTCACGATTCCAGGGATCCCACTCCCTGACCTTTTGGGTGGTTGTTGCCAGGACGTCGATGTAACTGTCGGCCAGGACCCAGTACTGTTCGGTGACAAGGTCAAAGTCGCCAATGCCTTCGGTGATGGGATGGTTGGCGGCCGCGGCGTTCATGCTGACCGTGTAAGGAACGTAGTTGTCTGATTGTTCGCCCGTGGCTTCGTCCGCGTGCTTGCCCGGGTGGCAGGCAAATTGCCCGCCGATTAAGTGCAGATAGTCGGAGTTGTTGCGGTAGGAATCGGCAATCCCACCGTGCCAACCTGCAAGTCCCGTGCCGTTCTCGACTGCGGCGCGCAGGCCCTTGAACTCTTCCGGCTCAATGGTGGTCATGGTGTTGCATTGCACGATCAAATCCACGGCGGCCATGTATTCGGCCTCGGCGTAGACGGCTGTGTTCTCCTCGACGCGAACGTCGAAGCCGTTGTCGCGGAGGTAGGGAATGAATAATTCGGTGGTCTCGACGGGCTGGTGTCCGTCCCAGCCGCCGCGCACAACGAGTGCGTTCTTCAAGGTTGTCATGGCGTTTCCTCAATATTGGTGGTGGTCCAGTGGCTGTTGTTGGTTGCGCTTTCCTCGACCGCGGCCAGGACCCGTTGAACGCCGAGTGCCTCGGCGAACGACGGCGTGGGCTGGGTTTTGTTGCCGAGCGCGGTCACGAGCTCCACTACTTGGTGGGTGAAGCCGTGTTCGTAGCCGAGTCCGTGACCTGTTGGCCACCAGTTGCCCACATAAGGGTGCTCGGGTTCGGTGACCATGATGCGATGGAAGCCACGCTCTCCAGCCGCGTCGCGCTCGTCGTAGTACTGCAGGAAGTTCATGTCCTCGAAGTCGAAGGCCAGCGAGCCCAGAGTGCCGTTAATCTCCAACCGCATTGCGTTCTTTCTGCCCAATGCCGCGCGGGTGGCCTCGAACACCCCGATGGGTCCGGCGTCGAACCTGGCGCTGAAGATGACGGCGTCATCCACCGTGACGGGACCCATCTCGGTGTTCTCATCAACCGTGCCGTTGCCGCCGAGTCCAACGTAGTCGCCGCCGGTGGGGCGTTGGGTGGTGAACGTTTCCATAATGGCCGAGACGCCGGTGATGCGTTGGCCAGTGACGAACTGGGCGGCGTCGATACTGTGGGCGCCGATATCACCCAGGGCTCCGGAGCCGGATTTTGCTTTGTCCATGCGCCACGTGAGTGGTGCGTTCTCATCGGAGAGCCAGTCCTGAAGGTACTGGGCGCGAACGTGGCGGATGGCCCCCACCTTGCCCTCTGCAACCATGCGTTTCATGAGCGCCAGGGCCGGGGTGCGCCGGTACGAGTACCCGCACATGGCAAAGACACCGTTCCTTGCAGCCTCCGCGGCAACGGCAGTCATCTCCTGCGCCTCTGCCACGCTGTTGGCGAGCGGTTTTTCGCACAGGACATGCTTGCCGGCCTTGAGCGCGGCGATGGCGATTTCCGCGTGGGTGTTTCCGGGGGTACAGATGTCGATCAGGTCGATGTCGTCACGTTCGATCAGGGCCCGCCAGTCGGTCTCCGTGGAGGCCCAGCCCATCTGCGTTGCGGCATGTTCGACGGCGGATTGGTTCCGTCCGGCGATCGCCGTCAGTTCCGGGATCAGTGGCAGGTCAAAGAAGCGGTGCGCACTGCGCCACGCATGGGAGTGGGCGGCACCCATGAACGCGTAGCCGGCCATGCCCACACGCAGGGCAGCTTTGTCCTTCGTCATATTATTAGGGTCCTTTCGAGGATTATTTGCTGAAGCCTGCGGTTAGGCCGCTGAGCAGTTGGCGGCGGCCTACGATGTAGAGAACCAGGACCGGAAGCGTGCTCAAGACAACCGAGGCCAGGACGGCTGGAATGTTGACGCTGAACTCGCCTTGGAAAGTCCACAGCCCCAGCGGCAGAACCCGAAGTTCCGGGCTCTGGGTCAGGATCAACGGCAGCAGGAAGCCATTCCACACGCCCAGGCCGTTGTAGATGCCCACGGTGACGATGGCCGGTTTGGTGAGTGGCAGCGCCAGGCGCCACATGGTTTGCCATTCGCTGCAGCCGTCCAGTCGCATGGACTCGAATAGTTCGTTGGGCACGTCCCGGATGAAGTTGCACATGATCAACACGCTGAGGGGAATGGCGAAGGCCACCGAGGGCAGGATGATGGCTAAGAGGCTGTCGTACAAATTCATCTTGATGATCATGAGGTAGACCGGGATGATGGTCGCCTGCAGGGGAATGGCCAGACCCATGAGGAAAAGCGCATTGACGCCCTTGAGGAACTTGCCGTTCCCGCGAACAATCGCAAAAGAGGCCATGAAGGCCACCACGAGCGTGGGGATCACCGCACCCACGGTGATGATGACGCTGTTGAGGAAATAGCGGGTGAAGTCTGCCTCAAGCACCATCTTGTAGTTTTCAAGCGTGGGCTCGGCCGGAATGGCCAGGGGATTTTGGCTAAAATAGCCGGCCTGGGTTTTCAGGCTCGTGATGACAATGTAGTAGATCGGAATGATGATGATGGCCAGCCACAGCCAGCCGGACGCCCCGCCCGCGAGGTTGAACCTGCCCCGGCGGAGATACTTTTGTCGCGGCTTTTGCATCTGCTGTTCCCATGGTTTCATAGCGGATCGAGTCAAGGTGGTGCTCATCTCACATGCCTTCCAGTTGGCTTCCGGTGCGGTCCTTGCCACCCAATCGCTGCAGGAACAAGGCCATGACGAGCCCAATCACCACAAGTATGACGGCCACAACGCTGGCCGGGCCCATCAGGTTGGCCCGGAATCCGGTCAAGTACATGTCAAGGGGCAAAATTCGGGTGGCATTGCCTGGTCCGCCCGAGGTGAGCACAAAGATCAGGTCGAAGTACGTCAATGCCCCAACCGTCATGAGCGTAGAGGAGGTGATGATGGTGTATTTCAGCTGGGGCACCGTGATGAAAAAGAACTGCTTGATCCGTCCCGCACCGTCAATCTCAGCCGCTTCATAGATGGAGCGGGGTATCTGGCGAACCCCGCCCTGATAGATGAGGGTATGGAAGGGCACAAACTGCCAGGCGATGACAAAGATTACGACCCCGAGAGCCAGGTTCGGGTTGCCCAGCCAGTCCTGCGCGAGGAACGGTAGGTGCAGGCCCGCGGCCAGGCCGAAGTTGGGATCCAGAAGCGCCTTGTAGGCGATGGCGATAGCGGCGGAGGAGAGCAGGAGAGGCAAGAAATACAGCACCGCCAAGACGGCCCGGTACTTTTGGCTGCCAGCTGTGAAGGTCCCCAGGAGGAGACTGATGGGAGTCTGGATCAGCCACGAAAGGATCATGACCACAAAGGTCAGCCACAGCGCGTGGTACATGCCAGGGTCGGCGAATACCTCCAACCAGTTGGCCATTCCGGCAGCCTTGATGGCTCCGATGCCATCCCAATGCGTAAAGCTGAGCACCAGTACGCCGGCCAGGGGGATGATGGCAAAGACGACGAAGAAGATCAAGGCCGGAACGGCCAGCCAGGCGAGCTGGCCGGTGCGTCCCTTGGAAACATCTGCCTCCTTGCTTTGCCGCCGGGGTGGCGCCGCCGTCGCTGTGAGGTTGTTCGCGCTCATTTGCCGATCGTCGCATTCATGTTTGCCGCAAACTTCTCGGGCGTGATGGAGCCGACGAACAATTGGTCAATGTTGTTCAGCAAGGCCTCAGCGGCCGTGGGGCTCAAGGCTTGGTCCCAGGACTGCTGGAAACTGGGCGCGTCCTTGCTGATCGTATAGACGTAGCTGAGGAAGTCCTTGTCATCGGAAGCATCGAACTTCGCCTCCAGCCCGTTGACCACGGGCACGGATCCCGAGGCAATGTACGCCTGCACTTCGTCGTCGGCCAGAAGCCCTTCAGCAAGGAACTTCTTCGCCGATTCCTTGGCGGTGTCGCTTGCCTTGGATGAGATGGAGAGGTAGTTGGAGGGATTGCCCACCACGTTCTTCGGGTCTCCCTTGCCGCCGTCCACGGCGGGGAAGTCAACCCACCCCAGCTTTCCGCCGGAAACGAAATCGCCGCCGTCGTTCTTCATGCCTCCGTAGGTCCAGGCACCATGGAGCATCATGGCAGCCTTGCCCGTGTATAGCAGGGCCTGGTCGGCATTGGAGTCGGCGGTGATTGAGGAGAAGCCCTTGATGAAGCCGTTGGCGTTGACGAGTTCCTGAATTTTCGTCAGCGCCTCAAGGGCTGCGGCGTTTGACCATGCGTCGGCCTTGTTGTTGAAGATGTCGGCGAAGACCTCGGGCCCTCCCACGCGGTCGAACATGTATTCAAGCCACATCATGGATGTCCAGCGGGACTGCCCGGCCAAGGAAATGGGTGCGATCCCCCGATCGTTAAAAGTCTTTGCCAGGGCGATGAGCTCATCCCAGGTCTTGGGCGGCTGGGCGCCGGCCTTGGTGAAGAGCTCCTTGTTGTAGTAGAAGACGATCGGTTGGACCGTCGTGGCGGGAATGGCGTAAATCTTGCCATTGACCGTCGCTGCACCGAAGGACGACGGGAAGAGCCTGTCCTTGACTTTGGGGTTGGCGGCAAACCAGTCGGTGAGGTCTTCCACCTGGGCGGCCTCCGCGTAGGACTTCAAGACGCCGCCGCCCCATCCGTAGATGATTGTGGGCGACTGGTCGGCACCTATCGCCGTCTTGATCTTGGTCTTGTAAGCGTCGTTCTGAAAGAACGTGACAGCTATTTCATTTCCTGAGTTGGCCTTCCCAAAGGCGTCCACCGAATTCTTGCGAATGGTCTCGTTGGGGTCGCCGCTGACAGACCACATGGATGCGCCGGACCCGGAGCTGCCACCCGGGCCCGAGGTGCCACAAGCGCTGAGGCCCCAGACGGCCAGGGGGGCCAGACCGGCAAGCGTGAGAAACGACCGGCGGGAAGTGGTGTTGTGTTCCATTCTTATCTCCATTGAAAAGAGCCAATACGTGGCTGCGTTGAATGCGGATGACGAATAAAAAGAATAAGGTCTTCGAAATATTTCGCAACTAATTCTATGACTGGATTGAACATAGTGGTGATTGGCGTCACATGTCAACCCTTCATCCTTTACATTTGACGCAACCACTGCCAATGTTGCAGACTTCGATGACTGAAACATTTCGGAAAGGCTGGATTTGGCATGAATCAACCGAGCTTGAAGGTCAAGCCAGTCCTGGCAACTGTTGCCGCCCTGGCGGGCGTTTCGGCGCCTACTGTGTCCAAGGTGATCAATGGACGCGACGATGTCGCCGAGGCCACCCGCTTGCGAGTCCAGGCTGCACTGTCGGAACTGGGCTACGAGTCTCCAATGCAGCGTCGGGCCAGGTCGGTGGGCCCGGTCATGGTTGACCTCGTCATAGACGGCACCAATACGCAATACTCCATGGAGCTGCTCACCGGAATCCTTGACTGTGCCGCCATCGAAGATGTTGATGTGGTGGTTGGCAATGTGACGCCAGCCAAGCTGCACCGGGCCAACCACGAGGAATGGGCTCAGCGCATGGTGGAATCGGGGCGCAAGGGATTAATTCTTGTCACCTCCGAACTCACCAGCCACCAACTCGGATCTTTTCAACAACGCAACATTCCAGTGGTGGTGATTGACCCCTTAAACCCGCCACGGCAGGGTTTTTCGAGCGTTGGTGCCACCAATTGGGCCGGAGGCAAGGAAGCGACTGAACACTTGATTGGCTTGGGGCACGAGCGCATCGCGTTCCTGGGTGGCCCCAACGCCGCCGAGTGCAGTGTCGCAAGGCTCCATGGCTACTTGGCCGCCCTCATGAGCCATGGGATTTCCTCGCGACCAGAATACATTTTGGCAGGGGAGTTCAATGCTCGCTTTGGCGTCGCGGGAACGAAGCAACTGCTTGCGTTGGACGAACCGCCGACGGCGATTTTTGCTGGCTCCGATGGCACGGCTCTCGGTGTCTTGGAGGAAGCCAGAAAACGTGGCCTCCGGGTACCTGACGACTTGAGCCTGGTGGGATTCGACGGCACACCCCTGACCGAACAGACCCTGCCGCGGCTGACGTCGGTAGCGCAGCCACTTCAGGAAATGGGAAGGGCAGCCTTGCGGGCGGTGCTTCGCCTGGTCAAGGGCGAGGAACTGGATTCGGCTCACATGGAACTCGCCACAGAGTTGGTCATTAGAGACTCGACGGCGCCTCCGCGTAAAAGTTAGAGGCAGATGGATCGCGTTCGACGTCGTGACGCGTGTCGTTGGAATGCGGCATGCGCCCGGTAGTGTGATGGTGTCATTGGCGCAGGGCCGAGGCATTGACGAAAAGGGGATCGATGCGGGCCACCGTCAAAGATGTTGCCGCACGTGCGGGAGTGTCTCCAAAAACTGTCTCCAACGTGGTCAACGGCTTGGTGCCTGTTAGTGAAGCAACCAAGGCAAAAGTTGAAGCGGCCATTGCGGAGCTTGACTACATCCCAAATCTCTCCGCGCGGGGCCTGCGTAACGGACGCTCAGGCGTCATAGCCTTGGCGCTCCCTGACCTGGGAACGCCGTACTCTGCCGAAGTGGCCCACCACATCGTGGAAGTGGCACATGAGCAAGGGTGGAGTGTTCAGCTTGAGGAGACCGGGCACGATTCGCAGCGCGAATTTGACCTCGTCTCAAAGGCCCGGGCGAACCTCATCGACGGGCTCATTCTCAATCCGGTGGCCCTGGACGAGAGTGCCATCCGAGTGGGCGGCAACCTGCCCCCTATGGTGATGATCGGCGAAGTTGTCCAACAACGCGTGGATCATGTGGGTGTCGACAACTTCAATGCTGCCCGTGAGATGACGCTGGCACTTGCGGCCGGCGGCAGGAAGCGCATAGCGATTCTGGGCGGCACTGAGAGGCGGCGCACGGACACGGCTGTCATCCGTACACGCGGATATCGTCAGGCACTGACCGAGCTGGGCATTGAACATGACCCTCTTCTTGAAATTCCATGCGATGAATGGACGCCAGGCGGTAGTGCTCGAGCCCTGCGGATTTTTCTTGGCAGCCACGACCTGCCCGAGGCCATTTTCTGCTTTACCGATTCGCTAGCCATCGGGGCCCTTAGCGTCTTGGCTGGGGCTGGGCATCGAGTGCCCCAGGATGTCCTCGTTTCCGGTTTCGATGACATTGACCACGGCAAGTTCGCCGTGCCGGCGCTGACAACAATTTCCTTTGATAAGCGAGTCCTCGCAGAGGAGGTCTTGCGGCTTCTGACCGGGCGCATGGCCGATAGCCGACGTGAACCCGTGGAGGTCACCCTGCCTTATCGCCTTGTGTCCCGCGCCAGCACGGAAGTCCGCTAACTTTCGAAGCCACGCGTTCGGGGCCGCTCCCAACGAGGGTCACAATCGCGTCGAATGCAGGGCCGGCCCGCTCCATTGTGGCGCCACCGGGTAGGAATTTGAGGGCCATTGCAGCCCTCGGGCCCCAGCACCCCTGACCCAAACGCCGTCGTAAAAGAAATATTGTTCACGCTCACAAAAATACTTGTGCCACGCATTACAACGATGTAATCTGTGGAGCAGATCACAATCACTGGTGTGTTTCCACTTCCGAGAGTCTCGGAAGATACAAGGCAATGACCAGATCTTGAAGTGCAATCGCATCCAAAGGAGTGAGCGATGAATCAAGTCAATAACTTCTCCCGCCGGCAATTGCTGCGCGGTGGGGGACTGGCCCTTTCGGCCATCGGCGTGGGCGGTTTGCTCTCCGCCTGTGGCGGTTCCGCCAATGCAGCGCAGAAAGAGCAACTGCGTTTCTGGCACCTGCTCTCGGGCGGGGATGGCATCAAAATGCAGGCCATGATTGATGCGGCCAACGCGTCGCAGCAGGAATTTCATGTCAATCCAACCGTCTTGGCCTGGGGACCCCCGTACTACACGAAGCTGGCCATGGCGTCGGCTGGAGGCAGGCCGCCGGAAGTGGCTGTCATGCACGCCTCTCGCGTTGCCGGCTACGCCCCAGGCGGGCTTCTGGACTCGTGGGATCTGGATCTACTGGCCAGCAAGGGTGTGTCCGAGCAGGACTTTGCGCCGCGAATCTGGGAAAACAGTCTGCAGGATGGGAAATTGTTCTCCATCGCCCTCGATTCACACCCGTTTATTCTCATGTACAACACCGAGGTGGCGGGGAAGGCAGGACTGCTCGGCGCAAATGGCCAGCTGGAATCCACGTACACCCCCGAGGGCTTCAAGGAAATGGCCGTAGAGATGGCCAAGGTTACTGGCAAGCACGGCCTCTCCTACGGCTATTTGGGCGACGGGGCGCAGATGTGGCGTTTGTTTTACACGCTGTATAAGCAGCATGCGGCACCCATGGAACTTGTCCAAGGTCAAAAAGCCGTGGTTGATCGGGACGTGGCGGTTGATGTACTCGAATACATCCATTCGCTTCTGGATGACACCATTGCAACGCCCAGCGGTGACGGCGGAACGGCCATTGCAGAGTTTGCCGCCCAGGACTCGGGCATGTTCATGAGTGGGGTCTGGGAGCTGCCCACCATGCAGACCGCCAAGGTCCCCTTTGATGCCATGCCCATTCCCACCTTGTTTGGTACACCGGCGGCCTACGCCGACTCGCATTCTTTTGTGCTGCCGCATCAATTGAACCTGGATTCTCGGAAGCGCGAACTTGTCTACTCATTCGTTGCGGACATCTTGAAGGGCTCATTCAGTTGGGCCCAGGCCGGCCACATCCCGGCCTACCAGCCGGTGGTGCAGTCGACCGAGTATGCGGAACTGCTTCCGCAATCGCACTATTCAGGTGCGGCGGACATCATCAACTACGATCCTCGGGCCTGGTTCACCGGTTCCGGATCAGACTTCCAGTCCTTCTTCGCCGAGAACGTCCAGAATGTTTTCCTTGGCCGAACCAAGGCCAAGGATGGCTGGGACTCATTCATTCGACGGCTGGACACCTTGTTGTCCAAGCCCAACCCGGTCTAGAGCCGGCCAAAACACTTCATAGGCATCGCAAGTCATCTTTGGGAGAGTCATTTTTGCGGCAAGGGAGCCAAAGCAATGAGTACGTCCACCGTTTCGAGCACGTCAGATATACCCGCGGTACGAGCACCGGAGAACAATCACGCCATCAAGTTGCGGCGGGACCGCAGACATGGATGGTCCTTCATGGCGCCATTTCTGGTGTTCTTTGGGGTCTTCCTCGTCTGGCCCTTGATTTACGGGCTCTACATGAGTTTCACCGGAAAATCACTCACGGGTGCCAATAGCGAATTCGTTGGTTTCGCCAACTACATCGAGGCCCTTGGTGATGCCGACATGTGGCATTCCATGGGCAACACGTTCTACTTCACCCTCATCAGCACTGTGCCACTTGTCCTTGTAGCCCTGGCGATGGCGGCCTTGGTCAACATGGGGTTGCCGGCGCAGTGGTTGTGGCGGCTGTCCTTCTTTGCGCCGTACCTGCTGGCATCCACAGTTGTTTCATTGTTCTTCGTGTGGATGTACAACCCACAGCTGGGCCTGATCAATGAGCTCCTCGCGAAAATCGGCATTGCCCCGATTGACTGGCTCAACAATCCGGATGTAGCCATGTGGTCGATAGTCATTGCCACCCTCTGGTGGACGGTTGGTTTCAACTTCCTCCTGTACCTGGCCGCCATTGGAAACATTCCCCAGGCTCACTTTGAGGCGGCCCAGCTGGACGGCGCCGGCGGATGGCGGCAGTTCTTCTCCATCACCTTGCCGCAGATCAAGGCCACAACGCTCATGATCGTCATCCTGCAGGTGCTGGCCTCGTTGAAGATTTTCGATCAGGTGTATCAGATGACGGCCGGAGGTCCGGCGGGATCCACCCGAACCGTTGTGCAGTACATCTTCGAGTCCGGCTTCACGGGGTATCGCTTGGGATATTCGGCAGCCATCTCCTACATCTTCTTCGCCATCATTGTCATCGTCTCGATTTCACAGTTCTTTGTCACTCGTAAGAGGAGCGCATAAGCCATGACTGCCTCGACACTCACACCAACCCATGAAAGCGCCGCTGGTGCGCGTCCAACGATCATCAAGCGACGCAGGAAGCGCATCAAGCCGAGCCGAATTCTCGCCACCGTCATCGTGGCGGTCCTGGCCGTCACCTGGCTGGTTCCCTTCGCATGGGCCACCATCACGGCGCTCAAGAGCGAGACCGAGGCGGCGGCATCGCCCATTACCCTGGTGCCCAAATCCGGGTTCACCTTCGATGCGTTCGCCAAGGTTCTGCAACAGGGAAACATTCCCCAGTGGACGGTGAACTCGCTTTTCACCGCGGCAGCCATCACCATCATCACCTTGGCCATCTCTACGCTGGCCGCCTATGCGCTGTCCAGGATTGACTTCAAGGGCCGGAAGGTCATGATGACAATCATCGTGGCATCACTCATTGTGCCGCCGCCGGTGCTGATCATTCCGTTGTTTTACCAGATGGTCTCATTTCACATGATTGACACGTACTGGGGCATCATCCTGCCGCAAGTCATTGCCCCGGCCATGGTGTTTGTGCTCAAGAAGTTCTTTGACCAGATCCCGCGCGAACTTGAAGATGCGGCGCTCGTGGATGGCGCCGGCCGGATTCGGATTTTCTGGCAGGTGGTGCTTCCGCTCTCACGGCCCATTCTTGCCGCGGTTGCCATCTTCGTTTTCATCGGCGCCTGGAACAACTTTCTCTGGCCCTTCATCGTCACCAATGAAAGTTCCATGCTGACCCTTCCGGTTGGCCTGCAAACCATCAAGAGCGCCTATGGCATCCAATACGCCCAGAACATGGCATCGGCCCTGTTGGCGGCGTTGCCATTGATTGTGGTGTTCCTCTTCTTCCAACGCCAAATCATCAAGGGCATTTCCACCACCGGCCTGGCCGGAACCTAATTTTTCCTTCACGTCAACAACGAAAACACAACAGGAGAACAGCATCATGTCCCGTGCACGGATCAGTATTGACCGCGATTTCACCATCTCAGAAGTACCGCACCGCCTCTTTGGTTCATTCGTCGAGCACATGGGCCGGTGTGTTTACACCGGCATCTACGAACCAGGCCATGCCGAAGCCGACGAGCAAGGCTTCCGCAAGGACGTCCTAGCCCTCACCAAGGAGCTCGGCGCCACGGTGATCCGCTACCCAGGCGGCAACTTTGTCTCGGGCTACAACTGGGAAGACGGGATTGGCCCCGTGGCCAACCGCCCGCGCCGACTCGATGGTGCGTGGCACACGCTGGAAACGAACGCTTTTGGTCTGCACGAGTTTGTAGATTGGTCCCGCAAGGCCGGGACCGAGATTATGGAGGCCATCAACTTGGGCACCCGGGGGGTGGATGCTGCCCGTGAGATCGTGGAGTACGCCAACCACCCCGGCGGCACATACCTTTCTGATCTGCGTGCCAAGAACGGTCACAAGGATCCCTTCGACATCAAACTCTGGTGCCTGGGAAATGAGATGGATGGCCCTTGGCAGATCGGCCACAAAACGGCGCAGGAGTATGGCCGGCTGGCACAGGAGGCCGGCAAGGCCATGCGCCTGGTTGACCCAACCATTGAATTGGTGGCCTGCGGCAGTTCCAGCTCGGCCATGCCCACCTTCGGTGAATGGGAGCAGACGGTCCTGACGCACGCTTACGAGGAGGTGGATTATGTCTCGCTGCATGCTTACTACCAGGAGCACGACGGCGATGCGGCCAGTTTCCTTGCCAGCGCTGTTGACATGGACTACTTCATCGAATCAGTGGTGGCCACCGCGGATTCGGTCGGAGCCAAGGGTAAGCACAAGAAGAAGATCAACCTGTCCTTCGACGAATGGAACGTCTGGTACCAGAGCGGGTTGGACACAGAAGACCAGCCCCACCGCGTCAACGCCTCGGGCTGGCGCGAACACCCGCGTGTGATCGAAGACAAATACAACGTCACCGACGCCGTCGTGGTGGGCACGCTCCTGAACTCACTGCTCCGTCATGGAGACCGGGTCAAGATCGCCAACCAGGCCCAGCTGGTCAACGTGATCGCCCCGATTCTGGCCGAGCCGAACGGGGCAGCCTGGCGTCAGAGCATTTTCTACCCGTTCTCCCGGATGGCAGAGCTGGCCAAGGGCCAGATCCTGCGAACCCAGGTGGACTCCGACAAGGTTGAAACGGCCAAGTTCGGTGATGCAGACCTGGTGGATGTCAGCGCAACGTGGGATGAAGAAAACGGCCGCATGGCACTGTTCTTCGCCAACAGGGGGCTCGATGAGGCGGCCGACGTCGAGGTGGCACTGCGTGGCTTCGATGCAGGCCGGGTAGTCCGGGCAGAGGTGCTGGCTGCTCCCGAGGGGCAGGACCGCTTCACTAAGAACACCGTGGATGCGCAGGATCAGATTGGCATGGCACCGCTGGCCGGCGTCAAGGCCTCCGGCGACGAGCTGCGACTCACGCTCCCTGCACTGTCCTGGGCGGTTGTGGAACTGGAAGTGGCCAAGAACTAGGAATCCAGGAAGGTGGGGTGCCGGCGCACGCGCAATGCCCGGTACCCCCACCGCGGTTAAGGCACTTACCGCGAGCCGGGAGCTCGAAAAATTTCCGGGGACTCAATGCCGTCGGCGAGATCAGCCAAAATCCGTCCAATGGCCGGAGTGAATTTGAAGCCGTGCCCGGAGAAGCCCGCGCCGAGCACGATGGGCCCGAATTTGTCCAGAATAAAGTTACCGGTATCCGTGGACGTATAGGTGCAACTGATGGGCTCGAAGGAATCCGCGTCCAGGCCCGGGAACCAATCGCTCACATAGCGGCGCAGGGCCTCCATCTGGGCGACGTCGGCCGTGAAGCTCCGCTCGTCGGGATCAACCACGGGTCCCACTCCGTGCCACCCAATCTTGATACCTTCGCCAGGGGTCAACATCCCATACGTGGGGCTGTACCAGTAGTCGTCATCGCCAGCGCCGGGGTCAGGATTGTGGTTGAAGCTCGGCCAGTCAAACGTTGAGCCGACGGGTTGGAAATGGGCTGGTTGCTCCTGGGTCACCACAAGCCGGGGGAGCTCCACTATTCCTTGGAGCAGCTTCCGTGTCCACGCTCCCGCCGTCACAATAACGCGCGTGGCCCGGTATTCGGTGGAGTCTGTGGATACAGACACGAGATCATCACCCAGAACGGCCAGATCCCGGACGGGCGTTTCGTAGAGGAACTGTGCACCCTTGGACTCGGCCGCCTGACGCAACGCCATGAGAGCATCCGCCGCCCGTACACGTCCCGACTCGGGAACGAAGAGGACATCTGAGCGAAAGCGCATACCCTGCCAGCGATCCATGGCTTCCTGAGGTCCCATGAAGGAACTTTTGATGCCAAATCCTTGGTGAGAATGATGAATTGCCTTAAGGACGTCCAAATGACCGTGGTTGACCAGGCCCACCAAATCCAACAATTGCACGCCAGTCTCAAGCGCAAGATCATCCCAGAGTGCACGCGCCTCGCTGACAAGGCGCAGATACTCCGGCCGTTGATAGGCAATGTTGAAGTTTCTCGTGGCGCCGTGAGAAGCACCCATGCTGTGGCCTGCAGCGAAACGTTCCAACAACACCACGGACTTCCCTCGGCGAGCAACGCTCAAGGCGGCCGCGGAACCCATGGCGCCGCCACCAATGACAACTACGTCGACGTTTGTAACCACGATTCCAACTCCACTTCCCGTCCGTGCCGTGCTGTGCCGGCTTGCCCGTCCATCATGCCACGAGGTGAAAGCGACATTAAAGGCGCTGTGCCCCCACCCGTTAGGGTCGGGGCACAGCATTGATCGCTACGAGCGACTAGTTCTTTGCAGCTACGGCGCGAATGCCTTCAAGCACGGCGGCAACCTGGCCAGCCACTTCGGCGTCGTCCTTCGGGTGAAGTTCGGCGAACCGCACTACCGAGTTGGGGATGGACAGCTTGATGTCATCGAGGACGTTGGCGCCAGCAATGCTGAGAGCCTTGCGGGCCTCATCCTGGGCCCAGACGCCGCCGAACTGGCCAAATGCGGTGCCGATGACAACAGCCGGCATGTCCTTGGCAACACTGTTGCCGAAGGGACGGGACAGCCAGTCAATGGCGTTCTTCAAGACCGCAGGCATGGTGCCGTTGTATTCGGGGGAGACCAGCAGCAGCGCGTCGGATTCGGCGGCGGCGGCACGCAGTTCGCGTGCTGCTTGGGGAACCTGGCCTTCAACGTCGGTGTCCTCGTTGTAGAACGGGATGTTCTCCAACCCGGAGAAAACGTTGACGGTGACGCCGTCGGGGGCGTTCAAGACCGTGGCCTCCGCCAACTGACGATTGGTGGAACCGTTACGCAAAGAACCTACAAGTGTGAGGACAGTAGTCATAAGGAGATCTCCCGTTGTTGAAGGAATGCGAATGAGCGCATCATGCACTCATCCAAGAAATTTCAAGCTTCAACTATTACTAACGGCATGTGGCCCTCGAAGATTCCATGAACCATGGGTGAGCTGGAACATACTGAGCATGGTTGATCTGTGGCAACGCTAGCCAACCACCGAGGTTTCACTCAGGGAATGCCAGGTCCGGTTGTGGTAGACCAGCGGGCGCGACGCCTGGGCCGTACGGCCCTGCTCGCCGGGAAGGTCAACCTGCAGGATCTGTACCGCAACAACGGTTGAGTCGCCAGCATCCATCTGATTGACAATCCGGCCGCGCATCCAGGCGTTCGACGTCGGCAGGTACGGTTCCCCCGTGATGAGGCGGGACCAGATTGTGGTGTCTTCGAAGCGGTCGATCCCGCTGGTGGCAAAGTTCTTTGCCAAGCCGATCTGGTCTGCGCCAAGGAGGTGGATGACCACCGTTTCCGCCCGCTTGACCGTCGGTGTTGAGGAAGACGCTGAGGACAGCGAGAAGACCACCAGTGGCGGGTTGGCCGAGACGGAAATGACGGATGTGGCGGTCAGCCCTACGGGACCTTCGCCGATGTCGGCGGTGATCACGGCAACGCCGGCCGGATGATTGCGGAAAGCAGACTTGAAGTCGTCGGCGCTGAGCATGTCGGCGAAGCCGTGATGCGCAGAGGAACTTGACTCGGCGATGGCGGTTGATTGCGACATGGTGACTCCTTCATTGCGGCCAGAGTTGGCCTGTGCAGCGGCTGCTGTCATGAATGAAAAATTACCACTGCCCGAACTAATGGACGATTTCCGGTTACGAAGTGTGGCCTCCTACAGCATTTGTTCCGGATAGTGACCATTTGTGACCATAAAATTTGGTGGTGGATGAGGTTATGAGGTCTAGTTATGAAGAAATATTTCTAGCGGCCAAGAGACCTGGAGCACTGAGGCCGCGGTATCCAGTTGTTGGCGGAGGCCCCTCGCTCCCGCTCATGCACTAGGGTGCGACCGCCAGGATTGATGGAGTTTTCATGAGTAGCACCACCCTTGCCCCCGATTCAGCCGCACCGCGATCAACTGCCGACCACCGGTCGGCGGATGATTCCGCCCGCGTGAACTTCTGGGTCGATCAAGCCCACCGGCTTGATTGGGCACAGCCCTGGCACACGGATCACACATTCGTGCCGGCTTTTGATCCCGCCAGTAGCGAACTTCGCGTCCCCGCGATCGAATGGTTCGCCGGCGGAAAAATCAATGCCGCAGTTAACTGCGTTGACCGTCATGTCACGGCCGGGCGCGGTGAAAAAGTTGCACTGTTCTGCGAGGGCGAACCGGGGGACCGCCGGGCCATTACGTATCGGGAATTGCAGGATGAGGTCTGCCGGGCGGCAAACGCGCTTCTTGCCTTGGGGATTGGCAAGGGCGACCGCGTGGTCATCTATTTGCCCGTCATTGCCGAAACCATCATCATCACGCTGGCCGTGGCCCGCATTGGAGCCATTCACTCATTAGTCTTTGGCGGCTTCTCTGCCGAGGCTTTGCAGTTCCGTGTCGAGGATACGGGCGCCAAACTCCTAGTGACCACCGACGGCCAGTTTCGCCGGGGCAAAGCCGTGCCGGTCAAGGCCAATGCGGATGTGGCTGTGTCCGGAGAGAACTCGATTGAGCACGTTTTGGTGGTCCGCCGTACTGGTTCAGAGATCGACTGGACCGAAGGTCGTGACATCTGGTGGCACGACGCCGTCGGCGGTGCAAGTACCGAGCACACTGCAGAGTACTTCGACGCCGAGACTCCGCTGTTTATCATGTACACCTCCGGAACCACGGGCCAGCCGAAGGGACTTGTCCACACAACCGGCGGTTACCTGACTCAGGCTTCCTCCAGCCACGAGCTGCTGTTCAGCAATCCTGATCCGACGCTGCGCGATGCTGATGTGCATTGGTGCACGGCTGACCTGGCGTGGGTTACGGCACATACCTACGAGATCTATGGCCCGCTTTCCAACGGCGTCAGCCAGGTGATCTTCGAGGGCACCCCCAACACCCCGCACCCGGGCCGCCACTTCGAGATCATCGAGCGCTACGGGGTGACAAGCTATTACACGGCACCAACCCTGGTTCGCTCACTCATGGGCTGGTTCCCGGACGGCGTACCCGCCCACCACGATCTCTCGTCGCTTCGGCTCCTGGGAACAGTTGGCGAGGCCGTCAATCCGCAAGCTTGGAGCTGGCTTCGTGACCAACTCGGCGGGGGAACCTTGCCCATGGTTGATACGTGGTGGCAGTCGGAAACCGGTGCCACGATCCTCTCGCCCCGACCCGGCGACACCACGTTCAAGCCCGGATGCGCCTCCCATGCCATGCCCGGGGTCAGCGTGCGGATCGTGGACGACGCCGGGACTGTAGTTAAGCCCGATGTGCAGGGCTTGATTGTGGTGGATGGAATAGGTCCGGCCATGGCCCGCACGGTCTGGGGAAACCCCCAGCGCTACCTCGATTCCTACTGGCGAAAGTTTGCCGAACAGGGTTACTTCCTGGCCGGCGACGGCGCCCGTTACGATGCGGACGGCCACATCTGGATTCTGGGTCGCATTGATGACGTCATCAATATTTCCGGTCACCGGCTTTCCACGATCGAGATTGAATCCGCGCTGGTGTCCCACCCGAGCGTGATCGAGGCCGGTGTGACTCCCGTTGCCGATTCGCTGACGGGGCATGCCGCCGTCGCGTTTGTGGTGGTCCACGGCGAGCCGGAACCCACCGCGTTGGAAGCCGAATTGCGTGCGCACGTGGCACTCAAGATCGGCCCCGTGGCCAAACCAGCAGCCGTCGTGGTGGTTCCTGATGTTCCCAAGACCCGCTCCGGGAAGATCATGCGCAGGCTCTTGGCCCAAATGTTTGAGGATTCGCCCCTGGGCGATACCACCTCGCTACAAAACGAAGAATCAATGGCCGGCATCGTCGCGGCCGTCACCCAGTACAAAAAGAAGGATCACTCATGACCAGCACGCCAGAGAATATTGCCGACTTCGCCACCCCGCTGAAGTTTGCCTACTGGGTTCCGAATGTTTCCGGCGGCCTGGTGGTCAGCACCATTGAGCAGCGCACCGACTGGAGCTTTGAGTACAACAAGAAATTGGCTCAGATTGCCGAGAACAGCGGCTTCGAGTACGCCCTGACCCAGACCCGCTACGCGGCCTCCTACGGCGCTGATCAGCAGCACGAGGCCACGAGCTTCTCGCTGGCCCTGCTCGGTGCAACGGAACGCCTGAAGGTCATCGCGGCCGTCCACCCGGGCATGTGGCACCCCGGTGTTCTAGCCAAGTTCATGATCACAGCCGATCATCTTTCCAACGGCCGCGCGGCCGTCAACATCGTCTCCGGCTGGCTCAAGGATGAGTTCGTCAACTTTGGTCTTGACTGGCTGGAACACGACGAGCGCTACGTCCGCACGGAGGAATTCATCCGAGTCCTGCGCGGACTGTGGACCGAGCAGGACTTCTCGCAAGCAGGCAAGTACTACAACATCAACGAGTTCACCCTTAAGCCGGCCCCCGTGGATGTGCCCGGCCGCGCCCACCCCGAGATCTTCTTCGGCGGCAACTCCACAGCCGCCCAGGCCACGGCTGGCCGAGTTGCCGACTGGTACTTCTCCAACGGCCGCACGCTGGAGGGCTACACCGAGAACGTCAACGGCGTCTTGGCCGCCGCTGCCGAATCCGGCCGCAAGCCGCGCTTTGGACTCAACGGCTTCGTGATCGCCCGCGATTCCGAGAAGGAAGCACGTGAGACGCTGCGTGAAATCGTCGCGAAGGCGCACCGTCCCGCCGTCGAAGGTTTCGCCGCTGCCGTGAAGGAAGCCGGCGCATCCACCAAGGACGGCAAGGGCATGTGGGCCGATTCCTCGTTCGAGGACCTCATACAGTACAACGACGGCTTCAAGACCCAGTTGATCGGCACCCCCGAGCAGGTTGCAACCCGGATCGTGGAGTACAAGAAGCGCGGTGTGAACTTGCTGTTGACCGGCTACCTGCACTTCCAGGAAGAGGTAGCGACCTTCGGCAAGGACGTCATGCCGATTGTTCGCGAACTTGAGGCGGATCTGGCCCGCAAGAACGGAACTGAACTGGACATCTCACTGTTGCCCGAAACCAACTTCGAAAAGGTGTCGATCTAATGACCGAGCATTCCTTTGGCTTTCGGACCCGCGCCTTGCACGCAGGTGGCACGCCCGACGCCGAACATGGCGCCCGTGCGGTGCCGATCTACCAGACCACCTCGTTCGTGTTCAAGAGCACCGACGACGCCGCCAACCTGTTTGCGCTGCAGAAGTACGGCAATATTTACTCCCGGATCGGCAATCCCACGGTCGCCGCATTCGAGGAGCGCATCGCCTCGCTTGAGGGCGGCATCGGGGCTGTTGCGACATCGTCGGGCATGGCAGCTGAGTTCATCACCTTCGCGGCACTGTGCGGGGCAGGTGACCATATAGTTGCCTCCTCAAAACTGTATGGCGGAACCATCACCCAGCTGGATGTAACCCTGCGCCGCTTCGGGGTGGAGACCACCTTCATCGATTCCACCGATCCGGCCGATTTTGCCGCGGCAATCCAGGACAACACGAAGGCCGTGTACACCGAGATCGTGGCCAACCCTTCGGGCGACATTGCCGATCTGGAAGGGCTGGCTGCTGTGGCCCACGAGGCTGGCGTTCCTCTGGTGGTTGACGCCACCTTGAGCACGCCGTACCTCATCAGGCCCATCGAATTTGGTGCCGACATCGTAATCCACTCCGCCACCAAATTCCTCGGCGGACACGGCACAACCCTCGGTGGTGTTGTGGTGGAATCAGGGCGTTTCAATTGGGGCAACGGTAAGTTCCCCACCATGACCGAGCCGGTGGCCTCTTACGGCAATGTGTCCTGGTGGGGAAACTTTGGCGAGTATGGCTTCTTGACGAAGCTGCGGTCCGAGCAACTCCGTGACATTGGTCCGTCCCTCTCGGCCCAGTCTGCTTTCACGCTCTTGCAAGGTGTGGAGACCTTGCCGCAGCGCATGGATGAGCACCTGCGCAACGCCGCCGCCGTGGCAGCCTGGCTCGAAGCGGACGAGCGAGTCTCGTGGGTCAAGTTCGCCGGACTGCCCAGCCACCCCGATTTTGAGCGCGGACGGCGGTACCTGCCCAAGGGTGTCGGCTCCGTTTTTGCTTTCGGTGTGAGCGGCGGCCGTGCTGCCGGGAAGACTTTCATCGACGCCCTCCAGTTGGCCAGCCACCTGGCCAATATTGGTGACTCCCGAACCTTGGTGCTTCACCCGGCGTCCACCACGCACCAGCAACTCACGGCCGATCAGCTCGATGCGTCAGGCGTCCCCGAGGACTTGATTCGGATTTCCGTGGGACTCGAAGACTTGGCCGATATCCTGTGGGATCTTGACCAGGCGTTGACCATTGCTCAGGAATCCACAGAAGACGATGCGGCCCCGTCCTGCACGATCGGAGCAAACGCATGAGCACCACCGAACGCATCTGGGTAGGTCCCTCGGCTCCGGAACGGCTGGCGATCTTGCGAAGGACCCAGTCCATCGCCATTGTTGGAGCCTCGGACAAGCCCTCCCGCGCAAGCTATTTTGTGGCAACGTACTTGCTGTCCTCCAGCCGATACCGCGTGTATTTTGTGAACCCGGTAGCCACGGAGATCTTGGGCCAACCCGTGTACAAGTCACTCGCCGATTTGCCCGAAGTCCCGGATCTGGTGGATGTATTCCGCCGTCATGACGATCTGCCAAGTGTTTTGGCGGAGACCTTGGCCGTGGGCGCCAAGACGTTGTGGCTCCAGCTGGGTTCCTGGCATGAAGAGGTCGCAGCGCGGGCTGAGGCCGCAGGACTTGAAGTGGTCATGGACCGCTGCGTCAAGATTGAGCACGCCCGTTTCCACGGCGGTCTGCACCTGGCCGGCTTTGACACTGGCGTCATCTCCTCCAAACGCCAAGTTCTGGCGTAAGGATTCAAAAGTCAGGAAGGCCCCCGCGGTGCTGGGGCCTTCCTGACTTTCGTACCGTCACACCTCTTCGGCGCCCGCCGCTCCGGTCGGTTCGGTCTGATTGGTCGGCTCCGGCAGGCCGAGCAACGCATTTTCCACAAGCTCGGACAGTGCCGGATGGATCCAGTACTGCTTGTTGGCCACGTCATGGGCGGTTTGGCCAAAATGCATGGCCTGGATCAACGGTTGAATAACGGTGGCCGCCTCCGGACCAAGAGCATGGGCTCCCAGCAACAACCCTGTGGCAGGGTCGGCCAGGACCTTCAGGAAGTGCCTCGAATCCTCCCGCGCCCAGCCGGCAGCAATGTCACCATACTTTTGCACCTTCACGGCATGGGCAATGCCGGCCTTGATGGCGTGATCTTCGGTGATGCCCACGGAGGCAATCTGCGGGTCCGTGAAGACGGCGGCAGGAACGAACCGGTGGTCCGAGCTCTTCGGTGCTTCCGGCTTGGCCAAGTTGTGTTTGACCACCTTGGCTTCGTGGTTGGCGACGTGCTTGAGCTGGTAGTGGGAGGAAACATCCCCGAGGGCAAAGATTCCCTCAACACGCGTGCGCTGGAACTTGTCCACCACAACTCGTCCGTGGCCATCAAGCTCCACGCCCGTCTTCTCCACTTCAAGGCCGGCACCGTTGGGGCGGCGTCCCGTGGCAACCAGGAGAACATCCGCCCTCAGGGTGCGGAGGCCGGTGGGGCCATTCACCACAAGTTCGACGCCGTCGCCGGCTCGGGCTGCGTTGCTCACGGTTGTCTCCAACAGGACGTTGTAGCGCGCCGCGGCCTCCTGCGTGAACTGGGCAGAAACGTCCGCGTCCTGCGACTTGAGTAGACGTTTTCCGCGAGCTATTTGTGTCACTTTCACACCGAAGGAGGAAAATACGTGGGCGAACTCTGCCGCAATGTAGCCGCCACCCAGAATCACCATGCTGGCTGGAAGGTGTGCCAAGCGCATGATGGTGTCCGAGGTATGGAAGGGAGCTCCGCCATCCCCTCGCCCATCAGGGGCGGGCGCTTCACCCGGGACCGCGGCAAGACCAGGCACAGAGGGAACAACGGCGTGCGAACCTGCGGCCAGCACAAATCGGTCCGCCGTCACCTGGGCCGTCCCGCCGTCGTGCAGGTCAACGTGCACGGTCTTGGCTGCGGTGAAGCGCCCACGGCCGGAGAATACGGTTATGTTGGGGCACTCGGGGCCTTCTCGGTAGGCCCGCCCACCGGCTTCGATAGCGTCAATTCGAGCAAAGATCCGGTCCCGAATACCCGGCCAATCCACCGATTTCAGCTCGGCGTCAATGCCCAGAGGGGCCCCATGCCGCCCGGCATCGGCCAACTCGGCCGGGTGGACGAACATTTTCGTGGGGATACACCCCACGTTGAGGCAGGTCCCGCCAAACAACCCATCCTCAATGATCGCGATACTCCAGGTCTCGAACTCCGGTCCCGGGATTGAGTTGCCGGATCCTGTACCGATGATGACCAGATCGAAGTGGGGCATTGTCTTCGCTTTCCATGGATGAGTGGGGCTTGCCCCGGATTACTTCAAGGCTACCTTTCAGTGCATCCCATTCCGGCACCGTCACGGTCTCTACCCACGCCCTGCACATGTGGTTAGTCTGGGTTCTGTGAAGGCGTGCTGCCGTGCCGCTCCGGTCACGGCGCCAATGCCGTCCGCGGCCCTCTGGGCCACCTGGGTCCTGGAAAGGGAGCACATTGGCCGACGTGGGCGATGAACACAAGCCTGGAAACGAACCACCTGCCGAGATGGTTGAGCGCAGCCGCTTCGGAGTAACCGGACGCCGCAAAGCGCGCGAGGAGTCGGACAGGCGTCCACCCGTGACCAGCACCGAGTTGCTGATCAAGGGGCCGGCAGAAATGCGGACCGCTCCCGGTCCTCGGGTCAATTGGCGGGTGCTGATCATTTCCGCCGCCATTGTCTTAGCGTTCTCGATTTGGGCCATGGCCATGCCGGTGGAGGCGAAGGCCACCATGCACGCCGTGGTGATCTGGATTGCGACGAATCTTGGCTGGTACTACGTCCTCACCATTACCCTGGTGGTTCTCTTTGTCCTGTGGGTGGCGTTTTCCAAGGAGGGCAGGGTTCGGCTGGGGCCGGACCATTCGCGACCCCAATATAATCTTTTCACCTGGGTAGCCATGCTTTTTGCAGCTGGTGTGGGCATCGACATGCTCTTTTACTCGGTGACCGGACCAATTACCCAATTCATTGCGCCGCCGTCCGGAACGCCCGAGTCTGCTGAGGCAGCCAAGGACGCCGTGGTCTGGACAATGTTCCACTACGGCATTGCCGGGTGGTCGGTTTATGCACTCCTTGGCATGGCCATGGGCTACTTTTCCTACCGGTGGGGCATGCCGCTCTCCATCCGGGCCGCACTTTACCCATTGCTGGGCAAACGCGTCCGCGGGGCGATCGGCGATACCATCGACATTTTTACGTTGGTCGGCACCGTTTTTGGCGTGGCGACCTCCATGGGCATTGGCGTTGTTCTCCTCAACGTCGGTTTCGCCTGGCTTTTTGGTTTGCAGGAAGGGCTGGCCCTGCAGATCGCGCTGGTGGTGGTTGCCGTCATCATGACCATCGCAGCGTGCACCTCAGGGGTGGATAAGGGAATCCGTGTCATATCCGAACTCAACCTGTGGTCAGCCGGAGCCATGATTTTGTACATCCTGATCACCGGAAACACCTCATTTCTGCTCAACGCCATGGTGGAGAACATTGGTCGCTTCATCTTCACTCTGCCCGAACGAACCCTGCAAACCTTCGCCTACGAGCCCGGCGGCGCCGATTGGATGGCTGGCTGGACCCTGTTCTTCTGGGCGTTCTGGTTGGCCTGGGGTCCCTTTGTGGGGCTCTTTCTGGCCCGCATCTCCCGAGGCAGGACGCTGAGGGAATTTGTCATTGCAGCCATCACGGCGCCGGTCCTCTGTGACTTCTTCATCGTCTCCATCTTCGGCAACAGTGCGCTGCGCGAAGTCTTGGATGGGAACACGGAGTTTGCCAAGCTCGCCATCGACAGCCCCGAACACGGCTGGTACGCGCTGTTGGAGATGTTCCCGGGTGCCCCCTTCTTGATTGGCCTGGCAACTCTCTCAGGTCTGCTGTTTTATCTGACCAGCGCCAATTCTGGGGCCATGGTGATGTCCAACTTCTCTTCCTCTATCCCTGACCCGGCCGTTGACGGGGCAAAATGGCTGCGCATTTTCTGGGCGCTTCTTACAGCAGTGCTGACGGTTTCCATGCTGGTGGCCGGCGGCGTGGCCACCATGGAATACGCAACCCTGATCTTCGCCCTGCCGGTCACTGTCATTGCCTATCTGGTCATGGCGTCATTCTCCAAGGTGCTGCGAATGGAGCGTGCCGACCGGGAGGGTCAGGTGACGCGCAGGCGCTCGGCAGCCGTCACCGGCGGCCTTGCTCCCGAGAAGACGTGGCGGCAGCGTTTGGCCCACTTGCGGGCATACCCGTCCAATAAGTCGGTGGCCCAATTCGTGGAAAAGGTGGTGGGGCCAGCGCTTGCGGACGTTGCCGGCGAGTTCAAACAGCTCGGCTACGACGCCACTCTCACGGTCCTCCCGAACCCCGCGACCGGCATCCACGAACATCTGCTGGTGGTCAACATGGACGCCCAGCGTCACTTCCACTACCGGGTCGCGGCGGTAGAAGCACCAGTACCAATGTTTGGCAGCCGCAGCATGCAACGCGAGATCGATGTTTACTTCCGACTGGAAGTGTTCACACAAACCGGGTCAGAAGGCTACGACCTGATGGGGCTAACTCAACAACAAGTCATCAACGATGTTCTGGACCGGTACGAGGCCCACCTGTCATTTCTGCAGTATTCCACGGAACACGATTACCCGTCCGTCATCACGCCGCCGGTTCCACCGGAAGGGGAGTGAACCTTCTCAGTTTGCGGTGCACCAACGCCGGAGATGCCATGATGAGTGATCTACCTACCGGGTGGCCTGGGCTAGTCTGATACTGCAAATCGGACCAACCACAGCTGCGCCGTGGCTCCTTGAGAAAGCGTTATGTCATGAACCCCTCAAACACCACTCCGGAAAGAGAAACTCTCGCCGGTCTCCCACTCGCAATGGACTGGCTCACGGAGACATACAAGCAATTGCACCGTCATCCTGAACTGAGCTTTCAGGAGCATCAGACAAGCGCCCTGGTAAGCGAGCAGCTCACCAACTTTGGATACTCCGTGCAGCACATCGGCGGCACCGGGGTGGTTGGCGTGCTCGCCAATGGGCTTGGGCCAACCGTAATGTCCCGCGCCGACATGGATGCCCTCCCCGTCACGGAGGCCACCGGACTGCCCTATGCCTCCGAGACTGAAGGCGTCATGCACGCCTGCGGCCATGACGTCCACGTGGCGGCTTTGCTCGGTGCCGCAAGACTCATGGCGGAGAGCCCAAATGCGTGGTCAGGGACCTTTATTGCCGTTTTTCAACCTGCGGAGGAGGCCGGAGGGGGATCACGCGTCATGGTCGGGGACGGCCTCGTCGGAAAGGTGCCCAGGCCCGACGTCGTCCTTGGCCAGCACGTTATGCCACTGCCCGCTGGCACCTTGGCCACGGCGGCCGGGCCTGTGCTGTCCGCAGCGGACTCGATGAAAATTACAGTTCACGGAAAGGGTTCACATGGGTCCATGCCACACATGTCTGTGGACCCCGTGGTTCTGGCCGCCTCGATTGTCCTGAAGCTGCAGACGATTGTTTCGCGCGAGACCAGGCCGGGGGAGTTCGCGGTGGTGACGGTGGGCGCCTTGAATGCAGGCACCAAGTCCAACATCATCCCGGACCGCGCCACCTTGCTGCTGAACATCCGCAACTATGATGACGCCGTGCGCACGCGCGTCCTGGCTGCCATCAAGCGCATTGTCGAGGGCGAATGCGCCGCCGCGGGGTCGCCAAGGAAACCGGAGTTTGAGTTTTACGATCAGTTCCCGCTGACGAGCAACGACACCAGTGTCACGGAGCTAATCACGGACGCTTTTGCGTCCCATTTTGGTCAGGCTTCCGTGCAGCAAGCAGACCGGCAGACCGCGTCGGAGGACTTCAGCGCCATTGCCGACGCCTTTGGGGCACCTTACAGTTACTGGTTCCTTGGTGGCAGCGATCCGCAGGCATACCAGGCGGCAGTGAAGAACGGAACGGTTGATGCAGACATCCCGGCCAACCATTCGCCGTATTTTGCCCCGGTCATACATCCCACTCTCACCGTGGGCGTCCAGGCTCATGTGGTCGCAGCAATGGCCTATTTGGGCGGACGGATGCCCTCGATTAGCAACTGAAGTGCACGCTGGCCGGTTACGGGCCAGCCGGACTCCTTGACGGGCGCGGCTGCGTTGGCCATGGCCGACATCAAGAGGACGTCAGTTGGTTCAAAATCGCTCCGGACCGTGTGTTGGACCTTGGCCCGGTCAACAAGTTGTTCGAGTTGCTTCGTTACGCGTCGTTCCAGGGTATCCAAGGCCTGAATCAGTTCCCGGTGGGACGAGCCCCTGGCCCAGCCGACACCGCCAACGTAGCCGCCAAGAATCAATTCGCGCATACCGCGATCGGCCATGAACTGGTCCGTGCTCCGGCTCAAAAAGTATACGAGCCCTTCCCATGCTTCGGGATACTCGTTTGCCTCAACGGATAGTTTCTCGGCATACGCCATGTGTTCACGGTAGACGTCCAGGATCAAGACATCCTTGTCGCGGTAGCGGCGGTACAGGGTGGCTACACCGATGCCTGCTGCCTTGGCCACGTCAGCCAGGGGGACCCCAAGTCCTTTGCTCGAAAATAGCTCGTGGGCCGCCTGATGCAGCTGCCGATCACGTGCGCTGGCAAGGTCAGGTTCAGCTTGCGCCTGGGCAGGCACGACGGCGTTGCCCTCGTCGGCGCTCTGGCGGGCGGGCGTGTGGTTCGTCAATGATGGCGTCAACGGCATGCGGGCGAAGCTTCCGGTGGTAGGGGGGCGTAATCGATGTCAACTCAAGTCTAGCGCTTAATTTTCTTCAGCGGAATAGTTGTTCCGTATGTTGTAGACTTTGTGGAATAGCTATTCCGGTGGAATGGCTTCATCAGTCACAAGAGGCAAAGGTTTATGAGTACTGCAACGCAATCGAACCAGTTCAAAACGGTCAACCAGGTCCCACCTTCCACGCCGGATTCAAAATGGAAGGCCCTACGCTGGTGGTCGATGCTTGCCATCGGCATGTCCCAGCTCATGGTGGTGTTGGATGCAACCATCATGAACGTGGCACTGCCCAGCGCCCAGATTGACCTGGGGTTTTCCGATACGCTCCGCCCGTGGGTTATCACGGCCTACGCACTGGCCTTTGGAGGCCTTCTTCTCCTGGGCGGCCGCATCGCCGATCTCATGGGGCGCAAGCAGATCTTCCTCATTGGTCTGGTTGGCTTTGCTGTGGCCTCCGCCTTGGGTGGCGCGGCACCAACCTTTGGCGTGCTGCTCGCCGCCCGAGTGCTTCAAGGCATCTTCGCAGCCTTACTGGCACCGGCAGCTTTGTCGCTACTCACCACCACGTTCACCGATCCGGCCGAACGTGGAAAGGCCTTTGGCATCTATGGGGCCCTCGCTGGTGCCGGGGGCGCCGTAGGCCTGTTGCTTGGCGGAGTCCTCACGGAATTCATGACGTGGCGCTGGACCCTCTACGTGAACATCGCCTTTGCCGCCGTCGCCTTCATTGTTGGCGTCATTGCCATTGCTCCGACCGTGCGCGAGCGTGGAGTCAAACTGGATGTGCCGGGCGCTGTGTTCGCCACCTTGGGCTTCTTCGCCCTGGTCTTTGGCTTCACCAACGCCGAGGAACACGGCTTTTCAAGCAGCAGCACCTGGGGATTCCTTGCTGCCGGTGTGGTGTTGCTGATGGTCTTTGTCATGATTCAACGCAAGGGCAAGTCACCTCTGCTACCGCTTCACATCGTGGTGCACCGCGATCGCGGCGCCTCCATGCTGGCCATCTTTGTTGCCGGCGCTGTCATCTTCGGTGTCAACCTGTATTTGGTCTACTACCTGCAGATCGTTCTGGGCTTCACGCCTCTGCAAACGGGCCTTGCTGTGTTGCCCCTGTGCCTGGGCATCATGATCTCCGCAATGCTTTCAACATCGGTCCTCATGTCCAAGCTCGGAGCCAAGGTATTGGTTCCAGCCGGAATGTCGGTCTCCGCGATCGGCTCGGTTCTGCTCATGCTTGCCAAGGCGGACAGCAGCTACGCACTGCATGTAGCGGTTCCCATGTTCATCGTGGCCGTAGGTCTGGGTGCCATTATTTCATCGGCCCTGAGCGTCGGCACGTTGGGCGTTGACCGGCACCACGCCGGCGCTGCATCTGCGGCCGTGAACGCCTCGCAGCAACTTGGCGGTTCCATTGGCCTGGCAGTTCTGAACACCCTGGTGGCCGGAGCCACCATCACCGCCGTTGGCTCCGGCGAAGGGCAGCTTGAGTCCCTCGTTAGCGGCTACCAGCAGGCCTACCTTGTCTGCGCCGCACTTCTGGTCGTTGGTGCCATGGTGACGGCCCTGATGTACCGCAGTCGCGAACACACCGCAGTGACAAGCAGTGAGGCTGCCGTGCACATGTAAGTGGAGACCGGCAGGCCCATGCTTCGACATGCGAAAGGCGCTATCCGCCCTGAAACCTCCAACGCGGATAGCGTCTCTGCCGTGTTTCGAAGCGTTCTGGCCTGAAGGCCATGTCAGCTGTTCAATCGGCGAAGGGCCGCTTTCGCAGGGACTTGGTGGTTGAGCGCTGCGACTTGGCAGCTTGATGACGCCGTTTGGAGCCGCGGGTGGGTTTGGTGGCACGGCGCGCCGGTCCTGCCGGAGCCAGCCCGGTGGCGATGATTTCGGCCATCTTGGCGAGGGCAATCTCGCGGTTGCGCAATTGGGAACGTTGCTCGGATGCCACCACGGTAAGAACCCCCGCCACCATCCGGCGCCCCAACCGTTCTGTGAGCAGGATCCGCTGCTCATCGCTCAGGACGGCCGAACCCAGCGGATTCCAGAACAGTTCAACCCGGCTGTCGGAGGTATTAACATGCTGACCGCCCGGTCCCGAAGATCGCGAGAACCGCCATCCCAGCTCCGACGCCGGAATGGTCAGCTGTGGTGTTACCTCCAGATCCATGATCTAAGTCTTGCATGCCGACCCATGTCCAAGCGTTGGCATAGGAATTCCCGGCAACGCACGTTTCGTCGTCGGACTTTAGCGGGTGGGGACGCCTGAAACGCCCGTGTAGGTGGCGTAGTCTGCAGTTCCGGTGACCTCGTAGCTCTGGAGGGCCAGCCCGCCGGGCGTGGTTTGGCTGGAGATCAGGCGAAGGCCCGTGGGCGTGGCACCTTCGGGGAAGAGGCGGCGGCCACTGCCCACCACGACGGGTGCTACCACCAGTCGGACTTCATCGATCAGCCCTGCGGCAAAAAGTGACTGAGCCAGAATGGAGCTTCCATGGATCTGGATTTCTCGGCCGGGTGATTCCTTGAGCTTCGCTATGGCACTGGCAGCGTCTCCGGAAAGGACTGTGGTGGGATTCCATGAACCGTGTGTCAGCGAGTCGGAGGCGACGAATTTGGGCAAGCTGTTCATGCGCGAGGTAAAGGGATCATTGGGATCGTCAATCTGTGGCCAGTCGCGTGCGAAGGCTTCATAGGTGTGTCGTCCAAGCAGCAGCGCATCGGCCCGTTCAAGCCAATTTGATGCTTGGTCAATGAAACTCTGGTCCATGTGGGGCACCAACCAACCGCCCCGCGTGAATCCGCCGCTGGTATCTTCCTGGGGCGATCCTGGGCCTTGAGAAACGCCGTCGAGACTCACAAATTCCGTCAATGCCAGTTTCACAATTTTTCCCCTGCGTTTGTTGGTTCTTGACTACTGGGCCAGCGGTGCAAATCGCGTCATCGAGTTGCCAGAATCAAAAGTTGCCGTGTCAAGCATTGAGAATTGGGCGGGTGTGAACTCGTGATCGAAGGCCCGAAGCCCTGAACCAATGATGACGGGGTATCGCTTGATAATGAGCTCATCAATGTCAGGGAGCAGTGCTGCCGCCAATTGCCCGCCGCCGGCGAGATAGATATCGAAGCGGGAGTCTTCATTCTTGAGGCCCCGAATGACCTCGCGCGGATCCGCTGCCGTGACGTTCACCTGCGGGTCGGGCGAGGCGAGGGTCCGTGAAAACACCACCTGTTGAAGATGAGAGTAGGGACTCGTAATTCCCATCTGGAGGGCAGGGTCATAGGTCCGCCGGCCCATGACCACCGTGTCGAAGCGAGTCAGGGGTTGATCTGACATCCCAAGTTGCACACGTGCATGATGCGGCATCAGGTCCGAGTAAGTGGTGACCATGTATTGCACGTAGTCATCTGATCCGGCAAAGAAATCAACTTGATCTTCAGGGCCAGCAATGAAGCCGTCCAGTGAGAGCGAAATGAAGTAGACCAATTTGCGCACAGTTCAGTTACCCTTCGACGGCTGGTGGTCCCTTCACGCTAAGTGAAGGGTTGGAACTGGGTCAAGGGCATCGGTCCGCCGTCGAATCAAGGCGGGCATGGACGGAAGCGCCCGTGAGGAAGGAAAATGGAGCATGAGATACACACTTCTTTTGCATTATCCGGAGATGGACACCGCTTCCCTGGGCCCGGAGGCCATGGCAGAGGGGCAACGTGCCTTCAGTAAATACGCCAAGGACCTCCAAGACGCCGGGGTTCTTGTGAGCGCGGAGGTGCTTCAGCCGTCGTCGAACACCACCACCCTGACCCTTGCCGAGGGTACGCCGGTGCTCGTGGCCGGGCCGTTCGCCAACGATCCTGTCCGACTGGGTGGGATCGTTGTGATCGATGTTCCGGATCTGGACACAGCCATCGAATGGGGAAAATCCGCGCCGGCTCTTGCCTGGGGCGCCATCGAAGTTCGGCCGGGTGCCCTGTTCACGCTCGACGGCGAATGGACCCCCAATACCTAAAGGCGGCCAGGCGGCAATGCGGAACAGACGGTCACATTCTTGGTGGCAGGACAATAACGTTATCTAATTACTGCATGGCTATAGATAACAGGGCTGCCGAGATTGCCGACATGCTCAAACTCCAGGCAACGTCGATGCGGGCAGGGGACAAGCTGCCCTCGGTGCGCGAGCTGTCCAAGACGTACGGGGCAAGTCCGGTGACCATTACACAGGCAATCACCACCTTGTCTGCCCTCGGAATTGTGCGTGCCGAACCCGGCCGGGGTACCTTCGTGGCGAAGCTGAAGGAACAAACCGAGCCCGATTACGCGTGGCAGTCTTCCGCCTTGGGCCGGTCAAGGGTGGAGCCTGGCCGTGTCAGCAGGCCCGGTAGCCACGGGCTCGAAGACGTGCAACTTTCCTGGGGTTATTTGGCACCCGAACTTCAACCATTCGATGAACTGCGCACTCTGGGGGTGCGGGCTGCAAAGAGCCATCGAGCCTGGACCATGGCACCACCCATGGGACTGCCGGAATTGCGTCGTGCCTTCGCCACGGACTTTAGTGCCGATGTCCAGGACATGCTCATCATGCCTGGCGGCCAGCAATCCCTGGTGTTTGCCATGCGCACCCTCGCCGATCCGGGCAGCACACTGATCACGGAAAGCCCCAGCTATCCCGGAGCTACTATCGCCGCACAGGCTGCCGGATTGGGCTTGGCGGCCGTACCGTCCGACGCCGAGGGGATCCTGCCTGACAAACTCGCCGATGCCCTGGAGCGAACCCACGCGAAGCTCATTTACCTTCAGCCTTGTTACGCCAACCCGACGGGTGCCATTTTGAGCCCCGGACGCCGGGTCGAGGTGTTGGCACTGGCCAAGAGCCACGGAGCCTTCATCATTGAGGACGATTGGGCCAGGAACTTGTCTCTCGACGGAGCCGCCCCGCCGCCGCTTTTCACCCAAGACCCGGATGGGCATGTGGTCTCGATTGCGACGCTGTCCAAGCCTGCCGCTCCTGGCCTGCGCGTCGGCGCCATTGCTGCACGTGGCCCTGCTGGCGAGCGGCTGCGCAGCGCTCGCATTGCCGATGACATGTGCGTCCCACCGCTTGCTCAGGAAATTGCCCTCGGATTGCTCACCTCAAGTGCGTGGCCACGCCACGTCAAACGACTTCGTTCGGGGCTGCTCGAGCGACGCGACGCCATGGTGGCCCAGATCCGCGAGTCAATGCCCGGTGCGCGTGTGGTCAACATTCCTACCGGAGGCATCCATCTCTGGGTGAGACTTCCTGAAGGAATCGACTCCACTGCTCTCACAGCGGCGGCTCAAAGTGCCGGGGTCCTCATTGGAGATGGGAAGCATTACTACGTGGATGAACCCGCAGCACCGCATATCCGGTTGTCCTTCAGCGCTGCCTCCATCGCGCAAATTCAGGCAGGAGTGCGCCGGATCGCGACGCTAATCTAAAGCTGCAGGCGAGTTTGCTTGTGCGCCCCGCAGGCTCAACTAGCTACACGTGTTGGTCCACGATGACCGGATTGCCATCCGGGTCCACAACAATAAAGCTGGCCGGCCCGGTGGTCGATTCATCGGCCTCAGCCATGAATTCCATTCCCTTTTCCCGGAGTTGGCGTTGAACTTCACGGACATCGGTGAACTGGGAAACCCCTTGGGCGTCCTGGTTCCAACCTGGATTGAAGGTCAGGGCGTTCTTCTCGAACATCCCTTGGAAAAGGCCAATGACAGCATCGCCGTTCTTGAGCACGATCCAATTCTGGCTGACATCTCCCACATGGTGGGTGAAGCCAAGCTTTTCGTAGAAGGCCAAAGACGCGTGGATGTCCTTTACCGTGAGACTTACCGAAAATGCACCGAGTTGCATGGGGGGCTCCGCTCAAGAGTGGTGGTTGTTCTGTGATCCTACCTGTGTTGACCGGCTCCGTCCCCGCAGTGGTGAAAATCCTTCCCTGCACTGGTGAAAAAGGGTTGAAGAGATCATGATGGAGGCAGGTGGACGCTCGGAGAACTCTCCCGTTACGGCGTTCCGCCACCGGACCGGTAGTACGATCCTTGACCAAGGAGCTGACTCGTCATGGACATGATGGGACTTGCTGTTGCCATTGCAGTCATTGTTGTTGTCACCATTATTTTGGGCCTCATCGCCACCCACGGAACAAAGCGGCGCCCGGGCCACTAACTTACTTCGCGCACGGAATCGAGCCCAAGCGCGGAAAATGATGCTGCCACCAGCCCGGTCCAGCCGGGCGCCGGTGGCAGCAGCCGAATCCTCCCAGATGCAGGTGAATGCGCTGGCCGGCGAGGTCCTCCATGATGGACGACGCCGGACCCTCCAACATGTTCGGCCCGCCGCTTTGCCGTTCCCGGCAGCGGCGGGCCGAACTTGTCCCTGGCTCTGCCACTGGCGAGGGGGCCTCGGAGTGGGTTCAGCTACAGCACGTGCGGTGCCGCCAACTACCCGACCAGGGGGACCAGGGCGGGCATCTCTGCCAGCGGGACCGTGACGGGTTTCCCGGCCGCGACGGACACCACAGTGTCCCGGACCTTCAGCTGGAGCGGCGTGCCGGCGTCGTACGTGAACGTGATTCCGGCATGGGTGAGGGAGACGCCCAACAGTCCGCCACGGATCTTCAACGTGAACTCGAGGCTGTCCCAATCGGCAGGCAGGCGGGGGTCGAAGTTGAGCATGACACCTTGGTCTCGCATGCCGGCAAAACCTGACACGAGCGAGCTCCAGATGCCGCCGGTGGAGGCGATGTGGACGCCGTCGATCGTGTTGTTGTGAGAGTTGTCCAGGTCGATGAACAAGGCCTCGGTGAAGTGGGCCATGGCCTGCACCGGGTGGCCCACCTCGGCGGCCATGATGCCCTGCACGCATGCCGACAGGGTGGAGTCGCCGGTGGTGATGGGGTCGTAGAAATCAAAGGCCCGCCGTTTTTCCTCGGCCGTGAAATCCTGCCACTGCAGGAACATTGCCAGAACCGTGTCGGCCTGCTTGAGCACCTGGTGGCGGTAGATGACCAGCGGGTGGAAGTGCAGCAGCAGCGGGTACTTGTCCCGCGGGGTGTCCCAGTCCCACGCCTCAAGCGTCATGAAGTCATTGTCCTGGGAGTAGATGTTGAACTCCCGGGAGAAGGGCAGGTGCATGCGGTCGGCGGCTGCCCGCCACACGGCCCGTTCCTCGTCAGTGACTCCGGGGTGCGGGCAGGCTGCGGCCGCGCGCAGGTTGAAGCGGGCCATGACGTTGGTGTAGAGGTTGTCGTTGACCACGGCGGTGTACTCGTCCGGGCCTGTCACCCCGTGAATGTGGAAGGAGCCGTCGGCGCCAAAGAAGCCCAGCGACACCCACATGCGCGCCGTCTCCACGAGCAGGTCCGCCCCCTGGTGGTCGCGGAAGTCGGCGTCGGCGCTGGCCCACGTGTACCGGTTGGCGGCGAAGGCCACGGCTGCGGCAATGTGGAACTGCGCGGTGCCCGCGGCGTAGTACGCACTGGATTCCAGCCCGTTGATGGTCCGCCAGGGGAACAACGCGCCGTCAACACTTAGCTCCGCGGCACGTTCCTTGGCCAGCGGCAACAGGTCGTGGCGGAACTGCAGGACGGCACGGGCCGCCTCCGGTTTGTTGTAGGTCAAATAGGGCAGGAGGTAAATTTCCTGGTCCCAGAAGTAGTGCCCCTCGTAGCCTGAGCCGGAGACACCCTTGGCAGGAATGCCCGCCACGTCCGCGCGGGCTGTGGCCGCGGCGAGCTGGAACAGGTTCCACCGCACTGCCTGCTGCAGTTCCGGCATGGCACCCACAACAATGTCGCTCGTGGCCCAGTATCGGGCGTAGTGAGCGGTGCTGTCGGCGAAAATCGCCGGCACCGGACGCAGCTCGGCTGCGGCCACGGCACGTACATCCTTGTCCTGCCCCTGGTCGGCCACCGCGTAGCTCACGGATTTCTCCAGTGTGAGAGTTTCCCCGGCGACTACTGCCACGACGTACCGGACGGTGCTGAGGTCCTGGTCCACCACTGTCTCCACGGGCAGCTCTTGCGTGGACAGGACGTGGTCGACGGCGACACCCACCCGTTGGTGTGACTCGGCAGTTTGCCAGGACATGCGCAGCGATCCGCCGGCACCCTCCAAATCCAGCGGCAGCAAAACTCGGCCGGCATGGCGGCCCGAGCGGCGCGGGTCCGAGATGGTGTGGTCCTCCACCGGCTGGTCCTGCCGGTTTACAATCGTGGAGGTGATCTCGGCGGAGACTGGCCGGTCGCTGCTCAGCGACAGGGACAGCCCAAGGTTGCTGCGCACCTCAAAGCCCACAGCCCGGCGCTCCGTGGTCTTGACCACGGCACCGGAACGGCACGCCCAGGTGATGTCAGCAGTGTAAATGCCTGTGGCGAAGTCCACTGAGCGCCGGTAGTCCAGGACTGTGGAACTGTGCAAGGAGAGTTCCTCGCCGTCAATGACCACAGTGAAGTTGTTGGCGTCAGGCACATAGAGGATGCGTTGGCCCGTGCGTGCAAAACCAAACGCATTCTCGGCATGCTTGATCTCCCACGTTTCGTGGAAGCCGTTGATGAACGTTCCGGGCAGTTCGGTGTCCGCGGGGGAGAAGTGGGCGCCGCGGATGCCCAGGTGGCCATTGCCGATGCTGAAGTTGGTCTCCAGCGCACCCGCCTGTCCGGGGGCGTGCGTTGTTTCCAGCAGCTTCCACGGGTCTACGGGAAAGCGGGTTCGATCTGATGAAATAAGTGCCATAACGGTTGGCGGTCCTTGTTTCTAGTGGTGGGAGAGTAGTGGATCTGGTGAAGCGGTGCGGCGGCAACCGCGGCCGGAATGAGCCGCACGTGCGGCCGTGTTCAGCCGTGGGGAGTCACAGCAAGTCGGCGAGGTCATCGACCACATAGCTGGCTCCGGCGTCGAGCAGCGTTTGGGTGCCGGCTCCGCGGTTGACGCCGATGACCGAGTGGAAGTCGCCGGCCGCCCCGGCTTGCACACCTGAGACGGCGTCCTCCACAACGATGCAGGTGTTGGTGGGCAGTCCCAGCAGTTCTGCGGCATAGCTGTAGGTTGCGTGGTGGGGCTTCCCCGGCAGGTGTTTGGCGTTGGCCACCACCCCGTCCACCACGATGGGGAAATGCTTTTCCAGCCCTGCGGCCTTGAGGACCGCCGGGGCGTTCCTGGAGGAAGAGACGACGGCGAGGATCAGGCCGCGTGCTTCGGCTTCGGCAATGAACCGGACAGACCCCGGGTAGGGGGCCACGCCGCGGGAGGAGACGATGTCGTTAAACACCTTGTTCTTCCTGTTGCCCAGACCGTGGACGGTGTTCAACGACGGGTCATCGCTCAGCCCACCCTCGGGCAGTGTGATGCTGCGTGAGGAAAGAAAGTCGCGGACCCCGTCAAAACGGGGCTTGCCGTCGATGTGTTCAAAGTAGTCGCCGCCGCGGTAGTGCTCCGTGGAACCGATGTGGGCCAGGTAGCCGTCAAAGAGTTCCTTCCACGCGGTTTCGTGGACTTCGGCGGTGGGTGTGAGCACCCCGTCCAGGTCAAAAAGGATGGCCTTGGCGCCGAACCAGGGGTCGCTGGGGGAGTTTGCGTTCACGGGGTGTCCTTTCAGACGTGTGGGGTGCCGCGGCCTTGCAGGTGCAGGGCATGATGCGACGGGGAAAGTTCAGGAACTGTCAATCGGGGCGGACTGGACTACCGCTTGCGCCGGGTGCTTTTGCGGGTGAGCAAGGTGGTGGGCAGCACATGATGTGCCGGTTCAAACTCGGCGTCCGGGTTTTGCAGCCTTTCCTCGAGCAAGTTCGCCGCAAAGGCGCCTTGGTCGGCAACGGGCTGCTGCACGGTGCTCAGGCCCATGAACCTGCTCATTGGATGTTCGTCCAGGCCAATGATGGAGACGTTCCTTGGTGCGGAAAGACCATGTTCACGCAGCGCCGTCAGGGCGCCGAAGGCAGTTTCGTCGCAGCCGGCAAAAATGGCGCTCGGAAGACGCCGGTTCTCAATGAGCTCATTCATGGCCTGCTGCCCGCGTTCAATGCTGGAGCCGGCGTCAACCATCAGATCCGGATCCACCATGAGGTCCCTGTCGGCAAGGGCCAGTTCAAAGCCGTGCTGCCGTTCGGTGGCAGTGAGTACCGAACGGTTGCCACTTTCGCGGTCGGACAGGATGGCCAGGTCCCAATGGCCCAGGTCCAGCAGGTGTTCGGTGGCCGTGCGGGCTGCCGCGACATTGTCGATGCCCACGTTGTCCCAGGGGACGTTGTGCATGCCCACACTGACCACAGCCAGGGGTGATGCGGCCAGTGCGTCGATTTCCGCATCTGACAACTCAATGTTGAGCAGCAGCACACCGTCCACTTTTTGGGCCAATGCGGCCAGATCACCAAAGAGGCGTTGGTGCACGTCCTTGTTGTTGCGCAGGCTGATGATCATGGTGTCGTGCCCGCTGGCGGCAAAAACCTCCTCGGCCGACTCCGCAGCATGGGCAAAGAACCATGCGGTAGTGGTGGGGGCGATGATGGCGATGGAGCCGGTGCTGCCGCCGGCAAGGCGGGAGGCGGCGGACGACGCCACGTACCCAAGCTTGGCCGCAGCATCAGCGACCTTGGCATGGGATGTTTCTGAAACGTTGGGGAGCCCCCGCAGTGCCCGTGAAACAGTGCATATGGACAATCCCGACAGCATGGCGACATCTTGAATTGTCGCACGGTGGAGCTTACCCATCTAACACGGCCTCAGCCCTTTCCTTAAACAGACGCAGTGGTCAATATGTGGTTCTTGCCAGTGCTCGCAAATGAAGATTTGCCAGCTCAAGCAGGCGTCAAAACCAGGGTGTTGGCCATGAGGTTCACCTGCAAGGGAAAGAGCAGGGATTATGGGTAATCACGCACTCACGGCAACAAGTGTAAGCGCTTATAATTGATGTTTGCAACGGCTCCCCGGAGCCGGATTATTCGCTGGCGCAGGAGGTCCCGGAACAAGGTGGGGCAGTCAACACTCCGCGGAGGGTTTATGCCAGGGGTGTTGTGCCGTCGAAACCTCCCGGGGCAGCAGGGCGCCACACCCAACTGCGCTCGCCAGCCGCCCCGGTCCCTGTTAGTTCGCCCTAGTTCGCCCAGAAGGGATAGTCGGTGTAGCCGGCTGCGCCCTCGGTGTAGAAGGTGCTGTGGTCCGGTTCGTTCAACGGAAGGTTCTCGGCCCAGCGCCGAACCAGGTCCGGGTTGGCCAGGGCGGGACGGCCCACCACCACGGCGTCGGCCCAATCGGCAGTGGCGCGCGCGTCGGCGAGGGTTGTGACGGTTTCAAACCCCGTGTTCAGCAGAACTGGGCCGCCAAACCGGGTGCGCAGCGTCTGGACCAGGTGGCCGGAGGGGTCTTTGTGCAGGATGCTCAGTCCGGCGAGTCCGAGCGGCGCAATGCCGTCCACAAGTGCCGTGTACGTGGCCTCGGTTTCGGCCGGGTCCGTTTCGAGCGCGCCCTGGACGTTGTGCTCGGGGGAGACTCGCAACCATGTCTTGTCTGCACCGATGGCCTCCGCCACCGCTTTCACGGTGTCGATGACGAAGCGGGCACGGTTTTCCGGGCTGCCGCCAAAAGCGTCGCTGCGCTGGTTGGCGCTCGGGGCCAGGAATTCATGGAGCAGGTACCCATTGGCGCCGTGAAGTTCCACGCCGTCAAAGCCGGCGGCGATGGCATTGTGGGAGCCCTGGACGAATTCGTCGATGACGCCGGCCAGTTCGTCCGCCTCCAGCGCGTGTGGAACGGGGTAGGGCGCCTTGCCTTCGTAGGTGCGGGTGACGCCGTCGATCGCGATGGCGCTGGGGGCCACCACCTGGCGCCCACCGTTCGTGTCCGGGTGCGTGACGCGCCCCGAGTGCATGACCTGGGCAATGATGCGGCCGCCGTCAGCATGCACGGCGTCCGTGACATGCTTCCAGCCAGCGATCTGTGCATCGCTCACCAGACCCGGCTGCCGGACGAACGCCTGCCCTGCGTAGCTGGGGTAGACACCCTCACTGGTCAGCAGGCCCATGGAAGCGCGTTGGCGGTAATATTCGACGACGAGGTCCCCGGGCACTCCGTCACGGCCAGAACGCGAGCGCGTTAGCGGGGCCATGACCAGCCGGTTGGGAAGTTCCAGGTCGCCGAAGGTTACGGGTGAGAACAGTTTCAAGGACATCTCCAAAGTTTTGTTGGGCGTACCCTTGCGGCAACCCCCGGTGCCGGGCACCTTATTCCTCAAGGTGGTGTTCTGCCGCCCACAGCACGACTGCGTCGGCTAACTTCGGCGGACTCGTTGTCTCGTTGCAACACTCCCGATTCTTAGGCCCTCAAGAGCAGGTCACGCATGCGCTCGGCCGAGGTGCTCCAGTCGCGCCTTTTGCGTGGATGTGCGTTGAGTTCCCGGCGGCGCGTTCGAGGTCTTCGGGGCCGTCGATGCGTGGCACTGACGGGTCAGGGGGTGCCTCATTCCCCGCATGGAGCAAGCTCGCGGCGACTCGGGGCGGAAGCCTTGCCCCACGCTCATCCAAGGCAGGGTTCATAGCCAACGCCACGGCCTTAAAGGGCGCCCGCGTCCACATGGTGAGCAAGTCTTGCAAAATGTCCGTAGACTTGCCGCGTGCAAAAACTTCAACCCGTGACCGTATCCATTGCTCGCACCGTCCAGCCCGGCCATCACCGCCAATTTGCTGCGTGGGCTCATGCCGGCCAGGAGTTGGCCCGGGAATGGCCCGGCTATCTTGGCTCGGGCTGGGTGCGGACCGATCTTGACTCCGATGAATGGCACGTCATGTACCGATTCTCGACGGTGGAAACATTGCGCGACTGGGACAATTCCCACGAACGCCAATGGTGGATGGAAAGCGGCGGTGGGCTCATGGAGATCACCCGCGTTGAGCACCGCACCGGAATCGAGGGTTGGTTTGATCAACCCGGCGATGTCTCCATCACCGTCCCGGAAACCGTTGTTCCACCGCGGTGGAAGCAAGCCGTGAGCATCTTTTTGCCCTTCTTCCCCATGAGCTTGCTGGCCAATATTTTCCTCCGGCCAGTTACGGAACAGTGGCCCTTGGTCCTCTCCGTGCTCCTCAACATAGCCATCCTGACGCCCATCATGACGTACCTGATGCTGCCCTTGAGTACCCGCATCCTCAAGCCTTGGCTCCAGGCACCACGGAAATTCAAAAGCTAAAACAATTCTTTCGCCTGGCGAAGGGTGGGAATCCCGGGGCGATCGCGCCATTTACGTCCCGAAAATGTACGGATTTCGGCCGATTTACTCCAGAGATTCATCTCTGATAACCTAGCCATATTCCACGGACCTCCCGGCGCAATCGCTTGCCGGTTGCAGATAACGGGTGGACACTTGAATCCGTTAGTTCTTTGAGGAGGAATATATGCATTTGACGCCCCGTGAGCAGGAAAAACTCATGATCGTCGTCGCCGCAGATTTGGCTAGGCGCAGGCAAGCCCGCAGTTTGAAGCTGAACCACCCCGAAGCAGTTGCCATTCTCAGCTATGAGTTGATCGAGGGCGCACGCGACGGCCGGACAGTGGCGGACCTCATGGGTTGGGGGAGTACCATCCTTTCCCGCTCCGACGTCATGGAGGGGGTGGCCGACATGATCAAGGACGTTCAAATCGAGGCGACTTTCCCCGACGGTACCAAGCTCGTCACAGTGCACAATCCCATCCGCTAAACATCCCCGCGCGCCAAAAGGAGTCCTCCCATGAAACCTGGGGAATACGTTTTGCGTGAAGAGCCTGTGCAGTGCAACGCCGGCTCCGAAGCCATCTCACTCAAAGTCATCAACCGTGGCGACCGGCCCATTCAGGTCGGATCCCATTACCACTTTGCAGAAGTCAACGACGCCATGGATTTCGACCGCGAGGCCGCCCGCGGCCGTCGCTTGGACATCCCGGCGGGCACCGCCGTGCGCTTTGAGCCCGGCGACGCGAAGACTGTGCACCTTATCAATTACGCCGGCAACCGCCAGGTGTTCGGCTTCCGCGATCGCGTCAATGGCATGCTCGACGCCGGATCCGCCAACCCGGGTGCCGGACAGGCCTCCGCAGCAGAAAAGGACGGAAAATGAGCTTCGAACTCAGCCGCAAGCAATATTCCGACCTCTACGGCCCCACTACCGGCGATGCCATCCGCCTGGCAGACACCGAACTCTTCCTCGAAATTGAAAAGGACCACACCACCTATGGTGAGGAAGTGGTCTACGGCGGCGGAAAGGTCATCCGCGATGGCATGGGCCAGAACGGCCAGCGCACCCGCGATGAAGACATCCCGGACACCGTCATCACCAATGTGATCGTCCTGGACTACACCGGCATCTACAAGGCCGACGTGGCCCTGCGCGATGGCCATATCTTCAAGATCGGCAAGGCCGGCAACCCGGACATTTCCGACGGCGTGAACATCACCATCGGCGTGGCCACTGACATCATTGCCGGCGAAGGCAAGATCATGACCGCCGGCGGCATCGACACCCACGTTCACTTCGTCAGCCCCGACCAGGTCCCCGTGGCTCTGGCAAGTGGAGTCACCACGCTGATTGGCGGCGGCACCGGCCCGTCCGAGGCCAGCAAGGCCACCACCGTCACGCCCGGCCCCTGGCACATTTCCCGCATGCTGCAGGCGGTGGACAACCTGCCAATCAATGTTGGCCTGCTGGGCAAGGGCCACGCCAGCGCCCGCGAACCGCTCGCCGAGCAGGTCCGTGCCGGCGTCATCGGTCTGAAGGTCCACGAGGATTGGGGCGCCACGCACTCCTCGATCGACATGTCCCTGCAGGTTGCCGATGAATTTGATGTCCAGGTGGCCATCCACTCCGACACCCTCAATGAGTTCGGCTTTGTGGAGGACACCATTAAGGCCATCGACGGCCGCGTCATCCACACCTTCCACACCGAAGGTGCCGGTGGAGGCCATGCCCCTGACATCATCAAGATCGCCGCGCTCTCCAACGTTTTGCCGGCGTCCACCAACCCGACGCTGCCCTTTACCGTCAACACGGTCGATGAACACCTTGACATGCTCATGGTCTGCCACCACCTGAGCCCGGACATCCCGGAGGACGTGGCCTTCGCCGACTCCCGCATCCGCAAGGAGACCATCGCCGCCGAGGACGTGCTCCACGACATGGGCATCTTCTCCATCACCTCCTCCGATTCCCAGGCCATGGGCCGTGTGGGCGAGGTGGTGCTGCGCACCTGGCAGGTGGCCGATGCCATGAAGCGCCAGCGCGGCAAGTTCAGCGACGACCCCGAGTTGGGCGACAACGCCCGGCTCAAGCGCTATGTCGCGAAATACACGATCAACCCGGCCATTGCTCACGGCATCGCGGATTACGTTGGCAGCATTGAGGAAGGCAAATTTGCTGACCTTGTCCTGTGGGAACCGGCATTCTTTGGTGTGAAACCGGAGATGGTGATCAAGGGCGGGCAGATGGTCATGAGCATTATGGGTGACCCCAACGGCTCCATCCCCACCCCGCAGCCGCGAACATTCCGCGCCAACTTCGCCACGCTCGGCAAGACGGTACATTCCACCTCCATCACGTTCATGTCCCAGGCAGCCCTCGACGCCGGTGTTCCCGCCGAGCTTGGCCTGCAGCACGAGGTGCGTGCCTGCCATGGCATCCGCAACCTCACCAAGGCGGACATGAAACTCAACGGCGAAATGCCGGACATCCAGGTGGACCCCGAAACCTATGAGGTTCGCGTCGACGGTGTGGTCGCCACGGCCGAACCCTCCAGCGTACTGCCCATGGCGCAGCGCTACTTCCTGTTCTAAAAGGAGAACCCTTGATTATTGAAGCCATTCTTGGCAACAAGTTTGACGCCGCCACCGATGACTTTGACCCGTCAGCACTGGAAAAACTGCACGAGGAACGCGTTGTGCTGCCCTCGGCCCTGCTGGTCAAGCGCATCCAGCGCGTCACCACAGACCACGGCCGCGAGCTGGGCATCCGCCTGAGCGGTGATTCCGTGGCCGATCTCCGCGACGGCGACGTCCTCTTCATGGATGGGAAGGATGCCATCGTCATTTCCGTGGAGCACAGCGACGTCCTGGTGATTGCGCCGGGCTCCATCAAGGAAATGGGCGTCGTGGCACACAACCTCGGCAACCGGCACATGCAGGCCCAGTTCTTCGGCGAGGACAGCGAGTACGCAACCCAGGTCATGGTGTTGGCCTACGACCATACGGTTGAGGACTACCTCAAGCACGTTGGAGTGCCGTACTCGCGGCAAGAGCGGGTCATGCCCGTGCCGTTCCGCCACGCAGAACACACGCACTAGCATGGGGGCCGCACCCAGCTACCTGCTGCCTCTGCTGCAGCTGAGCGACTCGGCCCTGCCCACCGGGGCCTTCAGCCACTCGCTGGGACTGGAAAGCCACTTGCACGAGGGAATCGTCCATGACGAGGCCACGTTTGCAAACTGGCTTACCCAGTTCATCCGCATCCAGCTGGTCCACTCGGACGGGCTCGCCATCCGCTTCGCCTATGAAGCGCATACCCAAACTGAACTTTTCCAGGTGGATAGGGAGTTGCACGCTGCCGCCCTGCCCCGGGAAATCCGCGAGGCCGGGGTCAAGATGGGTGCGCGCATGCTGGACATTGCGGGCTCCGTTTTCCCCTGCGAGGAACTATCGGGCTATGCAGCTGCCGTGAAGGCGGGGGAATGCTCGGGCCACCCGGCACTGGCGTTCGCCATAGCGGGCAAGAACCTGGGCGTGCCATTTGGGGAACTGCTCACCACGTACTTGTTTTCCACTGTCACCTCGCTGACGCAGAACGCGATCCGCGGGATACCGATCGGCCAGAGTGCCGGCCAGCGCGTCCTGGCCGCCGCGCACCGGGAGGTCGGTGACGCCGTCGTGCTTGTCCAGGAGCTGGGGCGCGAAGACTTTGGCATCACGGCACCGGGGCTGGAAATTGCCCAGATGCAACATGAGCGCCAACGCGCACGCATGTTCATGTCTTAACTTACGAATTGAAGGAGATTCACATGAAGCCGATCAAAATTGGCATTGGTGGCCCCGTCGGTGCCGGCAAGACCCAACTGGTGGAACGCCTGACCCGCGCCCTGGACGGGGAAGTGTCCAGCGCTGCCATCACGAACGACATTTACACCATCGAGGATGCGAAGATTCTGGCCGCCAACGGCGTGCTGCCGCTGGACCGCATCATTGGCATCGAGACCGGAGGGTGTCCGCACACCGCGATCCGTGAGGACACCTCGATGAATTCGGCCGCGGTGGCCGAGCTCGAGGCTCGGCACCCGGACCTTCAGGTCATCTTTATTGAGTCGGGCGGAGATAACCTCTCGGCCACGTTCAGCCCGGAGCTGGTGGATTTCTCCATCTACATCATTGACGTGGCACAGGGGGAGAAGATCCCGCGCAAGGCCGGGCAGGGCATGATCAAGTCGGATCTCTTCATCATCAACAAGACGGACCTGGCCCCCTACGTGGGTGCGGACCTGTCCGTCATGGAGGCCGACACCCTGGAATTCCGCGGCCCCAAGCCGTACTGCTTCACCAACCTGAAGACCGACGACGGCCTGGAACACGTGCTGAGCTGGCTCCGGCGGGACGTGCTGATGCTCGACCTGGAAGCGCGGTGACCCAAACCGCGTCTATAAGTGAAGGCGGACCGGCCTTCACTCCGCTGCCTTCGGGCCAATCGGCCGCGGGCGGCCTCGGCCTCCCTGGCGCAGCCTCCGGGAAACCCGGATCCGCCTCCGTGGGGCGCCTGGGGGCACCGCTGAAGTGGGCCGGCACTCTCTCGTTGTCCATTGACCGGCGCGAGGGACGCAACATCGCTGTCAAGCAGTTCCACGATGGCGCGCTCCGGATTCTGCGCCCACACTACCTGGATGATTCGGGGCAGGTTTGCTACGTCATGATCAATCCAGGCGGCGCGTTCCTGGGCGGCGACAAATACCTGATCGAGGTCTCGTTGGCCGACGGAGCCGACCTGCTGCTGACCACGCAGTCGGCCACCAAGGTGTACCGGACACCGGGAAACCGGGCGGAGCAGCACATGCGCATCACTCTGGGTGCCGGTGCACGGCTGGAACTGCTGCCCGATCCGTTGATCGCTTACCGCGAGGCGACGTACGGGCAGGTGACGCAGGTGGAGCTGGATCCGACTGCGTCGCTGGTCATGGCCGAGGTGGTGACACCTGGCTGGTCGCCGGACGGCGAGCTGTTCCGTTTCGACGAAATCCGCATGCGCAACGAGATCTCCACCAGCGGGCGCCTCATGGTCCTGGACAACCTGCTGATCCGGCCCGGCAAGGGGTCGCCCGTGGACAGCAGCTGCTTCATGCGTGAATACACGCATCTAGGTTCGCTGCTGGTGGTGGATGCTCGTGTGGAGCCGGGCCTCGCGGATGAACTGCACGCCCTGATGGCACCGTTGGACCCAGACGGCCAGCTCGGAATCACGCTGTTGGACGGTCCTGGGCTTGCCGTGCGGGCCCTGTCCCACTCGTCCGAGGCTTTGAATGAAATGCTTGCTGCCGCCGTGGACCTGCTCCGCGGGCGGTGGTACGGCCAAGGTCCTCTGAACTTAAGGAAATACTGATGACTGCCACTGCCCGCCTTGGATATCTGGACCGTGAAAAGCTCCCGGTCGCCCGAAGGATGGGGGTCACCTTTCTGGCCGTGGCACTGCTGCACATCATGGTTGTTGGACTGCTCGTATTTTCTCTGCTGCGCGATGTCAACCCACTGGCAATTGGCCTGGTGATCACGGCGTATTTGGCTGGTGTTAAGCACAGCTACGACTGGGATCACATTGCCGCCATAGATAATTCGAGCAGGAAGTTTGCGGCGCAGGGACGAGGGCCGGTGAGTGTCGGGTTCGCGTTCAGTATGGGCCATAGCTCCGTGGTCATGCTCGCTGGCATCCTCGTAGTCAGTGGTGCCAGCATCATGAGTTCCGTGTTGGATGAAAATTCTGCCGCGAACATGGCACTGGCCTTGTTCGGCGCAAGCGTTTCTGCGCTGTTCCTGCTGGCCATCGGCCTGTTCAACGGTTCAGCATTCCTGAAGGCCAACGTCCTCTACCGCCGCGTCCGTGCGGGTGGGACCGTTGACGACGCTGAGCTCGCTCCGACCGGCCTGGTGGCCCGCCTCATGGACAAGCCGCTTTCGAAGGTCAAGCGCCCCCGCGACATCTACGTCTTGGGGTTCCTGTTCGGTCTTGGCTTCGACACCGCTTCCACCATTGCTTTCCTGTTGCTGACAGCCTCGGCGGCATTGGCGGGCATATCCCCGCTTGCACTCCTGGCTTTGCCCTTGGCGTTCACGGCAGCCATGACCCTGTGCGATACGGCCAATGGCATGGCCATGATGAAGATGTACCGTTCGGCGGTGATAAACCCGGCACGGCGCATTGGGTTCAACATGGTGGTTACGGGTTTGTCGGCAACCTCTGCGCTCTTCATCTCGCTTCTGACGTTGACCACGATCTTGCATGACGCTTTTGGTCTCACCGACCCCTTCACTACCTGGCTGTCCAACGTGGACCTTGGCCACGCCGGTCTCGTCCTGGTGGGACTGTTCCTGCTGTTCTGGGCAGTTGCAGCCTGGGGATGGCGGCGAAATGCACGCTCCCTTTAAAGCACTAGAATTGATGGTTGCAAAGAACCTTGGTGGCAGCTATTGGCTGCCCCGCATCTTGATCATCTAGATAGGCCCATGAAGAAATTTATTCAGTTTTCCGTCCTTGCAATGGTGGTTGCCGGACTCGCTGCATGCAGCACCAACGTGCCAACCACAATCCCGGACGCCGCACCCAGTGCTTCAGCTACATCCACTGCATCGAAGCGTCCCGTTCCCGATGTTGTCGGGCTGAGCTACAAGGAAGCCTACGAAACTCTGGTCAAGGACGATTTCTACGCCCAGCTCGTAGATGAAACTGGATCCACGTGGACTACGGGAAGCCCCTGGAACGATGTAAAAGTGGCATCAACGGATCCCGCGGCCGGCACAATTACCGATGTGTCATACGTGAACGTACAACTGGAAATCACCCAGGCTGAGTACGCCGAACAGACAAAGGCTGCCAAGTAAGATTCATTGGCGAACGCAGGAAGTGGCCAGTTCCGCCTTCCACCCGCCAGGGTCGCTTCGCAATGCCTCCAGGGCGTCAACAGTAATCATCATCCAATGGACGGGCCCAAAAACTCCCATGAGCAATCTAACTGCAGAAACTAAAAACCAACCGTCATCGCAGGGGAGTCCCATCGATTCAATCGAGGGTGGGGACCGCCCGGGATCACCGAAGAACGAACTCAAGCGCGGGCTGAGCAGCCGCCACCTCCAGATGATTGCGATTGGCGGTGCCATTGGCACCGGGCTGTTCGTCGCCTCCGGCGGCACCATCTCGCAGGCTGGTCCCGGCGGGGCTTTGGCTGCCTACGCCCTGGTGGGTCTGATGGTTTTCCTGCTGATGCAGTCGCTGGGGGAGATGTCGGCCAAGATTCCCGTGGCCGGTTCCTTCCAGACCTACGCAACCCGCTTCGTGTCGCCGTCGTTCGGTTTTGCCATTGGCTGGAACTACTGGTTCAACTGGGCCATCACGGTGGCTGCCGAGCTGGTCGCCGCGGGCATCATCATGGACTTCTGGTTCCCCGATGTTCCCGGATGGGTCTGGGCCGGCGGCTTCCTGGCCCTGCTCACCGCAATCAACGCGCTGTCCGCCAGGGCATTCGGGGAGAGCGAATTTTGGTTGTCGTCGATCAAGGTGGTGGCCGTTATCCTGTTCCTGGTGGCTGGCGTGCTGATGATCTTCGGCATTCTGGGAGACAACTCCCCGGGGCTCAGCAACTGGCAAAACCGGGAGGACGTTTTCCACGGCGGCTGGGTTTCCATCATCTCCGTTTTCATGATTGCCGGTTTCTCCTTCCAGGGCACCGAGCTGGTTGGCGTTGCTGCGGGTGAGGCAAAGAACCCCCGACGAGAGGTGCCGCGCGCCATCCGCTCAGTTTTCTGGCGCATCATGATCTTCTACATCGGCGCCATCTTCGTCATCGGCTGCCTCGTTTCCTTCAATGACCCGAGCCTGCTGGCATCCGGCGAGGCCGACATTGCTGCCTCGCCCTTCACCCTGGTCTTTGAACGGGCAGGCATTGCCTTCGCGGCGGGCCTGATGAACGCCGTCATTCTTACCGCCATTCTTTCGGCAGGAAACTCCGGCCTCTACGCCTCGACCCGCATGCTCTACGCCATGGCGCATGACGGCATGGCCCCCAAGGTCTTCGGCCGCACGAACTCCCGTGGCGTCCCCATTGCTGCGTTGCTGGCGACGGCCGCCGTCGGACTCTTTGGATTCCTGAGCGCCATTGTCGGCCAGGGCACGGCCTACTCGTGGCTGCTCAACGTCTCAGGCCTGTGTGGATTCATTGTCTGGGCTGGCATCGCAATATCGCATTACCGCTTCCGGCGGGCATTCCTGGCCCAGGGCAACAAGGTCAGCGAGCTGCCGTACAAGGCATCGTTCTTCCCCGTTGGGCCGCTGCTGGCCTTCGCCGTGCTCATCCTGGTCATCGCCGGGCAGAACTATGAGGCTGTCCTGGCCGGCCGGGGTACAGAAGTCCTCTCCTCCTACATCGGGGTCCCGATGTTCCTCGGACTGTGGATGGTTCACCGTTTCGTCACCAAGTCCAAGTCGGTGCCGCTGCTGGAGATGGACCTGACAGGGCCAAGCGACGTGGAGGACTCGGACGGGACCCACTAGCGGCCCACGTTCGGTGCCGTCCGATTCCTTGACTGCGCGCTCCCGCCAACTACAGTAATTGGATACGGGAACCACGCTTGAAGGAGCATCGATGACTGTCCGCGCCGACCTGAACATCTCCCTTGACGGGTACGCCACAACTACTGACCAAACATCCGAGCATCCGTTCGGCCTCGACTGGGGACGACTCGTCGGCGACTACACCGCGACCAAGACGTTCCGCGAGCGGGTGTTGCACGATCAGAGCGGCGAGGGGACAACCGGCGTCGACGACCGCTACGCACAGGCCTACTTCGCCAAGGTCGGGGCCGAGATCATGGGGGCCGGGATGTTCGGCCTCCACAATTTCCCAGACGACCCCGACTGGAAGGGGTGGTGGGGCGAGGAGCCGCCATTCCGGGTGCCGGTCTTTGTGCTCACCCATGTTGAGCGTCCGCCGATCGTGATGGCGGGCGGCACAACGTTTGAGTTTCTCTCCGCCACACCTGTCGACGTGCTCAAACGGGCACAGGACGCGGCCGGGGGTGCAGATGTAAGGATCGGTGGCGGGGCAACCGTGGTTCGCGACTTCCTCAAGGCAGGACTCATTGACCAACTCCATGTCGCCATCACCCCGATCCTGCTGGGCCGGGGCATCCAACTCTGGGACGGGCTCCGCGAACTCGAATCCGGCTACGCCGTGGGTACCGAGGTTGCGGAAAGCGGCATAGTCCATGTAACTTTCCGCAGGATGTCCTGAGCAAGGTGCGCTGAGACAGCACTGTCACCATGCAGGCCAATACCTGCCGTCCGGGGACAGCCAAACTGGGAAAAAGCCTAGCGGACCAAGGTTCGAAGCCGGTCTTCGGGGACCGGGAAATCCAGCGTGTAGTAGATCTGAGGGGCGGTCATGTCGCCCCAATCGTCCTTCTTCACGCGGATTAGGCCCGATGAAACCTCGGCAATGCGCACCCTCAGCCAGTCGCCGCCGTCGAGCCGCAACTCGTGGGGGTCGGCCAGGTAGCTCAGTCCGAGCTCGTCGAGCGCCTCTTCGGCAATCATCCAGTCCACCACATCAGTCCTGCGGCGACCCAAAAGATCCATGGCAACAAACCCCTGGCCGGTGGGCTTTATCCACCCCACCAGCTCTTTGTCCTCGGCCCTGCGATGTTCAATCCAGTCAGTCTCCATTTCCCTAGGATATCGGCCGCACAATGAGGGTATGCGGAACTTTAACGAGCGGGCGAACGACATCGAAGGGCAGAGTCCTTTCGTTGTGGAGGCCATGGCCTCCACAGCACCCTTGTTGGCCGAGTAGGCCCCGTAGTTGGGGAACCGCAGCTGTATGGACAACTGGACATCCAGCCTCCCGGAGCACTGAGCCAACATCCCCAAAGAGCCACCAAACCACCCCCGTTCAGCTTGTCTATACATGAACAACACGCCAACGAATGTTCACCAGCAGGTGCACTTGAGTTGGTCAAGCGTTAGCAAGCGAACCATAGCCTTCTTGAGGCCGGTCCAGGGAAGACCCCTCCGGCGTATAGACCTTGCAGACCTTGAAAGGCTCCATCACCTCATGAAACTCTCACGCCGCTCTGTCTCCACAGCACTGCTGAGCATGGCGCTCCTCACCGGAACCCTGGCCGGGTGCTCCACTCCCACCGACAACGCCAACTCCGATGTCAACGCAGGAGCATCGAGTGGGAAGTTTGCCGTTGACGCAAACACCCTCGTCTTTGGTGTTGTCCCCGACTCGGTAGACACCGAGACAAACTACACACCCTTGATGGACTACATCTCCAAGCAGACCGGCAAGAAGGTCCAGTACCACGAGTCCACCGACTACGCCGCACTGATCGAGGCCGCCAACGCCGGCAAGATCGACGTCGCCTCCTTCTCCGGCTTCACCTACGTGACCGCGAAGAACCATGGCGCCAAGCTGACCCCCATCTCCTCCATCGTGACCAAGGCGGGCGAAGAGCCCGGCTACTTCTCCCAGGCCATCGCCCCCAAGGGCAGCAGCATCAAGAGCTACGCGGACATGAAGGGCAAGAAGATCTGCTTCGTTGACCCGTCCTCCACCTCCGGCTACCTGTTCCCGAGCTACAACCTGCTCAAGGCAGGCGTTGACCCCGCGAAGGACATCACCCCGGTGTTCGCAGGCAAGCACGATGTCAGCGTCCAGAAGACCGCCGAAGGCGTCGAGTGTGAGGCAGGCTTCGCCGAAGACAGCGAAGTGGTCAAGAGCGACAAGGTCCAGGTCATCGGTGAGACAAAGGTTCCCGGCGCGCCGGTCGTCATGTCTGCCGAGCTCCCCGCGGACCTGCAGACCAAGCTGACAGAAACCCTCAAGGAAGTCACGATCGATGCGATCATCGCGGCCGGCATCAAGAACGCCGACTCCGAGGCATTTCGCAGCGTCTTCCACGAGACCAAGCCCGTCACGGATGGCTACTACGACACCATCCGCGACATCTGCAAGACCACCAACGCCAAGCAGTGCCAGTAATAGCCAACACCGCGATTTCTGGACATAAGGAGCAACACCATGGGACACACCCAAAGCATGCCAACACCAGCCACTGTCGGCATTGAACGCGACAGCACAGTAAAAGTAGCCAACATCGTCAAGCGCTTCGGGGACAACCCGGCACTCGACGGCGTCAGCTTCGAGGCAGGCCGCGGGGAACTCGTGGTGTTGCTGGGCCGCTCGGGCTCCGGCAAGTCAACCCTCCTGCGGCACCTGAACGGCCTGGAAGTTCCAACTTCCGGCGCCGTCCAGGTGCTGGGGGAGGACCTGGCCGCCCTGAACGGTGCCTCACTTCGCCGGCTGCGAAGCCGGGTCGGCTTCATCTTCCAGCAGTTCGAACTGGTGCCCTCCCTGACGGTGCTGGAAAATGTTCTGACCGGCTCGCTCGCGGTGGTCCGCGGACCCCGCCTGGGGCTCTTTGGCTACGGCAAGGTTCGCCGACTCCGTGCCCTGGAGCACCTGGAAACCGTGGGCCTGCTTCAGATGGCATACCAGCGTGCCGACATCCTTTCCGGCGGCCAGCAACAGCGCGTCGCCATTGCCCGTGCCCTCATGCAGGAACCGGAAATTCTTCTCGCCGACGAACCCGTGGCCTCACTTGACCCCGAGTCAAGCGACCAGGTCATGAACCTCATCCGCGATATAGCCCGCGACAAGGGCCTCACCGTGGTGTGCAGCCTCCACCAGGTGGACCTGGCCTTGTCTTGGGCCGACCGCATCGTTGGCCTGCGCCACGGCAAGGTTGTGCTGAACACCGTCACCGAGGACATGACGCGTGAAGAAGCCATGGGCATCTACGGCCAGGTTGAGGTTGCCACCATCACCAGCGAGTTTGCAGCCATCGCCGAGGAACTGGACACCCCCGGCCACCGCGAGCGCATTGCCCGCGACCTCGCCGCAGCCCAGGAGAAGGCAGCTGCCGGGACGGGGACCGAGGCGCCGTGAGCACCGCAGCACTGACTCCGGGCACGCGTGCCCCCCAAAAAAGCATCGAGTCCCGAGCCCCCAAACGCAAGGCTTCCCCCGAGCGCATCAGCGCCACCATCACGCTCGTCGTCTTGTTCCTGTTGGCCATCCAGGCTTTGCAGGGCATTGGCATCTCCCCCACTGCAATGCTCGAGAGCAGTGAAAACGCCGAACGCTTCTTTGCCCGCGTTGGCGGCGTCACCTTTGCGCCACTGGGCGAACTGCTCCAGCTGACCGCCCTCACGGTGGGCTTGGTGCTGTGCGGCACGCTCCTGGCCGCCTTCATCTCGGTGCCGGTGGCGATCATCTCCGCCTCCAACACCACCCCCGGCCCGGCCTGGCGCATGGTTGGTCGATTCATCGGCGTACTCACCCGCGCCATCCCCGATGTTGTCCTGGCCATGGTCTTCGTCCTCATGTTTTCGCTGGGGGCCGTGCCCGGCATCATGGCCATCGGCATCCACTCCATCGGCATGATCTCCAAGATGTTCGCCGACGCCATCGAGCAGGTGGATGAGGGCCCCCGCCTGGCCATCCGCGCCACCGGCGGCACCAAGACCCAGGAGTTCGTCTCCGGCATCCTCCCGCAGGTCCTGCCCTCCTGGGTGGCCACCGTGCTCCACCGCAACGACATCAACCTGCGCGGCTCCGTCATTCTTGGCTACGTGGGCATCGTCGGCCTTGGCCGCGAAATGTCCTACGCCTTCAAGGCCATGGACTATTCCCTGGGCACGGGCTACGCCATCGTCATCTTCGCCCTCTGCGTGCTGATGGAAATCATCTCCAGCGCCGTGCGCTCCGCCATGCTGGGCCACACACCCACCGGCCGCGGCATTGGCGACCGGCTGGTCCGCCGCTTTGGCAAGAAGACCGCCCAGGCCACCATGGCCGACGTCGTCCGCTTTGCAACGCCCCAGGCGGCCATGCACCGTCCATGGAACCATGCACGACGACGCACTGCAGTTTGGGGGGCCGCCGCGGTTCTGGTGGTGGTTGGCAGCGTCTTCATCAGCGAGATCCAGTGGCGCGACTTCCTCACAGTGTGGGGCAAGATCCCCGCCGTGGCCATGCAGTTCTGGCCGCCGAGCTTTGGCAATTACGACTACACCACCATGCTGGAAGCCATGTGGCAGACAGTGGCCATTGCGCTGGCGGCAACGCTGCTGACGCTCGTTGCATCGGTAGTCATCGGTTCCCTCGCCGCCCGGAACGTGGCCCCCAACGGGCTGGTCCGCGGTTCCTCACGCCTGTTCTTGGTCGTCATCCGAGGCATTCCCGAGATCATCCTGGCCATCGTGCTGATTGTCATCACTGGCCTGGGCGGGCAGGCGGGCACACTGGCGCTGGCCATCTGCGGCGTCGGGCTGCTCGGCAAACTCATCGCCGACTCCTTCGAAGAGGTGAACCCCGGTCCCGAGCGTGCGCTTTCGGCCACTGGTGCCACCCGCCTTCAGGTGTTCTTCGGGGCGACGTTCCCGCAGGGCGTGCGGTCCCTGATCGGCCACACGTTCTACATGCTCGACACCAACATTCGTGCCGCAACCATCCTGGGCATCGTAGGCGGCGGCGGCATCGGCTACTACCTGCTCAACGCCGGGCAGGGCTCCAAGTATGGCGTGGTCACGGCAATTGTATTGATGATCTTGGTGACGGTCCTTGTGGTTGAAGGCCTGGCCATGTGGATGCGAAAGGTATTCAAATGAGTGTTACCCCTATTATTCAGGATTCCCCGGGCAAAGAAGCCGTGTCGGCCTCGGCGCCGCCGCGGCCCAGCGCACGGATCACTCTCTCACCGCCGCCCACGGCCATGGCGTGGATGAAGGTTGGCGTCCCGCACGAGCTCATGGCCGTGCCGGAGGTTTGCCTGGCCCCAGGCGACGCCCTCGTGGAGATCGAATTCGCCACGGTGTGCGGATCAGACCTCCACACTGTTTCCGGCCGCCGCTCGGCGCCCGTGCCGCTGGTCCTGGGCCATGAGCAAGTTGGCCGGGTGGTGGCCCTGGGCGACGGTGCCGTCCGGACCGACGGCACACCGCTGCGTGTGGGCGAGAGGGTTATCTGGTCCATTATGGTCTCGTGTGCCGAATGTGACCGCTGCCTCAGGAGTCTGCCGCAGAAGTGTCGCACACTGGCCAAGTATGGGCACGAGCAGGTCCGGCATGGATGGGAACTCAGCGGCGGTTTCGCCAGCCATGCGCACCTTCGGGCAGGGACGGCGATCGTCCCCGTGGCCGAATCCATGCCGCGGGAAATTGCCGCACCGCTGTCCTGTGCCTCCGCCACCGCGATGGCTGCGGTCGAGGCAGCGGCTGCCGTCACGGAACTGAAAGGTGCCAACGTGCTGGTCACGGGCGCCGGACTGGTGGGGCTAACAGTTACGGCCATTGCCGCCGACAGAGGCGCCCGCGTCATCGTTTCTGACCCGGACCCCCAGCGCCGTGCCACGGCCCTGCGTTTTGGTGCCGTGGCGGCGGTGGACCCCCTGCTTCCTGCCGGCTCACCGACCGCATTGCCTGCTGTGCTGACATCGCTGAGTCTGGACGACGGTCTGGACGTAGCCATCGAGGCCTCCGGTTCGGCCCCGGCCGTGGCGCAGGCCATCGCCTGCTTGGACATTGGGGGAGTAGCCGTGCTGGTGGGCAGCGTCCACCCCGTGGGGCGCGTTCCGATGGACCCGGAGGCCATGGTCCGCGGGCTCAAGACGATCCGCGGTGTCCACAACTACACGCCGCGCCACCTGGCCGACGCCGTGGCCTACCTGGAGGAACGCCATAACGCGTACCCCTTTGCCATGCTGGTGAGCACCACCTTTCCGTTGTCCGAGCTCGACGCGGCCATCGCGGAGGCGGCAACGGGCGGACACGTCCGGGTGGGCATCATCCCTTAGGACCCAGGACTCCTGAGCCGTGCAGCCGGGCACCTTCGCGAACACGTAATGGTTGCCCCCAAGCTCGAGTTTGGGGGCAACTATTGCGTGTTGACATCATTCGGTTCCTTGACGTGGTGATGCCTCGGCCGTGTAATGGGGACATGATCAAGCCCGCAGTGGCCGAAGCTGCCCAGCTCATGGCCCGGGTTTCAGCATGACCATCATCGTCCGCCCGGCCACGCCCGAGCGGTGGGACGACGTGGCCACCGTGTTTGGAACCCGTGGCAATCCGTCCTGGTGTGCCTGCCAATACTTCATCGATCCAGAATGGAACCGCGGAGGGGAAGCCAACATGCAATCCCTCCGCGAGCAGGTGGACTCCGCCAGACCCGCCCCGGGCCTAATCGCCTATCAGGACGGCGATCCGGTGGGCTGGATTCAGGTGAGCCCCAGTTCCCGATTCCCCAGGTTCAAGCCCCGCGGGCATGAACCCGACGACGGCGTCTGGGCTGTGACCTGCTTTGTGGTCCGCGTTGGCCACAGGGGAACGGGCGTGGCCACGGCCCTCCTGCACGGAGCCTTGGACCACGCCCGCGGCCACGGTGCCAGCATGATCCGGGCCCGCCCCTCGGACACCACCGTGGCCGACAAGAGCAACGCGGACCTGTTCACGGGCATTCTGAGCACTTTCGCCGCCGCCGGATTCACAGAGCTCAACCGCAATCGCAGCCGGGTCCTTGTGGAACTGAAACTGCCGTGACCGGCCCGGGCCCTTCGGCAATCCGACGCCAGGGGGCAGGAGCGATCCTCTGGTCACTTCTGGCAGTCCTGTCAATCGTGCTGAAGGTCAGGGGCCTTTTCATTTCAACGTTCATCCTGTTTGTCCGGGACCCCGTGTTTTATGAGGAAACACGCGTGGGGGATCAGCACATCCTGGCCGCCATTGCTGCACTGCCAACCGCAGCTGCGCGAATTGCCGGCGGCCTCGTGGACCGCGGCGACCGGCGGATTCGCTAGCTCCGTTCCCTGTCAGACGAGGGTGCACCCCCTTTGAACGTGGCTCCCCTGCGGCCCCCTCTTCCCCGTGTGAACCGCCACCCAACGCGAGCCGTCCCGATTGTTTAGCTTGCCCAAAAGAACGGTCATGTGTTCATTTAATGTTCATTTGAGCATTTTTACTGGACAGCCAGAGGGTGACTTGGGCCATACTGCTGGAGAACGCTTTCCCCTTCGATGGGGCATTCAATCCGAACATTGCTGGTCGGGGAGCCGCAACATCAGGAGCGCTGAATTGATCCAGCGCACGAATGGCGTCGGGCAGCCAAGGCCTCCAAGCAAAGGAAATTCAATGCAGAATTCATTTTATTCACGCCGCACAGTCATCAGGGCAGGCGGCACTGCCGGATTGGCAGCATTGCTGGCCGCGGGAACCGCAGGGTCCGCGCCGGCCCAAGCACTTACGGGGTCCAGCCCCGCCGAGGACGGGACCACCGTGGTGGACCTTGGTCCGGCCATTGTCCAGTTCTCCCTGATGAGTGGCCAATTGGTCGGCAACACGCTCTACATTGGTTCACGCAACGTGGAACCGGCACGCATTATCGCCCTGGATGTTGCAACCGGCCTTGTGGTGGCCCAAACAGAACTGGCCACGGGCCATTCCGTTCAAACGCTCACAGTTGATGCCGAGGGCAACACGCTCTATGCAGGCATGCTGCAGAAGAGTTCCGGCCCCAGGCCAATGTGTATAGCTGGGACCTGAGGGATTTGGGTAAGCCCGCCACAGGGTTCGGCACCATTGCGGACCGCGATGTACGCGACATCAGCGTTGCCCCGGATGGCACCGTATTTGCCGTGGGCGGGGGTTCAGCCACTGCCCCGGCCCTGTGGGAATTCGATTCGGCAGCGGGCAAGTTTGTCAGCCGAGGCATCCCGGAACCCGGAGCAACGCTGGCCAGGGCAGTGGCTGCCACCAATGACACCGTCTTCTTTGGCGCCGGCAGCACCCTCAATGGCGGCGGCAGCGCAAGCCGCGCCTGCCTTTTTGCCTACAATCGGGCCACAGGTCAGTTCACCCGGGTGACACCGCCGGAACTGGAAACAGATCCCAGCATCCGTGAACTGGCCGTCTTCGGAGACCAGCTCATCGTTGGAACGGCAGCCTCCACCGAACAATCCAAGATGGCAGTCCTGGAGCTGGCCAACGTGTCCACCTACCGCGTTGCCACCTCCGTCGGCATCACCGCCAAAGCCTTCGCCCGCATCGGTGACGTAGTCTACTTCGCCAATGAGATTGGCCTGCTCCAGTACAACCTGACCAGCAATGCCGTCTCCCCGGTTTCCTTCGACGGCCCGGAACTGGGCGAGATTTGGGGCGTGGACGCCTTGTCCGGAAAGGTTGTTGTCACCTCGGCCTACGGTTTCATAGCGACCATTGACCCCATCGCCGGCCAGTGTTCGGTCACCGACCTTGCCGCCGCCGGCGCGCCAGTCCAGGCGCAAACCGCAATGGGCATGGCTGCCGGGGGCGGCTACATCTACGTGGGCGGCAACGGCTCCATTGCCCGCCACTCCGTGACCGGGGGACCGGTCGCCTACCTGCGCGCACCTGGCGAGGCCAAGGACGCCATCATGGTCGGCAACACCTTGTATGCGGGGATGTACAGCGGCCAAGGCATCTGGAAATACAACCCCGAGGACGGCTTGCCGATCACCCAGGCAGCAGCCTTCCCCAAAGCACAAAACAGACCCCTCGACGTAACCTGGGACGCCACCAACGGACTTGTCCTAGTCGGCGCACAATCGGACACGGAGGCTGGCGGTTCGCTCTGGTCCCATGATCCAGCGACCGGCGCCTCAAAGCACTTCATCAACCCGATCGACAATACCCAGCTGCTGCGGGCCGTGGTAGCCCAGGACGGTGTGGCGTACCTGGGCGGCGGAGGGCCCCAGATTCCCGACGGCGGCACCATCGTTGCGTTCAACCCAGTCACAGGAACCGAGCTGTGGCGCATTGCTCCGCAGGACGCCGGCACGGCGGCCCTGGCCGTTCAGGGCCACAACCTGTACGCCCTATCCCGCAAGGGCACCATCACTGTCATCGATGTTCGCACCCGGCAAACCATCCACCAGGCCAGCATCAAGGCCCTGTCCTACGGCTTTGGCGCCATGGTCACCAACAACGGCGTTGTCTACGGCGTCTCCGACACCAGCCTATTTCACTTCGACCCATTCACCTTCGCCGTGGGGACTGTGCTGGCCGACACCGCCGGCGGCTGGTACAGCGGCTCGCACCTGACTAATGATGAAGCTGGCAACATCTACTCCCTGCGCGGCCGCAACCTGGTCCGGCTCGAGGTTCCGTCCTTCCCCCAGTCGGCTGTCCAGGTAGCCACGCGGTCAATCGGGCGCAACACTAAGCTGCAGGTGACCGCAACGAACACCGAGTCCGTGCCGGCCACCATCACCATCGTCACCCCGTATGGCCACAAGCGCTTCACCGACATCCTGCCCGGCGCCAACGCCTACCACCCCTTCACGGTCCGCGCCCAGGACATCCCCGCCGGCGAGGTCACGCTCACCTCCACCGTGCAGGTTGGTGGCCGGCCCGTGACGAGCACCAAGACCGTCACCTACTCGGCCAACTAGCCGCCAATCCAGAGCCGAAGGAAAGATGTGAAGAAGTCAACAACCACCCGCCTTGCGCTCACAGCCGAGGGCACGCTTCTACTCGCAGGTCGTGCCGGAGCGGCCATCGCTGAGGGGGAGATTCCCCAGGGTGCCGCCTAGATTCCTCCACCGGGTTCACGGGCGACGCCGGCCAGCCGGACCTGGGTGCCGACAACCTGGGTTGGGCGCCGCGCTTGGTGGGCGGGGACTGCGCCGTCGGCCCGGGGTCGCTTCCCGAAGGATCCAAAGTCGCTGCATTTCAAGGTCGCTCCCACACATGGCACCGCAGTCTTTTGGACCCAAACAAGAGAAGCCGAGGACTCTCGCTCCCAGTAGACGGGAAACCTCGCAATGGACGGCGGACCTTGGCAGACGGGTGAGATTACCCTTCCACCGTGGGGTGCTCGGCTGCTAGCTGGGAAAAACCCTGCTCGATGGCAGAGCGCAGCATCCACTTTGGCCAAGGAAGCTGAACCGCGTCCAAAGCATCTTCGATGCCAACCCCTGCCGTCCAGGCGCCACGGATTGCCTGTGCCACGGCGGCCAGAGCCCTCGCCTGTCGAATCGCGAACTCACGGTCAACTACCTGACCATGGCCCGGAACGATTACGTCTGTCGGACACACCTTGAGCAAAAGCTCCTCCAATGACGTGGCCCAGTCCAGGGGCCAACTTCCTGAGCCGAACATCGGCGGACCCGCTTCTTCGATCACATCGCCGAGCATCCAAACCCTCGCATCGGGTACGTGAATGGCCAGATCCGTATCGGTATGGCCCTGGGCGATCGGCAGACAGGTGATTACACGCCCACCTGCAGTGAACTCCATCGGTTGATGAATAAGGACGGAAGGCTGGGCCAATACAACACCTGCCCAATCCTTGTCGGGTTCAAGCGTGGGGTCGGCGCGCCAGGCATCCAGTCGGGGACCCTCGAATGCGCCAAAGTGTGCGGGAATACGGTGATGTCCCATGACTGGAACGCCGTTTGCCTCAAACACGGCGTTGCCGAAGCAGTGATCGTAGTGGGCGTGGGTATTGATGGCACCAATGATCGGCATACCGAAACGCTTCTTCAACTCGGTGACGATCTCGTGCGCTTCCGCAGGAGAGCCGCCGGTGTCGACAACCGTCACTCCCGTCGGCCCGACAATCGCGATCACGTTCATCTCATCTGAGCCAAACGGCTTCACGAAAATGCCAGACGCTGCTTCTGCCCACGACATGCTTCTAACGGTACTCCGACCCGACAAACTATCTGTGGTGGCTCGGTATAGCGACAGATTCCACAGCCGCGAATAGCGTTGAGTGTGTGGACGGTTTGAGTTGCCCACCAGGGCCCGACTCACCGGTAATTTGCCCCAGAACGGTGGCGCCATGCATGGCCACGGGCTCCCTTTCTTCCCACTGTGGCATGAGTTCATCTTTGGTCTCTCGGATCTAGGTGTGGGTACACCCGGGGGATCCAGGCGGAAGTTGACTTGCCAGATTTCAACGCCGCGTTCAAGAGCGTCAATGTGTCAAACAAACCGGTCAGTGGAGTCGAAGGGCGTCGTCTTCGTGGTTCGGCTATGTTCCCCAAGGTCGATCTGCAGGCTCTGCAGGGGTGTTTTCACCTCAATGAAAGTTTTCCCATCAACCAAGAAATCCAGTCGTGAATCTCCCAGCTTTTTCTCTCGCTCGACAAGGGTTGGCGTCACAATCCCAGGAAGCAAATGGGCACTGAGCACGCGCCCAACAAGCCTGTTGGCAGCGTTCTGGTTGATGCCAATCCACAAGCGGTCATCATCAGCGCGTTCCGGCGGATCCACGCTGATTGCTTCCACCGTAAATGGCGTCTTTCGTTGAGGGTTGCGGCTGAGGGATAGCAAGCCTTGCAAATCATCCAAGACCAAGTTGCCAATGCGGCCGGTCGTCGGGCAGTGACAGGAGAACTGTTCACCGTTGATCTCGGCAGCGATGATGAAGCGATTGGGCCGACGAATGATGGTGCCGAAAAGCAGTTCTTCGGGAAAGGCAATCGTGTTGTCGATCATGGGAAGTTCGGGATATATGAGATCTTTCGGTGGGGGACTATTAGGTGAATCAATGAATACTTGACACAAGCTGTCAAGTATTCATTGGAGAATTCGATTGTGCGCCCAGACCGGCTCTTATCCATGCTGCTGTTACGCCAGACCCACGGGACGATGGCTGCACCGAGGCTGGCTGCAGAGCTAGAAGTATCGGTACGCACCGTGTATCGCGACATGGAATCCTTGTCATCGGCCGGTGTGCCGGTCTATGCAGAGCGCGGACGTAACGGCGGAATCAGCATCCTTCCTGACTTCCGGACGGATATTAGTGGCATGACTCCCGAAGAAGCCCAGGCACTGTTCGTCCTGCTGGACGATACGGCCCACACTGCTCTGGGCTTTGGCGAGTCTCTCCGCTCAGCCCTGCGCAAACTCATGACCGCCCTACCTACATCCCATCGTGACCAGGCCACCCGAGTGAGTCAGTGGATTCTCGTGCACCCAAGTCCCAGGTGACGCAGACCTGCACTCTTTGAAGTCTGGCGCGATCTGGATGCCCAGTCCCTGCTGGCCTTTGGAACCGACGTCGAAGTCCTCAGCCCCGAACCGCTCATCACCCACCTGGCCTCCATCATTGATCAGCTCCATCAACGAAGCGCCGGCCCACCAAACTAGGGCGAGTCGAGGCTTCAAAGAGGGGCGGTACTAGCTCCCACTCCCCGAATTGGGATTCGCGAATGGGGCCATGTCCCAGATGAAGACAACATGGGAGATATCCCGTTATGGAACAATGCGGGCGAGCTGTCGTCGCCGTAAGCGCCAACCAAGTCGAAGCGCGAATACATCCGGCCGACGTTCTCCCATAAGGCGCGGAATGCTTGGGCGCCTTCGACCGGTCCTTCCGGGCTGAAAGCCGTCACGTCCTCGGTGACCTTACTCATCAACGTATCCAAGTCACCCTTCGCCCCTGCCTCAAAGCAGGTCATCGCAATCTGGGCCGGTGTTGTTGAAATACTCATATGGCTCATTCCACTCGTCGCATTCACTTGCATATGGATTCTGCCCCCCAATACTTGACACCATTCGTCAGGTATTAAAAGAAGTGGTGGAAACTATTGGATCTGCCCGACGAAAATTAGCCGATTAACCTCCTTGGGCATATGCCCGCGTTCACACCACATCGGGGTGGCTTCGTCACTGGAATAGAGAATCTTGCCCGGAACAACCGTCGCGTTTCATACATGCACCTACACGTCGTAGTCGCGGCAGATTCTGGGCCTGCTTCCGTGACAGCAGGAGTACGATCACCTCATGAGCTCGGAAGTCAGCACATATCTCAGCACGATCGAGGGCGCCGATCGCGCCGCACTGGAACGCATCTACGCGATTGCGCGCGAAATGGTGCCCGAGGCGGAGGAAGGCACAAGCTACTCCATGGCAGCGCTCATTTACCGCGGCAAGGCCCTCATCGCAACCGTGCAGGCAAAGAAGTTTCTGGCACTCTACCCATACAGTGGCGCAGTGGTGGCAGCCAATCTCCACGTGCTGACCAATTTCGAGACGACGACCGGGAGCATTCACTATTCTGCGGAGCATCAACTACCGGAAGTTGCCGTGCGGCGCATTGTTCAGACTCGGCGGGCCGAGATCGACGCGTCAAGCCGCGACGCAAAGGTTGCTGGCTAAACCTTCAACAAAACCTTGGGAAGGCCTATATGTTGCGGTGAGTGAGCGGGACACGGCAGGATGAGCCAATGACTATCGAAGAACTGTACCGCGACCTGCACGCCCATCCGGAACTCTCCTTCGAGGAGACACGCACGGCCGCGATCGCCGCCGTCGAACTTCGTTCTGCGGGGTTCGACGTCATCGAGGGGATCGGGATTACAGGGGTAGCTGGAGTCCTTCGCAATGGTGACGGACCGACTGTATTGTTGCGGGCTGACATGGATGCACTGCCCGTGACGGAGGACACCGGCCTCGCGTATGCGAGCACCGTGCCTGGCATTATGCACGCATGCGGGCACGATGTGCACGTCACGTGCCTGATCGGCGCGATCCGGGAGCTGGCCACCACACGGGCGGAATGGGTTGGCACGGTTGTCGCCGTGTTCCAGCCGGCTGAGGAAGCCGGCGGCGGCGCACAAGCAATGCTCGACGCCGGGTTGTATGAGAAAGTGCCGGTGCCGGATGTGGTGCTCGGCCAGCATGTCGGTCCCGCGCCCGCCGGGATGCTCGGCGCTCACTCCGGCGCGGCCTTTGCCTCGGCCGACAGCATCGACATCACGGTGCGTGGACGCGGTGGCCACGGGTCGCGGCCCGAGACCACTATCGATCCGATCGTGATCGCGGCGGCCGTCGTGGGCCGGCTGCAGACGATCGTCTCCCGCGAGATCGCAGCGCAGGACACCTCCGTTGTGACGGTCGGACGGATGAGCGCCGGCACAAAGAACAACATCATCCCGGAGACCGCCGAACTCGGACTGAGCATACGTGCCTACAGCGAGGAAGTGCGGCTGCGTATGATCGCCGCGATCGAGCGGATCGTTCGCGCCGAGTCCGCGGCGTCGGGCGCGCCCGAGCCAGTCGTCGAATTCGCCGAATCATTTCCGGTAACTGTCAACGACGGCGATGCCACCGGGCGCACGATGGCCGCATTCCGGTCGGCGTTCGGCGAAGAAGCGGTCATAGACCCAGGCCCCGTCTCCGGCAGCGAAGACGTTGGCCTGCTCGCGACGGCGGCTGGCGCACCCCTGGTCTACTGGATACTCGGAGGCGCACACCCGGAAAAATACCTCGCCGCCGCGAATGCGGGGACCATCGACCGCGACATCCCGTCGAACCATTCGCCCTCCTTCGCTCCGGAAATCCAACCGACGCTTGATCGTGGGGTCGCGGCACTTGTCACCGCCTGCCGTGAGTGGCTGCGCTCATGAGGCCGGGTGGAGGGCTGAACGTGAGCTGACCGCTGGAGGTGCCGGCAAAGTGGACGGTCGCAGTGGTGCCATAGCGCGGCGTTCGCCACGTCGACCACCGCGCGGCTGTCATGTTCTCCGTAACATCCTTGACCGGATGAGGCTGGTGCGCTTTAGTTCATAATGAACAAGAGAACATTAATAAACACCGAGGGGATGGCTGCATGCTGACCGACGACCGCCACGCACTGATTTTGCGGGAGCTCCAGCACAGAGGATCATTGAACGTCTCCGAGTTGGCCGCACGCATAGGGGTTTCGGGCATGACCCTGCGGCGCGATCTGGCCGCGCTGGAAGACCAGGGTTCGCTGCAGCGTGTCCACGGCGGAGCCGTGTCCGTTGCCGCAGCGACTGTCGAGGGAAATTCACAGCATCATGGAGGTCCCGGGGGAGCGCTCCAACAGCAGCGTGCCCGGGGCAGGGGGAGGACTGGCCCGGGGGTTCGCACGCCCATTGCCACGATCGGCATGGTGGTGCCCAGCGCCAGCTATTACTTCCCCTCAGTCATCCGCGGCGCGGAAGCTGCCGCCCGAGATTTGGGTGTGCGGCTGGTGCTGGCCATCTCGAACTACTCCCAGACGGAGGAGCAGCGACAAATTGAGCGCCTCCTGGCCAACGGCGTGGACGGCCTGCTTGTGACCCCCAGCGGTGAATCTTTGGCGAACGGCAACACGCTCAAGGCGCTTTCCCTGGCCAACGTCCCGGTGGTCATCGCCGAGCGCCCCATTGACGACGTGCTTGACGACGTCGCATTGGAATCGGTGCGCAGTGACCATGTCAGAGGTGCTGAGATTGCCATCAACCACTTGATTGGCCTGGGGCATCAAGACATTGGACTCTGCGTGCGCCAGAGCAGCCCCACGGCGGTTCGCGTGCTCAAGGGCTACCGACTGGCGCTTGAGCGCGCCGGCATGGAGCACCGGGACAGCAGCGCACGCTTCATCACCGTGGACCGCGACCAGCCTGAGGCGCTGCGGGAACAAATTGAGGAACTTGTCGACTGGGTTGCGGTTTCCAAATTCACGGCCATGCTAGTCCTCAACGATGAGGACGCGCTGACCTTTGTGGATTGCTGCCACGAACGGGGCATCTCCATTCCCGGCGACCTGGCCGTTGTGGCCTACGACGACGAGATTGCCTCCATGGGTGCCGTACCCCTGACTGCCGTGGCCCCGCCCAAATTCGATGTGGGCTACCAGGCGCTGCAGATGTGCCTGAACCGTATTGGCCCCCACTTTGGGAATGCGACGGCACTGCAGCAGGTCAGCCTGTCGCCGTCACTCATGGTCAGGGAGTCCTCGGCACCTCAGTAAGAGCCATCGGGCGGGCTTTCGGGCCACGCCAACACTACTTATGTTCACTCTTGTTCATTTGGCCGTTTGTGTTCACGTTTGGGTGTTTCATTGATGTAGCGCATGTGTTGTGGGGCACATGAAAACGTTCATCAGGGAATTCAAAGGAGAACACAATGAAGCGTCGCACACTACTCATCGGAGCAGCCGGACTGCTCGGAACCGGCCTGTTGGCGACCGCCTGCGGCACCTCAGAGAAGCCGGCCGCCAACGTTGGCCCGGTCGCGGCACCCAAGGGCGATGTCACTTTCTGGTCAGCACTGGCCGGCATGGACAAGGTCTCGGAGGCATTCAACACCAGCCAGAGTGACATCAAGGTCAAGTTCGAACCCATCCCCGACGGTTCCAATGGCGGCTACGCCAAGTTGTCAACGGCCATTACGGCCGGCAACGGTCCGGACGTTTCCACAGTTGAGTACCCCCAGCTCCCGCAGTTTGTCAGCAATGGCCAGGTGGTTCCGCTTAACGAGCTGATCGACAAAGGCGCAAGTATCGACAAGTACTCGAAGCAGATTCGTGGAATGGTCGAGTTTGGTGGAAACATTTACGGGCTGCCCTACGACGCCGCCGCGCAAATTTTCTGGGTCCGCAAGGATCTCCTGGATGAAGCCGGCGCCGCAGTTCCAACCACATGGGAAGAGTTCGAAGAAGCTGGCAAGAAGCTCAAGACGATCAGTCCCGATCGCTACCTCGCAAGCTTTAACCCCAATGAAGTGCCCATCACGGCGGCTCTCTCATGGCAGGGTGGCGCAAAATGGTTCAACTCCGAGAATGACCAGTGGAAAATCGGCATCAACGATGAGGCGACCATGAAGGTTGCCGCCTTCTGGCAGAAGATGATCGATGCAAAGATCGTCAAAGTTCAGCAGGCCGCCAGCGATGAGTGGGGCATGGATCTGGCTCAGGGCAACGTTGCAGGCGTACTTGGTGCCAGCTGGACTGCCAGGGGACTGCAGAAGCGCGTGGAAAAAGCGGGCCAGAAGGGCGCATGGGTTGCCGCGCAGATGCCCACATGGGGAGAGCCTGCCGGCGCGTTCTACGGCGGTTCCAGCTTCAACGTCACCAAGGGCAGCAAGAACCCCGCGGCCGCGGCAAAGTTCATCCAGTACCTGACCACCGATCCGAAAGCCATTGAGGCCCGCGGCAACGGCGGTGCTGCAGTCATCGCATTCCCCGGCTTGACGGCCGTGGCGCAGAAAGCCTTCGACTCGAGCTTCTTTGGCAACGACATCTATACAGTCTTCGCAGCAGCCTCAAAGAATGTCACCCCCGGATGGCAGTGGGGCCCCAACTGGGAAATCACCAAGACCGCCATCGGGGACGCCTACGGCAAACTCACCACTGGGGGCACCGTTGGCGAGGCCATCACCTCGGCGCAGAAGGCAACCGTTGAGGGCTTGAAGCAGTCTGGCCTGTCCGTTTCTGAGTAGCAGCACGGCGGGCTGATCCCTCCACACAGGGGAGCGGCCCGCCGCAAGAGGAGAACATCATGGCCACACAGGCACCAGCAGTACCTAGGCGCAGGAAGCGCACAGCTACGGGAAACAGCGGCAGAACCGCCGCCCTGTTTCTCACCCCCTTTTTCGCCGTCTTTGCCGTGGCCATGGTTGCCCCGGTTTTCTACTCGATTTGGCTGGGCTTCTTCAGCGAGCGAAAATCCGGGCTCGGATTCGGCGACCCCGTCACCACCTTCGTTGGCCTTGAAAACTACGTGCAGGTCTTACAGTCAGAGAGTTTCGTCCGTGGCCTGCTGCGCCTTGCCATGTACTGCGCAATGTACATTCCGGCCATGGTGGGCGGTGCCGTCATCTTTGCACTTCTCCTTGATGCCAGCGTTGCGAAGGCCAAGAAGATGTTCCAACTGCTTGTCTTCCTGCCGCACGCCGTACCCGGCGTCATCGCGGCCTTGATCTGGGCTTACCTTTACACCCCGGGCATCAGTCCGTTGGTTCAGGCCCTGGAATCCGGCAGCATACAGATCAATTTCCTGGACGCCCACATGGTGCTCCCCTCGGTGGTGAACATTGCCGTATGGGAATGGACCGGCTACAACGTCATCATCCTGTTCACCGCCTTGCAAGCAGTTCCCCGCGAGATCTTGGAGGCCGCCCGCGTTGACGGCGCCAGCGAGGTCCGCTTGTCCCTGGCCATCAAGTTCCCCTTGGTCCTGCCAGCGCTCAGCGTCATCATGCTCTTCACCATGATCGGGACCTTGCAACTGTTCACCGAGCCAATGATTCTGGCCAAGGCCACATCGTCAATCACCACAACGTGGGTGCCCAACATGTGGGCCTACGATGCCGCTTTCAACAAGCACAACCTTAACCAGGCGGCGGCAGCCTCAATCATCATCGCGTTGTTGGCGGCAGTCCTGTCCTTCGTCGTCACACGCTCCAGCAACAAGGCGGGCAAATCATGAGCACCGAAACTATCCTTCGCCCGAAGGTCTCACGAAGGCAGCAGGAATCTCCCCATCAAAAGAGTTCCAAACGCGACGGCGGTTTAGCCAGCAAGTTCACCGTCAACGGCCTGTTGGTGTTGGGCTGTGCCTACATGGTCATCCCCGTAGTCTGGCTGCTTTTCGCCTCCACCAAGAACACTGCCGATCTTTACGGCACCAGCGCCTTTGCCTTCGGCGACTTTGCCCTCTTTGACAACATTGCCAACATTGCCAGGCAGGATGGCGGCGTCTTCTTCCGTTGGATGGCAAACTCCATCATTTACGCCGGATTCGGGGCGGTGTTTGGTGGACTGATTGCCGTCATGGCTGGCTACGCCTTTGACAAGTTCAACTTCCGCTGGAAAGAATCCTTTTTCGGCGTGGTCCTGATTGGCGTTCTGGTGCCCAACACGGCCACCGTGCTGCCAATGTACCTGCTGGCATCTGAAGTTGGTTTGACCAATACCATGTGGGCCGTTCTCATCCCCGTGCTGTGCAACCCCTTCGGCGTGTATCTGGCCAGGGTATACAGTGCCGGATACATTCCGGCGGAGACTCTCGAAGCCGCACGCGTTGACGGTGCCGGACCCATCCGTTCCTTCTTCTCCGTTGGCCTGCCCATGATGGTTCCAGGCTTCGTCACCATCGGCCTTTTTCAATTTGTTGGCGTGTGGAACAACTTCATGCTGCCCCTGGTGATGTTGCAGAACCAGCAACTGCTGCCGGTGAGCGTTGGCATTTCCATCTGGCAGGGCCACACGGTTCAGCTGCCGGACTACGCCCCCTTGGTCATCACGGGATCTTTTCTCTCCATCATTCCGCTGCTCATCGCCTTCATCATGTTGCAGCGTTTTTGGAAGTCTGGCCTCACAGCAGGGAGCGTCAAATGAGCCACCCCGCACCGTTGCCGAACGTGGCACTGGCCATGCCGGCAGCCACAGCCAACAGGCTGTTCACTGCCCGGCTGCTCGATGCCCTGGCCGACGGGGTCAACCTGCTCAGCCGCGAGCCGCTGGAAGACTTCTCCTCCGCGGCGGCCCTGGCAGTTCTCGCCAATACTGACATTCTCATCACTGGGTGGGGATGCCAACAGATCGATGCGGATGTACTCGACGCCGCACCTCGCCTGCGATACATTCTCCACGCAGCCGGAACCGTCAAGAATCATGTCACCGAGGCTTGTTGGGACCGCGGCATCCAGGTCAGCACGGCCGCTGACGCCAACGCCCTGCCTGTTGCCGAGTACACCCTGGCCATGATCTTGCTGGCCAACAAGAACATTCTGCAACTTGGCCAACTAGTGCATTCGCGTCATTCGCCTGTCAGCCCGGAGGCAGAGTTCCCGTCGATGGGCAATTACCGCAAACGAGTGGGAATCATTGGAGCCTCCAAAATTGGCCGGCACGTGATTCGACTATTGCGGCCCTTTGATGTGGACGTGGTGGTTGCCGATCCCTTCCTTGACGATGCCGAGGCAACCGTTTTGGGGACCGCTCTGGTAACGCTGGAGGAACTGGCCAGCACATCCGACGTCGTCAGTCTGCATGCACCATCCTTGCCATCCACGCTGAACCTCATTAGCAAAGAAATCATTGCCAGCTTCGGCCCGGGCACCACGTTCATCAACACCGCCCGCGGCGAGCTCGTGGATCAGGATGCCCTTCTGGACCGGCTCCAACAGGGTGATTTGTACGCGGTGCTCGACGTGACAACGCCTTGGGAACTTCCACCAGACTCCGGGTTCTACACAAACCCCAATGTGCTGTTGACACCACATATTGCCGGTTCCCTGGGCACCGAGTTGGAGCGGCTGGCGGCCACCGTGGTGGCGGAAGCACATCGTGTCGCGAAGGGCGAGCCGCTGCGCCATGCCCTCCCTGCTGAACAACTCTCGATAACCGCCTAGCGGCTACTCGGAGCCGCTTCATCCCCGGCATGGGAAACAAAGAAGCGTGGCGTTCGGCGTCGTGAAAAACAACGTCGAACGCCACGCTTGGCAGGCTGGCGGGGAACCTTTAGTGAACCGGCATGGAATCCTTCGCCGGTGCCGGCGAGTCATGGCCAGTTTCGGCGGGGGCTTTGCCCATGAATGCGGCAATCACCACGATGCCCAGGGATACGCAGGCGGCAACCATGAAGCCGTTGCTGAATCCGCTGGCTTGGGCCGCGATCTCGTCCTTGCCGGCCGCAGCAGCGGCAACTGTCCCGGCGGACATGACGCCTACCAACAAGGCAGTGCCGGCGGCGCCACCAAGCTGTTGAAGCGTGGAGAGCACTGCAGAACCGTGCGAGTGCAGCGAATGCGGCAACGGGTTCAGTCCCGCCGTAAAGGCCGGGGTAAAGATAAACGCCAACGCGATCGACATCAGCAGGTGCAGGCCAATGATCATGGGCAGCGCCGTGTTCTGATCAAGCTGGGTGTAACTGAAGAGGATCACCGAGAGCAAAATACCGCCCGGGATCAACAGCGGGCGCGGGCCCACCTTGTCGAACAATTTGCCTACCCAGGGGGCCAGCAAACCCATCATCAGACCACCCGGAAGCATCAGCAGTCCGGTGGTCAAGACGTCAAGCCCACGCACGTTCTGCAGGTACATGGGTAGCAAAATGATCACACCGAACAGCGCCACCATGGCCATCACCATCAGTGCCAGCGCCAACGTGAATTGCCGGTGCAGGAACGGACGCATGTCCAGCAGTGCCGCATCCGTCCGTTGCAGTCGCAGCTGCAGGAGGACAAAGCTGATCAGGAACACAAGGGAAACTCCAAGCGCCACAGTGGCGATCAGGTGAGTCTGTGCATCGGGGGATCCGATCCCACTGAGCCCGTACACCAAGCCGCCAAAGGCCGGAATGGACAGCAGAACGGAGGGGATGGACAGCTTGGAAGAGGATCGCTTGGTATCGCGAGGCAGGAGGCGCGAGCCAAGGACCAACGCGACCACGGCGATGGGCAGGACAAAGAGGAACATGAATCGCCATGACAACGAATGCAAGATAAGTCCGGAAAGCGTGGGGCCAATGGCCGGAGCCACGGCAATCACGATCGAGACGTTGCCCATGACGGCGCCGCGACGGTTGGAGGGTACCAAGTCCAAAATTGTGGTCATCAGCAGCGGCATCATGATCGCCGTACCGGAAGCCTGCACCACGCGGGCCAACAGCAGCACCTCAAACCCGGGCGCCACACCCGCTAGCAAGGTGCCAACGGAGAACAAGCCCATGGCCAGAATGAACACCGTTCGGATGGGCATGCGGGTCAGAAGGTAGCCCGTTGCCGGGATCACCACGGACATGGTGAGCATGAAGGCCGTTGCCAGCCACTGAATCGCCGAGGGTGAGACCTGGAATTCGTGCATGAGGCGAGGCAGGGCCACGTTCATGATGGTTTCGTTCAAAATGACGACAAACGCGGAAACCAGTAGCACCGTAATGGTGGTGCGGTCCCGCGCCGAGAGCCTGTCAGGGGCATCAAGGTGAGAAATAGACATAAGGGGTCCTGAATCCAAGAGAAAAAACATGTGGGTTGCCGGGACTGTTTACGCAAGGGCCGGCGCCCGTGAAAGCAGAAGTCACATGTGAAAGCGTCGAACATGGCGTATCTATTCCCAGTTTTCCCTCAGGATTGGAAGAATATTCGACGTCGGCGCCCGGCATCCAGGGGTGAATCCGGCGGGCATTCTCCGGGTTGCCCGGGGTTGAAACCGGGGGTTTCCCCTATAGTGCCGCACAAGGTTTTGAAAGTAGCGTTGGCACTATGAGAATCAACGCATTTCCAGGTGAGCTCCGTTGACCGCGTTGCTGCTTGAGGCAGCCGGCCAGCCGTGGATTTATGCCGCCGTGGTGCTGGGGTGTTTGATCGACGGCTTCTTCCCTCCCATCCCGAGCGAGGCGCTTGTTGTGGGGATGGCGTCGCTGGCTGCCGCCCACGGCGGGCATGGCTTGTGGCTCTTATTGCTGGCCGCCCTCCTTGGTGCGTTCCTCGGCGACAATGCCGCCTACATTCTTGGCCGGCGCTTGGGTACGAGCCGATTCAAGTGGATGCGACGTCCGCTGATGCAGCGTTCCTTCGCCAAAGCTGGCCAAGGATTGGAGAGCAGGGCCGTATCCATGATTTTGGTGGCAAGGTTTCTTCCCGGAGCGAGGGTTGCCGTGAACCTCACGGCCGGCGCAACAGGCTTTCAGAGAAGGAAATTTATTGCCATCTCAGCCTTTTCAGCATTTCTCTGGGCAAGTTATTCGGTGCTGATTGGGGCGTTGGCGGGTGTCTGGCTACGCGAACATCCAATCCTTGGATTTGTTGCGGCCATCATTCTTGCCGCCAGCCTTGGGCTGGCTCTTGACCTGGTCATCACCAAGTTCCGGGCTCGTTCACGCAACGGCAGTACAAAGCGGGGCGTAGGACCGCTTGACCCGGCCACGGCGATTGACGAAGGTGCCCAGCACCCGTCAACACGCGAGTCGGTGGTGGCCGCTGGTTCGTAGCAGTCCCCAGTCAGGAGTCCGCAGTCAGGAGTCCGCAGCCACGGGGATCGTGGAATATTACGGTATTCCGGCAAGCCTTATGTTGATATTTAGGGGCACCTAAACTATTCTCGTGTCATGCCAAACTTCCATGCGCCGCCAATGAAGCCGCTCCGCCGAAGCATCTCCGCCTGCCTAGCCACCTGCGCGTTCATCGCGCTCACCTTGACCTCTTGCGACTCCGCCGCCAATTCTGCTGGCACCGAGGGAACGGACAACCGGCCGGTGGTTCTAACCACGTTCACTGTTTTGGCCGATATCGCCCAGAACGTGGCGGGAGACAAGCTTCGCGTTGAATCCATCACCAAGGTGGGCGCCGAAATTCACGGCTACGAGCCAACTCCCGGAGACATACGCAAGGCGGGCAAGGCGGATCTTATTCTCGACAACGGCATGCATCTTGAGGCCTGGTTCGATAAATTCGTTCAGGACCTAAAGGCTCCACATGCCGTCATGACCGAGGGCGTTGAGGCAATAAATATCGCCGAGGACGCTTACAAGGACATGCCCAATCCGCACGCCTGGATGTCGCCCGCCAACGTACAAATCTATGTTGACAATATGGTGGCCGCATTCTCGGAGTTGGATCCGGCCAACGCAGCCATCTATGAAAGCAACGGGGCCACGTACAACGCCTCCCTGCAAGGAGTGCAGGACGAGCTCGTGAGCAGGCTCTCGGTGTTGCCGAAGAATCAACGGGCACTTGTCAGTTGCGAGGGCGCCTTTTCCTATCTGGCCCGCGATGCTGGATTGACGGAGAAATACATCTGGGCCGTCAATGCCGAACAGCAAGCCACCCCGCAGCAAATTGCCAGCGCCATTGAGTTTGTCCGGAGCAATCAAGTCCCGGCGGTCTTCTGCGAGTCGACCGTTTCAGCGGCTCCGATGGAACAGGTGGTCGAGGCCACGGGTGCCGCGTTTGGCGGAACCCTGTACGTTGATTCGCTCTCTGAGAAGGATGGTCCCGTACCCACGTATCTGGACCTGATTCGCCATGACGCCACGATAATTGCCGACGCATTGACGGCGGGTGCGCCGTGAACGCGGCCATCGATGTCGACGCAGTAACAGTGCACTATGGCCAAGTTCTGGCCCTGGACGCAGCTTCGCTGAAGGTCGAAAAAGGGCTGATCTGCGGTCTGGTGGGCATGAATGGTTCGGGCAAGTCCACGTTGTTCAAGGCCATCATGGGACTTGTGAAGCCCGACGCCGGAAAGGTCACGATCGCCGGTGACTCGCCCGTGAGTGCGCGGCAGTTGGGGGCCATCAGCTACGTTCCCCAAAGCGAGGACGTTGATTGGCAGTTTCCGCTCTCGGTTCAGGACGTGGTCATGATGGGACGTTACGGCCATATGGGCATGGCCAGGCGGCCCCGAAAAGCTGACAAGCTTGCCGTGGCTGATGCACTCGAGCGCGTGGAGCTTTCAGAATTTGCACAGCGGCAAATCGGTCAGTTGTCCGGGGGTCAAAAGAAGCGCGCATTCGTGGCGCGGGGGATCGCACAGGGTGCCACCACGCTCCTCTTGGATGAACCGTTTGCTGGCGTGGACAAGCGCTCCGAGGCCACGATCTGCGCACTGTTGAAGCAGCTGGCGCATGAGGGCGCAACCATTTTGGTTTCCACTCATGATCTTCACGCGCTCCCGGACCTGGCTGACGAGGCTGTCCTGCTCATGCGTCGGGTATTGATGCATGGCACGCCGCAGGAAGTCCTGCAACCAGAAAATTTGGCACGGGCTTTTGGCTTGGACGTCATCAACCGAGGCGAGGACGCCCTGTGAGTATTTTTGAGTTTCTCCTTGAGCCCTTCGATTACGTCTTCATGCAACGCGCCTTGGCCGTAACGGTTGTGGCCTCCGTGGTGTGCGCCGTACTTTCTTGTTGGCTCGTGCTGATCGGCTGGTCTCTCATGGGCGACGCCGTCTCTCACGCGGTGCTGCCTGGCGTTGCCTTGGCATACATCGTTGGTGCCCCCTTCGCCGTAGGAGCGGTTTTGTTCGGGTTCCTTGCGGTGGCCTTGATCGGCGCCGTGCGTGGCACCAGCAGGGTCAAGGAGGACGCCGCCATCGGAATCGTGTTCACTACGCTCTTTGCTTTGGGGCTTGTGCTCATCTCCGTCACGCCCAGTCAGACGGATCTTTCGCACATCATTTTCGGCAACTTGTTGGGCCTTGGCCAGGGCGACTTGATTCAGGTCGTGGCGCTCGGGGCCATCACATTCGCCATCCTCATCTTCAAACGGCGGGACTTCACCCTTTACGCCTTCGACCCAACACATGCCCACGCCATTGGCCTGAACCCACGGATGCTAGGCGCCTTCTTGTTGGGATTGCTGGCCCTGACATCCGTGGTTGCTCTCCAGGCGGTGGGGGTTGTGCTTGTGGTGGCCATGCTCATCATTCCCGGAGCCACCGCATACCTTCTGACCGATCGCTTTAGCCGGATGCTGGTCTTGGCGCCAGCTATTTCTGTCGGCTGCGCCATTGTGGGCCTGTATGCCAGCTACTATCTGGATGCAGCCTCCGGCGGCATGGTGGTCCTAACCCAGGGTGCGGCGTTTACACTGGTCTACCTGTTTAGCCCTCGTCATGGCCTTGTCGTTGCCCGCCTCAATGCCGCACGACGCCGGAAGCTGGCTGCTGCTTGATCCCTGCGGCTATCTCAGAGCCAGCCTGGACTGGGTTTGCGCTGCGCCGCCTTCAGTTTTGAGGCGTCGCAGCAATTGATCCAGGGCCCTGGTGTTGGGCACAACGGCATGCAGGATGTAGTCGTATGGTCCGGTCACATGGACCGCGTCACGGACGGCCGGCGCCGCCATGGCCCACGCCAGGAAAACGCCAGAGTCTGCCTCGGGCTTCAGTCGAATGTCGATGAAGACTTCCAGGTTGGGGCCGGTCCCGGCGATACTGTCGGCGAGAATGGCTTGGTAGCCCAGGATGACGCCATCGTCCTCCAGGCGCCGGACACGGGCGGATGCGGCATTGGTACTCAGACCAATCCGCCGGCCCAGGTCACTGAAGGAAATTCGCGCTTCTCTGGCGAGAATATTGAGAATAGCGCTGTCAGTGGCATCCATGCTGCGATTCTATCCGTAGATCTGCACGATTCGCAGTACGTGCTCGCGGGCCGGTACAGCATGGATCCATGGATATTCATATGGCGCTGGGCGTAGGACTCCTTGCCGGTTTCGGGCTGGCCGCACCCTTGGGCGCTATTGGAATTCTGTTGATCCGAGAAGGCATGGCTTGGGGCTTTAAGGACGCATCGCCGGCGGCGGCAGCTGTAGCCACGGTAGATACCATCTATTGCATTGTGGCCGTCGCCCTGGGGGTGGCAGCCGCGCCACTCGTGTCGTCATGGGGAGCTTGGCCGGGGCTGATGGGTGGCCTGATCCTTGTCTTGATCGGAGCCATCGGCGTCAGCAAGGCATTCGGCAGTGCTCAGGTTCCTGTGAATGAGCCGGAACCACAACGACGCGGCCGGGCGGGGCGGTTCATGCTCTTCACAGGGCTGACTGCCATCAACCCCACCACCCTGCTCTACTTCGTGGCGCTGTTGACGGCCGTAGCCCGGCCCTTGGGATCCTTCTCAAGCTCCGTGGCCTTCGTGACTGGTGTTGGCGCCGCGTCACTAGTGTGGCAACTGGGACTGGTATTTGTTGGCCGGATGTTTCGTGCAAGGGCTGCCGCCAAGGCCCGGCGGCGCCTCAACACGATCGGCTTCTCCCTGGTGGTTGTGCTCGGCCTGGCGGCAATCCTCCAAAGGCTTTGATGCTGGGCCTCCGGGTCGAGTCAAGCAGGGCATGCAAGGATGGTTCCATGAAAGCCACTACAGCCAGCGCCTGGGCCTTGGCCGCAATGCTAGGCGCCAGCGCCGTCAACCATCTGAGAAACCCCAAGTTCTACTACCCGGTTGTGCCGCCGTCGTTGTGCAGCGACCGCGGCGGCGCCTTGGGATTGATGACGCGCCACCAGTGGGTGATTGCCTCGACGGCGCCGGAAGCTCTTGCCGCATTGGGGCTGCTCCACCCGAGCACGCGCAAGGCAGCAGCAACTGCCACTACCGTCATGTTCGCAGGATTCACCGCCGGGCACATTTCCGCGTTGAAGCGGGCCTGGGGACCCGACGGAACTCCGCAGTCACGGCGGGTGCACGCAGTGCGACTGCCGTTGCAGATACCTCTTATTGCCTGGGCATGGAGTGCCCGCCGGTCGTAGTTTCCCGCGAGATGACCCTTACGAACAACACGAGTGATCTTGGAGCAGACACGTTTTGAGCTGGACAACAACACGACCCATCCCCGCCGTATTTGTCAGGGGAGCGCTCGAGCTGGAAACCACCCACCGGGGGATGCTTCCGCACCGGCTGCCTGCTTGGGCTCGGGCCCAGGCCGGTGGGGACGCGCAGCTCTTGATGGTGGAATCTCAGCCCTCAGGGGTCAAGATCGCCTTCCGCACCGAGGCGACGGAGCTCGAACTGGATACGCTCCGAACCCGAATCATGTATCGCGGCGCACCACCTCGCCCCGATGGCATCATTGAGCTGCTGGTCAATGGCGACCTTGTGGACAGCGCCGTGACTCACGGTGGGGATGCCACAGTCATTGACATGGCCACCGGATCCATGAGCCAGGACCAGGGGCCCGTCTGCACCAGCCGCTTCGCTCAACTCCGTTCAGGCATGAAGAACATCGAGATCTGGCTACCACACAGTGAGGTCACCGAGCTCGTGGAGCTGCGCAGCAATGCCGAGGTGGAACCGCCGGCGCCGGTGAGCCGGCCCAGGTGGCTGCACCACGGCAGTTCCATCAGCCATGGGTCCAACGCCACACGGCCGACCGCGATCTGGCCGGCCATTGCGGCCAAGGCAGGCAATGTTGAGCTAACCAACTTGGGATTTGGCGGGAGTGCACTGTTGGATCCATTCATGGCGCGGACCATGCGAGATACGCCGGCCCAGTTCATCAGCGTGAAGATGGGCATCAATCTGGTGAACCTGGACCTCATGCGAAGGCGGGCCCTTGGCCCAGCGGTTCACGGATTCCTTGACACGATCCGTGAAGGTCACCCGGAGACTCCGTTGCTGGTCATCTCGCCAATTTTCTGCGGCATCCACGAAGAGACCCCCGGCCCTGGCGCCTTCGATATGGATGCCCTCGCGGCAGGATCGATGCAATTCGTGGCAACCGGCGATCCAGCCGAGATTGCCGCTGGGAAGCTTACACTTCGAGTGATTCGTGACGAGCTGCAAAAGATTGTTGCCCAACGTGCCGCCGATGATGCCAACTTGTATTACCTCGACGGCTTGGACCTCTATGGTGAGGCGGACTCCGGCGAACATCCCCTCCCTGATGCGTTGCATCCGGACACAGCAACGCACCAGCTCATAGGGGAACGGTTCGCCAGCATGGCCTTCGGCGCCGGAGGCCCGCTGAGCTAAAGCGTGATTTGCTGTGCACCAACCACTTTGGCTATGAACAGATGGAACTCATTCAGCCAGCCCCGCAGGAACTCTTCGGTGGATGCAACCGTGACATTGCCGTCGTCGTCAATGAGGCCCTCGGTGAAGTGGATGTAGCATTCGGGATTGGCCAGCTCGGGTGAATTCACGAAGGAGAGGATGCTCCGCAGATGTTGCTGCGCCACGGCCGTACTGATGTGGCCGGGGGAGGTACCCGTGACAGCCGAGGGCTTTTTGGCAAAGGAATTGCTTCCCCACGGGCGTGACCCCCAGTCGATTGCATTCTTCAGGACACCAGGTACGCTGCGGTTGTACTCCGGGGTGACGAACAAGAGGGCGTCCACGGCAGCAACAGCCTCCTTGAATGCACGACCCTCTGGCGGGAAATCGGCGTCGAAATCACGGTTGTAGAGCGGCAGGTTGCCAATGGGGATATCCACCAGATCCATGCCGTCCGGTGCCAACTTAAACAAGGCCTTGGCAAGCTTCCGGTTGATCGAATCCTGTGCCAGGCTTCCAACAAACACTCCCACTGAATAGCTCATGGGTTTCTCCTCCATCACCGTTGATGCGGGGCTGCTGCCTCCGAGATCAATGTAGTCCCACTCCACACATCCATCAATGGTTGATTCCTTTCACCACGGGACCCACCGGTGAATCCACAGGGCACTGAGAGAGCCGAGCACCTTCTGACGAGGTTCCCGGCTCTCTCAATGAACTTCGTGATTTAGTGTCTGGTACGTCGACGTCGATCACCTTGGCCGCCGTGTTGCCCCGCAGTTGGGGTTCAACTCTGGAGGCGGTGGCCGTCGTGGTTCTTTACAATGCTTTCAATCGATTGCTCCCTTACATCCCTTGGACCGCAAGAGGCATCCGTTTGGGTTGATTTACTGGGTGATGAAACGTTCGACGGCGGTGACCGGTCGCACGCGTTCGCCTTCAGGAATGTCCCCGGCAAACGCCAGCCACTGGCCAAATTTGTCGCCCCTGGCATTGAGCTGGTGGTACATGGCCCGGCGCATGGTGGCCACCTGCTCGCGATAGAACGGGACGTTGATGGCGTTGATGAGTTCGTCCGGATCGGCGATCATGTCGTAAAACTCGTCAATGCCCTCAGGATTGGCGATGTACTTGACCTCCTTGTTGCGGATCATGCGCTGGGCATACGGGAAATGATGTCCATGGAATTCACACAGGATGTCCTCACGCCAGCCCTCAACGTCCTCCCCGTGTGCCAGCGGCAGGAGGCTGCGGCCGCGAACACCGGAGGCATCCGCCCCGGCGATCTCATGGAATGTTGCTGTGAAGTCCAGCAGGCTGATAAACCGGTCTTCCCGCCGTTCTTGTTCTCCGGGGAGGGCAAGGATCGCCGGAATTCTGTAGATGTCCTCATACATGGCCGGACCCTTGTCATTGAGCCGGTGTGCACCCGTGAACTCGCCGTGGTCTGCGGTAAACATGACGGCCGTGGAATCGTTCAGCCCCAGTTCATCCAACACCTCAAGGATGCGCCCCACTTCGTGATCGATCATGGATACGTAGCCCCAGTAGACGGCCGTGAGTTTCTTCCACTCTTCCACCGTGAAGCAGTCAGTGGACCAATACTCGGCATAGGCCTGCTGCACCATGGGCTTGCCGTGGAACGTCTCGGCAAAGGAACCGGGCAATTCGATGGTGGAGGGATCCACCATGTCGTACCACTGTTGTGGAATCAGATAGGGCAGATGTGGGCCAAAGATGTGGCAGGAAAGGAAGAACGGCTGCGCGTCCTCCTGCGCCAGCGCTCCTGCAGCGAATTCCCGCAGTTTTGCGATGGTCTGATCCGCGAGGAATGCCTCGAAGGTAGCTTCCGTGGGCTGGTCCGTAACACCAGCAATCAGGTGGCCCTGGCTGCCGTCCGCCCGCGTGGTGTACACGGGGCTGGAGATGTGGAAGTCCGGATGGTTGTTTGCCGCCAGCCAGCCCTCGTAGCCGGGATCGTCGAAGACGTTCAATGCGCCAGGCAGGTGAATTCCTTCGAAACCATAGTGTTCGGGCCCCCGGTCCTTGCCAACGTGCCACTTGCCAACGTGGCCCAGCCGGTAGCCCTGGTCCAACAAGGCTGCCGAAAACGTGGGCAGACCGTCTGGAAGCTCCTCGCGGTGCCCCGAGTTCCATTCATAATTGGCCAGCAGGCCGTGTTCAAAAGGTTGTAAACCCGTGAGCAGGCTGGCCCGCGCCGGTGTGCAGATAGCCGTGGGCGTGTAGGCGCGGTCGAAGGTGGTGCCCCGGGCCGCCAAGCGGTCAAGGTTGGGTGTGTGTTGGGACGTATTCCCGTAGCATCCCAAGGTGTCGATACGTTGCTGGTCCGTCATCAGGAACAGCATGTTCTGGCGTTGTGCAGATTGCGTTGCAGAAGTCATTGAGGTCTCAGGCCGCCGGGGCGCTGACGTAGAGCTCCGAGTTGTAGAACGTCTTCGGATCAACAACAACGGGGATCTTCTCAGCAGCCTTGAACTGTTCCTGGAGCGCAGTCAACCAGGTGTCAATGGTGCCTTCGGCGGAAAGCCCTTCAAGTTCCTTGGAGGTGAACAGCTTGGCGACGCTGGCCTGCGAGGCCATATCCGCATCCTTCAGCTTGAGGAATGTGGCCGTGGCTGAAATGGTCGTTTCTTGATTTGCCAGGCGGTAATCGTTGGCGGCCTTGATCACGGAAATGAAACTTGTGGCCAACTCCTTGTCCTTGGCTGCGCGTCCTGGACCGGCAACAAAAGTTGACGGGAACGTGAACTGGTCAATGAAGTCCTCATTTGAGAACAACTCCACCAGGTCCGGCTTGCCCTTCTTGGCACTGTCGATGAGCGGGTACCAGAGTGCTGCGCCGTCGATCTGGCCTGCGGCAAAGGCCGCGACGATGGCCGGCGGTTCCATGGCGGTCACCTCGAAATCGTCACGGGTCAGGCCTTCCTTCTCCAAAGCCAGGGTGAACAGCTGGTCTCCGGAGGTTCCCGTGGGCACGGCAAGCTTCTTACCCTTGAGGTCCGCCAAGGAGTTGATTCCGGCCTGGGCAATAATGCGGTCGGCATTGGACACAGAGTTGACAGCCCAAATCTCGGCCTTGCCTGAGGCGGGCAACCACAACGCCCCGGAGCCAATGTAGGCCACATCAACGTTGTTCGTGCCCAGCGCCTGGATAGCCAAGGGGCCGTTGGTGAAGGGCAGGTACTTGGGCGCCAGGCCTGCCTTGGCCCACAACCCTTCTTGGTCCGCCACGGCCATCAACGCAGCCCCGTTGTAATCGGCGATGTATCCAACCTTGATCTCCACCGCTTCCTTGCCAGCGGCTCCGGCGGCCTTCGCGCCGTCGTCCTTGGCACTGCAGGCGGCCAATAGTGAAATGGCGGCTGCACCCAAGGAAAGTTGAAGTACGTTGCGGCGTGAGAATGACGTGGACATGGGTCCTCCTGATTGTGTGCACAGGGCACTGTTTGAACGGTGAGGGGAGCTATAAAGGGTGAAGCGGTGTGACTTTATTGGTGCGCTTCGGCAACACCCGGCTGGTGGTACACGGCGGCCCATACCTCGGAGCGAAGTTTGGCGAACTCATCGGAAAGGCGCATCTCTTCCGTGCGGGGATAGGGCAGATCGACCTTGATTTCCTTGAAAATTCGCCCCGGACGTGCGGCCATGACAATCACGCGTGATGCCAGGAACACGGATTCGTCCACGTCGTGGGTGACGAACATGACTGTGCGGCGTTCCTTGGTCCAGGTCTCCAGCAGTTGCTCCTGCATGTGCACCCGGGTCAGCGCGTCCAAGGCACCAAAGGGTTCATCCATGAGCAGGATTTCGGGGTTCACGGCGTAGGCACGCGCGATGGCGCACCGCTGCTTCATGCCACCCGACAGCTCCTTGGGCAGGGCCTCGGCGAAGCGGGTCAGGCCGACCAGCTCCAGGTAGTGGTCCACAATCACGCGACGTTCCTTTGTGGGAACCTTCTTGAGTTCCAAACCGAACTCAACGTTCTTGCGGACGGTGAGCCACGGGAAGAGCGCATATTGCTGGAAGATGACCCCTGTACGCGTACTCGGCCCCTGCACCTGCCGGTCGTCGACCAGAACTTGGCCACTGGTGGGTTGAATCAGTCCGGCTGCCGCGTTGAGCATGGTGGACTTGCCGCAGCCCGACGGGCCAACCACGGTCACGAATTCGCCGTCCGCAATGTCGAGATTCACGCCGTCGAGGGCCGTGAAAGTAGTGCCCGTAAGAGTGAATTCCTGGCGGAGATCCTGAAAGCGGATCATGGCCTTCTGAGTATTGCTTGTCATGGGAAAAGTCCTTAGCGGCGTTCTTGCCAGCGGGTCAGGTGGGCTTCGATCATCAGGAGCAGGCGGTCCATGACCAGACCTAGGATTCCGATGACGATTACGTTGACGAGGATGGTTGGCATGTCATAGAACTGCTGAGCTTGCTGCATGCGCATGCCGAGTCCGTTGGGAGCCGCGAGGAGCTCGGCTGCAACCACGGTTGCCCAGCCGGCGCCGAGTCCAATCCGCATGCCCACCAGGATGAAGGGTGAGGACGCTGGAACCACTACACGCATGAAGATCACGTAGCTGTTGGCACCGAGCACGCGGGCGGCGTTGATGAGGGTGTTGTCCACGCTGACCACGCCTTGATATGTGGAGATCACGCAGGAGAGGAATGCGGCAAGGAAGATCACGAAGATCTTTGGGGTTTCACCGATTCCCATGGTGACCATGACGAGGGGGAGCAGGGCCAGGGGAGGAATGGTCCTGAAGAACTGGACCCAGGGTTCGATGATGGCCCGGCCCACCTGATACCAGCCCATGAGGAATCCCACGGGGACGGCCAGCAAGCTGCCAATCAAGAATCCGCTGAGAACGCGGGCCAGGGAGGCACCGGTATCTTCGGCCAGCGTGCCATCGGCCAGGACTTCCCCGCCGCGGACAAGTACCTCGAGAGGTCCGGGCAGTCCAACCATGCCCGTGGCTGCCAACGCGGCCCACAGGGCCAGACCGGCCGCAACAGAAACAACATTGATTGCAAGCAGTGCCTTGCGGCTGAGCTTGCGGGTGCGTGCTTCGCTCTTGGCTTTGGCGATCTTGGGAGAGTCCGCACCACGGGGGCCGGACGAGGAAACGGTGTCGCGGGAAGGTGGGGTGCAGACCGAGGTGACGGTGTCTTTTGTTGCCATGGCACCAAGTTATGACACGGATCACGTAATGTCAACGCTCTTTACATAAATAGACTTTGCGTGACGCAATGTGCCCTTTTTTGCTTTAAGTGACGATCTCGGGCCGCTACTGGCCGGACGTCATGGCCCAACGACTGAGGGCCATCCGTGCCGCTCCATCACTGCCAGCAGTCGGCGCAAATGGGGCCACGCCAATGTCCATGACTCGCGAACCAAGATCCAAGTGTTGTTCAGCCAGGGCGCGCCGAAGGGGCGCCAGGAGAGGCTCCCCGAACTGTGAAAGCTCACCGGCAATCACCACACGGCCCGGATCGAGCAGGACGGTCGCCCCAACCATGGCGCGTGCCAGCAACTCACCAGCCCAGTCAACGATGTTGGCGGCAATGCCGTTGCCCTCAGCCGCCGCCTCTGCCAATGCGGCAATGGAAGGGAATGACTGGCCGCGGTGGGCAGCTTCGGCAAGCACGTTCGCTTCATTGATGAAGCTTTCCAAGCAACCGTGCCGCCCACACCAACACCGTGGACCGGAAAAATCGACACTAACGTGCCCCAGTTCTCCTGCGATGCCGTTTCCACCGCGAAGCAGGGTCCCGTTTGTCACGATGGCTGAACTGACGCCAGCGGAAAGCACCACGTACAACAGCTCATCACTGTCCCGGCCATAAGCCATGGCCGCTAGGCGAATATTGTTATCCCACAAGAGGGGGCCAGGCAGGACGGCGCGCAGCGCATCAAGCGTTGCCCCTTGAGGGTCAAGTTGATGATTTTCGCCGTCGAAGAGGGACGCTGGATTGGCGTGGCGGCTGGCGATGCCAATGCCGGTGCCAATAATGGCTTCCGGTTTGATCCGTCCCGCGGCAATAAGTTCGCGAATCATTTCCGCAGCCAGTTCCACCTTGGAATCCAACCCCAGCGAGCTCGGGATGTCACGGAGTTCGTTGGTCACGGGGGAGCCGTCGAAGCCTTGAACCGAGATGCCAATGCGGCGACGCCCCAGCTCAATACCTACGACCGCACCCGCGTTGGGGTCCAGGGAGAGAGTCTTGGTGGGCCGCCCATTGCGTCCTCCCGGCACGACTTCCTGATCGCGCTCACTGATGACGCCGCGGTGCCGCAGATCGCTGACGATGGCAGACAGGGTGGTGCGTGAGAGTCTGGTGTCGCTCTCAAGTTCTCGCCGCGTTCGATTTCCGTGGGCAATGAGCGACTCCAAGACACGCAATTCGTGTCGCCGCCGCACCGCCTGCAATGCGCCCTCGTCAGGTGTAAGCACGTCCCCTCGCTTTCCATGATGGCAACTCTTCGTTGATATTTTCAAGAGGCCCCTGGATCTCACCAAGAGAGTCATGGGCATGTTTATGTAAAGTCTATTATCCTTAATCGCCGGCCGCCCGCGACACTTTCACAGGCACATGAAGCACTGCAGCCCGCCGGGCTGGCTAGCCTGCAGGCAAGGAGGGCTGGTGACGCGCAGCGTGGATGAAATCCCGGATGAGCTGGGAGTCCTTGACGCCTCGGCGCGATTCCACGCCGCTTGAGACATCCACGCCCGTGGGTGAAAGTGCGTGAACCAGACTGGCAACATTGGCAGGGTTCAGGCCACCGGCGAGGAGCCAGAATCCCTGGGGCCCCCCGTTCTCAAGTGAGCTGGCGTCAAAGGCAATGCCGGCTCCGGGCTCGACGGCGTCGAGCAGGATCCGCTCCGCTGCCCAACTGAGCCTTTGGCCGTCATCGAGGGCGTTGTACGCATCAACGGAGAATGCGCGGAGGGTGCGGAAGCCTGCCCCGTGAAGTGCTTGCATGTCGGCGAGGGATTCATCGCCGTGGAGCTGGACCGTGGTTACGCCGGCAGTGCGGGCCATGTCAATGACCTCGTCGATATCTTGATTGCGAAAAACCCCCACCGTCTCAACATCCTGGGGTACCTGGCGCACCAGTTCTGACGCCGTTTCAGCGCTAATTGTGCGGGGACTACCCGGTGCAAAGATAAAGCCAATGGCGTCAGCTCCTGCTTGGACGGCCGCATCAACGGTTTCGGCAGTCTGCAAACCGCAAATCTTCACGTACAAGGCTGACATCGGTTCTGGATTCCCGTCTGGCTATTTCCCTAAAGGCTGCGCTGGCATGCTGCCGCTATGGCCATATTAACAGTTGGGGATGCCTGCACTCAGGAAAACACGGCATCCGCTATGGCCCAGATGACATAGCCACTGAGGGGGACCAGCAAGAGCCACTCCCTGACCGATCCCGCGTTGCCCAAGATGGGCAGTGCAATGTTGCCGCTGGGGCGCCAGAATTTTTTCACGAGCGGCACCTTCCGCAGGAAGCGCGGCGGTCGGATTCGTAGTGGCCAGAGCAAATTGCACCCGCCCGTTGTCAGCATGTCGCCAACTATGTGCGTGGCAACACCAAGTGCCATCGTCATCGGGAACCAGTAGGGTTCCTGCGGGGCGAAGAACGTCACGAATGCCCCGACGGCCAGTCCCAAAACCCAGGGAAATTTCCGCATCGTATCCGGAATGATCTTGAGTGATTTTGCCGCGAAAGAAGCCAAAAGCACGGCGAGGATTCCCGCACCTGGGTAGATGGTGCCAAAATCTGTCAGCTCGACTCGCCACATACCTGCGAGCGCGGCAATGGCAACGAAGACGGCCAGCCCCAAGATTGAATGTGTCCCGTGTCGGTGCCCTCCGGATAGCCGGCCGACTTGAATGCACATCATGTTCGAGAGCGGCGGTAGCGAGTGCGCGATCGTCGCGTGACGGTGATCCGCGTCCGGTACCAGTGCGGCGCCGGCCGCGACCAAGGCTCCTGCGACGACGCCTGCGGGGGAGACGTCCATGAGTCCCATGCCCAGCGTGATGTGTTCTGGGACCGCCGGGAACACCCTCACGACGGGAGTCAGGTCGACGTCGAACGTGGTGGTAAGAGCCAGCCATACGGCTGCTCCGCTGGCGGCGTGATGGGCACCCATCATGGGGATACGTCCTTGCATTCTCGGGTTCTTCGTTCTGATCCCGCAATACGTGGACAAAACCTGCTTGTTCAACCCTATGTGCCGCCGCCGACATTCCCGGACGGGGGTGATCTGGCCCACGCGTTGGCACCCTCCAAGGGGCTCTCACGTTGAGAATTGGGTAAGAATGGGATTTCCATCCCGCATCACTGAAAGGAAGTACCTAGTGACGAGTCCTGGTACCACCGAGTTTCCACCATCCATTGGTAAACCTGCCATGCGTGCACTTGAGCTGGCCGGGTTCACCCGATTCGATCAACTTGCACTGGTCAGCGCCGCGGAGTTGTTGCGCCTGCATGGGATTGGCCCCAAATCCATCCGAATCTTGCAAGCGGAACTGGAGCAGCGCGGGTCGGGCTTCGCTGAACCCACACCATAGCGTGCTCAGATGCATTATTTGCTGAGTTGGAGCAGCATTTCGATCGCCCCTGCATCCTCCACCTTCACAAAGCCAAGGTTCGGTGCCGCAATCCCGAAATCGGTGAACGTGATGGGAATGGATCCCTGAACCTCCACACCATTGCTGGTGGTCTGAGCTTGCATATCAACCGTGACTGATTTTGTGGTCCCCGCGATCGTCAGGTCGCCTACTGCCTTGACGCTGGCAATTCCGCTGCCAACCGCGGCAATGTCAACCGGCTCAGTTAGCGTGAACGTTGCGGTGGGAAACTCCGAGGTCTTGAGGATGCCCAGGAACTGGCTGTCACGGCTGCTGTTGTCCGTGGTGACACCCGTGAGATCAACGCTCACCTTCGCCGCCGTGAGGCTCGTACCCTCAATCGCGGCAGTTCCTTCAACGCTGTCGGTGCGGCCAACAACTGTAACGTCGGCTCCGTTGAGAACTTCCTTGACTCGGTAGCCCGCCTGGGAGCCGTCGGCGATGTTCCACTCGCCAGCTAGATTGCCAGCGTCGGCGGTGGCCTGCGCGGTGTCATTGGCGCCGCCCGAGGACTGTCCGGTTGCAGTTGCGTTCGCGGTAGGCGTTGACAGGGTGAGCTGGTCGGGCGCTTTGCTGTTTTCCAGGCTGGCATAAATAGCTGTGCCGCCCCACAGGCCACCAATGATGACCAGAACAGCAACTACTGAGATGATGATCCACTTCTTGCGCATGGTGCCTGCCCCTCGATTGGTTTCACTTGTCAAAATGATATTTTCAGCGCGTCCTGTGGAAACACTGTGAAGCTCGCAGGACGCCCCTGTACGGGCGCTACAACGCAAACGACCGCGCTGACACATCCGCAATTCGAAGATATATTCGAATTTAATTTCGGGCCTGGCTATTCCTGCTGGGATATCATCGCAGCGCACGTAGGTAACGTCGGCGCACAATTCTTTGAGCAAGCAGGAGTAAAGGAAATAGACCACGCCAAGGCTGCTGCGGAGCGGCACGCGTGAGGGAGCGCAGGGTCAGGCGCACCTCCCGGCCAACTCGGTGGACAATAAACGCTTCTTCGCCGCTTACCGGGTGTCCGGGCAACGTGCGGTAGGCAAAGCCAACGCGTGCATCATTCTGAACAACTGCTACAACTTCTACCGGCTCCACAACGGTTACACCCAGAGCAGTGACCGTGACCGTCACGCGCTCGCCGGCCACCACCGGACCCGTTGAATCCACACGAAATCCGCTGCGCGTCTTGACTTTCCAGCGGAGTACGTCCTCCGCTGCGCGCTTCCAGGCATCATCGCCGTAACCTACGACGGCGGTGATCTCGAATGGCCGCCGGCTTCCGTCCGGCGGGGTCCAGCTGAGACTGGCAGGCTCAGTCATGCCTCATGCCCCGATTCCGCAGTGGATTCCATACTGGCCGCAGCGCTCCACAGGCCCTCCCGGTCTCGCTCCCATGCCTGCCGTGTGCCGGGAATGGGTTCTACATCCCGGAGCCAATACGTGGTGTCCGGGTCCCAGCCGGTAAGTACGGCAGCAAAGCCCTCGCTGACAGGGATGGCTTGTCCCGCAGTTCTCAGGTACCCGCCCACGGAGAGGTGAACGCCGTCGTACGTTCTTTGCAGGCGCGACCAGTCGGGCATGACCCACGCACCGGAGCGACCCGTGGTGCGGCACCAGTCGTGGCGTTTGGAGCAGGTGACAGTGATTGGCTGCTCGCGGCACAGCTGCGCCCACGCATCAGGGGAGTCAATCTCATAGACGTGAGGGCGGGTTGGCGCGTCGAGCCTTTCGATTGTCGCCGCCCGCTCACCCATGCCGTCTTCAACGAGCCTTAGGCCAAGGGGGCCCTGCCCTGGCATTGCGCTGGTGCTGCCGGTAACGCCTTCGGGTCGTGACCACCACGTTTCACTCCAATTCGCTGTGGGATCGGCGGGGCGGTCCCGGGCAGCGGTGAATTCTTCCAAGATCAGGTTCAGCCTGGCCTGCTCCAGCGCCTCGGCGGCAGGCCCGGATTCCGGCCGTGGGCGAGGAGGCTCCTCCGTGAGGGTGACGATCCACTGCCCGTCTACCACTACAGGGTCGGTCCACCTGGACGCGTGGGGCGATTCAACGATTGCCTGAGCAAAGCGGATGAGCGCCCGCCGCATCTCGGGGGTCGCCGCGAGCTTGTACCCGCCGTCCGGCTCCCGCCAGTAGCGGGCGGTACTGGCGGTCTCCACGAGGGCCTGCAGCAGGACATTCCCAGGGGGAGTGGAGAGCGACACAGCATCCAAGAGGGCCACCACTTCGGCGGACGTAAATTTGGGCTGCGCGGCATCACCGCCCACTAGGACTACCGACTGCCCTCGTCCCGGGTCCAGCTCGCAGGCTACGTAAGACCTGGCATGGGCGAAGCCACCCTCCCACGATTCCACCGCATCCAGTGCGGCAGTAAGTCCGGCAAATTCCAGACACAGGCGCCTGCCGCGCGGACCGGAGAGGAGGTCGGCAGCGGTCAATGCCGGGCGAGTTGGTGACATGGGGCCAGCCTAGCGCGCCGCGCCTGGGGTGAAGGAGGTTAGGGCTTGCGGGCCGCCCACGCCGTCCGATGCCCGCGCACCACAATGTCCCGACGACGCTCCACGGACTCGGGACCAGCACCCAACAAAACTTCCAGGGAGGCCAGATCAGCAGGGGACACCGTTCCTTCCAGCGCGGAAGCCATCCGCCCCAGGAAGGAGCGGGCATAGCGGGAGGCAAGTTCCGGCGTCGAACTACCCAGAGTTGGGAAGTGGCGCCGCTCGACGGCGAATCCGGCACGTTCCAGCCCTGACGTCCACTCCGGGTACTGGTTCCAGCCACTACCTGCCAAGGCGGCATGCAAGCGACCTTCAACGCCAGGGGCGACGGCGGATCCCTCGGGCATCGATTCGGGCAAAAAGCTGGGCAGGCCGTCCATCTCAATGACAATCAGCACGCCTCCGGGATTCAGGGCGGCGAACATCTCCGCCATGGTGCGCTCCGGGTCGGCCAACTCATGGAGAGACGAAGACGCCCACATGAGATCTGCCGAGGCGCTCGCAGGCCATGCCACGTTGAGGTCCACTTCGATCGTGTCCACGCGCCCAGCAACGCCGAAGTCCCGTGCGGCGTCAAGGGTCTTCGCCAGCATGCCCGCAGACCTGTCCAGTGCCGTGACGCTCGCCTGAGGGAAGCGGCGCGCCAGGGCTAGGGTACCGGCACCCGAACCCGCCCCAACGTCAATAATGCTGGACGAGTCTGGAGCCAATTCTGCGGCCCAATCAGTAGCAGCCTCCAGGTAAGACCCGAGAATGAGGGCGTCGAGGTCTAGAATTTCGGCCAGTTCCGCGTCAGTAGTGTGCGCGTGGTTATTGCTGTGTCCGTGATGGTGTGAATGTTCGCTCATGTTTCCACGCTAGCGCTCCTGTGCGTTTGGCGCATAAACTTTTGCGTATGACGCAAGAAGCAGATCTGGACGCCATTATCCGACAACGCATCCGCGGACTGCGCCTTGCGCGGGGCTGGTCATTGGACAACCTTGCGGCCCGTTGCCAACTGAGCCCATCAACATTGAGCAGGATCGAAACCGGTCACCGCAGGATTGCGCTGGATCAACTACTGCCGATCGCGCGAGCTTTTGAAACGACCCTTGATGCTCTCGTGGAATCCGGGGGAGAGGGAGAGGTTGTCATCCGGCCGCGCCCTGGCCACTCGCAGGGGCTGACAACATGGATTCTCGCTAGTGACGACGGCATCCACGGAAAGACGGTTGCCAAGTTGCGCATCACCCCTGAAAGACCGGATGAACGCGGCGTCCACCCCGGCCGGGACTGGTTCACGGTGCTTTCCGGGATCGTCCGGTTGGAACTGGGGGAGCGGACCATTCTGGTGCATCCCGGCGAGGTGGCCGAATTCTCCACCATGGTCCCGCACGCCATCTGCGCCCATCAAGGTCCCGCGGAGATCCTCAGCATCCTCAACCACGACGGCGAACAAGCCCACCTGCACGGGGCGGCGGCAAGCGAGGGTTAAGCACGTTGACCCAGGGTGACAATTCCAAGGGCGCCGTGTTCCCAAAACATTGTAATGATACATTGATACAAAGGCCGATCAAAGGAGCGTCATGGCACTGGATTCCACGTTTAACTGGATCTTTATCTGCGTCGTCACGTTTCTCGTCCTCGTGCGGATCATTCTCGAGCAAACAAGCCGGCTTCAGGAGAAGCGGGTGTTCCAATTTTGGCAACGAGTTGGGCTGCCCATGGGAACAGAACAGATTCACGATTCTCTCCGAAGCAGGCTACATCGAAGCTCCATGGCTGCGCTGGTCGGCGGGATTGCAGGAGCTTTGGTTGCCACGAGCCTGCTCGTCTTCCAAGAGGCCTCTGTTGTGAGCTTCACCTTTAGTTGGCTGGTCGCACTCCCGGCCATCTTCATTGGATTGACGTTGTCTGACGTAGTCCAAACGCTGCGCGATACCCTTTTTGGGAGTCCCTCGAATCTCCCGCGCATGGCCCGCGCGCATGCAGTTACCCTTGGCGATTACATCAGTCCTTGGAGATTGCGTACCGCGCCACTCTTGTTGCTCATTGCCTTGTTTCTCGCAGCCGGTGGCCTGGTACTTGGCCAAAGCGGAGTCATCAATATGGGCAGCTTCCTCAAGGGAATGAGCCTGCCGTTTTTGCTGGTCGCGATCATTGTCTGTGGGATATGTGCGGTGGCGGCCAAAAAGGTCTTGGAGAAGTCGCAACCCGTCGCTGACGCCCTTGAACTTGCATGGGACGACGCCGTCCGGGCTGACACTATTCGCAAACTGGCGCAGCTGGCAGTGCTGACCGCTTGGCTTGCTTCCTCGGCGATCGTCATCGCCATTTTGGAGGGATTGCAGGATGGGCGAGAGCCAATGTTGCTTGTAGCAATGGGTCAACCGCTTGCGATGGTGGGTTATTCCGTTGTCGTGATGATGTTTAGCTACGGAAATTCGTATAGCTACTTTCGCCATCGCCTCTGGCCCGATTTCACGCCCTACGGGCTCGCTTCAAAGCAAGGCGCCTAGGCGTGTTGTTCGTCGATCCCCGCTCTGCGGTTCCGCCGTTCGAGCAAATTCGAGTCCAAGTCCTGGACCTCATTCAGCACGGCGACCTCGACCCCGGAACCAGATTGCCCACGGTCCGAAAGTTGGCGGCTGATCTGGCTCTCGCGCCCAATACAGTTGCCCGTGCTTACCGTGAATTGGAGCTCAACGGAGCTGTTGAATCCCGGGGCCGCCACGGCACTTTCGTTTCCGCCCACAATAGTCCCGTCCTGCTGCAGGCCCAGAAGGCTGCCGAAGAGTATGCACATCGAATCCGCACGCTTGGACTCGACGCCGAAGATGCCATGAAACTCATCGGTGACGCCTTGCAACTCGGCGCGCCGGTGCGCCAGGACAGCGTCGAGGTCCAGAAAGCCAGGCCGGGTTCCTGACCCTCCTGCGAACGCCGCCGTCGGGCAATGCATGAACCAGGCACGTTCACCTGCTGTTTCCCTGCCGGCCAAACCACGTTGTCACCTCGGACCATGTGGGGCCCTATTCTCTCTGGGGATCGCGTCCCGAAAGGGGGATGTGACGGCGATGAGAGGCAGTTATGACGGAGAACATCAGCCAGGCGAAATTCAGCCGACGGGCCGCCCTGGCCACGGCAGGAACCCTGGGTGCGCTGGGCATCACCATGGCCACGGGGGTTGCAGGCAACGCGGCCCCTGGCGTCAAGGCGCCCAAGCCGAGCCTGGCATTTCGCCCTGACGGGACCTTCAAGGTGATCCAGTTCAACGACACCCAGGACGACGAGCAAACCGACCGCCGCACTGTTGAGCTGATGGAAAAGGCTCTCGATGCTGAAAAGCCTGATTTTGTGGTCATCAACGGTGATGTCATCAATGGTGGCTGTGACACCGAGCTTGAAGTTCAGCAGGCGCTCAACCATGTGGTGTTGCCCATGGAGACCCGTCAGATTCCGTGGGCCGTGACGTTCGGCAACCATGACGAGGACTCCGCAGCCCGGTCCACAATGACCGAGGCCAAGATGCTCGCGTTCCTCCAGAGCTACGCGTTCAACGTCAACGCGGACAATACTCCTGGTGTCACGGGAACCTCCAACACGCAACTGCTCGTAAAATCTGCTCAGTCCAAGAACCCGGCTTTTGGCCTCTGGCTCATCGATACCGGTCGCTATGCCCCGGACAGCATCAACGGACAGGACTTCTCCGGCTACCCGGATTGGGACTGGGTACGCATGGACCAGGTCAGCTGGTACCGGGATCTTTCAAAGGCCACCGAGACCAAATATGGAAAGAAGATTCCCTCACTCATGTGGGGCCATATTGCACTCCACGAGCATCGGAACATGTGGTTTGCCAGCATCGACTCCCGCACGCCGGCGGATCACGCCCGTGGACTCACCAAGCACAAGATTGTCGGTGAGCGCAACGAGGACGAATGCCCGGGCCCCTTCAACTCAGGACTCTTCAGCGCATTCCTGGAGCGCGGCGACGTCATGGGCTACTTTGTAGGCCACGACCACGTCAACAGCTACGTTGGCAACTACTACGGTGTACAGCTTGGCTACGCTCCAGGATCCGGATTCGGCGCCTACGGTTTGAGCGGCGCCGAAAGGAACCGCCTGCGTGGTGCCCGGGTCTTCGAGCTGGATGAAAACCACCCCGGGATCTACAAGGACACCCGGGTCGTCTTTGCGAAGGACTATGGAATCGATTTGACCGCCAACCGGCAGTCGATCGTCCCACCCAAGCCCATCCCGGCTACAAAGCCCGGCAAGAAGTAGTGTTCAAAGCCGGAACACCCGCCGATTCTTCGGCGGGTGTTCCGCGTTCCAAGTTGCTGGCGTAGTCTCTTGTACGGCAACGATGCAGACCCGAACGTGAGGATACCCATGACGACCCTTCCCAACCGCCCAAAGACCGCACTGGTGATAGTCGATGTCCAGAACGACGTCGTCGCCGAGGCCTATGAACGCACTCCCGTGGTGGCCAACATTCAAACCCTGGTGGCCGAAGCCCGCAAGTCAGACACGCAGATCATTTGGGTCCAGCACTCCGATGAGGACCTCCCCAAAGGCTCCGCCGGGTGGGAATACGTTCCCGAACTGGTAAGGCTGGAGCAGGAGCCGCTGGTGCACAAGTCTTTTGGTGACTCCTTCGAAGGCACAGATCTCGAGGACGTTCTCGCCGAGGGCAACATTGGCAAGCTGGTGGTTGCCGGCGCCGAGACTGACGCGTGCATCCGCTCCACGATTCATGGCGCCTTCACCCGCGGCTACGATGTCACGCTGGTTGGCGACGCGCACACCGCGGCGGATAAGACCCAGTGGGGCGCCCCTGCCGTTCCCGAGGTCATCGCGCACACCAACCTCTATTGGCAGTTTCAGGACGCTCCGGGCCGCACGGCATCGGTTGTTGCGACCGCGGATATGCGGTTCGGGGATTAAATACGACACCGTCTCGCGCCTGGGCGCCTCGGCTCAGGTGGCGGGGGAGGCGGAGTTGACGAGCTCAAAGTGTTCCACCACGGGGAACGGCTCGTAAAACTCGTGCAACAGGCTTTTCCACTGTTGGTAGCTGGCCGAAGTCCGGAAGCCCACGGTGTGGTCTTCGAGTCGTTCCCATTCAACCAACAGCAGGTACTCGTTCCGCGATTCCATGGACCTGGACAGTGTCAGGCTGCGGAATCCGGGCATGGCGGAAATAATGTGGCGCGCATGTTCAAAGGCAGCCTCAAATTCGGACTCCCGGCCGGAAATAACCGACAGGATCGCGTGTTCGGTGATCATGGCTCCATCCTGCCAAAAGGCGTCCTTGGAGAGAGAATTTCGCCCGTTATGTGGACTCAGTTCGCACGATAGTTGCGGTCTCGGCACTCGGTTGGGCTAATGCCATACCGGCGCTTGAATGCCGTGCTGAACGCAAACGGGCTGGCGTATCCAACGGCCGTGGCAATCGTTGCGGTTGTCACCTTTGGGTCTGCGAGCATCTCACTGGCCAGCAGCATTCGCCAATTCGTCAGGTAGCTTATGGGTGGCTCTCCAACAGCGGACCGGAATCTGCTGGCCAGTGTTGCGCGTGAGATGTTCAGGCTCTGGGCCACAGAGGCAAGGGTCCAACCAGTCTCCGGGCGCGAATGAAAGAGTTCCAGTGCGCCGGAGGATACCGGGTCTGCACTTCCGGCCAGCCAACCCCGCCTCGTGTCCGGGTGGAGTTGCGCCCACGCCCTGACAGTGTGAACCAGGAGGACATCGAGCAACCTGTCTGCGGCGCTGCCATGACCGGGTGCATCGGTGGTGATCTCGTGTTCCAGCAGCATCACCAGATCCACCGAAACGTGTTCGGCAGGAACAACCGCCACGCGTGGTAGACCTTGGGTAACCGCGGCCGTGACCTCGGCATCTGATTCGTACGTGCCGACAAGCATGGTGTTCTCGCCGTTGGCTGCGTTGCCCCACCTGCGAATTCCATGGCTCATGTCCAGGACTGGATCTTTCCCCGTGGCTGAGGTGCATATCTGGCCGGGATGGATGATCACATCCGTGGAGCTTGATGGATCATCGGAGAGTGAGTATGGATTGGGGCCCCGGACCAATGCCACATCGCCGGGGGACAGCTCGTGGTTTTTTCCGTCTGCGGTCAACCACGCATGCCCGGTCATCATGGCGACAACGGTCAGCGGGGCTTTGTCCTGAACATCGATTGACCAGCTCCCGGACATCACAACCCGGAGCGTAAATGCACGGCGGGCTCGCGGTCCGTCGAGCAGGTGCGTGAGAGGATCCATGCATCCAATCTAGACGAATGCGCATGAAGTATGCGATTTTGCATATTCAAATCTCTGGGCATTCGGTGTTCACTTGAGTTATGACACCCACAGCGATCGCAGCAATCACCACAACATCCCTTGTCTTCACGGGGCTTGCCGGAGGGGTCTATCTGGCTTTCTCAGCGATCGTTATGCCAGCCCTGCGAACCCTGCCGTCGAAGCACGCCATTGCCACCATGCAACGCATCAACGTCAGCGCCGTCAGGCCTCCGTTCATGATTGTCTTCTTTGGCGGTGCAGCGGCCTCGGCCGTGCTGGCCATTATGGAACTTGCTCCGGGCACGTTGAATTTCCCGTCTGTAGCCAGGATTTCAGGTGCCGTGCTTGCCCTGACCTCATTTGGCATCACCATCTTGCGCAATGTTCCCTTGAACAATGCCCTCGCCGCCATGGGTTCCAGCGCCGCTGACTCACAGGAGACGTGGAAGCGCTTTGACGGCCCATGGTCAACGGCCAACTTTGTTCGCGGAATCGCCGCCGTTGCAGCGACAGGGGTTCTGGCCCTCAGTCTTGCCTGACCTTTGACCCCCTCATGGCGACTTAGGTGAAGCACCCAAACCCGATGGCATTGATTCTTGGCCTTGTTCACGGAGCAAGAAATAGTTTGACGTTTTGGGGAGTGGCATGCCGGTTTGGACTGGCCAGAATTGGCAGTTGGTTGATGGGGCCGGAAGGCAGCCAGTCATCGGCGTTTCGTTTGGCATCGGCCTTTTGGACCTTGCCTTCCAGCAAGCGTCAACAAGGGCGCCTCATCGCTATTTGATGATTCGCTGGGTATATCGCCCACCACGAACAGCCGTGTTCTGTTCTCCGCAGTGGTGCCCCGATCAGCGTCGGGCATCATCGCAGCCGAATTGCTCTGTCGTCAGCTGTCCACCATTGCCGGCGCTTCCATCGGCAACAAGGAGGGAATGCGATTGGCATTGTGCGGAGCTGGCGAGGCGGCCTATGTGGTGGTGTCCTAAGAATCGGTCATTAAGGGACCTGCACGGCACGAGTTGTTGGCCGAGGCTGGCAAGTCACTGGGGTTGATTCCGGATTCATGGATTGCAGATGCACTGGCCGAGCCTCGCCGGACTTTGACTCCCCGGCTTGAGCGCGACCGCCGACTCAGGGCCTCTCCGCCGGTGAAGGCATGTCGGCTGCGCGGCTGCGATCCGCCATCAGAAGGGCCATCAACAGTGTGCACCTGAACCTTGTCCCCGCCTCTGCTGGTCTGGACAGTGCCAAAAAGGCCGATGACCACGTATAGGAGCAGGGCCGCAAGCGGGTCTTCAAGAGCCGCGTCGGGCGGATCGCCAAGGAAGCCGTGTGGATACATGGGAACCTACCGCGCCGCAGTCGTGGATTTCTTCGTTGATTGTTGACCAGCGCAGCATCCGCATCGGCGGATTGCAGCCGGGGCACGGCAAGCGATGCAAGATCACCGAGGGAGTTCACACGGCACCCGCGGTGGCAGTCCTTGAGGATCAGGCAGACACCTTGGTCATTGTCGATGACCAGCTCAGAACGTTGAGCGTCCAGCCCGAACTGTTTCGGCGGCATGAGGGCTGGCCGCTAGGAGCGCCAATTGACTCGAGGGCTGAGGACTAAGTCATGACTTCGCGAATCATGTTGCCTCACCTTGGCTTGATGCCGAGCAGCGCTGAAGCAGTAGCGGGACGCCCGGGCCGGAAAGTTCTTGGCAATATGCGCCGCGGCCAGCCATTGCCATAGTCAAGGCAATGGTGGTTCCCGTAGCAAGGGGCCCGGTACCTGTCTCAAACGGACCGTCCGTTGCTTCGAGTCTCAGCCCGTGGATGGCCGCTTTGCTATCAACCGTGAAACCCTTTTCGGCGTAGAAATTAGCAACCGTTGTGGCCACATCCAGCGGAATTGCGCGGACTAGCCCCAAGGGGCGGCGGATATCCCCACTGTGCACAACCACCTCGCCCAACCACGCGACGGCTGGACCGAGGGGAGAGGTTGTGCTCGTCACGACGTCGCCAAAGCGCCTGAGGGTGTCCGCGGGCGTGGGGCCAAGGTGTTCCATGAGGCGTCTATCATTGTGCAGGTCAAAATTGAACTTGGCGCCGAATACACTGCCGAGCCAACGGATGGGACCGATGCTTGCGGCGGCCGTGAGATGTGCCAGGACTTGTTCGACGTTCCACTGCTCGCAGAGGGACGGGCACGACCACTGCTCATCGTCGATGAGTGCAAGGTCGGCAGCGAGAGCAGCACGTTCTACGTGGGCGGCAGCCCAGAGCTGTTTGGCTGACTTAATCGCTGGCATTGGCGTTTCCGCGTTTCACTAGTACTTGGAACTCGACAGCACGCAAAGTAATTGGATCGTTTGCATGTTAGACCGGGGGATGTTCCGCTACGCAGAACAGATTCCCTTCGGGATCAGCCAAGGTGGTCCATTTTACGTGCGCAAACTCCTCCAAGACATCCCATTTATATGTTGCACCCAGGCCGATGATTCGCTCTACTTCGGCTTCCCGAGTTCCCCAACTGACTGTCAGGTCCATGTGAGCTGCCTGGTGCGCGGCCCGGGGACCCGATTCAGCCTGGAAGAACATTCCGAATCCGATTGGACCATTCGGGGCCAGGTAAACGCTGTCGCCATTTACATTCATTGTGGCTCCGGTGACGGCCGCCCAAAAGTCCGCGAGGCCAATTGGATCGGCCGCTTCCATATTGATGGCGCCAAGGGTGATTGGGGAGTTTGTCATGGTTGCGATTCTAACTGGCGCCTCTGACATTGCCTCGATGGGCGTATTCCTCGCGCAGAATCGAAAATAGCATGGAGTCACGCCGGGTTCCCCGGACGGCGCGATGGGATCGAAGCCGGCCTTCGAAGGTGAATCCGTTCTTTTCCAGAACCCTGATTGAGCCCATGTTGTCCGGATGGCATATGGCACCGATGCGTTCGAGCTTGAGCGTGTTGAAGCCCAGTCTCAAAAGTTCGCCGACGGATTCAGTGGCGTAGCCCTTTCCCCAATGGGCTCGGTGAAAGGTATAGCCAAGCTCGCCGTTTCGATTTGAGAAATCCTTGGTCCATACGGCAAGTGACCCGATCACGTTGTCGTTCAGGACGGCTGCGAGTGAATATCCAGTTCGGATTTCTCCGATGACCTCCGCCGCTGCCTCAACGAAGGGAGCTGTTTGTTCCAGTGTGTTGGGACCCCATGTTGACCAGCGAGTGACCAATGGATCCGAGGCGTACTCGTGAACTGCCGCAATGTCAGCACGGGTAAAGTCCCGGAATTGAAGGCTCGTCTCCGAGCTGTCGCGCACTGAGGGAACCATTGTCCACCTGTCCATTCTCACTAAAGATCCGTTGACCAGCCTTCACCGTAAGGACATTATCCTGATGACGTTCATCAGGGTTCCTGTTGGACGGACGTCAGGGGTTCGTCGAGGCCTGCGATGATGTTGACTATGAATATTACGGAAGCAGACGAGCTAGATAGTACATGGGAGCAGCACGATTCCGTTTTCCGGGTCTATTTCGCACAGGGAATCGAAAGATCAATCACCACCTTCGACGTTTCCGGCGCCACGTTCAGTGAGGTTCAGAAGTGGGCCAAAGAAACGGCGTCAGTAGACACGATCATGGCGATCGCCCTTGTCAGTCTCGATTCCCGCGGGTTGAAGGGATTGACCTGGCTGTTTGGTATGGATCCGAACGATCATCCGGCTGCTGACATCGAGATTCGAATGCACGCGGAGATGATGACCATTAAATCGGCAGCAGAGGCCGGGGGAGTGGCGTAGACCTGCAGTGATTTCTGGACCCGACCTGGTCAAGTGAAAGTTGATACGGCCTACATGAATTGGGCAACGGAGAGATTAGTGGGCACGGAACCTTCCCAGGTGTGGATCATTCAGTGATGCCCAGCTTGGCCAAACAATGGCCCTGACGGAAAGCACGCCGAACTAATTCAACGACCGAGGGCTGGTGAGCGTGCCAAGACAATCCTGCAAGGCTAGATTTAGGTCGACTGTGGCTGGCACATCACTAAGATGGTGCGTTCCCGACAACAACCAGGATGCGGAAACAATGCTGCCAATTGGGGGCCATGCACCAGCCCCTTCCGGACCCGGATTCACTTTACTTGACATAATGTAGATTATCGGCGCAACAGAAAGGGTTGACTTTAGGGGACTGGCGGCACCTTTTGGGTCACATTCAGAAAACCCCGCAGAGCATTCATCCACGCCTCAAATTGGTCCAGATGGGCGTCGTGGCTGGCGTTCTGCAGATCGACGCGAATAGTTCCAGGCCTCCGACTTGGCGAATTCCTGCTTCTGCGCCTCGGTGAACATTCCACCGTCGGCGTACACCACCAGCGCCCTGGACTGCACGGAAATCCATTCATCCCAGCGGGGCTGCATGACGTAACGGATACAGCGTTCCATGACGTCCGCATCAAATCGGGGCCAAAGTCCGTTGCCACGCATCTGCATGGATTTCACCCAGGCGGACGCCACTGGTGAATCTCCCAGAAACGCCAACGCGGCAGCCGCATCGGCAAATGGCACGGGCCAACTGGCGAAAAACGCCCCGAGGTTCGCGGCGTCCTCCAGCGAACCTGACCCGGCATCACTCTCAAGCAACACCAGCGAATCGATCAGATCCGGGCGCGCCGCAGCAACCAACATGGCCGCGTGAGCCCCCATGGATTGCCCTGCAAGATGAACCGGCGCACCCGGGCTGACGTAAGCAATGAGCGCAACAACATCCTGCACAAACGCATCCCTGGAAACATCCAACGGCCCACGTGTGCTGCGCCCGTGACCCCGCTGGTCCACCGCCACCACGCGATACTGCTGCGCCAAGGCGGCCATGGTGGGCGCAAACTCCCCCGACTCCCCCGCCAATCCGTGCAGAATTACCATCACTGGACCAGCACCACAAACCACAAACCACAAATGCCAGATCAGTCCCGTCCCGGGTGATCAAGGACCACTGAAAAGTGACATCGCCTGGGGCTGACTCCCCCGAATTAATCGAATTAATGTTCGAACAATTCGCTAGGCACCCACGTAGGCAGCAAGGTGCTGGCCCGTCAGTGTTTCCTGGGAAGCCACCAGCTCGGTCGGCGTTCCCTCGAAGACCACGGTTCCGCCGTCGTGCCCGGCACCGGGGCCAATGTCGATGATCCAATCGGCATGCGCCATGACGGCCTGGTGATGTTCGATCACGATGACAGACTTCCCCGATTCCACGAGCCGGTCCAGCAACCCCAGCAGCTTCTCCACATCAGCCAGGTGCAGGCCCGTGGTGGGCTCGTCCAGAACGTAGATGCCGCCCTTCTCCCCCAGGTGTGTGGCCAGTTTGATGCGCTGGCGCTCACCGCCTGACAGGGTTGTCAGCGGCTGGCCCAGCGTTAAATACCCGAGTCCGACGTCGGACAGGCGGCTGAGGATCTTGTGCGCGGCAGGCAACTTGGCCTCCCCATCGCGGAAGAACTCCTCAGCGTGGTCCACGGACATGGTCAGCACCTCGCTGATGTTCTTCCCGCCAAGGTGGTATTCGAGGACGGCGGCCTGGAAACGCCGACCCTCGCATTCCTCGCAGACAGTGGAGACACCAGCCATCATGCCCAGATCCGTGTAAATAACGCCGGCACCATTGCATGTGGGGCAGGCCCCCTCTGAGTTGGCACTGAACAGGGCAGGCTTGACGCCGTTCACCTTTGCGAAGGCCTTCCGAATAGGCTCCAGCAAACCCGTGTACGTTGCGGGATTGCTGCGCCGAGAACCACGAATGGCGCCTTGATCCACCGTGACTACGCCTTCGCGGCCAGACACCGAGCCGTGGATCAGTGAACTCTTGCCCGAGCCAGCAACACCCGTAACCACTGTAAGGACACCGAGGGGAATGTCGACGTCAACATTCTTGAGGTTGTTCTCGGTTGCCCCGCGAACCTCTAGCACCCCAGAGCCCTTTCGCGGCGTCGTCTTGAGCGAAATCCGGTCGTCGAGGTGCTTGCCGGTGAGGGTGTCGCTGGCGCGTAGCCCTGCCACCGTGCCCTCGAACACCACTTGTCCACCAAGCGTTCCCGCGCGAGGGCCAAGGTCGATCACATGGTCCGCGATGGCAATGGCCTCTGGTTTGTGCTCCACAACCAACACGGTGTTTCCCTTGTCACGCAGCTGCAACAGAAGCTTGTTCATCCGTGCAATATCGTGCGGATGCAGGCCAATCGTCGGCTCATCGAAGACGTATGTGATGTCGGTAAGAGAGGAGCCCAGGTGGCGGATCATCTTGGTCCGCTGAGCCTCACCACCGGAGAGCGTTCCTGACGGCCGCTCCAGCGACAGGTAGCCCAGGCCAATGTCAACGAACGAGTCCAGGGTCTCCCCCAGCGCCTCCAACAACGGCGCCACTGACGGCTCGTGCAGGGACCTCACCCATGCCGCCAAGTCACTGATCTGCATGGCGCATGCATCCGAGATGCTGACGCCCTCAATCCTGGAGTTTCGTGCATGTTCTGCAAGGCGTGTACCTGCACACTCCGGGCAGGTGGTGAAGACGACGGCGCGTTCAACGAAGGCGCGAATGTGCGGCTGCATTGCGTCCACGTCCTTGGCCAGCATGGACTTCTGCATCTTGGGGATGATGCCCTCATAGGTGAGGTTGATGCCCTCGACCTTGACCTTGGTGGGCTCCCGGTACAAAAGATCGTGCAGTTCCTTCTTCGTGAACTTACCCAGCTTCTTGTCCATGTCGAAGAAGCCGGTCCCGCCGAAGATGCGCCCGTACCAGCCGTCCATGCTGTAGCCGGGCACGGTGAGGGCGCCTTCGGAAAGTGACTTCTCGGCGTCGAACAACGCCTCTAAATTGAAGTCGTTGACCTTGCCCATACCCTCGCAGCGGGGGCACATGCCACCGGTGATGGAGAAGCTGCGGCGCTCCTTGACCTTCTCCCCCGCCTTTTCAATCGTGATGGCGCCTGCGCCGGAAACCGAGGCCACGTTGAAGGAGTAGGCCTGTGGGGATCCAATGTGCGGCTGCGCGAGGCGGCTAAAGACGATGCGCAGCATGGCGTTGGCATCCGTGACCGTGCCAACGGTGGAGCGCGGGTTGGCACCCATGCGCTCCTGATCCACCAAGATGGCTGTGGTCAGGCCTTCCAGCACGTCGACGTCGGGCCGGGCCAGGGTTGGCATGAAGCCCTGCACGAACGCGCTATAGGTTTCGTTGATCATCCGCTGCGATTCGGCGGCGATGGTGCCGAACACCAACGAGCTCTTGCCCGAGCCGGAAACTCCGGTGAAAACCGTCAGGCGGCGTTTGGGAATCTCAACACTGATGTCCTTGAGGTTGTTTACGCGCGCTCCCTGAACCCGAATTAGGTCATGCCTGTCAGCGGCGTGAAGCGCTGTCACATGGTTTTCAGTTCCGGTGTCCGTGGTCATGGTCTCTCAATTCTGTAGGGCATCATCACCTGGTTGGCCAAGCAGCTGTAGCGGCAGCCAACGTCAACTGTATCCCCAAGGCGTGACACCTTCGCGGCAGTTATTGCGTTCAATAATAGGCGTCGAAGCACATCAGTTACTTCTTGAATTCTGCTCGCATGAGAATCCCGCATCCGCCAGCAAATGTGGTTCCGTGAAATTCGGCAGCCCGTGTCACTTCCGTGAAACTCCACTGGTGGTGCAAAAGGATGGACGCCTGATTGGCTGCATTCACCACGTACCACGCGCAGCTGGAGCGCTTCCTGATCCAGTCGAGCCGGGCCTGGGTCAATTCCGTTGCCACCCCCTGCCTGCGCCACAGGGGGTTGACCGTGATGCCCCCGAGATACTGGCCGGCCGGAGCCGGTCTGTCCGCGTGATCCCAAAAGTGTGTCTTTGCCCAGGCAATAACGGCCTCACCTGACGTTGCGACAAGTACCAGCCTGCCCTCATCCGAGATGGCGCGGCGCATGGACTCCACGGTGCTGCCGGACCGGCCCGCCAGAGCATTGATATCCAGGATTTGTGGAACATCCTCCATCGCAGCTGGGCGAACAGCTGCTCTTTCACCAGGGCCTGGATCAGCCATGGCCAAGCACTTCGGTGAGGTACGCGGCGTCGCGCACATACATCTCCGCGTCGTCGTTCAGCCCGGGTTTGCCCAACTCCGCGGCCTTCTCGCGAGATAGTTCAGCCAGGTCAAAAAGCCGGATGACCGCCACTCGCAGAACATCGAACCAACCGTGCTGTGAACCGTAGGCGTCGAGGATGATCTGCACCCGGGCACGGGCCTGATCCATGTCAGGAGCACCGGCGGGCGTATCCCGCGTGAGAGGTACGGCGCGGGTGGCGAAGTAGGCGATGTCCCAAAGCCGTGGCCCGGGTGAACACATATCAAAGTCGATGGCCCCCACCATGCGTCCGCCCTCGAAGGCTAAGTTGTGAGGCGCATAGTCGTTGTGGCAGATGACTTCGGCAGGGATCTTGGACGGTGACTGCCACAGTGCGGCATCGAGACTAAAACCTGCGCTGGCGTCATGGAGTCGGCGCAGTTGCCTGGCCCCGTCAACAAGGACAACCTCATTCCACACCCACTCGGGGAGAGGATAGAGGGGCACCTCTCCTGCGACAAACGTCAATCGTTCCCGGTGTCCCTCAATCCCCAAGGGCTGTGGAATCCAGTCGATCCCGGCCCGGTCCAAATACTGCAGATATCGGTGAACCGTAGGCGTCCACGGTCCTGCATTGCGCAGCACCGTTTCGGCATCTCGTTCAACCGCGTTCATATTGCCGCCTGGCATGGGACCGTCCACGGAGCCTCCTGTCATGACCTTGCCCGAACAAAGGCCTGGATTAGGGCTCCAGTGACGGGTTTTTCACAAGGAACAACTCACACTTGGCGTTGTAGTACTTCTTGGACTGTCCCAGGTGTTCCATGCCGATCCGGCGGCACACGCTCTGCGAAGCCTCGTTTGCGGGGTTGGTCACCGCCACAACCTGCTCAATGCCTGAGGCAAAGGCGTGCTCCAGGACAGCGGCGGCTGCCTCAGCAGCAAAGCCATTGCCCCAGTGGTCGGGATGGAAGTGCCATCCAATCTCCACATCATCGGAAGGTTGCAACGGCTCTTCACCCGACGCCGGAATCGGTTTGAGCAGCAGCGTCCCCACGGGCAGGCCGTCCTCCTTGCGCGTCACGGCCCAAATACCGTGCACGGGGTGGTCGAGGTCCTGGAATCGGCGCACTCTCTCCTCGGCTTCTGCACGGCTTTCCATAACAGCGGGCTCGGTGCCGATGAAGCGTTGCACCACCCACCGGGAGTACAGATCGTAGACAAAATCGACGTCGGAATCTTCCCAAGGACGCAGGGCTAGGCGTTCGGTATTAATTACAGAGGTCATGCGACCATTATGCACGGTCACTCGATTTCGCACTTTTAGGGAGTCGGCATCGTCCCAAGCTCCTGTGACGAGATGCCAGCAGGGATTACTTGGCACAATGGTAGGGACAGCTCCAGAACTTATGAGGATCCCCATGCCCAACACACCCCTGATTGACGACTCCTACCTTCAGCAGGCCGTCGCCACCGTCCTTGAAAGCGGCTCGCTGCCCCAGATAGTGCAGGCCGGCCATCCCGTGTTGCGCACCCAAGCTCGCCCCTTTACGGGACAGCTCAGCGCCCATGATCTCGCGGCACTCATCGCGATCATGACCGAGACCATGCGCGCCGCCCCGGGCGTTGGCCTCGCCGCACCCCAGATAGGGATCCCGCTTCAGCTCGCCGTCCTTGAAGACCAATATGAGGTAACGCCAGAAAACGCCATGGTGCGTCGCCGCGAACCTCTCGAGCTTTTCGCCATCCTCAATCCCCACTACACGCCTGTGGGGCATGAGTTGGCTTCACATTACGAAGGGTGCCTGTCGATGTCGGGATGGCAGGGTGTGGTTGACCGGCACGCCGCGGTCGATCTGGCGTACAACGACGAACACGGCTCCGCGCGCACCGCCCGGTTCACGGGGTGGCAGGCAAGAATCGTTCAGCACGAGACTGACCACCTCTCCGGCACACTGTATATAGACAAGGCCTACACACGGTCCTTGGCCAGCAACGTCAACTACAGCGAGTTCTGGGCCAATCCAGACGTGACGGACGCCAAGGCTGGACTCAACTTCTAAGCTTCCTTCAAGAGCGTCGAATACACTCGCCGCCCACCGGTTCCTACCAACAGGTCCGGGCGGGCCAAGCAGCACTCCGTCGCAACCTAAGATTGACACTATGGAAATCGCTGCCGTCAACGCCCTGTTGTGCCCTCATTGCGGACTCAGCTTCAACACTCCGGCACCCGGGGACAACGCCCTGGTCTGCGCCAGTGGCCACACCTTTGACATCGCCCGGCAGGGCTACCTGAACCTACTCACCGGCCACGGCACTAAATTTGTCCCTGACACCGCGGACATGGTGGGCGCCCGCGACGCTTTCCTTGACGCCGGCCACTACCAGGGCCTCGGCGACGCGCTCGCAGCAAGGGTCCAAGCCCATCTAGCATCCACGAGCGAACCGGCACTCGTTGTCGATGCAGGCACGGGAACCGGCTGGTATTTGCAACAAGTCTTGGCGGCCACGAGCGCCAGGGGTCCGGCCGCGATTGGATTGGACATCTCCAAGTTTGCTTTGCGCCGGGCAGCCAGACGCAATCCCCTCGCCGCGAACATCGTGTGGGATCTCTGGCGCGAGCTGCCGCTGGGAGCCGGCACAGCCGACGTCGTGCTTGTCATCTTTGCCCCGCGCAACGCGGCCGAGTTTGCCCGCATCCTCAAGCCGGGCGGCATGTTGATGGTTGTCACTCCCCTGCCAAGTCATTTAGCCGACATTGCCCAGGAAGCCGGCATGCTGGGCATCCAGGAAGACAAGGAAGCAGCCCTGGTCCAGTCCATGGCTGGCGATTTCCAACTCGTGGATAGTCAGGAACTCTTGGTCCCTCTTGAGCTATCCCCGGCCGACGTTGGAAATGTTGCCCTCATGGGACCGGCCGGACATCACGTTGACGCGCTCGAGTTGGGTCGCAAACTCGCCCACATGCCAGATATGACGCATGCAACGGCCGCATTTAGGATCTCCGTCTTCGCGCCGAGGACCCGCGCCTAGTCCCGTGCGCTAGTCCTGGGAAACTGGGTCGAGGGGTGCTGAAATGTCCACCATGGCGCTCTTGCGGTTGGTGGCGTGGAGGTCAACGCGCAGCCATCGCAACGTCACTTGCGTCAATGGCCCCACTCCGAGAGCGAAGGCTGCCGTGCCGGCACCCACGACTCCCCCGAGGAAGAATCCAACCACTACGACGCTGAGTTCGATTCCTGTACGGATGAGCCACACCGGCTTGCCACTGACTCGGACCAGGCCCGTCATCAATCCATCTCGCGGGCCGGGCCCCAAGCCGGCGCCAATGTACAACGCCGTGGCAAAGGCCAACAGGAATAGGCCCGCCGCAAAGACGGCGATCTGCAGTGCAAGGTGATTGGCCTGCGGGATTAGTGCCAATCCCACATCGGCAAAGAGGCCAACGAGCAGCGCATTGGCTACCGTGCCAAATCCTGGCTTTTGCTTCAGCGGGATCCAGAAGAGCAGAACCACGCCGCTAATGATGATGGTGCACATTCCGAACGAGATTCCGGTGGATCGCGAGAGGCCTTGCGAAAAAACGTCCCATGGGGACGCGCCAATATTTCCCCGGATCATGAGGGCTATGGCCACGCCGTACAGGGCCAGGCCCAGGAAGAGCCGGGTCACGCGGGCTGGAAGGTTTCGAGTTGTCAGAAAGAGGCGCATGCGTCAATTCTACTAAAACTGGACTTACGCAAAAGGGCCAATTCCACTAATGTGGATTTATGAACTCTTTTGTCACCGGCCGCCGGCTAGCACGCGAATTGGGCGAATGGCGCAGCGCGGCCCCGGCCTATCGAGCCCTGGCCGAGCGTATCCGGGTCCTGCTCTTGGACGGACGGCTGTCCAGCGGCGCCAAACTCCCCGCCGAGCGAGAGCTGAGTCAGGCGTTGGACCTGAGCCGCACAACCGTTGCGGCTGCGTATTCCAAACTGCGTGACGACGGGTTCCTTGAAAGCGTGCGGGGATCCGGCAGCACCTTGCAATTGCCTGGCCGGATCCGCGGGGAGCATGCCCTCCACCACGGACTGGCCCTGGACTTCACCAAGGCCACGGCTCCGGCCTATCCTGGCATCCAAAACGCCTTTGCGGCCGCGTTGGAGGAGTTACCTACCTACCTGGGCCATGACGGTTTCGATCTGGTGGGCCTGCCCGATCTGCGTGAAGCCATCGCTCAAAATTATCGGGATCGGGGCCTGCCAACGTCGCCGGATCAGATCATGGTGACGATCGGCGCGCAGCACGGCCTCAACCTCATCACCCGGACCCTCTACTCCCCCGGCGAACGCATCCTGGTGGAGCAGCCCACGTATCCGCACGCGCTGGACACCTTCGCCGCGGTCGGCGCACGCGTCATCGCATTCCCGGTCCGTCAGGACGGCGGATGGGATTTACCAGAAGCGCTGCTGCAGATTCGGCGGGCAGCACCTACCTTGGCGTACCTCATGCCGGATTTTCACAATCCCACAGGCATGAGCATGTCAATCCACGAACGCGAGTACCTTGCCGCCGCCGCAGCACGTGAGGGCACGGTGCTGGTGGTGGATGAAACTACCGCCCTACTGGATATTGACCGTGGCCCCATGCCTCCCATGGCTGCCTTTTCCTCCAACATCCTCACCCTGGGGTCGCTGGGCAAAATCGCATGGGGCGGGCTGCGGGTGGGATGGATTCGCGGCTCCCGTGAAATTCTGGCCCAGCTCCTACGCAACCGTCCCGGCGTCGACCTTGGCACGCCGCTCGTGGAACAGCTCGTAGCGGCGAAGCTGATTCAGGACATGCCGTCCATGATGGCCAGCCGCAGCCTTGATCTTCGCCGCGGCAGGGACACGGCCATCAAGCTGCTGCGCGAGCAGCTGCCCCAGTGGCAGGTACAGGTCCCGGATGGTGGCCTATGCCTGTGGATCAACACCGAAACCGTTTCCAGCTCGGCCCTGGCCTTGGCCGCACGGTCGGAGGGGATGGGCCTTGTCCCGGGTCCCAGATTCGGCATCGACGGAGCTTTTGAACGGTACCTGCGCCTACCCTTTAGCTACAGCGACGAGCAGTTGCACGATGGCATAGCGATCCTGGGCCGCATCAGCGGCGAGGTCGGCTCCGATCCATTGAGAATGCCCCTTCAGGCAGTCATCTAGCCGGATTTTCCCGGCTCTACGTAGTAGTGTCATACATACGGAATTAAGTCTCTAAGGGGGACGAAATGCTCGAATGGATTAATGATTTTGGCTGGATCATCTGGCTGACAGTATTTCTGCTGTTGGCCGTGGCTGAGATGTTGACGCTGAACCTATACTTCATCTTGATGTCGGTGGGGGCGTTAGCCGCTCTGGTGGCCTTCCTGTTCAATGCAGAACTGTGGCTGCAGATTGTGATCTTCTGCGTCGTAGCCCTCGCCACCACTGTCCTGATCAGGCCCTTGGCGCTAGCCCATCTGCACCGCGGCCCCGCCGACCAACTCTCCAATGTTGACCGCCTCATTGGTCACAAGGCTGTGGTTCTTGAGACCGTAGGCATGGGCGGCGGCTTGGTGAAGATTGGCGGAGACATTTGGACTGCACGGATCAATGGCGGCAGTGAGATTCCCGTTGGAGCGGCCGTGGAAGTTGAATCCATCGACGGCGCCACCGCCATCATCAGCCAACCTTCGGCCCATAAATCGGCCGGACCTGCCACAACAACTGCTTAAACACCGCTGTTGCGCCGCCGGTTCACGCCCAGTGTGCCACAGGGCGTCAAGCGCATAGATTCTTCGCGGCGTATTGATTCTTTACACAGAAAAGAGGGGATTTCATGGGAGACGGAGCCGGCACAGTTGTGTGGCTATTTGTAGTTTTAGTCCTACTGATATTTGTAGTAATTGTCCTTGTTCGATCAGTGCGCATCATTCCACAGGCTCGCGCGGGCGTTGTGGAGCGGCTGGGTAAATACCAGCGCACGCTCAATCCAGGTTTGACGGTTCTCATTCCATTCGTGGACCGCCTTCTGCCGCTGCTCGATCTGCGTGAACAGGTGGTGTCCTTCCCGCCGCAGCCTGTCATCACGGAGGACAACCTGGTTGTCTCGATTGACACGGTGGTGTACTTCCAGGTGACCGATCCCCGTGCGGCGACGTACGAGATCGCGAACTACATTCAGGCTGTTGAACAGCTGACAACCACCACCTTGCGTAACGTAGTGGGTGGTTTGAACCTTGAAGAGGCGCTGACCTCGCGTGACCAGATCAATGGTCAGTTGCGCGGTGTGCTCGATGAGGCCACCGGCCGCTGGGGCATTCGCGTCAGCCGCGTTGAGCTCAAGGCCATTGATCCGCCCTTGTCCATCCAGGACTCGATGGAAAAGCAGATGCGCGCCGAGCGTGACCGCCGTGCGGCCATTCTGACGGCCGAAGGAACCAAGCAGTCCGCCATTCTGACAGCCGAAGGTGAGCGCCAGTCCTCCATCTTGAAGGCTGAAGGTGACGCCAAGGCCGCGATTCTACGCGCCGATGGTGAATCTCAGGCCATTCAGAAGGTCTTCAGTGCTATTCACAAGGGCAATCCCACGCAAAAGTTGCTGGCGTACCAGTACCTGCAGACCCTGCCCAAGATCGCCTCGGGTACCTCCAACAAGTTGTGGATTATTCCCAGTGAAGTTGGCGAAGCCCTGAAGGGAATCGGCAACGTTTTGGGCAACACGGCAACTGACGCGGACGACGCCGTCGACCTCGCCAAGGCCCCCGAAGCCTAACCGACGAGGCATATGCACCACCTTCCGGCGGGGAAGAAACGCAAAGCGCGGCTAGGCACGTATAATGGGTGCTTGGCCGCGTGGCGTTTTGCCCGGCCACACTTTTCGCACCCTGACCCCGCAGGAACAATTGCAGGACATGGTGCGTTGAAATTAATGTCGAAAATCCTTGGACGCCAGCGCCAGCCGCTGAAATCCTTGGTAAGCACGCTTGCCTCATGAATGTCGTGGAGCAAGAGAACAACTTGAGGGAGAAGTCATGAGCGATCGCAGCCTGCGTGGCATGCGCTTGGGCGCACAGAGCATGGAGACGGAATCCGGTGTAGAGCCTGCGCCCCGCCAAAGCGTGGAGTACCGTTGCGCCGATGGCGAGCAGGTCTTTGTCACTTTCTCATCTGAAGCTGAGATCCCGGCAACCTGGATGTCCAAGACGGGCAAGGAGGCTCTGCTGGTCAACGGCGAGGCTCCTGACACCTCCAACGACAAGCCTGTCCGTACTCACTGGGACATGCTCCTTGAGCGCCGGACACTCCCCGAACTGGAGACCATCTTGGCTGACCGGTTGACCATCCTGCGCGAACGCCGCGGCGAAAAAGTCTAAGGAACCTTTCCAGGCAGAGACTTTTGCTTCTGCGCTGAGAAGTTTTTGAACCAAAAAATGGTGGGCGCCCATAACTGGGTGCCCACCATTTTTGTATCTACCCCACCGAGGACCAATCAGTTGGTCCTCAGTGGCAACTGAAAACTACTTGTTGCGACCTGTCAGTTTGGCCCAGCGTGAGCTCAAACCCCATTTGGTCACGTTCAGCATGGCTTCCTGAACAATGTTGCCGCTCATCTTGGAGGCACCAAATTCACGCTCAACGAAGGTGATGGGCACCTCGACCACTTTGCACCCCATCTGCCAGACACGCCACAGCATGTCCACCTGGAAACCGTAGCCAACTGATTCAACTGCCTTGAAATCCAGTGCTTCAAGCGTGGTTCGGCGAAATGCCCGGTAACCGCCGGTGACGTCGCGGACCGGAATGCCCAGCAACACACGGGAGTAAAGGCTGCCGCAGGTGGAGATCAGCTTCCGGTGCAGCGGCCAGTTGACTACTTTTCCGCCCGGGACCCAGCGCGAACCCAACACCAGGTCTGCTCCCTGATCGACAGCGTCCAACAGCAGTGGCAACTGCTCGGGCTGGTGTGATCCATCGGCGTCCATTTCCACCAGGACGTCATACCCGGCTTCCAGTCCCCAAGTAAATCCGGCGAGGTAGGCAGCTCCAAGGCCTTCTTTCCCGGCACGGTGCAAGACGTGAACTTGGGGATCATTGGCGGCAAATTCGTCGGCCCACGCCCCGGTGCCATCGGGGCTGTTGTCGTCAGCCACGAGAACATCGCTGTGTGGAACTGCAGCGCGCAACCGGGCCAGGGTCTTTGGCAGCGATTCGATCTCGTTGTACGTGGGAATGATCGTCAGGACACGCAACAATTGGTGCCTTTCCGTGGTGAAAGTGAAGTGGAAGGCCCTGGGCCGCAACCGCTGGTGTCTGGTCAAGGCAAGTCATCACGGCGATTGGCGGCTAAGGCCAAAACACCAGTATAGGTGAGGTGGCTGGGGAAAAGATAAGTCCACGCGCCTTCGGACCAATTCGGCACAGGCCAAAGGCACTGCACTTTATTGTTTTCTACTGGCGCGTGAACTTATCCCCCAAGCGTCGGCTGGACGGTTTCCCGTTCCGACCGGGACCCTCCCTGAAGGAGGTTCTCCGCTCCCCTAAAACTAATTGCCGCCGCAGCCGCTGTCAACACGGTGCTGACCTGCACCGATACGCATCGGTGCAGGTCAGCGCGATATTACCCAAATGGACTATTCCCGGCAGGCGCTTTCCCAGGCATGGATTTTATGCATGCTCGGCCATGCTGTTGAAATCTTCGCTGGCGTACAGTTCTCGCCCCAGATGGACCGTCTGAAGGCAGCGGGGATCGTTGTCACCATCAAGCGCAGGCAACAGCGGCGTCCTGGCACGGGGGTCGGTTGACCATGACTGCACCCTTTCATCGGCGACCTGAACCATGAGCTGTTCCACATCCCAAATGGCGAAACTGGCCGGCGCACCCGGAGCCAACTGACCGTGGAAGGGGTTCTCGGACTTGGCGGCGCGCCAACCGGCGCGGGTATGGGCAATGAACGCTGCACGCGCGGAAATCCGTGAGGATTCTTCATGGTGGTTCAACGCGGCACGCACACTGGCCCAGGGGTTCAGGGGCGTGACGGGAGCGTCAGAACCGAAGAACGCTGGAACACCGGCGCCATAGAATCGCGCCAGCGGATTTAGCGCAAGCGCGCGCTGTACACCCAATCGTTGGGCATACATTCCGGAGCTTCCACCCCATGCGGCATCAAAGGCTGGCTGCACAGAAACCCCAACGGCGTGGTGGGCCAGAGCCGCAAGGGCCGCATCGTCCACCATCTCGGCGTGTTCCAGCCGGTGCCCTGCCGCGCGAATCTTGTCTATGCCCACCATTTTGGTGGCTTCCTCAAGCCCGGCAACGGCAATGTCCATGCCGCCGTCACCAATGACATGGAAGCCGCCTGTCAGCCCCAATTCAGACGTGGCCGCCAGGTGCTTGACTACCTGCTCGACCGTCAGCTGTGCCTTGCCCCAAGTCTCTGGGGCGTCCGCGTAGGGCTGGCGGAGCAGTGCTGAGCGCGATCCCAGCGAACCATCAATGTTCAGGTCCCCGGCCAATCCCAGCACATCAACGCCAAGACCAGCCAAGTGCGCCAGCACGTCGCGAGCCTCGTCGGCACTGCCAACCAGCTGCCCCCAGTATGGCAATACCTGAGGAAACGCCTGTCCCATGGACATGAGCTGGGCAAGGTCCTCCCCCGAACCAACATGCGGAGCACTCATCTCAGCCAAGGCCACATAGCCATTGGCCGCCGCATGTCGCAGGGCTCGCTCCTGTACCGTGGCACGACGCTCCGGCGTAAGCGTGCGGGCCGCATCCCGGGCGGTTGTGTGCGCGACGCCGCTCACCAGGCCGTCACCGTCCCAACCAGGCATGGCTGCCAGCCCACAGCGCTGGGCCAGACTTGCCGAGACCAGAGCCGAATGTACGTCAACGCGGGCAAGATACACTTCACGCCCGCCGGCTGCTCGTTCCAACTCAGCGGCACCGGGAAGGCGAGGGTCTTCCCATAGGGCGTTGTCCCACCCGTGGCCAAGAAGCAAGCCACCTGCGGCAAGACTCGCAGCCGCCAAGGCCACGCTGTCCAGCATCGCCGTGGCGGAAGCCGCGCCGCCAAGGTCCAACGATTCCAGGGCAAGGCCGGTTTCGGTGACATGGACGTGCGAGTCCACAAATCCCGGAGCAACGAGGGCCCCACGCAGATCCACTTCACGCATGCGGGAGTCCAAGAGGGAGGTCGCCGCGTGTTCGGAGCCAACCCACGCAACTACATCACCGTCCACCAGCATGGCCGTCGCAAAGGGATCGGCGGCGCTGTAGACGGAGCCGTTTCGGTACATGGTTAATGACATGGGAAGAGTCAATCCTTTCAACAAAAACATTCACAAAAACTTGGGACAGGCAGTGATCTGAAACCGCCGGAAAAGCGCTAGTCCACCACGGCCGTGTACGCCACAACTCCTCGCCGCACCAGATCCATGGCCTGCCTGCAGACAGGTGAAAATCCAGCCGGTAGCGAGGGTACCTGGGAGAGCTGGCCTAGGAGGTCAATGACCTGTTTCGTCCAGCGGACAAAGTCACCGGCGGCCAGATCAGTTCCATGCAGTGAATCCTGCAGACTGCGACCCTTGGCCCACTTGTACATGGGCCACACCAATCCCAGTTCGGGCTCGCTGGTCAGGGGCAGTCTGTGGGATTCTTCGGCATCCTGCAGTCTGGACCACAGCACCACCACGTCCTCGACAGCCTGCTCCAGGCTCACGCTTGGCATCCGAGGTCGCGAACCCTCGGCGTCCCGCTTGGACTGGTAGACCAGCGAGGTGACAAAAGCGGCCAGCTCGGGTGCGTCGAGATCGGAGAAGGCGCCCTGTCGCAAAGCCAAGGCAATCAGCAGATCCTTTTCGCCGTACACACGACGCAGGCGCTGGCCATCCTCGCTGGGACGCAAGTTCCCGGCGTCGTCCGCCACCACGAATCCGTAGCCTGCCAGCAGGTCGATGACCCGGTCAAAGGTCCGCGCAATGGTGTTGGTGCGTGCTTGGATGGCGCGCACAATCCCATCGGTCTCCTTGCGCAGCTTCCACCATCGCTCGGACCAGCGCGCATGGTCCTCGCGTTCGCTGCAGCCATGGCAGGGGTGGGCGCGCAGGTTCCGGCGCAGGGTGGCGGTCGCCTCATTCTCGCTCTCCGAGTCGGCATAGCCGAAGGCGGCAGAGCGATGTGGACGCTGTTGTGAGGGTTCATTCAGCTTCGCTTCCACGGCGGCCAACAGATTGCGTTTGTCCTTGGGAACCTTCGGGTTGAAACCCTTGGGGACGCGTACCTGTGCCAGTGCCTCCACGGGTCCGGAAAAATCGTGGATGCTCAATCGCCGGTATTCCCTGTCGATGCCCAGAATCCCAGGGCGCGGTACCCGGGCATTTGCGTCGGCCTCAAGTACCACGGCGTATCCGGCGTTGCGCCCGCCCTGCACCATGATGACGTCGCCCGGGCGAAGGCTGGCAACGGAATCAACCACGGAGTCCCTGCGTTGCTTCGCCTTCGACTTTGAGGCGCCGGATTCATGGTCAGAGAGTTCACGGCGCAGCTTGGCGTACTCATTGAAATCGCCCAGATGACACGTCATTGACTTTTCATACCCGGCCAAGGACTCTTCCCTGGACCGGACTTGGCGCGCCAGGTCAACCACGGAACGGTCTGCCTGAAACTGGGCAAAGGAAGATTCGAGAATATCGCGGGTGCGAGCACGGCCAAATTGCGCCACGAGGTTGATGCTCATGTTGTAGGTGGGGCGGAAACTGGAGTTGAGCGGATAGGTGCGCTTGGAGGCCAGACCTCCCACCGCTGCAGGGTCTGTGCCAGGCTGCCACAGCACGACGGCGTGGCCTTCAACGTCGATCCCGCGACGTCCTGCACGGCCCGTCAGCTGGGTGTACTCCCCTGCAGTGATGCCCACGTGCGCTTCACCGTTGTACTTTTCCAGTTTCTCCAGGATGACCGTTCGGGCAGGCATGTTGATGCCGAGTGCGAGGGTTTCCGTGGCGAAAACTGCGCGCACCAGTCCATCGGCAAAGAGATCCTCAACCACTTCCTTGAAGCTGGGCAACATTCCGGCATGGTGGGCCGCCAATCCGCGCAGCAGTCCGTCGCGCCACCCCCAGAAGCCGAGGACGTCCCTGTCGGAGTCGGGCAGCTCGGCGCACGCCGTGTCAACGCGACGGGCGATTTCGGCCTGTTCATCGGAAGAGGTGAGCCACAAGCCGGCGGCTGCGCATTGCTGCACCGCCGCATCGCACGCGGCCCGCGAAAAAATGAAGGTGATGGCAGGAAGTAGATCTTGGCTGTCGAGGGCGCGAATAACCTGTGGACGGGAAGCCGCCTTGGCCCAACCCTGACTTGCGCCTTGATTCTGATTTCCGCGCTGCCCGCCTCGCTCATCGTGGGCGCTGGACGGTTGCTGGTATCCGCGGCCGCGTGAACCGCCGCCTCCGCGCCGGCCGTGGCTGGTTCCCCGGCCGATGCTGACGGATTCTGAACGCGCCAGCTTGAGGAGTTCCGGGTTGATCTTTGGTGTTTTGGAACCAGCGTTATTGTTGGTCCCAGCGGACTTGCCTACCCTGGACGTGGCCGTGTTTTCCGGGCTACCTGCAATCTCGTCGAAAGCTACGTTCTCCGCAAAGAGATCCACCAAATCACGACGCACCATGACGTGCTGCCAGAGCGGAACGGGCCGGTGCTCGGAAACAACCACGGCGGTATCTCCACGGACCGTACCGAGCCAGGACCCAAATTCTTCGGCGTTGGAGACGGTCGCGCTGAGCGAAATAACTGACACCTCGCTGGGCAGGTGAATGATGACCTCTTCCCAGACGGCGCCTCGAAAACGGTCGGCGAGGTAGTGGACCTCGTCCATGACCACATAGGCCAAACCAGCCAGTGTGTGGGAGTCGGCATAAAGCATGTTCCGCAGAACTTCGGTGGTCATGACCACAACGGGAGCCTCGGAGTTGATGCTGGTGTCACCCGTGAGGAGACCAACGTTTTCGGCCCCATACTTCTGCGCCAATTCCTGAAACTTTTGGTTGCTCAACGCCTTGATGGGCGTAGTGTAAAACGCCTTGTGTCCACGTTTAAGGGCCAGGTAAACGGAGAACTCGCCGACAATGGTCTTACCGGCACCGGTTGGAGCAGCAACTAAAACACCGCGACCGGCCTCAACGGCACGGCACGCGGTGTCTTGAAAATCATCCAATGCAAAAGCCAGAGTTGCCCTGAACTCTTCCAAATCAGTTCCCTGATCGGCAACGCGGTTCTTGGCCGCCAGGTAACGTTCGGAGGGGCTGATATTTTCTGAGGCAGGCATGTCTCCAGCCTACGTTAGATCACAGTATTTCCAGATCCTTTGAGGGCGTGGCCACATCTGCCGTGGACTCGGATTCCTTGACTTTTTTTGCGTCCCTGCGGTCGCGACGCTTGTCATTGAGAATGCACAAACCGATTGCGCCGAAGTACAGGATCAACAACGGTGCGGCGAGGAAGAACATGCTCATGACGTCTGAGCCGGGGGCTGCCATCGCCGAGACGATCGTGACACCAAGAATCGTAAAGCGCCAAGCCTTCAAGTAGGTCTTGCCCCGAACAATGCCAACAGCGTTGAGAGCAAAGAGCAGCACCGGTACCAGGAAGGCCGCACCCATGAACAGCATGAGCTGCATGGCAAATTGCAGGTATTCCAGGGCCGTGATGATGTTCGCGGCCTCACTACCCGCAGGGGTGAACGAGGTCAGCGCCTTCACAATATTTGGCCAGATCAACCAACCGGCATAAATGCCCGCCAAGAACAGTGGCACCGAGGCGAACATGTAGGAAAGCGTGTAACGGCGTTCCTTCTTCGTCAGGCCGGGGGTGATGAATGCCCAGAGTTGATAAATCCATACCGGCGAAGCAATGATCAGCCCCAGGATCAAGGCGATCTGGATTTTCAAGTCAAAGGACGTGGTGACACCCTGAAAGTTCAGGGTGGCAACAATGTTGCGTTCGTGGCTGATATCGCGCAGGGGCTGTGTGAGGGCAAAGAGCAGCGGATCATAAATAATCCAGCCCAGAATCACACCTGGGATCATGGCCAGGGCGCTCTTGAAAAGCCGGTTGCGGGCCTCAATCAGGTGCGCCTTAAGCGGCATCCGTCCTTCGGGGTTGGCTTTACGGCCTTTTGTAGCGCCCACCGGCTCATCAACCTTTTCTATGACTGAGCGCCGGTACCGGTTCCGGTACCCTCGCCCGAGGTGTTGCCCTGCGTCGGGTTGTTGACGATCTTGCCTTCAACGGGAGCCTCAGGCGCAGCGGGGGCTGCAGAAGCAGTCGGTGCCGCTGTTGGAGCATCATCCTTGCCGTCGTTCTTCATTTCCTTGACTTCGGACTTGATAATCCGCATGGACTGGCCAAGGCTGCGAGCCATTCCGGGCAACTTCGGGGCTGCGAAGAGCAGCAGAACAACGATGATGATGATGGTGATAGCCCAGGGGCTCTCAAAAAGTCTTCCCACGGTAACGCCTTTCCTTTTGGTTCATCCTACGTCTTGTAATGCTTCAATGTCGCGCAAGGATTGGAGCTGTCCGCGTTCTTTCCTGCGGGCGACGCGCCGTTGAAGGCGGGCGAAACGCCGTTCCTCCTTGGCAGCTACGTAATCATCCTTCATTTCTTCAGGTGTTGCAAAAATCGCACTGCCGGGAACCGTCGTGCGCGGTTCTGTGACGTGCCGCACCTTGGCGCGCTCCAGACTTTGATCCCAGTAAGCTGCTCGCCCAGCGGAAACATCATTGAAGGTACGTGCCGTTGCACTGACGTCGCGCCAGATGCGCCAGCCCAACAGAGCAACAAAAAGCAGGGACAACGCTACTAGCGCTATCCATATCAAGATCCATGACCACCAAGGCATTTTTTGAGTCTATCCGTCGGTGCTGGGAACTGCCGGGGTGGTTTCGCCCACAGCGTCACAGCTTTCCGCGGCAGCTATCAACCAATCAGCTGTGGCCTGGCGAACGGCCTGCGGCTCCACCACCCGCGCGCGTCCGCCAAGGCGTGCCATGAGCGGTGACAGCGTGGCCGTATCACCCACGAGCAGGCGCAGGCCAACCATGTCGGCACCGAGGTCGAAGAGTATGGCGTTGTAGGCAGGGGCCAGTCGCAGTGCTGTGGTGGGTTCGGCGATGAGCTGCACCTGAACATCGTTGCTGCCGGGATCGTAAACCCCTGGGGTGGGCTGCCACGGAGTGAGAGAGGCGTGCAGGTTCTCCTGAGCCCCGGCGTCGGCCAAGTCCTTGATGTGGTCGAGCCTGAAGCTGCGCAATTCCTCTGTCTTACGGCACCAGGCGCGTACATACCAGGCCGCATCGACGGAAAACAGTTTGCGCGGCTCAATGGTGCGTTGGCTGAGTTCGTCGCGAGAGCGCACGAGATAGGTGATGGCACACGCCCGGCCTTTGGCGATGGCGTCCTGCAGGGCCGCAATGGTTCCCATCTCTTGACCCGAGACCAGCTCAAGTCCGACGGCGTCGGCAAGCCACGCATCGTTCCCCGCCACCGTGGTGAGCGATGAAATCGCTTGCTCGAGGGCCCGCGCTTGTTGACTGTCGGGGATGGCCGTGAGAGCTCGAAGCCCAATGAGCACGGAAGAAGCTTCCTCTTGCGTTAGTCGCAGCGGGCTGGCGAGCGTTTCGGCGTCACGGATGAAGACCTGACCGGCCTCGGTGGTGACATCCATGAGGTCACCGTGGTAGTAACCGGGCAGGCCGGTGACGTTGAGTGTGTCCTTGTCTTTGGCCCATTGTGCGGCCGTGATGGCAAATTCGGCCATGACTTCGGCTTCATCCACACCGGGATTAGCCACCAGGAAGGGAACCATGGACAGAAGCCTGATGAGCCTGTCCCGAGTGTCCTTTTTCTTGGCCGGGGACGGGGCCATTTTGGTCCCCCAGTTGAGATCATCCATGCCGTCGGTTGAAATCGCCGCTGCGGCGGCGGCGTGCAAACGCATAACGACTGCCTCACGAAGATCGGCTGGGTCTAGAACCAACGCCTGGTCACCTAGGGACGCAACGTCGTCGGCCATGAGTTCCGGTTCCCGGTAACTAACACGCAGCACATCCCACCCCGGCCGGCTCCAGGCTGAGCCTGTCTGGATTTCGGTCCCGCTGCGTCCGCGTAAGGCATGGGCCGCATCCTGGGGAACGGCAATCTGGGCGGTGTGCAGTTCTCCGGTTCCGAGCTTGTCCAACACGCTGGCAATGGTAAATCCGGCGGTCCTGACAAAGGTGTCAGTTGCATGAACCTGCACCTTGGAGGTGATGCGTGAGAGCCGGAAACTTCGCTGCTCGGACTTGCCCAGATCCCATGCCGCAAGGTACCACTGACCGTATTTGTTCCCTAGACCCAGTGGCTGCACTGTCCGCGGACTGCTCTGCGTTGAACCGGAACGGCGGTAATTGAACGTTACCGGGTGACTGCTGCGCAGTGCCGTCCACATGGGCTCGAAGGCTGGCTCCGCCGTGCGAATGCGCGACTGGGAGGTGGTTTCATCCTCGTACCAACCAGTTCCGGATCGCACCGCAATCTTGCGTAGTGCCGACTGTGCGGCGGCACCAAGAGTTGCCTCCACCCAAAGGTTGGCGGCAATGGACACAAGATTCATGGCGACCTGGTCGAGCCTGATTTCCGGCACCCGGTAGTCAACAGGATCAATCCTGTAAAGCACCTGTTCGGCGGCGTCGTCGCCTTGAACCTCGGATTGCCGGATGGGGATGCCCAGTTCCAGCAATGTCTTCTTGTCTCGCTCGAACATCCGCTCAAAGGCGGGCTGAACCTTGGCTTCCTCCGCGGCCGTGGCGGCGACGGCTGTGTAGCCGTTGATGTTTTCGCGGATGTATCCCTTGCTGCGTCCCAACCGGGTCCCGAGCAGGGCTATGACAAGGTTCAGGAGACGTTCGGTGGCATCAATTTTTGTGGACACATGGCCCACAGTACTAGCCAGCCGCCAAGTTGTTGATTCGAGCGCAGGTCTGTGAAGCCTTCGGCGAACGATCTCCGCTGTTAAAGAGTTTTGGCCTCCAAGCATGTGCTTGGAGGCCAAAACAAAAGTACTGCGTGTTAGCGAACTGCCACCAGGTCAACAACGAAGATCAAGGCCTCGTTTGGGCCGATTGCTCCACCGGCGCCACGTGAGCCATAGGCCAGTTCGGAGGGGATTTCCAGACGACGGCGGCCGCCCACCTTCATGCCCAACAGGCCCTGGTCCCAGCCCTGGATAACCTGGCCGATTCCGGCCTTGAAGTCCAGCGGAGTACCGCGGCCCCAGGAGGAGTCGAATTCTTCACCCGTGGAGAAGGCAACGCCCACATAGTGGGTGGATACCGTGCTGCCGCGAACTACCTCGGTGCCGGTGCCTTCGATGAGGTCTTCGATCACGAGTTCCGTGGGGACCTCGTGTGCCGGGAAGTCGATTTCCGGCTTGGTGCGGTCAAAGTTGCGTGCGCCAAAAGACATGGTGCTCCTTTAGTGGTTGTATCTAGCTCTTGGATTCAATCTTAACAACAAATACCAGTGCGCCGGCCGGCTTGCCCTGTGCAGCCGCATTTTCGCCATAAGCCAACTCCGACGGGATGCTCAGCTGCACGGTTGAGCCAACCTTCTGGCCGGCGAGTCCCTTGGTCCAGCCCGGGATAACGCCCTGGAGGCTGAAGGATGCTGCCTTTCCGCTGTCAAAAGTGGAATCGAACTGCTTGCCATCGGACCAGGTCCAGCCCGTGTACAGAGCGGAGATGGAATCGGATTCCTTCAGAACTTCGCCGGTGCCTTCCGTGAGAACCTGAACAGCCAAGCCAGCCGGCGGATCGTTCTTGGGGATGGTGACGCTGGGAACGCCCTTGTCATTGAACTTGGCTACCGGAAGCTTTCCGTCCTTCTCCAACGCCGCAACGTCGTCGGCGCTCATCAGGCTCGGAGCTGCCTTGACCGCGGTGACATGGAATACGCTGAGTTCAGCGGGGACAGCAGCCGCAGACGGCGCCGCGGTTGACCCCGTCACGGCCGGTGTTCCGGGAATTCCGTAGGCAATGTACGAACCAACTTTGGCGCTGGTGAAGGTGCTGTAGACCATGGGGAACTGTGTCTTGAAAGAGTCATTGAGCGTGATGGTGTTACTGGCGCCCGTGGTAAAAGTTTCTCCTGTGACGGTTCCGTCTTCGGCGTTGAGGGCCACCTGCTGGAAGGACACGATCTGGCCGTCCTTGATCTGTTCGCCATCCCCCTGGGACAGAACCTTCATTGACTCCGCAGCAATGGCGAGCGGCTTGTCAAAGGTGACAGTGGGCGCCTTGCCCTTGCCCTGATCCGCCACCTTGACCGAGGCCAAGGCTTCGGCGTTCGCCGGAGGAATTGAAACGGATGCAGAGTCCGTTGCGGAGGTATCACTTGGCCCTTGTGAACAAGCTGTCACAAGGAGCAGCAGGGGAAGTAGCAGTGCAAGTAGTCGGCGCACAAAATCACTTTCGATTGCGGGAGTATGAGGCAAATAATTCGCGGCCCATTCAGCATTGGGAAGCCGTGGGCCGCCTACAGCCTAACGAACGAATCTGTACGGAAGCTGTTGATTTGGTCGACAAGTTCAGTATGTGGACCCAAGGGAAGCTATGAGTTCATCCACGCGGGGGTCCTGGTTCTTGAACGGGTCCTTGCACAGAATCGTTTGGTGGGAGCGGTCGTTGAGCTTTAGGTGCACCCAATCAACTGTGTAGTCGCGTCCCGAATCGCGGGCGGCGCTGACGAATTTCCCTCTCAAATGAGCGCGTGTGGTAACTGGAGCGGTCCGTGTAGCGGCGGCAATATCCTCCGGTGTTACCACCGTGGCCGTCTGGCCGCGACGGGTCAACATATTAAAGAGACCCCGCTCGGGGGAAATATCGTGATAGCGCAGATCCAACTGGGCCACTTCCGGGGAGATCCATTCCAGATTGTGTCGCTCGGCATAGGCGCCCAGGAGCTTGGCTTTGATGGCCCAGTCAATCTCCGTGTCGATCCCCGAGTAGTTCTCGCTTTCGACCGCGTCCAAGGTGCGCTCCCAGAGGTCAAGGATCTGCGGCACCATGTCATGGTGTGCGCCATGGGAGCGAACAAAGTTACTGACTTTTTCAAGGTAGTGACGCTGGATGTCGATGGCTGTCATGGTCCGGCCGTCGGCCATTTTCAGTGGGTGCTTGCCCGTGATGTCATGCGAGATCTCACGGATGCTCCGAATGGGGTTTTCAAGGCGCATGTCGGCCATGATGGTTCCGGCTTCGATCATCCGCAGGATCAAGTCAACGCTTCCCACCTTGAGCATGGTGGTGGTTTCAGACATATTCGAGTCACCAACGATGACGTGCAAGCGGCGGTACAACTCAGCATCCGCATGGGGCTCGTCGCGTGTATTGATGATGGGTCGGGACCGGGTTGTGGCCGAAGAAACGCCCTCCCAGATGTGGTCGGCACGCTGTGAGAACGCGAACTTGCCGCCCTGGTGGGCTGGCAATACCCGTCCGGCACCTGAAATGAGCTGGCGGGTGACAAGGAACGGAATGAGGATATCGGCGAGCCTGTTGAACTCCCCCTTGCGGGTGATCAAGTAGTTTTCATGGCTGCCGTACGAGTTGCCGGCAGAATCAACGTTGTTCTTGAACAGGAAAATCTTTCCCGCATAGCCTTCGGCATGCAGGCGGCCCTGAGCTTCCTCGACGAGTTCCTGCAGGATCAGCTCCCCGGCCCGGTCGTGGGCGATCAGCTGGGCAATGCCATCACACTCAGCCGTAGCGTATTCCGGGTGGGACCCAACATCCAGGTACAGCCTGGAGCCGTTAGGCAGGAAAACGTTGGAGGACCGCCCCCAGCTGACAACCTTTCGGAAAAGGTACCTCGCTACTTCTTCAGGTGACAGCGGCCGCGAGCCAGGCGCCGAAAAAGTCACACCAAACTCAGTTTCAATGCCAAAAATCCGCCGGTCCACCAGTTACTTCTCCTTAGTTGTTTTCAGCATTGTGCATTCGGGTACTAGTTGTCTTGGGAGCCATGTTGATCGGGCGCCAGTTCTTGAGCCACTTGGGCATCTGTTAGCCTCCTGAACGCCCTGTGCGAACCACGCACGCGTGTAGCATTGCGGTCCAGGATGGCGACCTCAAGAAGCGGGGCTTCAAGAGGCACAGCAGCCGAAGATCCGGCAGCATCCTTCCGCGGCGATTCCAATGCGGTCACCGCCCAGCGCAGGGCCGCTCCAAGGCTGGCTCCGGGTGTCCAGACCGTCTCCAGGACCGCCTGAACCAGGTCGGCCTTTCCACCCATGGCGAGGAAGCCGGATTCATCGGAAATGGAGCCGTCAAAGTTGAGGCGGAAGATGTGGTCATCACCTTGCCGCTCCCCCACCTCGGCAACAGCAAGCTCCACCTCAAACGGTTTTTGTTCGGCCGTGAACACGGTCCCCAGGCTTTGAGCGTAGACACTGGCTAAGCCACGTGCCGTCACATCCACCCTGTCGTAGGAATATCCGCGTACATCCGCGTAGCGAACCCCCGCCTGGCGCAGGCTCTCAAATTCGTTGTATTTTCCAACGGCGGCAAAGGCGATTCGGTCATAAATTTCGCCGATCTTATGCAGTGTGGGCGAAGGGTTTTCGGCCACCAAGGCAATGCCGTCGAGGCAACTAAGCACCACAACTGATTTGCCCCGGGCAATCCCTTTACGGGCAAAATCGGCCCGGTCCTTCATGACTTGTTCGGGGGAAACGTAAAATTGCTGAGCCATGCTAAGCCTCCCTGCGCTCAATCGTGCGTCGCGTCACAATGGTCTCCACCACGGCGGCCAACGCGTCAGGAGCAACCCGGGTGGCGCCGTCGTGCGTCACCACATAGACCACCGGCCACAACTGGCGCACCAGGTCCGGACCTCCCGTGGCCGAGTCATCGTCTGAGGCATCAATGAGCGCCTCCACGCCAACGGCGACAGCCTCGGCGCTGCTGAGCTCGGGACGCCAGAGTTTTTTCAGGGCACCGCGTGCGAATACGGCGCCGGAACCCACACTGTGATGCTCGAGCTCCTCGTAACGCCCTCCCGTGACATCATAGGAGAACAAGCGTCCGGCCGGCTCACCAGGCTCAATTCCGGCAAACAAAGGCACCACCGCGAGTCCCTGCAACGCCATGGGCAGGTTGGCACGGATCATGGCGCCAAGCCGGTTCGCCTTGCCTTCAAGGCTGAGCAGCGTGCCTTCAATTTTTTCGTAATGTTCAAGTTCCACCTGGAAAAGCCGAACAATATCGATCGCCAAACCGGCTGTGCCGGCAATTCCCAGGACGGAATAGCGGTCCGCCGGGAAGACTTTCTCAATGTGCCGGTTGGCGATCATTGAACCCATGGTGGCGCGCCGGTCCCCTGCCATTAACACGCCCCCGGCAAACGTCAGGGCCACGATGGTGGTGCCGTGCGGGGTGGCGGGCATGGCCCCTGCCGGAAGGTGGGCGGCAAACGGCAACAGGCCCGGATGACTGCGGCTCACGTGGTCAAAGAACGACGACGAGCCAGCCGCATCCAGCGCCGGAAAGTCACTCCCGTGGGCCCCCATGGCTGCTTACTGTCCGCCCTTTTGGACGAACCCGCGGACGAACTCTTCTGCGTTGACTTCCAAAACGCCGTCGATCTCATCCAGCAGATCGTCAACTCCGGACGTGGAATCCTGCGCAGCAGCCGGGGCGGGAGTGGGAAGCGGCAGTTCTTCGACCTGCTCCTCTTCGGTTCGTGAGGAGACGTTCTTCTGTTCCTGTGAAGCCATGATGCAACCTTCTAACCTGGTTCTCAGATACCTGCACCGGTACCTGCTCCCATCCTGCCACGGACGCGCCCTGATTGTGCGTTGGGCGCGGTAATCGGCTGCCTAACCGTAATGCTCGCCGCCGACAAGAACGCCGTCTTTTAGTGAACGCGGGCCGGGCCCGCCAAGAGATGGTTTAGGAAATCCTGCAGGTCATTACTCTGATCGAAGAGCTTGGCGGTCAATGCCGCCGTTCCACGCAGGGGCTCCTTGGTGGACACGCGCTGCAGCCTGCGGAGCTCAGGCAACTCAAAAATGACCGAGTCCCAGCTGGCACCCACCACGTGCGCCCCAAATTCCTGGATGCAACGGCCCCGGAAATAGGCGCGAGTATCTGCTGGCGGCTGCTGGACGGCGTGGACAATCGATTCGTCGCTGACGACGCGCTGCATTCGGCCGTGCTGCAAAAGTTTGTAGTAGAGCCCCTTCTCGGGACGGATATCAGACCATTGCAGGTCAATAAGTCCAAGCCGGGGATCGTTCCATGCCAGGTCGTCCCTGCTTCGATACTGCTGCAGCAAATTCAGTTTTGCCACCCATTCCAGTTGGTTGGCAAGGCTCATGGGGTCGCTGCCCAGTGCGGAGAGAACCTCCTCCCATTTCGCCAGCAGCGCCGCCGTGTGTCCGTCCCCTCTTTCTGGATGGCTTGAGCCATTGGCTGTGGCGTGGGCCTGTGCGGCGTTGAGGTAGAGCCATTGCACATCGAGGGCGCTGATGCGTGTTCCATCGGCCAGCAGGTGGGTTTCTTGCAATTGCCAGTCATGGCTGACGCTGCGCAAGGTGGCTACGGGGTCGGCAAATCTCAGCACCGGCGCGGTGCCGTGTTCAATCATGTCCAGCACAATGGCGGTAGTGCCGAACTTGAGGTAGTTCGACACCTGGGCCAGGTTGGCGTCACCAATGATCACATGGAGGCGGCGATACTTCTCCGCCACGGCGTGGGGTTCGTCGCGGGTGTTGATGATGGGTCGGCGGATGGTGGTTTCCAGGCCTACCTCGGCCTCAAAGAAGTCAGCCCGCTGGCTGATTTGGAAGCCAGCGCCGGAGCCGTCTTGACCGATCCCGACCCGGCCGGCACCACACATGATGGCGCGAGTGACAAAGAATGGCGTCAACCCCGCCACAATATGCGCGAAGGGTACCGCGCGCGGCATGAGGTAGTTCTCATGGCTGCCGTATGAGACGGCTTTATTGTCCGTATTGTTCTTGTACAGATTAATCGCCGGGACGCCCGGTGTTGCGGAGATGCGGCGCACGGCGGCCAGCGCCACCAAGTCTCCGGCAGCATCCCAGCGAACGGCGTCGAGCGGGTTCGTCACCTCTGGCGAGGAGTATTCCGGATGGGCGTGGTCAACGTAGAGGCGCGCCCCATTTCCCAGCACCATGTTCATCAAAAGCGGGATCGAGGAGTCGCCACTTTCGCCGCCGTCGAGGGCAATCTGCGCAGCTGTGAGCTCGGTGTCCGTGAGCTGGCTGGGGTGCGCGTCGACCCGTGGCATGGACCAACCGCGGGCGTCAGCCAGCGGGTCTTCATCCGTGTAGTCCCATCGAGTCTCGCCACCAGCGGCCGCACGGTGATTGGTCTCCCGGGAGTACGCGTTCACAACCTGCGTGGACAACCACGTTGCATTGAAAGACGTGGTTGCCGGAGCATGGATGCCGTACTCGGTCTCGGCACCCATGACTCTTACAACACTCATAGATACTGTCCGGTGTTGGGCAGCGTTTCCAGTGTCTTGCCGGGCACTTGACCTTCTTTACTTTGCACAATGGTCCGAATGTAGGTGATGCGCTCACCCTTCTTGCCCGAAATGCGTGCCCAATCATCCGGGTTGGTGGTGTTGGGCATGTCTTCATGTTCACGGAACTCATCCACCACGGCGCGGAGCATGTGTTCAATCCGGATACCTTTTTCGCCGCTCGTCAACAGATCCTTGATGGCGTATTTCTTGGCACGGTCAACCACGTTTTGAATCACGGCGCCGGAGTTGAAGTCCTTGAAGTACAGCATCTCCGTGTCACCGTTGGCGTACGTCACCTCGAGATATTCGTTGGACTTGTCCGTTGCATACATCGCCTCAACGGTGCGCTGAATCATGGCATCAACAGTTTCCTGCAAATTGCCATGGTTTGCGGACAGGTCATCGGCATGGAACGGCAATGTGGTGGTGACGTACTTGGCGAAGATGTCCGCGGCCGCTTCGGCGTCCGGACGCTGAATCTTGACCTTTACGTCCAACCTGCCCGGACGAAGAATCGCCGGATCGATCATGTCCTCACGGTTGGATGCGCCAATGACAATCACGTTGTCAAGACGTTCGACGCCGTCAATCTCACTAAGGAGCTGGGGGACGATCGTGGTTTCAACGTCCGAGGATACGCCCGTGCCGCGGGTGCGGAACAAGGAATCCATCTCGTCAAAGAAAACCACCACGGCACTGCCATCGGATGCCTTTTCCCTGGCGCGGCTGAAGATCAACCGGATCTGCCGCTCGGTTTCACCCACGTACTTGTCCAGGAGCTCTGGACCCTTGATGTTCAGGAAGTAACTCTTCTGGTCCTTCACACCTGAGCGTTCAGCAGCTCGCTTGGCCAGCGAGTTGGCAACAGCCTTGGCGATGAGCGTTTTTCCACACCCCGGCGGACCGTAGAGCAGAATGCCCTTGGGTGGCTTTAGGCCATGTTCGCGGTACAGGTCCGGGTGCAGGAAGGGAAGCTCCACGGCGTCCCGAATTTGCTCAATTTGTGACGCCAGTCCGCCAATGTCGGAGTAGGAGATGTCCGGGACCTCCTCGAGGATCAGGTTCTCCACCTCCGAGCGCGGAATTTTTTCCAGGGCGTAGCCTGTGCGTCCGTCGACGCTCAGGGCATCACCAACCTTGACCAGCCCACCCTGGAGGACACTGGCGAGTCTAACCACACGCTCCTCATCGGCCCTGCCAATCACCAGAACTCGCTTTGACCCCAGCAGTTCCTTCACCGTGACCAACTCACCCACCTGTTCAATGCCCAGGGCGGCAATGATCGTGAACGATTCGTTCAGCAGGACTTCCTGCCCCACGCCGAGGTCATTCATCCGCAGCAATGGGCTGAGCCCTACCCGCATTTTGCGTCCGGACGCGTAGACGTCAACACTCTCGTGGGTCGCAGCTGTGCTGACACCGGTGGCTGTGCGGGCCGGGTTGAGCGTAAGGACGGTTCCAAAGCTGTAGGGAGGTTCGCCGTCGTTCTCCAACGCCGAACGCAGCTTCATAATCTCGCTCTTGGCAGTCTCCAACATGGCCACGAGCTTGGAGTTGTTCTGCGTGGCCGAGGCAAGCTGGCGGTCCAGATTGCGCGATTTATCACGCAGGACGTTGAGCTGGCGCTCGAGCACAGCCTGCTGCGCGGGGCCCGTGCTGTAACGGTCCCCGGCAGTACCGGGCACAGGGTTGACCGAGGGAGGTGCGACGCCGTCGCTCGCCTCATCGGGGGTGGAGTGCGTTGAGTCGTTCATGACCTTGTATCCTTCCGCAGCCGTGGCCTGCTGGTACTGCCGATCTTAGTGCTACTGGTCGCCGTTACCGTCGTGGCGGGCTTCCGTTTCCTCGGACTGTTCCTGGTTTCGCTTAGTCTGCACCGTAGAGGAGGCATCCCGGGCGGCGCGGCGCAATTTCTTGTCCGAAACCGAACGCTCGCCCACGGCCGCAGGTGTCCAGGCATCAAGATCTTCCTGGGCAAAATCGGTCTTGGATGCGCGGCGCTTGGGCGACATGCCCGTCACGCCATCGGCCAAACGGCGGGTCACCATGAGGAAACCGGTGTGGGCCACCATGCGGTGGTCCGGGCGTACTGCCAGGCCTTCGAGGTGCCAGCCGCGGACCATGGATTCCCAGGCGTCAGGCTCGGTGAAGCGACCATCGGCACGAATGGCCTCGGCGGTGCGGGACAGCTGGGTGACCGTTGCTACATAGTTGATCCAGACACCTCCGGGAGCCAGTACGGTGGCTACGGCGTCAAGGCATTCCCAGGGGGCAAGCATGTCAAGGACAACGCGGTCGATGCTGCCAGGTTCCTCCTGCGCAACAACCTGATCCTGGAAATCCCCGAGAGAGATCTTCCAAGCGGGGTGCGGTCCACCGAAAATGGTTTCTACGTTCCCACGGGCAATATCGGCAAATTCCTGACGGCGCTCAAAGGAGTGCAGGTACCCGTTGTCGCCAACTGCGCGCAGCAGCGAGATGGAAAGTGCACCGGAACCAACGCCGGCTTCTACAACACGGGAACCGGGGTAAATATCACCCATCGTGATGATCTGGCCGGCGTCCTTGGGGTACACCACGGCAGCACCACGGGGCATGGAGAGGACAAAGTCGGAGAGCAGGGGGCGCAGAGCCTGGTACTGCTGGCCAACATTGCTCTCGACCATGGAGCCTTCCGGGGCGCCAATGAGCAGATCGTGATTCAAGAAGCCCTTGTGCGTGTGGTAGGCCGTGCCCGGTGTCAGGGTGATGGTGTTCATGCGGCCGCGCTCGTCCGTGAGCTGCACTCGCTCCCCAGCCCTAAACGTTCCCCGGCGAGCTGCCGCCCCATGTGGTGCTGCGGAGTTGATGGCTGAAGTGGCTGCGCCGGGCGTTTTCTCGGCGTTGGAATCCTGGTGATTCATGGCTGGTCCTGTCGTTTTGGTACTCAAGATTATATGGACGGCCGGAACGTGTCCGCAGGTGGGAACGTTGGCCGCAATGGTTATTGCTTGTGGTCCGGTATGTCATGGACCGGTAAAAACTCAGTCGGCCATCAATGAAGAGGCTTGCCGGTAATGGCTGCAACCACTTTTGCTTGGCTCAGAAGCCCGGTGATCTTGCCTTCAAGGTTGATCACCGCATACTCACTGTCCGGAAGCTGTGACAGATACTGCACCAGCTCTGCCCCGGCTGCTACATCAGGCACATAGGCTCCCTGTGAGAGCTGGCGCGCCACCGCCGTGGCCGCAGTGCTGGCCGCAGACTCTGGCGGTACGTGCGCCAAGGCGTACTCATCGACCACAGCGGCGGGCCTGCCGTCGGGACCAAAAAGCACTATCGGCTCGTTGGGGTACTCGCCCCGCAGGGTCCAAAGCTGGGCCACGGTGCACGCACTTGACGCGCTCACGGCTGGAGTGGCCAAGGTACCGGCTGAAATCTCTGGAAGTCGCAGGCGGATGCCGGCACCCTTGATGGATGCAGTGGCTCCCATCCACAGAAATCCGGCCAACAGGATGACAATGAATGAGGTTGTGAAATCCGGAGTTGAGCCTGTCAGGTACGGTCCACCCAGTGCCACGGCGAGGATGATGATGACGATGACCCGCCCGGCCCAGCCTGCGGCCACCGTGCCCTTTTCCTGACTGCCCGTTGATTTCCAGACGATGGACTCCACCAAACGTCCCCCGTCGAGGGGCAGTCCTGGCAGCACGTTGAAGAAGCCGATGAGCAGGTTCGCCCAGATAAAGATATTTGCCAGCAACATGGCAATCGCCATGCCCAAGGAAACCGGTCCTGCCTCGGAGTTGGGCAGTCCCAACGTCACGAGCCAGCCCAACCCGGCGAGAACAAAGTTCGCGATTGGTCCGGCAAATGCCACGACGAGCGCCTTGCCCGGCGTTGCCTTGCTGAAATCAAACTCGGTGTGTCCACCCCACAGGTTCAAGACGATCTTGTGGGTTGTCCAACCAAACATCTTGGCCGCCACGGCGTGTGCCAGCTCGTGCATGAGCACCGAAAAAAGTAGCAGCAGCGCATAGGCGAAGGCCACGGCATAGGCCCCTGCGCCAAGAGTCGGGTAGATGTTTTGCAGCTGGGGTCCAAAAATCAAGACCGTGACCGTGGCGATGAGAAACCAGGAGTTGGCCAAAATAATGGGGGTGCCCCGCACCGAGCCGAGAACCAGCCCCTCGCGACGGGTCTTGGCGCCCTGGGCAGGACCGCTCACAGAGCAGCCCCGGCGGAACGGGAGTGGGCGGCGATAACGTCGGTGACGTCATCGCCGGTCTTCCCGGCAAGGGTTTCCCAGGTGGTCCAGCGGGCGTCCTCTGCCAGTTCAACGGCGTTCGGGATGGCGATCGTGGCTACACCTGAGGCAACTGCTGAAGCAACCCCTGGAACAGAATCTTCCAACGCGGCGCAATGGGCAGCGGTGATGGCCGGATCGTTTTCACGTAGCAGTTCAATGGCTGTGAGATACGGCTCGGGGTGGGGCTTGCCGTTCGTGACTTCATCACCGGTCACAAGGAATTCAAAGTACTCAGCCTCAAGGGAATTTACCACCTCGGTGGCGAGTGCGCGTTCGCTCATCGTCACCAACGCACAACGTACTCCCCGTCCGTGCAAGTCGGAGAGTAATTCTCGAGCTCCTGGCCGCCACGGAATCTCCCTGCGGATACAGGCAACAACCTCAGCGGACAGGTGATCGATGATCTCGCGCACCGAAAGTTTCACACCGGCACCTTGAAGAATTTTTGCGGAATCGCCAAGTGCGTTGCCCACCAAGGTGTGGGCCATGTCTTCATTCCAGTAACCGCCGTGGGCGGTAACAAGGGCAATTTCGGCGGCAATCCAGTAGGGCTCGGTGTCCACCAGGGTCCCGTCCATATCCCACAGGACGGCCTTGAGGACGGGGGTAGTCGAAGTCGCAGGGTTCACAGCGGAAGAAGGAGCAAGCATGCCACCAGTCTACGTGGAGTGAAAGGTGCAACCGTTTACCGGCCGCGGGCGCGCGTGGTGCATAGTGCCACACGCCAAGTCGCCGTAGTGTGGGACTGTGAGCAGAATCAATCAAGGAGAATCAGGAAAAACCGGGCCGTTGTTGCAACCGGCACCCGGCGAGGACCGGGTTACGGTCATGCTGGCCGCGTTCGAGGGCTGGAACGACGCCGGCGAAGCCGCCAGCGACGCGCTCAAATACCTCCACAGATTGTGGGACGCCAAGAGGGTTGCCGTCATTGAGCCCGATGAATACTACGACTTTCAATTCACCCGGCCTGAGGTACGGCTGACGTCCACAGGCGGCCGCAAGATTAAATGGCCAGTCACCAAGATTGCCAGGGCCGCAATTCCCGGAACCAACATAGATGTGGTGCTGGTCCACGGCATTGAGCCTTCATACCGCTGGCGCGCCTACACGGCCGAGATCCTCGCGAAGGCCGCAGCCTTGAATGTCAGCCACGTGGTGCTGGTAGGTTCGCTGCTGGCCGATGTTCCACACTCCCGCCCACTCCCCGTCACGGCAACGTGCGACGACGAGGAACTCGCCGCGAGCCTGGATTTGGAAGCCTCCCAGTATGAAGGCCCCATAGGGATTGTGGGCGTGTTGAACGAGGTGGCCCTGTTGGCCGGACTGCCCACCATTTCCCTGTGGGCGGCCGTGCCGCACTACGTTGCCCAGGCCCCCTCCCCCAAGGCTGAGCTTGCGCTGCTGAACAGGATCGAAGACTATCTTCATGTTCCGCTGTCAACAGATGAAATGGCCGACGACGCTCAGGCGTGGGAACGCGGCGTGAACGACCTCGCGGCGGGCGATCCCGAAATTGCCGCTTACGTCAAGCAATTGGAAGAAGCCAAGGACACGGCAGAGCTTCCGGAGGCCACAGGAGAATCGATCGCCACCGAGTTTGAACGGTATCTGCGCCGCCGCGGTCACGAACAGCCGTAGCCTCCGCTTGCATGTGTGGAGCCGCATCAGCGGCTCCACACATGTTCTACAGCTCGATGCCCAGCAAGGCCTCGACAGCGTCGGATACCAGGTCTGAGTCCCGCGCAGATACCTGCTCCGGCACACCGTCCACCACGGCGACGGGAACGTTGATTGACGCCGCCAATGCCGCCGTCAGTGACGCGGTGGCCCATGCGTCAATTGCTGCGACGGCGCGGGGTGCATCCAGATCCTGCGAAAGTGCCGATCGTAGTTCCGACAGCAACGGCTTGGCCGAACCTTCAGGGGCAACGTGTCGGGCTTTGCGCCAGCGCTCCAGGCGGTATTCGGAATCGTCCAACAATTCTTGGGTCCAGAACCAGTCGCTGCGGTAGTGGTGGGCGAGGATGGCCAACCGGATAGCGGCAGGCTCAACACCGGCTGCACGGAGCTTGGACACGAGGACTAGATTTCCGCGGGACTTGCTCATCTTTTCGCCGTCGAGGCCAACCATGCCCGTATGGGTGTAGTGGCGCGCCATCGTGGTGTCTTCCAACGCGAATGCGTGGCCGGCGCCCATTTCGTGGTGAGGGAACACCAGATCGCTGCCGCCGCCTTGCACCGTGAACGGCTTCGGCAGGAAGCGTTGGGCAATGACGGTGCACTCGATGTGCCAGCCCGGCCGGCCTTCGCCCAAGGAGGCACCTTCCCACGACGGTTCGCCATCGCGGGCAACCCGCCAGAGGAGGGCATCGAGTGGGTGGCGCTTGCCGGCCCGAAGGGGGTCTCCGCCGCGTTCGGCGAAGATGGGGACCATTTCTTCTTGGGTGAGACCGGAAATCTGTCCCAGCCACCAGGGCGCGTCGGGGCCGCTGACCTTAGCGGCAGACGAGGCGGCCTCCACGGAGAAGTAAATATCGCCGTCGGGCTCCCCTTCGCTGCCGACAACCGGGTAGGCAAGGCCTGCTGCGATGAGCTTTTCGACTTCGGGAACAATCCAGCTGATGGATTCGACGGCACCGATGTAGTGCTCGGGAGCAAGGACGTTCAGGGCTTCCATGTCAGCATGGAAGAGTTCGGTCTGGGCGATGGCCAGCTCTTGCCAGTCCACGCCGTCGCGAATGGCGCGCTCCAGCAATGGGTCATCAATGTCTGTGACATTTTGCACATAATTGACCGTGCGATCCTGGTCGCGCCAAGCGCGATTGAGAAGATCGAAGGCCACGTAGGTGGCTGCATGGCCCATGTGGGTGGCGTCGTAAGGGGTGATGCCACAAACGTAGAGGCTGGCCGGTTCTGTCTCCGGCAACAAAACTACGCGCTGGGCGGTAGTTTCATGCAGATGGATGGCCGGCATAACGCCTGGCAGCTGAGGGAGGGCATGGGACTTCCAAGTTTTCACAGAGCTAAGCCTAACGGGCGAGGGACCCGGAATGCGCGAAACGTGTTCCAGACCCCTCGACGCCCAGGACTTTACGGCGTGATCACATTGGTGCCGAGGAGAATATAGAGAAGGAGACCCAAGCCGATCCGGTACCAGACGAATGGCAGGAAACTCTTGGTGGAGATGAACTTCAGGAACCAGCCGATGATGAGGTAACCCACCACGAAGGCCACGACGGTAGCCAGGGCGGTCTCGCCGACTCCGAACTGCCCACCCGCGGATTCATGCCCGGACAGAATCTTGTAGAGCTCGAAAAAGCCACTGGCGAACACGGCTGGAATGGCTAGCAGAAAGGAGTAGCGGGCAGCCGATTCACGCGTGTATCCCATGAGGAGCCCTGCCGTAATGGTGCCTCCGGACCGCGACACACCGGGGATCAACGCAAGTGCTTGGGCGAATCCGAAGATGATGCCGTGTTTGAGGCTGAGATCTTTCAGTTCCCGCTTCTGGCTGGCCACGGTGTCGGCAACGGCCAAGATGAGGCCAAAGACGATCAATGTTGTGGCCACGATCCACAGATTGCGCAGGGTGGATTCAATGTGACTTTGGAAGACTACGCCCAGGATGGCAATGGGCACGCTGCCCAGGATCACCAGCCAGCCCATGCGTGCGTCGGGGTCGCTGCGCGGAATTCGTCCCCGTAGGGAGCCCCACCAGGCCTTGATGATGCGGACAATATCGCGCCAGAAAAAGACCAGCACGGCCGTCTCGGTGCCTAGCTGGCTGACAGCTGTAAAGGCTGCTCCAGGATCGGCGCCGGAAGGCAGGAATTTGCCGACAACAAAGAGATGGGCACTAGACGAAATCGGGAGGAATTCTGTCAAGCCCTGGACTAGGCCTAGGAAGGCTGCTTCAAACCAGTTCACGCGTTTTAGCCTAAAGCATGTCTGAGCCCGAACTTTCCAGAGGTGCCCGCGACGCGCATTGAGAGGCGGAAGTCACCGTAAGCTTGCAGCTATGGAACAACGATTCATGGGCACTAGCGGGCTGCGCGTGTCTGCCCTGACTCTGGGCACAATGACCTGGGGCAGTGAGACGGACGCCGAAACGGCGAGGGCGCAACTAAGAGATTTCGTAGACGCCGGCGGAACCACCTTGGACACCGCGGTGAGCTATGTGGAGGGACGCAGTGAAGCCATCTTGGGCGAACTGTTAGGAGATGTGGTGCCGCGCAGCGATGTGGTGCTGGTCTCCAAGGCCGGAATTAGCCACCGGCACGGCAAGCGCATGGTGGACACCTCGCGCCGCTCCATGCTGGCGGGGTTGGACGCATCACTGGCGAGGCTCGGGACCGATCACTTGGATCTGTGGCTGGCTAACATCTGGGATGAGAACGTTCCCCTGGAAGAGACGCTGGGTGCACTGGAATTTGCCGTTAGCAGCGGACGGGTTCGGTACGCGGGCGTGTCCAATTACAACGGCTGGCAATTGGCCCGGGCCGCGTCTCTTTGCGACGCCCCTATTGTGGCAAACCAGGTCGAGTATTCATTGTTGGCCCGGCGCGTGGAGCAGGAAGTAGTTGCCGCGGCCGAACACGTGGGTGCTGGCCTGTTGTGTTGGGCTCCGTTGGGCCGCGGCGCGTTGACCGGCAAATACCGCGGTCAGATTCCTGGTGATTCCAGGGGCGCAAGTTCCACGATGGGCGGTTACGTGGAGAAGTACCTCCAGGGTCGTCCTGCCCGCATCACAGAAGCACTTATTACGGCCGCCAAGGGTTTGGGACGTTCTCCTTTGGATGTTGCCCTGAGTTGGCTCCTTGAACACCACGGAGTTTCCGGAGCCGTTGTGGGTCCGCGAACCCAAGGGCAATTACAGGAAATCTTGACGTCCTCACTGGCACCCTTGCCGGAGCAAATTGTGACGGTGTTGGACGAAGTCTCTCACCTGAAAACCAACTAGGCACCTTGCGCGGCGGCCGCCAAGAGGCGGCTAGAACAGCAAAAGGTACGTCAGGCTCTCTTCAGGGGCCTGACGTACCTTCATTCGAAAGATACTAGTTATTACTGCTCGTTGGCAGCTTCAGATTCCTCATCCGATTCGATTTCGTCTTCGTCATCTTCGTCAATATCCTCGCCGTCCTCGCCGTAGATAACCAACGGGGTCACCTCGTCAAAGGCGTCAAACAAGGCTTCCTCGTAGGCCTCAAAAGCATCGATAATGCCCAGAAAAGTGGCTTCTACGATCGGGTCTTCTTCACCCCGGCGCGCGGAGGCGGCCACGAGGTGTTCTTCTAAGGCTGTGGTCAATGCACTCAGTGCTGCGCGGGGATCAATGCTCATGCGATTGACGGTACCAGTGTGCGTGCGAACTTGAAAGTCCTTTTGCGGTGCAGGTCCTCAGCAGGGCCGGCACGCGGTAGCTTTGGTAGTGAGCGCAGGGTTTGAAGGCCATTTGCAGAAGGGACAGTCAATGCGAGAAACGTTGAAACCGGCAGCGTCCGGCCGTGGGGCACCCATCCGGCAATTCGAGTATCTGGTCATCACTGTCAGTCCCGGTGAGTCCGTGCCAGGAGCCTACCAACGCCTTCGAGAACACGCAGAATACGGAAAATGGGAACTCGAACGCAGCACCTTGTACATGGGCGGCGAACGTAAATACCTCATGCGGCGCAAAGTCCTGCGTGTGGAGCGGACCCTGGACATCTACTAGAGCGGCCTCCGCAGATCGGTCTTACTTCATCTACGGTTCCAGCGGCCCCAGCCACGCCGAAGCGATAGTTGAGTGGGCCGATTCGTCATCGGACGGGTGGAACATTCCTGCCAGGACGTCACGGTACAACCGGCCCAGCTCATTGCCGGCAAAGTAACTCCCGCCGCCGCTGACGCGAATCATGAGGTCCACCACGGTGCGGGCCGTCTCGGTGGCACGGACCTTCAGTCCCACCAACTTGGGGAACCATTGCCCACCGTGATCCACCAACTCATCAATATCCCGCACCACCGATTCCAGCTGCGGGTAAAGCCCGTCCATGGCCATCGCAGCGTCGGCAATCCGCCATCTGATGTCCGGATCCTGCGCGTAGCTCTTGCCAGTCTTCTTGGACGTGCGTTTGTGAACGGTGGCCACACCAATCTGCAGCGCCCTTTCTCCCAGACCCGTGTACACGGCGGCCAGAAGCGACTCGAAGCAGGCAAAGATCGCAAAAATCAAGGGATCGGCATTAGGTCCCACGGGCAACTTTCGAAACACTCGATCAGCCGGCGCAATGGCGCCGTCTAAAACAGTGGTGTTCGATTGGCTTGCCCGCATCCCCAGGGTGTTCCAGTCGTCCTTGATGGAGTATCCGGGTGTTTCGCGCGTGATGAAGGCATGGACCAGCAGCGGGTCCTGCCCCGACGAGTCCTTGCCAAAGACGCCCAGCCGGGTCCAGGCCGGGGACAACGAAGTGAAAATCTTGGTTCCCGTAAAGGAATAGCTGCCACCGCCCAAGGGTTCGGCCACGGTGTTGGAATCAAACAGCACGGAGTCGTTTCCCGCTTCCGAGTTGCCGAAGGCAAAAACCTCACCCGCCACGGCCTCCGTCAAGACAAACCGCAGCGAGTCATCCCCGCGCTGCCCCAAGAGATGCGCGACACCGGTCCACACCAAATGCATGTTGATCGCCAAGGCTGTGGCCGGGGCCGCCGTCGCCAGCCTTCGCTGCGCGGCGGCCACCTGGGCCAGGCCAAAGCCGAGTCCGCCGTCGTCCGTGGAAGCAAACATGCGCAGGTACCCCTGGGACTTAAGCTCCTCGAGATCCTCAAAGAAGAACTCATTGCGCTCGTCATAGCCCTTGGCACGGGCCCGGAAACGCTCAAGCAACTCATCCGGGAGGAGCTCGCTCAATTCAACACTCATGACCCGAACCCTTAGTAGTTGCTCAACAAGCGGTCCAGGACGCGGACACCAAATTTCAGTGAGTCAACAGGTACACGCTCATCAACACCGTGGAACATTCCGGTGAAGTCCAGATCGGAGGGCAGCTGCAGCGGGGCGAATCCGTATCCTGTGATACCCAAACGGCTCAATGACTTATTGTCCGTGCCACCGGACAAGGTGTAGGGCAGGACTGTGGATCCCGGGTCCTCCGCATGAAGTGAATCGATCATCGCGTCCACGAGGTTGCCGGTGAAGGGTGTTTCAAGCGAAACATCGTTATGGATCGTGGAGATGTCGATTCCGTCGCCCGCAAGCTCGCGGACAAGCTCCAGAACCTGCTCGTGTTGGCCCGGGAGCGTCCGAATATCAATCATGGCCTCAGCCGTGCCCGGGATGACATTGGCTTTGTAGCCGCTCTTGAGATACGTGGGATTGGCTGTGTTCTGCAAGGTGGCGCCAACAAAACGGGACACGGTGCCGAGCTGGCTCAGCAGGGTGTCGGGGTTTGATTCGTCGAACTCAATTCCGGTCAGTTCGGAAACACCTTCAAGGAAGGCCCGAGTGGTGTCCGTGTACTCAATGGGCCACTCGTGATCGCCGATTCGAGTTACGGCGCGGGCCAGGCGGGTCACGGCGTTGTCCGTGTTGATGTGTGAACCGTGCCCTGCGCGTCCGTGAGCCGTCAGGCGAAGCCACGCCAACCCCTTTTCTGCGGTTTGCAGAAGGTAGGCGCGCTTGCCGTTGATGTCGGTGGAGAAGCCGCCCACCTCGGAGATGGCCTCGGTGGCGCCCTCAAAGAGATCGGGCCGGTTGTCGACGCTCCAGCGCGCACCGTAAGTGCCGCCGGCTTCCTCATCGGCGAAGAACCCGAAAATAATGTCCCGCTTGGGCCGCCGGCCTTCCCGTCCCATGGAGCGCATGACGGAGAGGATCATGGCGTCCATGTCCTTCATGTCCACGGCCCCGCGGCCCCAGATCAAGCCGTCACGTTCCTCCCCACCGAAGGGGTCAACACTCCAGTCACTGGCTTGGGCTGGAACCACGTCAAGATGGCCGTGCACAACGAGAGCCGGCAAGGAGGAGTCGGTGCCTTCAACCCGGGTGACAACATTGGCCCGGCCCGGGGCGGACTCATACAACTCCGGTGAGAATCCAACTTCAGAAATCAGTGCAGCGGTGTGCTCGGCGATCGCCCGCTCCCCCGGCCCCTCATTGTCTGCATAGTTGCTGGTGTCGAATCGGATGAGATCTGCACAGATACCGGCAACTTCGTCCTGTGGCCTGACGTTATTCACGGGAAACTCCTTTGTGGGATGACGTACAACCCACCCTACCTTTCGGGGTCTTTGACCGCCTTTGGGAGGTAAAGAATGTACCCCTTTGCCTCAATTTTTGTTTCTGGGAAAACTCGTGTATTGTTTTCATCGCTGCTGCGGCGGACAACGGTTCAACCGAAAGGAAGAATTGGTCCGCTGTGATCACTGCGCGAGTGGCGGAATGGCAGACGCGCCAGCTTGAGGTGCTGGTCCTGGAAACGGGGTGAGGGTTCAAGTCCCTTCTCGCGCACTGACAGACTCCCTGAGAACTTCGGTTCTCAGGGAGTCTTTTGTTTTTCCAAATATTTCTCTCCAATGAAATTCATTAAAATGTGATTGAAATCACCAAAGCCGAGATTCAAGGTTAGCTGCCAGAATGTCGGAGCCCCGCGCTACTCTACAAACCACAGCATGAAAGTATCATCACGTGGCGCTGGCCCGTTTTCTTCAGTTCACATCCCAGCATTCCAGTTTCACGGGTAAGGAGCACAGCGTCATGGATCCGAGCAGCGCGTCCACAACAGCACCCACTGCCCACAAAGCGAAGAAGACGCTCAGACTCATCACTGCACTGCTGGCGAAAGCAGAAAATACTCCTTTCCCCGCCGAAGCTCAAGCGTTCCAGGAACACGCCGAACGGCTCATGGTCCGCTACGGGATTGAACAGGCAATGATTGACGCCGAGGCTGGCAAGGCGGGCAAGCCGCAGGAACCCATGATCGAGGAACGGTTCGAACTCACGGGTGCCTACCGCGTAGGGCAGGCTCGTGGATTCACGGCCATTGCCTTGGCGTTCAGCACGGTCAGGGTTCTCCACGCAACCGGCAGCAGCAAAAAGATCCTGTACCTGATCGGGGCGGACTCTGATGTAGGGCAGATTGTGCGGCTCTTCAACTCCTTGCAGGTCCAACTCGCCGCTGCCATGCAGACATGGTGGCTGAACTACCCGTACAAGCCCTACCTTTCGACGCACGAAAAGACTCTGGAACGCCGGCAATTTCAGCTCGGCTTTCTCACCACCGTGGCCGATCGCATCGAGGCACTCTACAATCTCGAATCCGTCCAGGGCGCGTCAGGAAATGAGCTGGTCCTCACGGGGCGCCGGGAGCGGGCCGACGATCATGTTAGGCTCCTCCACCCGGCACTTCGCAATGCCCGCCCCCAAACAATCTCACAAGGATCAAGCACAGCGCACGCGGCTGGAAGCTACGCGGGCACCCAGGCCACCGTCAATAGTGAGGTTCAGGTAGCGGCCCGTCCCGCCCTGCCGGGCTGGCAACAGTGATCTGCGGGGTGGCCTGCACCTAAGAAGAATCCACGACCGACTAAGTCCAACGGCAAAAAGGGACGCTCCCGTAAGGAATCGTCCCTTTTCCCTGCCTGTTGGCACTCAGCTTGCCGAGACGGTTCCGCTGAAGAACTTCCTGGCGGTTCGCACATTCCAGGCGGTAAATGCCGAACTCAGCCAAACGCCGTCGTCCGTCCTGCGGTCCACAACTTCCAAGGAAACCGAAGCCGGAAGGAAAACTGGGGAATCGAAGGAGATGTCCCAAGCGAAAGATTCCGGTTTGGACTGCGGCACGGTAGCCAGGACACGAGATGCGGCATACATACCGTGGGCTATGGAGCGACGCATACCCAACGCCTTTGCAGTCAAGACACTGAGGTGGATCGGATTGAAATCACCCGAAACAGCAGCATAGGCCCTGCCTGTGTCGACGCCCAGCTTCCACTGTGCGGTGGGAGTCGGGGGCACAAAATCAAGCCGTTGCGCCGCAGCTGTTGGCTTGTCCAGACCGGGAAGGAACACTCCCTTGGCCAGATACGTCGAGACCCCACGCCACAAGAGTTCTGTGCCGTCAGCGCTGTGGATCTCGGCCACAATTTGCACCTGGGTGCCGCTGCGGTGCCCCGTCAGATCCCGCGCCCAAGCCCGCAAACAAAGCTCATCCGTAAAGAGCACCGGTGAAAAATGCTCCACCTGGTTGCGCAGGTGAATCATGCCAAGCAATGGCAGCGGAAAGTCATCCTGAACCATGACACTCATTCCCACGGGAAACACCAAGGCATGCAGGTAGCCCGAGGGCAATACATCGCGGGCTGGCTCACCCATGAGGTGAGCAAACTCCGTAACCTTCGCCAAGTCAGCCCGGACTCCGCGCACCTCAACTGCCCGTGATGGCAACGCCACCACGGGCGCACTGCGCAGGAGCCTGCCCTTGGCTGCACTTGCCGCCGCATTGACATAAAGCTTTGACAGTGAGGGCATCTCTGTCAACAACGTGGCGTCCGTCATTGCCCCACCAGGTTCTGGCCGCAGACGCGCAAGATATTTGCAGTCACTCCCGCCGCAGCCGGCTGGGCAAAGAAGGCAATGGCCTCGGCAACGTCAGTGGGCCGTCCGCCCTGTTGGAGGCTATTGAGCCGGCGGGCCACCTCCCGCGTGGCAAACGGGATCTTTGCCGTCATGTCCGTTTCGATAAAGCCGGGTGCGACGGCGTTGACCGTGCCACCGCGTTCGGCCAGCATCGGCGCGGTGGATCGCACCATGCCGATGACACCAGCCTTGGAAGCGGCGTAGTTGGTCTGCCCTCGATTACCGGCAATGCCACTGGTTGACGCCACGCTGATGATGCGTGGGTTCGTGACAAAGTCGTTGCTGGCCAAGAACGCCTCATTCATGCGCAGCTGAGAGGCAATGTTGACGGCGATGACCGAATCCCACTTGGCGTTGTCCATGTTGGCCAACAATTTATCACGCGTGATTCCCGCGTTGTGGACAACGATGTCGAGGCGGCCATAGCGCTGTCGTGCATGCTCCAGAATCCGCTGGCCCGCATCAACATTGGTGATGTCCAGCTGTAATGCGGTGCCCCGGATCTCGTTGGCAACAGCCGCGAGATGGTCCCCGGCCGCCGGAACGTCAACGGCGATGACGGTTGCCCCATCCCTTGCCAAGGTCCGGGCAATAGCCGCGCCAATTCCTCGCGCCGCTCCGGTGACGACGGCGACACTCCCCTGCAGCGGCTTTGCCCAATCAGGCTGTTCGGACAATCCTGCAGAAGAAGCCGTCAGGAATTGTCCGTCAACGAAGGCGGAACGGCCAGAGAGGAAAAATCGCAGTGTGGACACTGCACTGGGATCCGCGGCGGAGACTCCATTCGCCAAGAGGATGCCATTTGCTGTGGCTCCGGCCCGCAATTCCTTGGCAAGAGAACGCACAATCCCATCAATTCCGTTGCGCGCTGCCGCAATCGCGGGCGCATCGGCGGCCACGGCAGGACGGGAGATCGTCACAACTCGGGCGTTCTTGTTCAGGTCGCGCAATGCAGCGCCGATGGTAAGCATTGTTTCCGAGAGTTGCTCTGGATGACCTAGCTCATCGAGCACCGCCACAATAGCGCCGAGTTTTTCCTTCGGTGTTGCATGCCGGCGCACGTCTTGGTGCCAATCGAGCAGCACCTTGGCAACGCCGTCGGCCCCGGCACCTTGGCCAAGGACCAAGATGGGCCCGTCCACCAAGGGAGCCTGAGGGCTGTACCGGCGAAGGATGACGGGCTGGGGCAGGCCCAGCCGCTTGGCCAAATCCTTGCCGAAGCCCCGACTCACGAATTCCGTGTATTTGTCTGCCTTCTCGCGCAGGCCGGCAGCCGCATTTTGAGTTGTCATAGGGATTACCGTGCTTCCAGGATTGCCACGACGCCCTGGCCACCAGCGGCGCAGACCGAAATCAGGCCACGAGCCGGACGGCCGTCAACGTCACCGCGTTCATGGAGCATTTTGGCAAGTGTTGCAACCAGCCGGCCGCCCGTAGCGGCGAAGGGGTGGCCAGCAGCTAGAGAAGAGCCATTGACGTTGAGCTTCTGGCGATCGATGGAACCCAATGCTCCATCCAAACCCAGCCTGGTGGTACCAAATTCCTCGTCTTCCCATGCAGCCAGCGTGCTCAACACTGTGCCGGCGAAGGCTTCGTGGATCTCGAAGTAGTCGATGTCATCCAGCGTCAGGCCGTTGCGAGCCAACAACCGCGGAACCGCAAAAGCCGGTGCCATGAGCAGCCCGTCCTTGCCATGAACAAAGTCCACTGCCGCAGCCTCGCCGTCCAAAACCTCGGCAAGAATGGGCAGGTCACGTGCCTGTGCCCATTCCTCGGAGGCCAGCAGAACCGCAGACGCACCATCGGTCAAGGGGGTGGAATTGCCGGCAGTCATGGTGGCGTTGTCACCCAACGACTTACCAAACACAGGCTTGAGTGTGGCCAACTTTTCCAGGGATGTGTCAGCCCGAAGATTCGAGTCACGTGTCAGCCCGCGGAACGGCGTCACGAGGTCATCAAAGAAGTTGCGGTCGTAGGCGGCGGCCAGGTTCTTGTGGCTGGCCAAGGCGAGTTCGTCCTGGGCTTCGCGGCTGATCTTCCATTGCGCCGTGGTCAAGGCCTGGTGCTCACCCATGGACAATCCAGTTCGCGGCTCGCCGGTAGACGGCGCATCCGGGGTGAGGTCCTTAGGGCGGATGCGGCTGATGATCTTGGCCTTCTGGCCCACGGTCTTGGCCCGGTTCAGGTCCAGAAGGATGGCCCGCAGGCCCTCACTGACAGCAATCGGCGCGTCCGAGGCAGAGTCGACTCCACCAGCAATGGCCGACTCAATCTGACCCAGCTTGATCTTGTTGGAGAGCCCCACAACAGCTTCCAAGCCCGTGGCACAGGCCTGCTGCAAGTCATAGGCCGGAGCAGTGGCTGCCAGCGCCGAACCAAGGACGGCTTCGCGCGTGAGGTTGAAGTCCCTCGAATGCTTAAGGACGGCTCCGGCGGCGACTTCGCCGATTTCTTCATCCGCGAGGCCGAAACGGGCAACGAGACCATCCAGCGCGGCAGTCAGCATGTCCTGATTGGAGCAATGCGCATAGGCGCCACCGGATCGTGCGAAGGGAATGCGATTTCCACCAACAATGACGGCCTTGCGAATACCTGGGTTCTTAGGGGCGGCATTTGCTGTTGAAATTGGCTGCGTCAGAGTACCGGACTGATCGGATACGGATTCGTTGCCTGATGTTGTGGGGGTGGTCATGAAGCTCTCTCCTTCGGGAACGCCTTGTGTTACTGATACTCAGCGTACCTGATACGCTGAGTATCGTGAACACGTTACAACGAGAGTCGGCCACGCCAGTTCCTTCTTCCATGCCCGGCCAGCCGCTTGGCTCTCATGATGCCCCGCTAAGTGGTGGCCAACAGCCCAGCGAACCCACTGTGGACGGGCGTTCGGCGCGATGGGAAACCCACCGGGAGGAGCGACGTCGTGCCTTGATCAAAGCCGCACGACGCGCCATTCACAAGCTCGGCCCGGATGCATCCATGGAAGACATCGCCGCCACGGCAGGAACGTCAAAGTCTGTCTTCTACCGCTACTTTGGTGACAAATCGGGACTGCGGCAGGCTGTGGGCGCCGTCGTCATCCGGAACATGCAGGACACCATCGCGGCAGCTCGGAAAAATGCCACCCAGCCCAGGGAAGGCGTGACGGCAATGGTTGCCGCCTACCTTGAAATGGCGCAGACCTCACCGAACGTGTACTTTTTCTCGACCATCCCGGCCGACGGTGAAGGACGGCCATCTGGCGAACTCAGCGGATTCTTCGACTCCGTGACCAGCATGCTCACCGAGCCATTGCGCCATCTCTTGGGTGACCCTGAGTCCACACTGCTGGGATATTGGCCCACGGCCGCGATCGGCCTAGTCCGCACCACCGGTGAACTGTGGCTGCAGGCCCCGGACGATCCCGCAAAACCAGACTCCGCGGCAATGGCGCAACAGATTTCCGCTTGGCTATTCGACGGCGTGGGGCAGCTGCTCTCCGCCTCCCCCATTTCAACAACCGCAGCAGAAGGATAATCATGACCAATGTATTGACTCCGGTTTCTTCGGCAGCGCAACACGATGGCGCCACCGTTGACGTCGCCGCGTTGGGCGAACTCTTACTGGGCAAATGGTCCCAGGTCCGTTTGGCGGCCCGCGAGTTGGCAGGAAGGCCGGAACTCCACAAGGTTGAAGGGTTGAGCCACACGGAACACCGCCGTCGTGTTTTCGAGCAGCTCGGCATCTTGGTAAAGCAAAATGGCGTCCACCGTGCGTTCCCCACCCGGCTTGGCGGAAGTGACGACCATGGCGGCAACGTTGCTGGCTTTGAGGAACTAGTCCTCGCCGATCCTTCACTGCAGATCAAAGGTGGCGTTCAATGGGGCCTCTTCGGCTCTGCGGTTCTGCACCTTGGGACCGAGGAACACCAGAACAAATGGTTGCCGGGCATCATGAACCTGGATATCCCGGGCTGCTTTGCCATGACCGAGATCGGCCACGGCTCCGACGTAGCCTCGATTGCTACAACGGCCACCTACGATGAGGCAACGCAGGAGTTCGTCATCAACACTCCATTCCGCGCAGCGTGGAAGGAATTCATCGGCAATGCCGCCGTCGACGGGCTCGCTGCCGTGGTGTTTGCCCAACTCATCACGAGAGGCGTCAACCACGGTGTCCACGCACTCTACGTCGAGTTGCGCGACCCGGAAACCAAGGAATTCCGCCCTGGTATTCAAGGCCTTGATGACAACATCAAGGGTGGCCTGAACGGGATCGACAACGGCCGCCTTGCCTTTGATAACGTGCGCGTCCCACGAACGAATCTGCTCAACCGGTACGGCGATGTAGCCGCAGACGGCACCTATAGCTCCACAATTTCGAGCCCGGGACGCCGTTTTTTCACCATGCTCGGCACTTTGGTTCAGGGCAGAGTCTCCCTAAATGGTGCCGCCGTCGCCGCGTCCAAGGTGGCTTTGAAAATTGCCATTCAGTACGCCACCGAACGCCGGCAGTTCAACGCCGCCTCGGATATTGAGGAAGTTGTCTTGCTGGACTACCAGCGCCACCAACGCCGGTTACTCCCCCTCTTGGCCACCACCTACGCGGCTGCTTTCGCCCACGAGGAACTTCTTGTGAAGTTCGACGGCGTATTCTCCGGTGAGCATGACACCGACGAGGACCGCCAGGATCTGGAAACGCTGGCAGCAGCATTGAAGTCACTGACCACATGGCATGCTTTGGATACCCTGCAGGAATGCCGCGAGGCTTGCGGCGGATCCGGTTTCATGGTGGAGAACCGATTCACGTCACTTCGCGCCGATTTGGACGTTTACGCAACGTTTGAGGGCGACAACACGGTCCTGCTGCAACTTGTGGCCAAGCGGCTTCTGGCTGACTACAGCAAGGAGTTCAGCAACCTTGACTTCGGTGTCCTGGCACGGTTTGTGGTGGGGCAGGCGGCCGATCTGACCTTGAACAAGACAGGGCTGCGTCAAGTTGTTCAAGCCCTTGCCGACACAGGTTCTGCCCAGAAGTCAGCCAAGGCACTCAAGGACGAAGATACCCAGCGCCAATTGCTGGCAGACCGCGTCCAGACCATGGTGGCCGAGACTGCCAGCGCACTTAAGGAAGCCGCCAAACTACCCAAGCACAAGGGTGCGGCAATCTTCAATGACAACCAAAACGCTCTCATCGAGGCCGCCCGGGCGCACGCCGAACTCTTGCAATGGGAAGCATTCACCACCGCTTTGGCCCGGATCGAGGACGCAGGAACCAAGAGAATTCTGACCAAGCTGCGTGACATATTTGGTCTGGGCTTGATCGAAAAGCACCTGGATTGGTATCTGATGAATGGCCGCATCTCGATGCAGCGTGCACGCACCCTGGCGCCATACATCAATCGACTCCTCGCAAACATGCGCCCCCACGCCTTGAACCTTGTGGACGCATTTGGCTATGGGCCCGAACACCTTCGCGCCACCATCGCTTCCGGCATTGAGCGTGAGCGCCAAGACGAGGCCCGCGACTATTTCCGGAATCTTCGAGCCAGCTCAGATGGTCCTGTTGACGAAAAGATCCTGATTCAAAGGGCCAAGGCGTCCGCGAAAAAGTAGTCCCTCTTCGGTAATGTTCGACGGCGGCACCCTCATCCGGGTGTCGCCTTCGTGCGTTTCTGCGTTGGTTTAGCAGCCGGTGCCTTGTGGGTTTTGGATGCAGTTGTCGGCGTAGAGGTTGGTTTTTGCCCGCCAGACGGTGAGGGGTAGTGGCGGTGAGGCGATGTTGCCTTGGCCGGGGATGGGTAGTTGTGGTCCGTTGTTGACGGTGTAGCTGCCGTTGAAGTGGGTGGTGAGGTTGATGGTGAGGTGGCCGGTTTCGGTATAGATGTGGCTGGTTTGGGTTTGTTCGCCGATGCGGTCTTGGTGGAGGGGTGCTCCGTGGGTGGGGGTGGGGCCCCAGATGGTGCCGTCGCCGTAGTTCCAGGTGTAGGCGGTGGGTGTGGCGGTGATGGTGACTTGCTGGCCGAGCATGGTGAGGTTGAAGGTTTGGGTGGTGGCTTCGGCCCAGACGTTGGTTTCCTTGCCGCGGAGGGTGTGGGGGCCGGGTTGGCTGCCGATCGTGGCTGCGACGATGGGGCTGCGTTGAAACTCGTGAGCTATTGAAGCGGCTATTTCAGCCAGGATGTCACGAGGCTTCTCACCATGGATGCACTCGGGACCAGAATGAAAAGCCCAAACAGGTGGAGTCTTGGAGGCTTCTGCGACGTACCAGTAAACGACAGTGCCGGGCTTACCGTCAGGACTATCGATATTGGACATACATGACGGCATCACTTGGGCACATTCTTCGAATATCCTGCTGTCACCAGAGGTGCAAGCCACACGCGCATCGTAAATGAGTGGATCTGAAGTTCCTTGCGACGGTGACCGTCCGTACTCATCGTCAGTGCCCGGAATCGACACCCACCCGCTTGTCTCAATTCCTGAGTCAATCCACTCCGCGATAGGAGGATCATTCGCTTCCGCCACCGATGCGGACGCCACTCCACTTTGAAGAATTGTGGCAAGACTGACTGCCCCAATAATTCCACCCAAGCTGGGTTGTCGCCGACTCACGCCCCACTCCCCTGTAGGTGTTCCACCGTGATAGCAGTCCAACGGCCGGAACCATAGGTCGCAATAAGAATGTCAGCCACCGTTGGCTTCACGCCACGATCTTCAGCCAGCGTTTTATCGCCGCGGTAGTACTTAACATTTTGCTGCCTGACCATCAGCGTTACCTGGTAGTTTCCATCCGCGGCCGGAGTGAATGGAGTGTCTGAACTTAGGACATGCATCTGTCCCCCGACAATCCATCTGCCTTCCTCGTGCCATGGAACAACGGCCTCTTTCATGGCGTTGCATGTTCGACATCCGGGGTCGGTGATGGTCATCATGGGTTCGGGATCGCCTGTTTCGAAGGCGTAGCCCAGGGTGCTGTACCAGTATTCGGTGAAGGCGATCAGGCCTTCCTTGCTGAATTCTTGGGCTTTCGCCGGTAACACGGGTTTGGGTACATTTTCGGCTGGACCGGTATCGCTCGCGGGCTTGTAGACCGCGGCCGTGGGCGGCGGCACGGCCGTGGTCGTGGTGGGGGGTGTGGTTTCTCCTGCTGTGCCCGCCGGTGAGGTGACTCCTGGGCTCGGATCATCACCGGAACTGGTGCACCCAGACAGGACAAGCATCACGCTAAGGAACACCACCACCCCTGGAACCACCCACCCACGGCGCCCGCTTCGATACCCATACCCGTCGCCGTGCCGGTGCTGATGCCGGTCGCCGTGGTGGTGTTGGTGTGGCTGGCCCTGTCCCTGCATGGTTATGGCGTGTGTGGTTGTGGTGTTGCTGTCCATCATCACCGGCCCCCAGAGGTGCTGTAGGAGTAGCAGGCCTCCTCGTTGAGGCCCGCCGCGTGTGGCTTCCTTCCAAAATACACACAGCCACCAGATCCTGCCAGAACTTATCCACACCCCCGAACCACCACGGACCGAACCTTATCCAAACGGACAAGACACCCCACCACCACCCAGCAGGTCAGCAAGGGCTTATCGCTACGGGCGGGGTTGATTCCTCCACAGCCCCTCACCGGTGGATACTTGTGCAGCAATGGGCCAGGGGCTGGGATGAATGTCAGAGCCCTGTTTTAGAATATATGTATGAGTACAACGGCAAGACAGCCGGAACACCGTTCACCGGTGGGAGGCGATACACGGGTTGGTGAACACATTCATCAACTCCTCAATCTTGCCCACGCCCTCGTCCACGCCACCACCACATCCGCTGTTGGCGACACCACTGTTGGTGAGACTGCCACCACCGCCACGGCTGCTGCGGGTGGGGTGGTGTGTGGTGTTCAGCTGGGTGGGTTGAGTGATCAGGAATTAGTGGGCTGGGCTCAAGACCTAGAACATCTGGCCCGGTTCCAGCAAGCCCTCAACGTCCAGGCCGCAGCCGAAATAGCCCACCGCACCAGTGCCGGCCGCTACACGGCCCTCGGGACCCGAGGACCCAAGGAAATGCTCGTGCAATCACTACAGATCAGTACCGGTGAAGCCGCCCGCCGGCTCGGGCTAGCCGAGGCGATCCTACCCACGATCGATACCATCACCGGGACCCCGACCCCACCGACTCAACCCGTCCTGGGCCAAGCGTTCCTCACCGGAACAATCGGTCAAGAACAAGCCATCATGGTCTCTAAATTCGTCACCGACGCTCAAACCCTGCTCCACGACGGACGAATCAGCGCCACAACCCTGCACGAGGTCCAAAGCACCCTCGTCACCTCGGGACAAAACGAGAACCCAGACTTCCTACGCCGCATCGGTACCCGCGTCATGAGCCTTCTAGACCCCGATGGTCAACAACCCGGCCCCGCCGAACTCCGCGCTAAACAAGGCATCACCTTCCGCCAACCCCGCCGCGGACTCGTCGGCTTCAACGGCTACCTCACCCTAGAACAACACGAAACCATCATGACCATCATCAGCCGCTTCACAAACCCCAACCACCACAAAAACATCAACCCCACCACCACCACCAATGCAGGCGATACAGACACCACAGCTGCGGCAGACTCGGCGGGTCTGGCAGGTGGCGTGGGGAGGCTCCAGGAGCAGGAACTCACAGAACAAGCGACCTTATTCGAGGAACTCGCCGAATTCGCCACCCTGTTCACCCCCACCAACCCCACACCACCCGATCACTCCCCAACTCAATCCCCAGCTCAATCCCTGGGTGAATCCCCAGACGATTCCTCGGGTGCATCGGCGCCGAAAGCTTCTACCCAACCCCCGGAACCCCGAGAACCCATTGATCCCTCTGATCCCTCAGGTGCGTCAGGTTCTTTGGATCCCTCGGGGCCAGGCGATGCTGGGTGGGATCCGATCTGGGACGACACCGGACCCCTCACCCCACCAGAGGCCACCACCGCTCCACCCACCACCACAACCAACACTGGAACTGGCACAACGGATGGTGGGGTGCGGGTACCGCCCCCGGGCTCAGAAGAGATGGTCGCGGGTCTAGACCCGATCGATCCGAACAATACCGACCCGGCCGTGAAAGATGATCGGAGCTACGCGCAGAAACTCCTCGATGGCGTCATCGACTGCCTCAAACTCGCCGCCCGCACCGACACGCTCCCGCTCAACGGCGGACTGAAAGCTCAACTCATCATCACCACCCGCCAAGAAGACCTCGACCGCAACGACAACCAAGGCCTCGCCTTCACCGTTCACCACGGCCCCGTACCACTAACCCTGTTCGAGCAATCCCTGTGCGATCCCGACATCACCCGCATCACCCTGGGAACCGGTCAAGACATCCTCAACGCCGCCCGCACCGAACGACTCTTCACACCCGCCCAACGCAAACTCCTCCTCGCCCGCGATCTCGGCTGCACCTTCCCGGCCTGCACAGCATCAGCCCTCTGGTGCGAAGCCCACCACATCATCCCCTGGCACCAAGGAGGCGAAACCAACCTCAACAACGCAGCCCTGCTCTGCAGCCACCACCACACCATGATCCACACCACCGACTGGACCATGGAACTCATCCACGGCACCCCACACTTCACCCCACACTTCACCCCGCCCTACCTCATCGACCCCACCCAAACACCACGCCACAACACCTACCACCACGGCCTCCCCACACCCACCTACCCCACCACCTACAACCAAGGCTGGAACACCCAAAACAACACAAACACCACCAAACAATAAAAAACAACGGACCCCGATCCAAAGATCAAAGCCCGCTGTTCAACTAGTCAAATCATGCAGTTCAACTAGAATATGACATCTAAATGTCACATTTCATTTATGAATTTTTTACAAACACTATTAGTCCTGGGGAAGAACACTTTTGTAGACATCCAAAGTCTGATCAACAATGGATTCCCATGAAAAATGATCCGTGGCGCGTTGCCGACCCTTTTCACCCATGGAACGTGCCCGGGCGGGATCGTTAACCACCTCGATCATTGCCGCGGCAAAGTCAGCAACGAACTTATCCGGATCAAGAGGAGTCCCGGTTCCATCGGAAACCTGTTCAAGGGGAACCAGTAAACCAGTCTCACCGTGGGCTACCACTTCAGGAATACCGCCGGTAGCACTGGCAACAACAGCTGCACCGCAGGCCATAGCTTCCAGGTTCACAATTCCCAAGGGTTCATAAATGGACGGGCAAGCAAAGACAGTGGCGTGGCTGAGAACCTGAATCAGTTCGGCCCTGGGCAACATCCGTTCGATGACCACAACACCGTCACGCTCAGCCTTGAGACCCTCAATCAGGGCGTTGACCTCTGCACCCAAAGCTGGAGTATCGGCCGCACCGGCGCAAAGCACCAGCTGAACCTCGGGCGGCAGTGCTGCGGCGGCCTTCAACAGGTACGGCACACCCTTCTGACGCGTCACTCGACCAACCCAAACAACGCTGGGACGGTCCGGATCGATGCCAAGTGCTCGGACGGCGTCATCCTTCTCATCGCGCTGCCATGAGGCAACGTCGATCCCGTTGTGGATTACCTTGACCTTCTCGGGGTCCACATCCGGGTAGCTGCGCAGGATGTCCTGACGCATACCATCGGACACGGCAATAATGGCGGCTGCGCCTTCATAAGCAGTCTTCTCCACCCACGAGGAAACGGCATAGCCGCCGCCGAGCTGCTCGGCTTTCCAAGGGCGCAGCGGCTCCAAACTATGGGCGCTCAAGACGTGCGGAATGCCGTGCAGCAACGCCGCCATATGGCCGGCCATGTTTGCGTACCACGTATGTGAATGCACAAGGCTGGAGCCTGCGATCTCGGGAACTATCTGAAGATCAACGCCAAGAGTTTGCACAGCGGCGTTAGCGCCATCGAGTTCGGGCAGGTTTTCATACGAGCTGACCGTCGCTCCGTGAAAGTCCGCATCTCGAGGTTTGCCAAAGGCGTGAACCCTCAAATCGACCTTCGCTGCGAGGACACGGCTAAGCTCGGCAACATGGACACCGGCGCCTCCATAAATCTCGGGCGGAAATTCTTTCGTCACAATATCTATACGCACATACTCAAGGTAGTCTGTCCGGACGAAATTGTTCTAGTGTGAAGTTGTTGTGACCCGCACATGGCGCAACGAAGCGCATCTATACCAAGCTGTCGGAGGTTGGATCATGTCAGTAAAGAAAGTTCTGGCGATCGTATTAGCAGGCGGTGAGGGCAAACGGTTGATGCCCTTGACAGCAGACCGTGCAAAACCAGCCGTTCCCTTTGCGGGTTTTCGGTTGGTCGACTTTGCCTTGTCTAATTTGGCAAATTCTGGATATTTGAAGATTGTGGTGCTGACTCAATACAAGTCGCATAGTTTGGACCGTCATATTTCTGAGACATGGCGTATGTCAACACAGTTGGGGAATTACGTGGCCTCCGTACCCGCTCAGCAGCGGCGCGGAAAGAGCTGGTTCCTAGGCAGCGCAAACGCCATTTATCAGTCCATGAACCTTATTGTCGACGCCGAACCGGACATTGTTGTTGTGGTCGGCGCGGACCACGTGTACCGCATGGACTTTGAGCAGATGGTTCAAAGCCACATCGCGTCTGGCGCCCGCGCCACGGTAGCCGCCGTCCGCCAGCCGTTGGAAATGGCGGACCAGTTCGGTGTTATCGAGGTTGACGGCGAGGAAGTTGCCGGCGCAATTGGCGCCCACAAGATTTCCGCTTTTGTCGAGAAGCCCGAATCAACTCCGGGCCTGCCCGATGCCCCGAACCAGTTCCTGGCTTCCATGGGCAACTACGTCTTCGACGCCGATGCCCTCGTTGAGGCGCTTGAGAAGGACGCGGTCAAGGAAAACACGAAGAATGACATGGGTGGCGACATCATCCCGTACTTCGTAGACCGAAACGAAGCCTACGTCTATGACTTCTCCACCAATGACATCCCGGATGCAACAGATCGGGACCGTAACTACTGGCGTGACGTTGGGACGATCGATTCGTACTACGACGCCCACATGGACCTGATTTCCCCCGTGCCCGTCTTTAACCTGTACAACAGGGCTTGGCCGATCTTCACCCGTGGAACCACCTCACCGCCGGCGAAGTTCGTTCGTGGGGAGCACAACTCTGTTGGAGCCGCACTGGACTCCATTGTTGCCCCGGGTGTTGTGGTTTCCGGTGGCGTCGTGGAAAACTCGGTGCTTTCCAATGACGTCTTCGTTGCCACGGGTGCCCGTGTCCAGGACTCTGTCCTTATGGACAAGGTAAGCGTCGGCGCTGGCGCCGTCGTACGCAGGGCCATCATTGACAAGAACGTCAAAATTCCAGCCGGGGCCACCATTGGCCTTGATCCCGCACTGGATTTGGCTCGCGGCTTTGCCGTGACGGAGTCGGGATTGACCGTCTTGAGCAAGGGCCAAATTGTCCCGGTCCCGGATGAGGCCGAACGGGCCTTGTCGTTGGCGGCAGCTGCTGAAATTCCAGAAGCCCTTGCCCTTGCAGTCGGCAACGACGACATTGCTCAAGATACCCTCGACCAGGTCGTGGAAAACCAGATCATTGCCATTGGGTCGGCGGTGTCCGTCGAAGAGGCTAAAATTGCGAGGTGACTGCCCCTGACTTAACCCCCGAAGAAATCCAAAATTGCATCAAGGTTTTGGAAAGCATCCATGTCTATGACGAAGAACATCCCGACTATGTCCTGGTTCGCCGGGCAACAGGAAAGATGTTTAAAGCAGTCAAGCGATACCGCCGCAATGTAAAGCGCGACGCTATCAATGACGCAGACAAGGCCGTTCTTGCCAAAACAGCAACAGCGGCACCGGATCGCATCGACGATGAAACTCGGGGCAACAAGCTCAAGCCGTCAACCACAGGTGCTACGGCGGGAACGCTTCTGCGTTCCCGCCCCTGTTACATCTGCAAGCAGCACTACACGCAGGTGGATTCGTTTTACCACCAGTTGTGCCCGGAGTGCGCCGCCTTTAACCACTCCAAACGAGACGCCCGCACGGACCTGACCGGCAAACGTGCCTTGCTGACCGGTGGGCGCGCCAAGATTGGCATGTACATTGCTCTGCGTCTCCTGCGAGACGGGGCTCATACCACCATCACCACGCGATTCCCGAAGGACGCCGCCCGCCGGTTCGCGGCAATGGAAGACAGCGCTGATTGGCTCCACCGGCTGCGCATAGTTGGAATCGACCTCCGCGACCCCACTCAGGTGGTGGCCCTGACCGACTCACTTATTGAGGCCGGACCCATCGACATCATCATCAACAACGCCGCCCAGACGGTTCGTCGCTCGGGCAATGCCTACAAGCCGCTGGTCGACGCCGAGCTTGAGGAACTGCCCACCGATTCCCCCATGCCGGAGCTGGTGACTTTTGGTCACGCGCATGACAAGCACCCGCTGGCGCTGGCCACCCAGATGATGGACAAGCCCCAACTTGCGGGCGATGAAATCGCTGCCTTGGCCCTCTCAATGGGCTCCGCATCGTTGGAACGCATCGAGGCTGGAACTGCCATTGACGCCGGTGGCCTGGTCCCGGACCTGGCCACGATCAATAGCTGGACGCAGGTTGTCGACCAGGTTGATCCCCTGGAAATGCTGGAAGTTCAGCTCTGCAACGTCACCGCCCCTTTCTTGCTGGTTTCGCGCCTGCGACCGGCCATGAAGGCCTCGGATGCCAATCGCAAATACATCGTGAACGTTTCCGCCATGGAAGGCCAGTTCTCCCGCGCTTACAAGGGCCCCGGTCACCCACACACCAACATGGCCAAGGCAGCATTGAACATGCTGACACGCACCAGCGCCCAAGAAATGCTGGACGAAGACGGAATCCTGATGACAGCGGTGGACACAGGTTGGATTACCGATGAACGCCCGCACTTCACAAAGGTGCGTTTGGCCGAGGAGGGCTTCCATGCCCCCTTGGACCTGGTCGACGGCGCGGCCCGCGTTTACGACCCGATCGTGATGGGCGAGTCCGGAGAAGACCAATTCGGGGTATTCCTGAAGGACTACAAGCCCAGCCCGTGGTAAAGCCCGACGGCGCCAGCCCCGCCTTTGGCGCTAGGGTGCGAACCCTGGCGCCGGGCCTCGCCGCTGCCCTACTGGCGGTTGCCGTTTCTCTCATGGTCCATCGCTTGGTGCCGATGCTGCCTGCCATGACAGTCGCCGTCGTCCTTGGCATTGCGGCTGTGAACCTGCCTGGCAGTTCTGCCCTGTGCCAGGGTCCATGGCGGGCGGGGCTGAATTTTGCCGGCAAACACCTCATGCGGGTGGGCATTGTGTTCCTCGGCCTGAAGCTGAGCCTCAGCGACATTATGAATCTCGGCTGGGTCAGTGTGCTGCTGGTGGTAGCCGTGGTGGTGCTCAGTTTTGCCGGAACCTTGGCCTTGGGAAGGCTGTTTAGGCTCAGTGGAGACACACCGCTGTTGATCGCCACTGGCTTTTCCATCTGCGGGGCCTCGGCCATTGGGGCCATGGCAGCCGTGAAGGGAACCCGGCACGAAGATACCGTGCTCCCAGTTGCCCTCGTGACCCTGTGTGGCACACTCGCGATTGGCATCCTGCCGCTGCTGATGACCCCGTTGGGGCTATCTCCCCTGCAATTTGGCCAGTGGGTTGGCGCAGGCGTGCATGATGTGGGTCAGGTGGTGGCCACGGCACAGACGGCCGGAGCGGTTGCCTTGAGCGCCGCCGTGGTGGTCAAGTTGACGCGCGTGGTGCTGCTGGCTCCAATTGTTGGCGTTGCCGGTGCGATCGAACGCAAACGGCAAGCCCGCGCGCACCTGCTCACAAATGCGGGCACGGCCCCGAAGTTTCCGCCCTTGGTTCCCCTATTCGTAGTGGGATTTCTAGTCATGGCTGCACTGCGAAGCACCGGCTGGCTGGCTGACGGTGTCATCGAAGGCGGCGCGTTGATCCAGGACATTGCATTGGGTGCTGCCCTGTTTGGTCTCGGCTCCAGTGTGCGGGTGCGGGATCTATTGGAGACGGGTCTGCGCGCAACCGTTATGGCGTTGTGCTCGTGGGCCCTCATTGCCTCGTTGGCGTTCGGTGCCGTGCACCTCATGGCCGGCTAAACGCCGCACGGTCTCGTGCGATGTCGTAGATTCTGCAATAAAGGCATGGCATGATCGACCCATGGTGGAGATCCGACGGCTGCGCCCCGGCGACGAGACCGTGGCTGCCCAAATGATTGCGATGATGGCCGCCGTGTTTGAGGAGGGCCTCCAGGACCTCCCCGGCGGATACGTTCAGGAGCTTCTCAGCCGTGATTCCTTCTGGGCGATTGCGGCCTTTGACGGTAAGGAGGCGGTAGGTGGACTCACCGGACACACATTGCCCATGACCCGCTCCCCTTCGTCAGAGATACTTATCTACGATCTGGCGGTGCGGGAAGACCACCAACGGCGCGGCATCGCGGCCAGCCTGATACAGGAACTGCGCGCCGCCGCAGCATTGGAAGGCATCCACGAAATATTCGTCCCAGCTGACGACGCAGATGTGGGGGCACTAGCGTTCTACCGCGCGCAGGGCGCCACAGCGTCGCCGGTCACCCACTTCACATTTGGCACTCAGGCCGCCTCTCCCCGAAACCCAGGACGGCGTTGATCCTCCACCAGTGCCCATCGTGACGGAGGTTGGAACGGAACCATGATTGAATGAAATGGTGTCCAATTTTAATCTTTTGCGCAGCGAAGCAGCAGCCCGAAAAGCCCGCGTCAGTGTCCACCACTACGACGTCGACCTGGACCTGTGCCAGGCCGCCGACCTGAGCATTCCGGGATTTTCCAGCCGCACCATCATCAAATTTTCGGCCACCGGTACGGCCGGCACGTTTCTTGACTTCATTGGCCTGAGTGTCGAATCGGTTGAGCTCAACGGCGAACAACTCAATGTTGCGGACGTTGTTGACGCACAGCGGATCAACCTCCCCACCCTGGCTGCTGACAATGAGGTGACTGTTTGCGCCACGGCGGCCTACTCCAGCAGCGGCGAGGGTTTGCACCGCTTCGTAGATCCGGCAGACGGCCAAACCTACACCTACACACAGTACGAACCGGCCGATGCCCGCCGCGTCTTTGCAAACTTTGAACAGCCTGATCTCAAGGCTCCTTTCACCTTTCATGTCACGGCCAATAGCGACTGGGAAGTGGCCTCGAACCAATCGATCACCAACCGTGCCGAGCTGCCAGAAACCGGTGCGAGCCGCTGGGACTTCGCCACGACCGCACCTATTTCCACCTACATCACCACCATTCTGGCCGGCCCGTATTTCAAGGCTCAGGACCACTTCTCCATGGTTTTCGGTGACGAAAGCTCACACCCCGGCGAAACGCTCGAAATCCCCTTGGCGGCCTATTGCCGCGCGTCCTTGGCGCCGCACTTTGACACCGCTGAGATTTTCAAGGTCACCAAGGCCGGCCTGAAGTACTTCAACGAACTCTTCGATTTCCCCTATCCGTTCGGGAAATATGACCAGGCATTTGTTCCCGAGTACAACCTGGGTGCCATGGAAAACCCTGGACTTGTCACCTTTACCGAGGCTTACATTTACACGTCGCGCACCACCGATACGGCTTATCAACGGCGCGCCACCACCATCATGCACGAGATGGCACACATGTGGTTTGGTGACCTTGTCACCATGAGCTGGTGGGACGATCTGTGGCTGAAGGAGTCCTTCGCCGATTTCATGGGCAACTTGGCCGTTGCCGAGGCAACCCCCTGGGGTCCCAAGGCGTGGACCATGTTCGCCAGCCAGCGGAAGGCCTGGGCTTACACCCAGGACCAATTGCCCACAACGCATCCAATTACCGCAGATATTCCGGACCTCGAAGCCGCCAAGGCCAACTTTGACGGCATCACCTATGCCAAAGGTGCCTCAGCGCTGAAGCAACTGGTGGCCTATGTTGGGCAGGACGCCTTTGTTGCCGGATCTCGCGAGTACTTCAAGACTCACCAGTACTCCAATACCAAGCTCAACGACCTCCTGGCGCCTTTGAGCGCCGCGTCCGGCCGTGACCTGAGCGAGTGGGCCAAACTGTGGCTGCAAACCTCGGGCATGTCTACCCTGGCCCCGTCCATCAAAACGGCCGACGGCAAGATCGCCTCCTTGTCCATCCGCCAGGACGCCATAGACCCCATCACGGGTCTTGAGGCCCTGCGTCCACACCGGTTGACCGTGGGCATCTTCATGTACGACGCCGGATCTTTGGTTCGCACGCATTCGATCACTCTCGATGTGGCCGGGGAAGTGACGGAAGTGCCCCGTGCGGCGGGCCTGCCAACCCCCGATCTACTGCTGATCAACGACGAGGACCACAGCTACGCCAAAGTCAGGTTCGACGCCGGATCCCTCGCCACCGCGTTGACCGCGGTAAAGACCATTGCAGATCCACTTTCACGCAGCCTTGTCTGGTCCGCACTATGGAACGCCACCCGCGATGCCCTGTTGCCTGCTGAGCAATATCTCGCCGCCGTGGTGGACCAGGCTGGCGGAGACAGCGATATCAGCCTCCTGCAAACCCTGGCCGACAACGCCCTCGAGGCACTGAACTCTTATTGCCCCGCCGCGAACCGTCCCGCAGCCCGTGAGCGCTTGATTGCCGGTGTGACAACCCATCTGGCCAACGCGGTCCCGTCCAGCGACGAACAGCTGGTTTGGGCACGCACTTTGGCAAGGCTGGGACGGGGCACCGATTCCCTGATCAAGTTCAGCCGCGCGTTGCTGTCAGGCCGGGCTGTCCCGACTGGCTTGAGCGTTGACGGCAGCCTGCGCTGGCTGTTGTGGCAGCAGCTGGCCGCTCGAGGCGCCGCTACGAAGCAGGAATTGGATGCAGAGCTTGCGGCCAACACCACTGCCGAATACCGGGCAAGTCATTGCACGGCCATTGCAGCCCTGCCGGACGTGCAGCTCAAGAGCCTACGCTGGATGGAGATCGTAGAAGAGGAGACGCTGAGCAATCAACTCCTGGGTGCTACGATCGCCGGCTTCACCATGGCCGGCCCTGACTTGCTGGATCCTTACACAGAACCCTATTTCCAGGCCATCGAGAGAGTCTGGAACGGGCGCAGCCTGGAAATTGCCGGCCGGATTGTGCGGGGACTTTTCCCTGCGCATCAGGATCTGCTGCCAGGAACTGAACCCGAGCGTCATCCTGTGGTGGTCAGGACCGACGCGTGGCTTGGCAGCACTACGACGGCTGCTCATGGACTCCGCCGGATCGTGCTGGAACAGCGTGATCAGCTAGTCCGTGCACTGAGGGCCCAAGCGCAGCAGGCATAACATCAACGGCAGGCCTGCGTTGGAATAGGTGGAGCTTTAGCTATTCCAACGCAGGCCTGCCAACCACCGGCAATACGATGCTGCGGCTGCTCTCCTACGGGACGCGGTGCAGCCACTCCTGAGTGCCAAACTTGCTCTCAACCCTGCGTGCCGCCTCGCTCAGCTCCTCGTCCGTCAGGTGGGCCTGCGTGGCTCCGTAGCGATCGGCAAAGGTCTCGGACATGCGAGTCAAGATCTCTTGGCGGGTCATGCCGCTTTGGCGCCGGAGTGGATCCACACGCTTCTTAGCCGAGCGGGTGCCCTTGTCCGATAGCTTTTCCTTGCCGATGCGCAACACCTGAACCATTTTGTCGGCGTCAATGTCATAACTCATCGTGACGTGGTGGAGCATGGCCCCGTTACCCAAGCGCTTTTGTGCAGCGCCGCCGATCTTCCCTTGACTCGTGGCGATGTCGTTGAGGGGTACGTAGAAGGCCTCGATTCCCATGGATTCAAGGGCAGCCATGACCCAGGTGTCGAGGTATTTGTAAGAGTCTTCAAAGGTAAGTCCGTCCACCAAGGTCTGAGGCAGGTACAGGGAGTAGGTGATGCAATTGCCTGCCTCCATGAACATGGCGCCGCCACCGGTGATGCGACGAACCACGTTGATCCCGTATTTGTCGACGCCTGCCGGATCCACTTCATTGCGCACAGATTGGAAGCTGCCAATAACAACCGAGGGCTCTTCCCAGTCCCAAAAACGCAGTGTGGGGTTCCGCAGACCAGCGCCTACCTCTTCCGTGAGGACCTCATCGAGTGCCACGTTGATGGCCGTTGGGAGCACCGTGGGGGCGATGATGTCCCATTCGTGGTCCACCCAGCTGGAGGCCCGGGTTAGGGCCCGCCGCACGGCAATGGAAACAGCCTGGGCGGAGAAACCAAAGAGCACGGCATCACTGGGCAATGCGGCCGTGACGGCATCGGCGATGTCCGCGGCCGGGAGATCGGAGGAGAGCCCATTCAGCGCCGCATTGATCGCATCGAGGGCTTCATCGGGCTCAAGGAAGAAGTCTCCGCTAACACGGACACCTCCGAGCCTGCCATCGGTGACCGAACAGTCCACCACCACTAGTTTTCCGCCGTGGACCTTGTATTCACCATGTAGTTCAGAAGCCATACACCTATCTTCCCTACCCACTCCCCTACCTAGCAAACTCAGCCCCGATTCGGCCTGCGCGGGAAGATCAACAGGTCGCCAGCCAGAGCGAAAAAGCAGGGCCCGCACCAAAAGGTGCGGACCCTGCTTTGAGAAAGCGTTGGTAAGAAGTATTACTTCTTGCCAAAGCCGGCGAAGCGAGCGTTGAAGCGCTCCACGCGGCCGGCACTGTCCATGATGCGCTGCTTGCCCGTGTAGAACGGGTGTGACTCCGAGGAGATTTCGACGTCGATGACGGGGTAGGTGTTGCCATCTTCCCATTCAATGGTCTTGCTGGACGTCGCGGTGGAGCGCGTCAGGAACTTGGTGTCTGAAGCCAGGTCGTTGAAAACGATTGCTTCGTACTTCGGGTGAATGTTCTGCTTCACTGTAAACCTCAGAGTGTATCGTCTGGTTTTTGCCAGACTGATGAATGTAATGGTCACTAGGACCAGCTAGAAACTTTACCGGCTTGCGGCCATTTCGCCAAGCCGCGGCAGGATTCGCTGACCGCTCAAGGGCACCTTCAGGCCAGCGTTGCCAGGGCGGCCAGCGCCTGGTCGGCGTGCAACACCATATTCGTTTCACTTGAGACGGCGAACCGCAGGATTCCTTGGCTGTCCACAATGAACGTAGACCGCTTGATGGGGAGTGATTTTGCCAACAAACGACGCCGGACCCTGAACAAATCTGCCACCGCACCGTTGCGGTCACTCAAGAGAGGGTAGGTCAGCGAGTTTTTCGTAGCGAATTGGAGTTGCACGTCTTCGGCGTCGGTGCTGATACCAACGATCGAGGCCCCGGCGGCCGCAAACTCGGCCTGCAGGTCTCGGAAATGGCAGGCTTCAGTAGTACAGCCGCCGCTACCAGCGCGAGGATAAAAGAAAATCACCAGGGGTCCGTTGGCCGTCAATTCCGCTAACGTCCGCAGCGTGCCATGTTGATCTGGCAGGGCGAAATCAGGGACCTTTTCATCGAGTTTCATGGCCCCAGCCTAGCGGTCAAGGGCAGTGGCGAAGAAGGCCACGGCGCTGGCGGCAGCAACGTTGAGTGAGTCCACGCCAGCTTTCATGGGGATCATGACGGCATGGTCGGCTTGGGCCAATGTCCGTGCGCTGAGCCCATCCCCTTCAGTTCCCAAAATCAGCGCCAACTTTTCATCGTCTCGGGCCGCAAGCTGGGAGATCGTCAACGATTCCGGCACCAGGGCAAGTGCCGCCGTCGTAAATCCTGCCTCTCGGAGGAGGCCCATACCCTCAGGCCATTCAGGCAGACGAGCCCACGGGACCTGAAACACTGTGCCCATGCTGACCCGGATACTGCGCCGGTACAAAGGATCGGCGCAGCGAGGCGTCACGAGGACCGCATCCACACCCAACGCCGCTGCTGAGCGGAAGATCGCGCCAATATTGGTGTGATCAACAATGTCCTCCAGAACGGCAATTCGGCGCGCACCGGCAAGGAGCACTGGAATGTCGGCCGGGGCGGGACGGTGCATGGCCGCCATGGCACCACGATGGAGATTGAACCCGGTAATAGCTTCCAGAACCTCTGCGGTTCCTACATACGTTGGCACATGCTCGTACTCGGCCAGAATGCTCGCCAAATCAGGCAGCCAGCGCTCTATCATGAAGAACGATCGCGGTTCGTGGCCTGCGGCCAGCGCGCGGCGGATAACCTTCAGGCTCTCGGCAATGAACAATCCCTCGGCCGGTTCCTTGACCTTGCGCAACTGCACATCCGTCAAGGAAAGGTAATCGCTGACGCGCGGATCCGCCGCATCGTCGATATGGATAATCATGCCGCCACCAGTTTCTGAATCATGAAGAATAGTGCCACCAGACCAAGCAGCACAATGACGGTACGTAGAACCACGGGCGGCAGTTTGCGGCCAATGCGCGCACCCACAAATCCGCCGATCAAGGAGCTGACGGCGATCAAGCCCACAATGCTCCAAATGATCTTGTCCGGGGCGAAGAGCAGGTAAGAGATGGCTGCCACAATATTGACAGTCAGTGACAGGACGTTTTTCACGGCATTGGCGTTTTGGAGCGTCCCCCGCATATAGATGCCGAGGATCGCGACCAGCAGGACGCCCTGGGCGGCCACGAAGTAGCCACCGTAAACACCGGCAATGAAAACTAGCAGCACCATAACGAGATCGTGGGACCGTGCTGAAGGGGCACTTTCGCGGCGTTTCTTGATGGCCACCTGTAGCTTGGGCTGGAAGATAACCAGGGCCAGAGCCACAACAATCAAGATGGGCGCCACAAGGTGGAAAACCTCTTCGGGCAGGTGCAGAAGCAGATAGGCGCCGGTGACGCCACCGAGCAAGGAGGCCGGTACCAGCCGCGCCAGATTCCGACCCATGCCCTTCAGTTCCCGGCGATACCCCCAGGTTCCGGAGACTCCCCCGGCAATCAATCCCATGGCGTTGCTGACAACAGCCATGACCGGGGCAATGCCCAAAGCAATCAGGATCGGAAACGTAACAAGCGTTCCGGAGCCCACCACGGTGTTGATGGTTCCGGCCCACAGCCCGCCCAGCAGGACAAAGATTGATTCAAGCGCGTTCACGGTTGTAGCGGGATCCTAGCGAATGGGACGGAATTGGAACCTGGGGACGAACGAGTGCGCGTCCTAGTGGCGTGCGGTTGCCGTGTAACGTCCTGCGTTGTTGGAAACAGTCAGCGGGAGGCCGAAGGTGGTGCTCAAGTTTTCTTCGCTCATCACTGAGGCGATAGGGCCCTGGGCAACTACGGCACCGTCACGCAAAAGCAGCGCGTGAGTGAATCCGGGCGGGATTTCCTCGAGGTGGTGCGTTACCAATACCGTGCTTGGGGCCATGGGATCGGCTGCCAATTCGCTCAGTCGCTTGACCAGGCCTTCACGACCGGCGAGATCAAGTCCGGCGCCGGGCTCATCCAGCAGAAGAAGTTCAGGATCGCTCATCAAGGCGCGGGCGATTTGCACGCGCTTGCGTTCGCCGTCGCTCAAGGATGCGAAGGGGCGATTGAAGAAAGTGGAGACCCCCCATTCCTCCAAGAGGCCGAAGGCGCGGCGCTCGTCGTCGCGCTCGTAATCCTCACGCCAGCGCCCGGTAACGCCGTAGGAGGCTGTGACCACGACGTTCAAAACTTTTTCATTCCCAGGGATTTGGTGGGCAAGGTTCGCCGAGGCTACACCAATGCGTGGGCGGAGCTCGAAGACGTCAACGGCCCCGAGAACCTCATCCAAGATGCCCGCAACGCCGCGGGTGGGGTGCATGCGGGCACCCGCAATCTGCAGGAGGGTGCTCTTGCCGGCGCCGTTGGGCCCCAAAATGACCCAGCGCTCACCTTCGGCGACGCGCCAATCGACGTTATCCAACAGTGTTTTGGTGCCGCGGACCACGCTGACACCGGCCAATCCCAGAACTTCACTCATAAGTAATGACCCTATGACACGAGGGGCGGCAAGCGCTAACTGGGAGCACCTATCTTGAGCGGCGTTGAGCCACAATTTACGGGCGCAGGGGGTGCAACGGATAGAATTGACCCCATGCCCTCCACTTTTACAGCAGTCAGCTATGCCAAAACGCTCAGCCCAGCCGCCCTTGAAAGAGTCCGGACGGTACTGGCTGAACATGGCTACACGGTCACAGCCGAACGGAGCGAGAGCCATCCCGGTTTCGAGGCCGTCGTCCTTGAACTTGGCTCCCTCAATCCGGCTGGCACCACCAACGCCCAGGGCACCGCACGGCTCAGCCGCTTGCGGGCAGCACTTGCCGAGGCCGGCGCTGGTGAGCTGAGCACCGCCGTCGTCCCTGACTCGCTACGCCATGCAGAACGAAAGTTCATCATCATGGACGTTGATTCCACGCTCATCCAGCAAGAGGTCATTGAGCTCCTTGCAGCGCATGCCGGCACCGAGGCGGAGGTCACCCGGGTGACAGAGGCTGCCATGCGCGGCGAGCTGGATTTTGCCGAGAGCCTGCACCACCGGGTTGCAACACTTGCCGGACTGCCTGAAAGCGTGCTGGCCGAGGTGGGCGCCACGATCAAGCTGTCGGTGGGTGCCGAACGGCTTGTGGCACAGGCCAAAGCTGCCGGTCATGTGGTGGCGGCCGTCTCGGGCGGGTTCTCCCAAATCCTTGCCCCGCTGGCCCAGCGTCTGGGACTGGACTATTCCATGGCCAATGATCTTGAAATCGTTGACGGCCACCTCACCGGGAAAGTATCCGGGGCTGTTGTGGACCGTGCTGCAAAAGCCGTTCAATTGCGCCTTTGGAGTGCGGAGTCCGGAATCGCCAAGGAAGCCACGATGGCCATTGGAGATGGCGCCAACGATCTTGACATGATGGCCGCCGCAGCCCTTGGTGTGGCATTCAACGCGAAGCCTGCTGTCCGGGCGGTGGCCGATGCCCAGATCAACTTGCCCAACCTTGACGTGGCTTTGGCCTTGGCGGACATTCACGAGCCCTAAGCCAAAAACAACGAGCCCGGTTCCTGGTCCGCTAGTGCGGACGGAACCGGGCTCGTTGTTTATTGAGGCCTATTTGGTTGGGGCCTACTTAAAGGACTCAGCTCCGCCAACGTACTCGGTGTGTCCGGTGGGGACATCGGCCGTGGCCATCTTGGCGATCTCGGCAGCAAATTCAGAAACAGAGTAAAGGCGGCCGGCCTCGGCGCGGCGAGCCTCGATGGCGCCCGGGTTGGCCCGGTCCAGCAGGGTGGCCGTGACAGTTCCCTCGATCATGTCGGCGGAAACCACCACAAGGGAGATGTCCTCGAGCGCCAGGTTGGGGATCAAGGCGCGCAGTGCATCCTCGCCAGCACGCTTGCTCTTGGCGACAGGCAGGTACTCGGGCATGGTGGGCACGGTTTCAATGAAGTGCGCCTGGTGACTCGTGACGAAGACCACGCGTGAGCCGGCCGGCAGGACGGGCATTGCCGCGTTCAGCAGGTTGACCTGGGCATCACGGTTGAGCTGCAGGGCGTAGTCCGCTGCCATGCCGGATTCCATTCCGCCAGAGGCGTTCAGAACCACCAGGTCCAGCGAACCGAAGTTCTCCAGGGCGGCACTGACCAGGGCCTGTACGCCTTCCTGCGTGGTCAGGTCCGCCCCAATGGCCACGGCGCGGCCGCCAGCGGCGATAATCTCGGCCACAACTTTGTTGGCGCGCGGCGCCTTCTGGCGGTAGTTGACCACCACGGCAGCACCTTCGGCTGCAAGGAACTTGGCCACATCGGCGCCTACGCCGCGTGAAGAACCGGTGACAATGGCTGTCTTTCCGTCAAGCTTTCCCATAAAAATATCCTTAAGTTTCAACGGTTAATTCAGTAAGTCAGATGGTCAACGCCACCTGCGGAACCCTTCAAGCATCATATCGGTGCGGATCCGCACCGATATGGAAGGCTGCGTTCCTGCGTGGAGTTAGTGGCCCATTCCCAAACCGCCGTCAACGGGGATGACAGCACCTGAGATGTAGGAGGCCTCGTCGCTGGAAATCCAGCGGACAACGTTGGCTACTTCTTCGGCGGAGGCAAAGCGGGCTGCCGGAATCGTGGAGAGGTACTGCTTCTGGGTTTCCTCAGGCAGCGCGGCAGTCATGTCGGTGCTAATGAATCCGGGCGCCACCACGTTTGCCGTGATGCCGCGTGAACCGAGTTCACGGGTCAGGGAGCGGGCAATGCCAACCAGGCCGGCCTTGGAAGCTGCATAGTTGATCTGGCCCGGTGAGCCGTACAGCCCCACCACGGAGGAGATCAGAACAACACGTCCCTTGCGCTTGCGGATCATGCCCTTGGATGCGCGCTTGATCACACGGAAGGCGCCGGTCAGGTTGGTGTCAACCACGGAGGTGAAATCGTCTTCGCTCATGCGCAGCAACAACGTGTCCTTGGTGATGCCGGCATTGGCCACCAGTACATCGACGGGACCGTGGGCGGCTTCCACCTCGGTAAACGCTGCATCGATGGACGCGGCGTCGGTGACGTCGGCCTGAACGCCAAGGATTCCCTCGGGCAGCTCAGACGGGCTCCTGTACGTCACGGCAACTTTGTCACCATTGGCCAAAAAGGCCTGTGCAATGGCCAAACCAATGCCTCGATTACCGCCGGTAACCAAGACACTGCGGCCCTGGCTCTCTTCGCCTGCCGGTGCACTCATGTATTCCTCCGTAGAAATCAAACATAGAAAACAAACTCATAAAACTGACACAGATACATCAACTCTAGTTAACGAATCCTACGGTGAAAGGGCCAACACCACACAGTTGACTTTTGGTTGTGTACAGCTGCGGTGACAGAATGGAGGTGTCCCTTGGAGGGTGATGAAAGAGCAATCAGCTACGCCGAAGTTCGGTGCCGGCCGGCGCAGCAAGTACAGTCATGGCGCGTCAGCCACCGAAGTTCCCACGATTACCAACGCCGTACCGGCCCACAGCGATGAGATGCGTCAGCGCATGGTCAAATATGCCGTCACCATGGGAATCCGCATGGTGTGCATAGGCGCCATCTTCCTCTTTGACGGCTGGTACCGACTTATTCCCGTGATTGGCGCGGTCTTGCTCCCGTGGGTGGCTGTGGTCATCGCCAACGGTGCCGCAGACGTCAATCATCAAGAAACGGTAGACCTGCTCGACGCCGCTCCCCTCAATGAGGTTGCTGGCGGTTCCGCGCCAATGGACGACGCCGAGAGCCAGCAAGGCGACATCCTTACGGGAGAAATCGTCCCCGACGAAGAGGACACAGCCGGCGACACCGGACCAGACCAACCCGGACAGGAACACCATGAACATCTTTGATCTGCTGCCCGGTGACCCGAATGCCACACCCAAACCTTCAGACGCCTCCGTTCCTGCCATCTGCTCACGCAAGGGGTGCCGCGAGATTGCAACCATGAAGCTGTTATGGAACAACCCGAAGATTCACACGCCGGAGCGCCGTAAAACCTGGTTGGCCTGCAGCGAGCATGTGGCCTGGCTTGAAGATTATTTGCAGAGCCGTTCACTGTGGAAAGAAACCCTGCCCATGAGCCCTAAGGATTCCGCCTAGTTTATGAAGACCTATAAGTTCCTCTTCTCCAGTAGGTGGCTGGGCTACTTCGCACTGGCACTCGTCTTTGCCATGGCCTGTGTGGCCTTGGGAAATTGGCAAATGAACCGGCGCAATGCTGTTGTGGAAAATATCACCAAAATTCAGCAAAACTATTCGGGAACCATTGTTGATTACAACGACGTTGCCGGCAACTTTGATGATCTGGACCTGGCCAAGGAATGGACCCAGGTGCGCATGGTGGGCAACTACATCACGGACGACCAGCGGATTGTCCGCAACCGCCCGCTCAACGGGGCTCCCGGCTATGAGGTCCTGGTCCCCTTCAAGCTCAGCAATGGCGAAACCGTCATCATTGACCGTGGATGGCTACCCATTGGCAACAAGGAAGCGGGCCATCCAGACATCATTCCCCAGCCCGAATCTGGCGTAATTGAAGTAGTTGCCCGGCTCAAGCCCCCCGAACCAAAACTTGATCGCGGTGCACCAGTTGGCCAATTGGCTTCGATTGAGCTCAATGACTATGCGGCGCAACTGGGCTATCCCGTCAAGACAGGTGCGTACGGCCAACTTGCCACGGAGAGTCCTGCAGCCGCCAGCAATCCCGTGGCATTCCCGGCCCCATCCATCGATGAAGGCTCACACCTGAGCTACGCGATGCAATGGATTGCCTTTGGCGTTTTGGCCTTCTTTGGATTTGGTTACGCCGCAAGAATGCAGCGAAGAAACGATGAATTTGATGCCCTGGAGGCCGAGGAATCGGGCATTCCCGTCGAAGAGCTTTACGGCAGGGGATCAGCCTTCCATCCTCGGAAGCATCCCAAGGTCCGCAAGCCAGGAGCACGTCCCACCGCCGAAGAAGCCGAGGACGCCATCCTGGACGCCCAAGGGCTGTAGGCCAGGCCCTGCCCCCTTCTTGGACTGCAAGGCTGTCGTAAACTTGGCGTGTGACTGATCAAAATACTGCCGAATCATTCGTTGCTGATCCTATTGTTGAGAATGTGCGGGCTTCCCTGGCAGCCGCTGGACTGGCGGACACCGTCTTGCTCGTCCCCGAATCCGTAGCGACAGCGGCCGCAGCGGCGGCCGCCCTCGGCTGCGACGTCGGCGCCATCGCCAACAGCCTGATTTTTGAGTGCGACGGCGCTCCCTTGCTGATCCTGGCCAGCGGAGCCGCAAAGGTCGACGTGAAAATGGTTGCGCGCCAGCATGGCCTGCCCAAAATTAGTCGGGCCGATCCGGATTTTGTCCTCAAGCACGCTGGCCAGCCTGTTGGCGGAGTGGCACCCTTGGGCCATCCGGCTCCCCTGAGAGCATTCTTGGACACCGATCTTGCGCAATACCCCGTGTTGTGGGCGGGCGCCGGCAGTCACCAGGCCATGCTGTCCCTGAGCTACCAACAACTTCTGGCCATTACGGCAGCAACAGAAACTGCCGTGCGCTGAGGCCAGCACACGGCAGTTTCTGTTAGTACGGGTTGGGCCCACACGCCCGAGGGTCCCGCCGCGAGCTTGCGAGCCGTTGAAGTGCGTGGTTGGGCCCACACGCCCGAGGGGCCCCAACAACAGACGCGCCAGCGGCTGTCGTTGGGGAGGGCGTGGGGACTAGGCCATGGTGATCAGGTCAAGGTAGTCCGGGCTCCACAGGTCCTCGTCGCCGTCGGGCAACAGCACGACTCGCTCGGGGTCCAGTGCCGCTACCGCACCCTCATCGTGGCTGACCAGGACAACAGCGCCTGTGTAGTTCTTCAGGGCCCCCAGAATTTCCGCACGGCTGGCGGGGTCCAGGTTGTTGGTGGGCTCATCCAGGAGCAACACGTTGGCACTCGAGGCAACGATCGTGGCCAATGCCAGACGTGTCTTCTCGCCACCAGACAGAACGCCGGCAGGCTTGTTGACGTCGTCTCCGGAAAACAGGAATGAGCCAAGGATTCCGCGGACTTCGGCGTCGTTCATGTCGCCAGCAGAGGCGCGCATGTTTTCAAGAACCGTCCGTGAGACATCCAGGGTGTCGTGTTCCTGGGCGTAGTAGCCAATCTTCACGCCGTGGCCGTGAATGATTTTGCCGGTGTCGGGCTTGGAAACGCCTGCGAGCATGCGCAAGAGGGTTGTCTTGCCGGCACCGTTGAGGCCAAGGATGACAACCTTGGACCCTCGGTCAATCGCCAGGCTGACATCCACGAAAATTTCCAGGGAGCCATAAGACTTGCTGAGCCCTTCGGCCATCAGCGGGGTCTTGCCACACGGCGACGGATCGGGGAAGCGCAGGGCTGCCACCTTGTCCTGGGCCCGGACTTCTTCAAGTCCTGCCAGCAGGCGTTCGGCGCGCTTGGCCATGTTCTGCGCGGCAACAGCCTTGGTGGCCTTGGCCCGCATCTTGTTGGCCTGCTCCATCAGGACGCCGGCCTTCTTTTCAGCGTTGGCCCGTTCCCGGCGTCGTGCGCGTTCATCGGTTTCCCGCTGCGCAAGATACTTCTTGTAGCCAAGGTTGTACTGGTCAATCGTGGCCCGGTTGGCGTCCAGGTGGTAAACCTTGTTCACGGTCGCATCGAGGAGTTCCACGTCGTGGCTAATCACGATCAAACCGCCATTGTGGCTCTTAAGGAAGTCCCGCAGCCAGGCCACGGAATCTGCGTCAAGGTGGTTGGTGGGCTCATCCAACAGCATGGTCTGAGCACCGGAAAACAGGATGCGGGCCAGTTCCACACGTCGGCGCTGACCACCGGAGAGTGTCTTCAACGGTTGGTTAAGAATGCGCTCAGGCAAGGCAAGGTTTGAGGAAATTGCCGCTGCCTCGGCCTCGGCGGCGTAACCACCGTTGGCCAGGAACTCAGCCTCAAGCCGGTCGTAGCGGCGCATGGCCTTGTCCCGGATGTTGTTGTCCTCGCTGGCCATGTCACTTTCGGCCTTGCGCAACTTGGTGATGACCTTGTCCAGGTCACGTGCCGCGAGGATTCTGTCCCTGGCAAGTTGTTCCATGTCCGGGGTCCGCGGATCCTGAGGCAGGTAACCAATCTCGCCCGTGCGGGTGACCTTGCCACCGGCGGGGAGACCCTCGCCGGCGAGCACGCGGGTCAGCGTGGTCTTGCCGGCTCCGTTGCGGCCCACAAGTCCGATCTTGTCACCGGAGTCGATGCGGAATGATACTTCGTCCATGAGCAGGCGCGCTCCAGCACGTAACTCAAGGTCTTGGACCGATATCAACGTAGTAACCTTTCACGTAAGTGGGTATATGCCGCGAAACGTTTCTCTGCCGATTCTTCAGGAGACGAACGTTGAACAACCTAGCCAGTCTAACGAGGATCCGGGGTGGGGAAAATCCGGTCTCGGAAAAACTTCAGTGAAAGCAGCAATAATGACTTCCTCACGATCGGTGGATGAGACGTTGACAACATCATCACAGCCGGCTGACAACGCAATAAACGTCTCTTCGCGCCGCCAGCGCTGGGGCGCCATGGACCTGTCCCTCATCGCAGTTTTTGCCGCATTGATGGCTGCTTCGATCGCCGTGCCGGGTATTAATATTGGGCCCACTGGCGTTGCCATCACCTTGCAGACACTCGTCGTGGCCCTCTGCGGACTGGTTCTGGGATTTGGCCGTGGCACCGCCGCTGTGGGGCTTTACGTACTGCTTGGCCTGATTGGCTTGCCAATTTTCAGCGGTTTCCGGGCAGGTCCGGCCGTCTTGGCAAGCCCATCCGCTGGCTACATTGTCGGCTTCATCTTCGGTGTTGCCGTGATCGGCCTATTGGCAGGTTTCGCCGTCCGGAGCCGCTGGCGAACAGCAGCTCTTTTCGCTGCGGCCATGGCCGGCACGGTGGTCACCCATGCCTGCGGCATTGTGGGATTCATCATGAAGGGCATGAGCCTGCCCACCGCCATGATTGCCGACGTTGTGTACTTGCCGGGTGACATCCTCAAGAATGTCTTGGCCGTCGTGATCGCATTGAGCCTGCATCGCGCATTCCCTGACTTGTTGGTGCGCCGCCGCAAGTGAGCACCTTAGCAAAACGCATTCCCGTGCGATCCAATCCCATCTCCAACAAAATTGTCCTGGCGCAGGCTGCGGTCGCAGTGGCTCCGGCCGATCCGCGATGGCAGCAGGCTCGGGAAATTCTCGCCCCGCTCTCGCTCACGCTCACCGAACAGCGGATCGCCGTCATCGGGGCCAATGGTTCCGGAAAGTCCACGCTACTGCGCCTCTTGAACGGTTTGGTGGTCCCGTCGTCGGGCACCGTGCATGTCAACGGACACGGGACACACAATGAGGTTTCCGCGGTACGGCGCAGTGTCGGTTTTGTGTTCACGGATCCACTGTCGCAGCTCGTGATGCCGACACCGCAGGAAGATGTGGAGTTGTCCCTCCGCAGGCAAAAACTTGGCAAGGCCGCTCGCAGGGAAAAGGCTCGGGACCTCCTGGCCGACTTTGGTTTGGATCACTTGGCCGAAAGCAGCATTTATGAGCTTTCCGGCGGTGAGCGCCAGCTCACCGCCCTTGCCACCGTGCTTGCCGTGGACCCGGAGATTCTTGTCTTGGATGAGCCCTCCACACTTCTGGATTTACGCAACACCAGGAAGCTTATGGAACGCTTGGATGCGCTCCCCCAGCAGGTCATCATGTCCACCCATGACCTTTCCCTGGCCGCTACGTTCGAGCGGATTCTCGTCATTGACCAGGGCAAGGTCGCCTACGACGGCGACGCCGCCACCGGGATTGCCCTATACCGTGAGCTGGCCGGGTAGTGCGCGGACATGCGTTCCTCGTTGCTGGTTTTGTTCCCGGCACGTCCCTCATTCACCGACTGCCGCTTGCCGTAAAGGCCGCACTGCTGCTGCTGGTGGCAGTTCTCTGTCTGGGTTCACCGCTAGTCTCTGTGCGGGTTGGCGTAGTCACCACCACGGCAACGCTTGTGGCCGTCGTGGTGGCCCATTTTCTGACAGGGCTTGGCTGGCACCGGTTGTGGCGCGCGGTGCGCATCATGCTGGTTTTTCTCGTCCTGATTGCCGCATACCAATGGTGGCAGCATGGTGTGCCCACAGCGTGGCAAGTCATCGCCGCCATCGTTGCAACCGTGCTGGCCTCTAATGTTCTCACAGCGTCAACCCCGGTCGATGAGCTGCTGGACGGGCTTGCGGCCCTCGTCAAGCCTCTCGAGCGCTTTGGCGCAGACCCCGAACGATTTTCCTTGACCGTAGCCCTGATGTTGCGCAGCATCCCCTACGTGATTGGCGCATTCTCAGATGTCCGCGATGCCGCCAGGGCCAGAGGCCTGGAGCGGAACCTTGTGGCCCGTTCGCTCCCGGTTGTCATCGCCACCGTTGCCTATGCCCGGGCTACGGGAGACGCTTTGGCTGCCCGGGGATTGGGCGATCCAGATCCCGACCCGCAGTAGCAGCTAGAGCTGCATCCATTGGAAGTGTGCTGAGATTCCTATGCCGCCGGCCATGCTGATCATGGCCATCGCATCAGTGCCGGGCTCCGCCCCGCGCCGTGCCCGGGCCAACAACCTCGTCACCAAAACCGCTCCCGACGCCCCGTACGGGTGCCCCAAGGCCAGCGCCCCGCCGTCGTGGTTGAAGAGATTCGGGTCCAGCTCGAGTAGATCGGCCGTCGCAAGGACTTGGGCGGCAAAGGCCTCGTTGTATTCGAGCATGCTGTTGCGTAGCTCCCCCGTGGTCATACCCGTTCGGGCCATGAGGTCACGTGTTGAATGCGCCGCAGCCACACCCAGAAGATTGGGGTCATTGCCTGTCACTGCGCTGTCGCGGAAGACCAGGCCGACGGCGGAACCTCCCGGAACCACTCCACCCTTGGCTGCCTCAACCTGGGAAGCGAGCGTCCTGGCGCGGGCGAGCGTGGTGACCGCGACGACAGCCGCACCATCACTGTAAGGGCAGGAGTTGCCAGCCGTGACGGTGCCGCCGGGCACAAAGGCGGCGGGGAATCGAGCCAAGAGCTCCGGGGTGAGGTGTCCGCGTGGCCCCTGATCGGCTTCGACGCCCGCAAAAGGAGTGAGTTCTTGCGTGAAGTGGCCATTTCGGGCGGCAGCCGTGGCTCGAGCATGGCTCTGCAAAGCGTATGAATCTTGCCGCGCCCTGCTAATGCCGTAGTACGTGGCGACATTTTCCGCAGCTTCGCCGGCGTCGGGGTCGCCTGTCTCATATGGCGCGAATTGGGCCCGCTCAAAGAATTCAAGCTCACCGTCAGGGCCACGGTAGGCCCGTGCCGGGGCGGTGCTGATGCTTTCTGCGCCTCCCGCCAAATACAATTCGCCTGCCCCGGCTTGAACAAGCCGACAGGCCAGGACAATGGCTTCTAGTCCCGAGCCGCACTGACGGTCCACCGTTAGCCCAGGTATCTGCTCCGGCAACCCAGCCGTCAATGCTGCCAGCCGGGCCACATTGCCGCCACCCCCCGTGGCATTGCCGATAATGACATCAGCGATACTCTCCCCGGCGATGCCGGGTTCACGCATAATATCCGCGATGGCCGCTGCCGCAAGTTGGTGCGCTCGATAATTCTTGTAGGGTCCTCCGGCCTTTGCCGTTGGCAGGCGCTTTGCCGCGATAATCACGGGAGTGGTTTCGGGTGGGCTAGCGAATGCGCGTGGCACGGGAGTCCCCTTCCTTGATCCATTGAGTCAGCACTATGCGGCTGATCTTGCCGCTACCGGTCAGCGGCAAGTCGCTGAGCTGATAAAACTGTTGGGGGCGCTGGGCTGCTGGTAGTGATGAGGCTGCTCGCCGGACCTCAGCAAGTGGAAAGTGTTCCGTGAGCGGTGCGTAAATCCCGGCGATGAGGACTTGGCCGCGCCGCTCATCCGGTAGGCCCGCCACAACAGCCGTACACGGGACGGGGACCTCCCCATCAGTTCCAATAGTGGCCCCTCGCACCGGCGGCTCACTCTTCAACGCTGCTGAAAGGACCCGCTCCACGTGGTGTGGGTATACGTTGGTTCCCGAGACAATGACCATGTCACTGGCTCGTCCGGACAAATTCAGCCGCCCCTCGGCGTCCAAGAATCCTTGGTCCCGCACGGTGGACCACAGTGCCGCATTATGACCGGCCGGCAGACCGGAACCAGCGAATGTTTGGGAGGTAAAGGCCATCCCGTCGTCACCCCAGGCGTATCCATCGCAGGCGTAGGGTCCCTTCACCCAGACATCGCCCGATTGCCCGGGTTCCAGTTCTTCCCCCGCGTCATCCCTGATGGAGATTTGCACGCCGGGGAAAGCCGTCCCCACACCTTGTGCGTCCTGGTTGAGGTCTGGCTTTTGCATCGAGGTGGCCGCGACAAACCCTAGCTCGGCAGCACCATAATATTGCTGAATGTCAGCATTGGGCGCCCACGATCGGGCTAGCGCCAGCGTCGCATCCGGCAGGTCCGAGCCAGCACAGACAATCGAACGAAGCTCCTGCCCGGTTTGCCCCGTTGCAAGGCCGCGGCTGGCGATCAAGCCCAGGACCGTGGGCACAAGAACCAGACGGTCCACGTTGTGCTCAGTCATGGCCTGCAATGCAGCATCTGGACTGAAGTGCGGAAGCGCCACGAAGCCACCTCCGGCAAAGAGCGACTCCGACAAGGCATAGAGGTTCATGCTGGCAGCCATGGGCCCCGGGGCCAGGGTGACCGATTCCGGTCCAAGGTGAAAGTACTCAACGCTTTGCACAAACGACTCATGCCAGGACGCCGCATTGCGCACAAAGGCTTTCGGAACGCCGCTGGTTCCAGAGGAGAGCCCCAGGAGGAACGGGGGTGCCGCCGCTGCTCCCCTGTCCAGGGTCATTTGCCGTGCAGACCAATCTGCGGCCGCTTGTCGCAGCTGCGCCCGCAAACCCTGGGGCCATTGCGCGTCCAGGACCATGGCGGTCCTGCCCTCGAGGACTGCAGCGCAGAAAGCCACGGCAAGTTCGGTGCTGCTGGGTACCTCGATGATGGCAAGGCTGTCCGTGCCGGAGGCGTTTGGCTGCGTTTGGGCGCCCCCGAGGAGCTGACCGTACGTTAGCCGGCTCTCCCCCACCACGACGGCGTTGCGGTCCCCGTGGGTGGCGGCCCAGTGTTTGAGTTCATCGATGAATGGCATTGTTTTCATGGTAGATGAGATTTCCACCGCCAACGCCAGGCAGCCGCTACTCTAAGTGCATGACATTTAATGAAGGGGCCCGCCTGGACCCATCACAGGCAGAGGACCGCAGGGGCCGCGGCGGAATGGGACGCGGCGGCAAGGTGGGACTTGGACTTGGCGGTGGCATCGTGGTCCTGATTGGCGCCTTGCTGGGCATCAATCCCGACCTCTTGTCATCCCTGCTTGGCGATACCGGCGAGCAACCAGCGATCGAGCAATCCGGGGGCTCCGCGCTTGAAAGCTGCCGGACCGGCCAAGACGCCAATGACCGTCTTGACTGCCGCATCCTTGGCACGGCCAATTCACTTAATGCCTTTTGGCCCAGCTATCTGGAACCGCAAGGGATCTCCTACTCCGCACCAAAAACTGTGATTTTCTCAGGGAGCGTCAGTACGGCGTGTGGGCTGGCCAGTTCGGCCGTGGGACCGTTCTACTGCCCGGGCGACAACAAAGCCTATTTCGACCCTGATTTCTTCGCCCAACTTGAGACGCAGTTTGGTTCCTCAGGTGGCCCCTTGGCCCAGGAATATGTGGTCGCCCATGAATTCGGGCACCATGTTCAAGACCTGCTCGGTACCATCGGTCAGGCTCAGCAAGACCCGCAGGGCGCCCAATCGGCCTCCGTGCGCACCGAGCTGCAGGCTGACTGCTATGCGGGAATCTGGATGCGTTACGCATCCTCCCAAGCCGCTCCCGGCAGCGACCAGCCATTCCTGGTGGCGTTGACCCAGACGGACCTCAACGACGCCCTGTCGGCGGCGTCATCGGTGGGCGACGACAGGATTCAGCAGGCAGCTACGGGGCGCACCAACCCGGAAACCTGGAGTCACGGCTCCAGTGAGCAACGGCAAAAGTGGCTCTACACGGGCTATCAAAGTGCCGATCTGGCAGCGTGCGACACCTTCGCCGTACCCAAGGTGTAGCCAACAACCAAAAACGAAAGAACCGCCGTCGTCCAGGCCAAAGCCAGGAACGACGGCGGTTCTTTTATATGTGGACCTCTCACACACCCGGCACCATTTTTGGGGCCGGGGAGTGGCCTCGGGCGCCGCGGCGGCCACACCGACGACGTCGTATGTGGCCGCCGGGTACTAGATGTTGAAGCCGAGTGCCCGCATCTGGTCGCGGCCGTCGTCGGTGATCTTCTCCGGACCCCACGGCGGCATCCACACCCAGTTGATGCGCCATTCGTCAACGATGGGGCCAAGTGATGCTTCCACTTGTTCCTCGATGACGTCCTGCAGGGGGCAGGCTGCCGTGGTGAGCGTCATGTCCAACAGCAGGGCGCCGTCTTCGCCGTAACGCAAGCCGTAGAGCAAGCCCAGGTCTACAACATTGACGCCCAGTTCGGGGTCAATGACGTCCCGCAGGGCTTCTTCAACGTCTTCCAGGTTAGTTTGTCCAGCAACGCTGGCTGCACTTGTTTCGCTGATGTCAGTCATGATTCCTTCTTGACGGTGGTTGGTTGGCGAGGCGATTAAGCCGTTGCCGACTCAGCAACCAGGTAGCGGTCGTAACCTTCTTCTTCCAAGCGGTCGGCAAGTTCCGGTCCGCCCTGTTCGGCGATGGCACCGTCAACGAATACGTGCACGAACTGCGGCTTGATGTAGCGCAGGATGCGGGTGTAGTGGGTGATCAGCAGGGTGCCGAGGCCGCCGCCGTCGATGGCACGGTTCACACCTTCGGAGACAACCTTCAGGGCGTCAACGTCGAGGCCGGAGTCGGTCTCGTCCAGGACGGCGAACTTCGGTCGAAGCAGTTCCAGCTGGAGGATTTCGTGACGCTTCTTTTCGCCACCGGAGAAACCTTCGTTGACGTTGCGCTCGGCGAACTCGGGTTCGATGCGCAGCTGCGCCATGGCAGCCTTGACGTCCTTGGTCCACGTACGAAGCTTCGGGGCTTCGCCGTCGATCGCGGTCTTGGCGGTGCGCAGGAAGTTGGTCATGGTGACACCGGGGATTTCCACGGGGTACTGCATGGCCAGGAACAGGCCGGCGCGGGCACGCTCGTCGACGCTCATCGCCAGGACGTCTTCGCCGTCCAAGGTGATGGAACCGCTGTCGACGGTGTAGCGGGGGTGGCCGGCAATCGTGGAGGCCAGGGTGGACTTGCCGGAGCCGTTGGGGCCCATGATGGCGTGGGTTTCACCGGTGTTGATGGTCAGGCTGACACCCTTGAGGATCGCCTTGATGCCCTGTTCCGTCTCAATGCTGACGTGCAGGTCCTTGATTTCCAGAGTAGACATACTCTATTTTCTCCTAAAAGTTTGTGTGCGGGCCGCGGCGCTACTGCGCGCTGACGCCATTAAGAATGTTGGTGACGTCCACATAGACGTCGCTGCCGTGAATGCTCAGGGCAAAGACGGGCACGGGCTCGAATGCGGGCAATGTCAGCGGCTGACCTGTGGTCAGGTCGAAGGAGCTGCCATGTGCCCAGCATTCGATGGTGCCGTCCTCCACGTCGCCTTCGCTGAGGGAAATTTCTGCGTGTGAGCAGGTGTCCCCGATTGCGTGGAGTTCCCCGTAGGAATCCCGCACAATGGCGATGGGGTAATCGTCAACCTCAACGAGCAAGGATGATTTCACCTGTACATCGTCGGCTTGGCAGACAACAACGCCGGCTGGCGCGGAGGATTCACTCACTGTGGTGTCGCCGCCAATTCGCGTTCCACGGATTCGCGCAGACGCTCTTCGAGGGCAGGTACCTGAATGCGCTGGATGACCTCGTTCAGGAAGCCGCGAACCACCAGACGGCGGGCCACGTCTTCGGCAATGCCACGTGCCTGGAGGTAGAACAGCTGCTCATCATCGAAGCGGCCGGTGGCACTTGCGTGTCCGGCTCCTTCGATCATGCCAGTCTCAATTTCCAGGTTCGGCACCGAATCGGCGCGCGCACCCTGGGTCAGGATGAGGTTGCGGTTCATCTCGTAGGTATCGGTGCCTTCAGCCTGCTTGCGGATCAGCACATCGCCAATCCAGACGGCGTGAGCGTTGTCGCCCTGCAAGGCACCCTTGTAGGTGACACGGGATTTGCAGTTCTTCGTGGAGTGATCCACAAACAGACGCTGTTCAAGGTGCTGGCCGGCGTCGGCAAAGTACAGACCGTACATTTCAACTTCCGCACCGGTGCCGCTGTAACGGGCTGCCGGAGTGGTGCGCAGCAGGTTGCCACCGAGGTTGATGACCACGTGCTTGACCTTCGCGTCGCGGCCAACCAAAATGTGCTGGGCGCTGGCGTGTACGGCGTCGTCGTTCCAGTCTTGGATGCTGACAACCGTAAGGTTGGCACCGTCCTCGACGAGGATCTCAACGTTCTCACTCAGTACGGCGGAGCCGCGGTGGTCCAGGACAACAACGCCGGTGGCAAACTTCATGGCGTGAACCAGGATGTGTGCGGCGGCGGGAGTGTCTCCTTGGCCCGTGAGCGTCAACGTGGTGACGTTTTCGGCGTTGCCGGCGAATTCGGCGGGCAGCGTGACAACGGTGGCTTCGCTGAAGTTCTCCCATGCGGCGGCAGCCACGCGATCTTCAGGGATGCCGGCAGTTCCGATGCGGGCATCGTCGCGGCCAACCGTCTCTACGGTGACACCTTCTGGCTTTGAAACTTCGACCACGGGGGCGGGGCCGTTCAGCACCATGCCCTTGATGCCAACGCGGTCCAGGCCACGGAGGCGCTTGAGCGGGGTGAAACGCCACTCTTCCTCACGGCCGGTGATGGCCGGGAAGTCTGCAAGCTTGTAGGAGGTCAGGCGGCCGGCGCGAGAACTGTCCGGTACGCCGATCCCGCCACCGTGGCTGTCGCCGCCATGGCTGTGCGCCTTGGCGGCGCTGCCGCCGAGCGGACCTGATTCGGGGTTGATCTCTGAGAGGCTTTCGCCTTCTTCGGTCATGCCCTTGATGAAGCCCTGGGACCAGACCTTGGAATCTGTTTCTTGTTCTTGTGTGAGCTCGGTCATTTAGCCGACGGCCCCTTCCATCTGCAGTTCGATCAGGCGGTTCAGTTCGAGCGCGTATTCCATGGGCAGTTCCTTGGCGATCGGCTCGATGAAGCCGCGCACAATCATGGCCATGGCCTCGTCTTCCGGCATTCCGCGGGACTGGAGGTAGAACAGCTGCTCTTCGCTGACCTTGGACACTGTGGCCTCGTGACCCATGGAGACATCGTCTTCACGAACGTCAACATAGGGGTAGGTGTCCGAGCGGGAGATGTTGTCCACCAGGAGCGCATCGCAACGCACGGTGTTGGCGGAGTGTGTGGCACCTTCACGAATTTGGACCAAGCCACGGTAGGCGGCACGTCCACCGCCACGGGCAACAGACTTCGAGATGATCGAGGACTGCGTGTTCGGGGCAATGTGGACCATCTTGGATCCGGTGTCCTGGTGCTGGCCTTCGCCGGCGAAAGCAACCGACAGTGTCTCGCCCTTGGCATGCTCTCCAACAAGGTAGACGGCCGGGTACTTCATGGTGACCTTGGAACCGATGTTGCCATCGACCCACTCCATGGTGGCGCCTTCGTGTGCGATGGCACGCTTGGTGACCAGGTTGTACACGTTGTTGGACCAGTTCTGGATGGTGGTGTAGCGAACGCGGGCGTTCTTCTTCACCACGATCTCGACGACTGCCGAGTGCAGGGAGTCCGAGGTGTAAATCGGCGCCGTGCAGCCTTCAATGTAGTGAACGTAGCTGCCTTCATCGGCGATGATGAGCGTGCGCTCAAACTGGCCCATGTTCTCGGTGTTGATGCGGAAGTAGGCCTGCAACGGAATTTCCACGTGGACGCCCGGGGGGACGTAGACGAAGGATCCACCGGACCAGACTGCGGTGTTCAAGGAGGCGAACTTGTTATCGCCCACCGGAATCATGGTGCCGAAGTATTCCTGGAAGATCTCCGGGTATTCGCGCAACGCGGTGTCGGTGTCGGTGAAGATGACGCCCTGTGCTTCCAGGTCCTCGCGGATCTGGTGGTAGACAACCTCGGACTCGTACTGAGCCGTGACGCCACCGACCAGGCGGTTACGCTCAGCTTCGGGGATGCCCAGCTTCTCGTACGTGTTGCGGATATCTTCGGGAAGTTCTTCCCAGGTACCGGCCTGCTTCTCGGTGGAGCGGACAAAGTACTTGATGTTGTCGAAGTCGATGCCTGAGAGGTCTGCACCCCAGGTGGGCATGGGCTTGCGGTCAAAGTACTTCAGGCCCTTCAGGCGCAGATCCAGCATCCACTGGGGCTCGCCCTTCTTGGAAGAGATGTCGCGAACAACTTCTTCGCTCAGGCCGCGACGGGCATTGTCGCTGGCCGCGTTTTTATCCGACCAACCGAAGGCATAGTTGCCCAGGCCCTCAAGTTCGGGGTTTCTCTCGAGGATGTCGTGGTTGGTGGCGTCTGCCACCTCACCATTGGCGCTTACATCCTGCGCTAATTGATCCGTCATCACGGCCTTTCTTGCTGATGTTTGGAAACAAAATTCGATGGGCGTTCAATGCGCACTGTTCGCCCTGATACCGGAGCGGACTCGACGACCGCCGGGGTCAACTTGCGGACAACTGCGCGCCCTGTCGGAACGTGGGTGGTGCAGACGTGTCCGCCACTTGCCATGGTGGAGAGCCTGCGCACATCGACGCCGATGAGCCGGGAAAAAACCTGGGTCTCGGCATCGCAAAATTCGGGGAAGGAACTGGCAAGTTCCTGAATGGGGCAATGCCCTTGGCACAGTTGTTCAGCTGCCATGGCCGAACCTGGATTCAAGGAATTGGACGTCGCAACAAAGCGATCCTTGTTCAAGGCCATGGCAAGCGCCTTGGACCGGGCAGCAACGTCAGCACCGGCAGCGTCAACAACTGACTGGTAGGTGGCTTCCATCTTGGCGAACCTGCGCTGCGCGAATTCAATCACACCAGCTTCTCCGCTGGTCTTGGCAATCTCAGCCAAGGCAAGCGAAGCGATCTCAAGGTAGTCGTCACCAATTTCGGTTTGCCCCTGGCGGGACACCACGTAGCGGCGAGCCGGTCTACCGGCGCCGGTCTTGGCGTTGCTGATGAGCTTTACCTCAATGATTCCCTCACGGGTCAAGGTATCAAGATGCCTGCGCACCGCTGCTGGAGTCAGCCCCAGAAGGCTGCCAAGTTGCGCGGCACTGACGGGGCCTTGTTCAAGCACCGCCGTCAGGACACGGTCTCGGGTACGTTCGTCAGGCTCGATTCCCGGGTTGGCCCCGGTGTCTACATGCTGACTCATTCACACCTCCACGCAGTCGAAATAACACACAAGATTACACAACACAAGTATGCCGTAATTGCCGCGGGGGTTCCACTAAGGTGAGCCTACCCACTCAATGGCCCGCTTTTCTTCACGGCCAAGTTCCCATCTACGTCACGTAGAATGGCCGCGTGACAAACACATTTTCCCCTGCCCTGGAGATCTCTGGGCTCATCAAGGACGTGGGACCCGTTCCGGGTCTGGATGGCCGGATGAAGCGCGTCGTTTCCAACATTAGCCTGACCGCCCACTTTGGTGCAGTGACGGCGCTGCTTGGCGCCAACGGTGCCGGCAAGACCACCACGATCGAATGCGCCCAAGGGCTTCAAGTGCGCACCGGGGGTGAAATTTCCCTGCTTGGCCAGGACCCGCAAAATGCCGACGCCGGTCTCCGCGCCAGGGTGGGTGTCATGCTCCAGGACGGCGGGCTCCCGCCGTCGGCGCGACCCGTTGCCTTGCTACGCCATGTTGCCACCCTGTACGAGAACCCGCTCAGTGTTGATGCGCTGGTTGAACGATTGGGCATCGCTGAATTCGCCGACACCAACATCCGCCGCCTCTCCGGAGGGCAAAAGCAGCGCGTGTCCTTGGCCGCCAGTCTCATAGGCAATCCTGAGGTTCTCTTTCTGGATGAGCCAAGCGCTGGCCTTGACCCACAATCGCGGCTCATGGTTTTCGAATTGATCCGGGAACTTCGCGATAGCGGCAAGGCCATCGTCTTGACCACCCACCTTCTTGATGACGCCCAGCGCCTGGCCGATTACGTCTACATCGTCGACAAGGGCGCATCTGTGGCCCAAGGCACCGTGCAGGAGCTCCTGGAGCAGTCAACGGCAGCCCTGAGCAAGCGCGTCATGACCTTTGAAGCAACGCCGCATCTGAACGTGGATGCTTTGCTGCGCCCCGGCATCAGTTGCACCGAAACCAGGCCTGGCAGCTACAGCATCGCCGGTGACCTGGAGCCTTCGGACCTTGGCCGATTCGGCACATGGTGTACGCAGAACGCCATCATGCCGACCTCGGTGCATTTGGCCTCCCAGTCCCTTGAGGACGTCTTCCTGTCCATTTCAGGTGCAGGCAACAACCACGAAACCATGGGGATTTCATGAGCACCTTATTTCACGACGCGCCCTCGGGCCGGCCCGCCACCCTGGCCCGACGGATCATCAGCCAAGGCCGCTACGAAGCCGCCACGATGTTGCGCAATGGCGAGCAATTGGTGCTGATGGCTGTCATGCCCCTGCTGGGACTTCTAGCCTTGGTGGCGACACCCATCCTTGATGACATGGGCCAGCCCCGAGTCGCCATTGCAACACCTGGCATCTTGGCGCTGTGCGCCCTGTCGACGGCGTTTACCGGCCAAGGCATAGCCACAGGCTTTGACCGCCGCTACGGCGTGCTGCGCTTCCTCTCAACGACGCCGCTGGGCAAAGGCGGTTTGATCGCAGGGAAGTGCATTGCGGTTTTGGTTGTCCTGGCGCTCCAGAGCGTGCTCATATCAACTGTGGCAGCATTCATGGGCTGGCGACCGCCGGTGGCCGGCGTGCTCCTTGGCATCCCGCTCTTAATCCTTGGCGCAGCCGCCTTTACCGCCCTTGGCCTGCTGATCGCCGGAACAGTGCGGCCCGAGGCTACTCTCGCCATTACCAACCTTGGCTGGATTCTGCTGGCGGCCGTTGGCGGCATTGTCCTGCCTGCCGGAAAGTTCTCCAGCTCCTTGGAGGGACTCGTGCAGTGGCTTCCCTCCGGCGCTCTGGGAAACCTGATGAGAGCGGCCTTGATCGAGAGCCGCCTTGATGTGTGGGGCTTGATTATTTTGCTGGCATGGGCAGCGGTTGCAGCCGTTGCCGCGCTTAAGTGGTTCAAATGGAATTGAAAGGCGTCACCGAAGTGAGTCAAAGCAATACCGCATCGAAGAAATTGAAGAATGCGTACCAAAACTTCACAAACAAGCTCCCCACCACCATTACACCGGCAATTCGACGGCTGGCCATTGGCACGCTGATTGGCCAGGGAGTCTTAATTGTCTCCGGCGGCGTGGTGCGGGTGACAGGTTCAGGCCTTGGCTGCCCCACGTGGCCCAAGTGCACGGACGAGTCACTCACGAATACCGCAGAGATGGGCATTCACGGCTTCATCGAGTTTGCCAACCGTACGCTCACCTTCGCCTTGGCCGCCGTCGCCCTTGCCTTACTCGTGCTGCTCTGGAACATGCGCAAGGAACGAAAGGACCTATTTTGGCTGGCCTTTGGCCTGCTGGCAAGCATTCCTGCGCAAGCAGTCATCGGTGGCATTACGGTTCTGTCCGGGCTCAACCCGTACGTGGTAAGCCTGCACTTCCTGGTGTCCGCCGCTCTCGTGGTGGTCTCCATGCTATTGGTCAACAGGGTCTACGGCAGAACCGGCACCACCTCGCTGCGTGAGGTACCCCGACCCCGGCCGCTGATCAGAAAACTCAGTGTCGTCGCGGCCCTTGCCAGCTACCTGGCCGTTGTCTTGGGCACCCTGGTTACAGGTTCGGGACCGCACTCGGGCGATTCCACCTCACCGCGCATGGAGCTTGATGGTTACCTGACCACGCGCATCCACGTGGTCCCGGTCTACGTTTTGGTGATTGCTGCGCTGCTTCTTCTCATCTTGCTGTGGCGCAACGGCAAGGGCGACATGCTCCGCCACGCGGCCATGCTGCTTTTCGCTACCGTGATTTTCCAAGGGTTCATCGGCTACTGGCAGTACTTCACGGGCATTCCCGCCCTGCTCGTGGGCGTTCACATGCTCGGTGCATCACTGACCCTGGCCGTGGGGACCAACATTGTTGATGTAGCACTCAACCGTGGCAAGGATCAGCCCGCAACCCACTAAAGCACTGGTCCGTCATTGGGCAACTGGCCAGCACACAAAGCCCGGCACTCCACCATTTACTGGTAGGTGGGCCGGGCTCTTTGCTGCCTTGAATCCAGGCGGCGCCCTTATGCGGCGCCGCGATCAGAACAGGCTGAGCCAAACGAGCCGGACACCATCGGCCAGTCACGGGAGATGTGGACACAAGAACGGCGGCCGGCGAGCTCTCGTGAGTGAGAGCTTGCCGACCGCCGTCGCGCCTAAGGTGTGGTGCTTATGGTGAGGACTACTAGCCCATGAGCGCGGAACCTACAAAGGGATCCACGGCGAGGGACAGGAAAACCAATGTCAGGTACGTGATGGAGACGTGGAATACCTTCATGGCGTTTTTCTTCGTGACCAGGTCCTTCTTGGAGTTGTTGTAAAGCGTGTGCGCCTCATAGAGGAACCAGATGCCCGACGCGGCCGTGACCACGGTGTACACGATGCCGGCGCCGCCGAGAGGGATCATGAGCAGCGAGCAGGCCACCATGGCCCAGGTGTAGAGGACCACCTGAACGGCAACAGTCCTGGAGCCGGCAACGGCACCGAGCATGGGCACATTGGCTGCGTTGTAGTCGTCGCTGTAACGCATGGACAGCGGCCAGTAATGGGGCGGGGTCCAGAGGAAAATAATCATGAAGAGGATGACGGCGGGCCACTGGACCGTGTTGGTCACGGCAGCCCAGGCAATCAGCACGGGCATGCAGCCGGCGGCCCCACCCCACACAATGTTCTGGGTCGTGCGGCGCTTGAGGATCAAGGTGTAGACCACAACGTAAAGGAAGATGGCGCCAATGCCGAGCATGCCGGTCAGCGGGTTGATGCTCCACAGCAGCACAACGGCCAAGACGGTCAGCACCCACGAGAAGACCAGCGCCTCACGCGGGGTGATCACACCGGTTACCAAGGGACGCTTGGAGGTGCGGTGCATGATCTTGTCCATGTCGCGGTCAATGTAGCAGTTGAATGCGCCTGACGCGCCGGCGGCCAAGGCTCCGCCAACCATGGTGGCAACCATGAGCCACAGGCTGGGGACACCACCCTTGCCGGAGAAACCCTGGGCAAAAAACATGGTGGGCAACGTTGTGACCAGCAAGAGTTCAACGACCCGAGGTTTTGTCAGGGCCAAATAGCCTTTGGCCTTTTCTGAAAAACCGACAGAAACCTTTGGGGAAGTCTCAGAGATCGGGGCATGCGTTGCACTCACGTGTAAAGTCACCATGTTTTCGTTGTGAGTTCCACACCTGCCGCAAAATGGGAACTGTTACTTCATTTGAACCTACCGGTACGCGTCTTGCGGGACTGGCCGTTACCGTAGCTAATCACTCCATATCATAGCCGCCCTAGCCGCCGCAGCACTAAAAGCAGGAATGTCCAAGCATGACGAGAGAGTTCTCACCATGTGAAAACTAATCACGTTTAGACCCCATGTCGTGTAACTTTAGAAGCGCCTTACACCGCGGAGCCGAGCGACTGTGCCGCTCCGCAGGAGATGGCTAAGCTTACTGAAGGAGTACCGGGGCGCGGAGCGCAGAGCACTGTTGACGTTGCGTCTTTCCGAGCACGCCCCGGAGTTGCATTTTTATGCCCATAACGAGAGGGACCTGTCAGTGTCACATCTGGAATTGCCTACATTTACCTGGACCGCCGAAGATCAGCGAGCAGTAGACACTGCACGTATTTTGGCCGCTGACGCTGTGGAAAAGGTCGGTAACGGCCACCCGGGCACCGCAATGTCCCTGGCTCCGGCCGCCTACCTGCTGTTCCAGAAGGTCATGCGTATTGACCCGAAGAACCCGGACTGGCTTGGCCGCGACCGCTTCATCCTGTCGCCCGGTCACACGTCATTGACGCTCTACGTACAGTTGTTCCTGTCCGGCTACGGCCTGGAACTTTCTGACCTGGAAGCCCTGCGCACCTGGGGTTCCTTGACCCCGGGCCACCCCGAATACAAGCACACCGCCGGTGTCGAGATCACCACGGGCCCGTTGGGCCAGGGTCTGGCCTCGGCCGTCGGCTTCGCGTACTCCCAGCGCCGCATGCGCGGCCTCATGGACCCCGACGCCGCACCGGGCACCAGCCCCTTCGACCACACGGTCTGGGTTATCGCCTCCGATGGCGACCTCCAGGAAGGTGTCACCAGTGAGGCCTCCAGCCTTGCCGGCCACCAGGAACTGGGCAACATGGTTGTCATCTACGACTCCAACCACATCTCCATCGAAGACGACACCAACATCGCCTACTCCGAAGATGTGCTCAAGCGCTACGAAGCCTACGGCTGGCATGTACAGCGCGTTGACTGGACCAAGACCGGCGAATACGTGGAAGATGTTGCGGAACTGCACGCGGCACTGGCAGCGGCCAAGGCCGAGACCACCAAGCCGTCCATCATCTCCTTGCGCACCATCATCGGCTTCCCGTCACCGAAGAAGCAGAACACCGGAGCCATCCACGGTTCGGCTCTGGGTGCCGCTGAAGTGGCAGCGTTGAAGGAAGTTCTGGGTTTCAACCCGGAAAAGAACTTCGAGGTTGAGCCTGCTGTTCTGGAGCACGCCCGCAAGCTCGTTGAGCGCGGCGCGGCAGCCCGTGAAGAGTGGAACACAGGCTTTGAAGCCTGGAAGTCCGCCAACCCGGAAAACGCGGCAACTCTTGAGCGTATCGAGAAGAAGGAACTCCCCGCTGACTGGGAAGAAAACCTTCCCGTCTTCGAAAGCGGCAAGGACGTCTCCACCCGCGTTGCCTCCGGAAAGGTCCTCAACGCCATCGGAGGTGTCTTGCCTGAGCTCTGGGGTGGCTCCTGCGACCTCGCCGGTTCCAACAACACCACGATTGAAGGCGCTGGCTCCTTCATCCCGGCGTCCAAGCAGACCGACACCTGGTCAGGCGGCCCCTACGGCCGTGTCCTACACTTCGGTATCCGTGAGCACGCTGCCGCGTCGATCGTCAATGGTATTCACCTGGGTGGGCCTACCCGCGCCTTCTCCGGTACGTTCCTGATCTTCAGCGACTACCAGCGCCCGGCCATCCGCCTTTCAGCACTCATGGGCGTGCCCTCCATTTACGTATGGACCCACGACTCCATCGGGTTGGGCGAAGACGGACCCACGCACCAGCCCGTTGAGCAGCTCTCGAGCCTGCGTGCCATTCCCGGACTGGACGTTGTCCGCCCCGGTGATTCCAACGAGGTTGCCGCTTCCTGGAAGAAGATCCTGGAAACCAAGGAAAACCCGGCTGGAATCGTCTTGACCCGCCAGAACATCCCCACCTACGCCCGCGGCGCAGGCGCAGCGACGGCCACCGAATTTGCTTCGGCAGATTTAGTTGCCAACGGCGGCTACGTCTTGGCAGAAGCAGTGTCCGACGGCGCCGTCGTCACCCCCGAGGTCATCTTGATCGCGACGGGTTCCGAGCTTCAGCTGGCTGTTGACGCCCGCGAAACCCTGGCCGCTGAAGGCATCGCCGCCCGCGTTGTTTCCATGCCGTGTGTTGAGTGGTTCAACGCTCAGGGCGCCGAATACCGCGAACAGGTTCTGCCGTCCTCGGTCAAGGCGCGCGTGTCCGTCGAAGCCGGCCTGGCTTTGGGCTGGCGCGAATTCGTCGGCGACGCTGGCCGCTCCATCTCACTCGAGCACTTCGGTGCATCAGCTGACTACAAGGTGCTGTTCAACGAATTCGGTATCACCACCGAAGCCGTCGCGGCTGCTGCCAAGGATTCGCTGGCCGATTCCCTGGCCACCGCAAACGCCTAAAACTAAAAATAGTAGGCCACGTCCGGCAGCTAAACTCTGCCGGACGTGGCACCAGGGCTACCCCACATTCTTCAAGGTGTTCCCGTAGGCGCCAGAAAGCCTAGCCGGTCCAATCCGGCCAAACTTCATTGGCCGCGGGAACACGACACCCCGCCTGCAGGGCTGAAACTTTCAGCAGTAAACCTGCCGGTACTTACGTTCAAGGAAGTAAGCACAATGACGAATTCCACTCCCACTGCAGACCTCTCAGCTGCCGGTGTCTCGATCTGGCTTGACGATCTTTCCCGCAGCCGTATCAGCAGCGGCAACCTCACCGCACTGATCGCTGAAAAGAACGTTGTTGGCGTAACCACCAACCCGAGCATTTTCGAGGCAGCCATCACCAAGAGCGATGACTACAAGGCCGAGCTGAAGAAGTTCTCCGCAGCAGGTATCTCCGCCGAGGAAGCCGTCTTCGAACTGACCACGGCCGATGTTGCTGATGGTTGCGATATCTTCGCTGGCATCGCCGATGCAACCAAGGGTGTTGACGGCCGCGTCTCCATCGAAGTTGATCCGCGCAAGGCCTGGGACACCGCAGGTACCTTCGAAGAGGCCAAGCGCTTGTACGCAAAGGTCAACAAGAAGAACGTCCTGATCAAGATTCCGGCAACGCTTGAGGGCCTCGAAGCCATCACCTCCACCTTGGGCGAGGGCATCAGCGTTAACGTCACCCTCATCTTCTCCCTTGACCGCTACCGTGCCGTCATGAATGCGTTCCTGAGCGGTCTGGAATTGGCCAAGGCCAACGGTCACAACCTCGCCGATATCCACTCCGTTGCCTCCTTCTTCGTGTCCCGCGTGGACCTGGAAATCGACAACCGTCTGGACGCCGTTGGCACCGAAGAAGCCACAGGCTTGAAGGGCAAGGCCGGACTGGCCAACGCACGCCTCGCCTACCAGGCATTCGAGGAAGTCTTCTCCTCCGAGCGTTGGGCGCTGCTGGCCGAGGCCGGGGCACTCCCCCAGCGGCCGCTGTGGGCCTCCACCGGTGTCAAGAACCCCGCCTACCCGGACACCATGTACGTCACCGAATTGGTTGCCGCCAACGTGGTGAACACGATGCCCGAAAAGACCTTGGATGCAACCTTCGACCACGGCGTGGTCACGGGTGACACCATCACCGGCACGTATGAGGAAGCCAACGCCCTCCTAAACCAGCTCGAAGGCCTGGGCATCTCCTACAACGACGTTGTGGGCGTTCTTGAGAGCGAAGGCCTGGACAAGTTCGTTGCCAGCTGGAAGGACCTCCTTGACCACGTTCAGGTTGCTCTTGACGCTGCCGGCGCGGAAGGCTGATCACCATGACAGCACTGGCATTTGCGGCCACTGGCGCCGCTAAGTCTGCTGGCGATGCCCACCTGATGACGCTCGTCGCCGATCAGGTTGCTTCGCGAATCTTCGCCAAGGACGCCACACTGTGGGGCCCTGACGCTGAGGCAGAATCGGCTGTCCGGCTCGGTTGGGTTGAAGCCGCTGAGGTTTCTGCCCCCCTGGTCGAGGAAATCACCGTCCTGCGCGATGAGTTGCGTGCCGAAGGCATCAATCACATCGTCCTGTGCGGCATGGGCGGGTCCTCACTGGCGCCCGAGGTCATCACGGCTACTGCCGGCGTTGAACTCAGCGTGCTGGACAGCACCGATCCGGCGCAGGTTCGTGCCGCGATCAGCGACCGCTTGGCCACTACGGCCATCGTGGTTTCCTCAAAGTCCGGCTCCACGCTGGAAACCGATTCGCAGCGACGGATCTTTGAGCAGGAATTCACGGCAGCCGGCATCGATGCGAAGTCACGCATCATCATTGTCACGGATCCGGGATCGCCCCTGGATGGCTCGGCCCGTGAAGCCGGCTACCGGAAGGTCTTCAATGCTGATCCCAATGTTGGCGGCCGCTACTCGGGCCTGACAGCATTTGGCTTGGTTCCCTCCGGTTTGGCCGGTGTGGACATCGCCGCCTTGCTGGATTCGGCGGAGGAAACCTCCGAGATGCTGCGCGATGACGATGTTGACAACGTGGGCCTGCGCCTTGGTGCCGCCCTCGGTGGCACCTCGCCGCTGCGCAACAAGATTGTGATCGTCGAAGACGGCTCGGGCATTGTCGGTTTCGCCGACTGGGCCGAGCAGCTCATCGCGGAATCAACGGGCAAGCTCGGCACGGGTGTTCTGCCCGTCGTGGCATCGCCAACCTCCCCCGAGATCACCGATGGAGCCTCTGACGTTTTGGTTGTACGCCTCGTCTCGGGCGACTCCGACGTCGAGCTTCGTGAGAACGAGGTAAGCATCGCCGGTGATCTGGGCGCCCAGATGTTGGTGTGGGAATTTGCCACGGCCGTTGCCGGACGCCTGCTGGGAATCAACCCCTTCGATCAGCCCGATGTTGAGGCCGCTAAGACGGCTGCTCGTGGCTTGCTTGATGCAACCCCCGCACCCACACCGGCGCTGTTCACCGATGGTGCCGTGGAGGTTCGGACGGCAAACAACGACGCCGAATGGTTGGCTGGGGCCTCAACCCTCGCCGAGGCCATCACGGCGTTGAACGGAACCTTGGCCAGCGATGGTTACCTTAGCGTTCAGGTTTACCTGGATCGGCTGGCAAACGCGCCGCTGGAACAGGTGCGCGACGAGCTTGCCGGCCTGACCGGCCGTCCGGTTACCTTCGGGTGGGGTCCTCGCTTCCTGCACTCCACGGGCCAGTTCCACAAGGGCGGTCCCGCTGTAGGTGTCTTCCTGCAGGTAACTGGGGCTGCACAGGATGACTTGGCGATTCCGGAACGGCCGTTTAGCTTCGGTGAGCTCATTGCGGCTCAAGCCGCTGGCGACGCCGCCGTTCTCGCTGACCATGGGTGCCCGGTACTGCGACTGCATCTGACAGACGTGGCCGCCGGCGTCGCCCAACTCGAAACTGTGGTGGCCGAGCTTGCCGGCCGTCACTTAGACGCATAAGGCTACCTCTCTCAAGATGCCAACCTCTGCCACAACACATAATGAAAACCCGCTCCGGGACAGCCGCGATCGCCGGCTGTCCCGGGTGGCGGGCCCGTCATCCCTGGTGCTCTTTGGAGTAACCGGGGATTTGTCCCGCAAAAAGCTCATGCCTGCGGTGTATGACCTGGCTAACCGTGGTTTGTTGCCGCCGAGTTTTGCCTTGGTCGGTTTTGGTCGCCGGGCGTGGTCGGATGCGGAGTTTGCGGCAGAGGTGAGAGCTTCAGTTGAGGCTCACTGCCGTACCCCGTTCGATGAAACCGTGTGGCACCAGCTCAGCGAAGGAATTCGCTTTGTTCAGGGTGAATTTGATGAAGACGCGGCCTTTGAACGCTTGAAGGCCACCCTTGCCGAGCTAGACGATACGCGTGGTACGCGTGGCAATCACGCCTTCTATCTCTCCATACCGCCGAAGGCATTCGAATTGGTGTGCCGCCAGCTGTCGATGCATGGTTTGGCGCAGGGCCCCGGCGACACCTGGCGACGGGTTGTCATCGAGAAGCCTTTCGGCCACAACCTCGAGTCTGCGCGCGCCCTCAACGACATCGTTGAATCGGTGTTCCCTGCGGATGCGGTCTTTAGGATTGACCATTACCTGGGCAAGGAAACCGTCCAGAACATTTTGGCTTTGCGTTTTGCCAATCAGCTGTTTGAGCCACTCTGGAATGCCAACTACGTTGACCACGTGCAGATCACCATGGCCGAGGACATCGGCACGGGTGGCCGCGCTGGTTACTACGACGGCGTGGGTGCGGCCCGGGACGTTATCCAGAATCACCTGTTGCAGCTGCTGGCCTTGACTGCCATGGAGGAGCCTATTTCCTTCAACGCAGATCATCTGCGGGCTGAAAAGGAAAAGGTGCTGGCTGCCGTTAATCTGCCTGATGACCTGTCGGCGCACTCAGCACGAGGGCAGTTCGCTGGCGGTTGGCAGGGTGGGGAGCACGTCCTTGGCTACTTGGAGGAAGAAGGCATTCCCGCCGATTCCACCACCGAGACATTTGCTGCCATTCGGGTGGATATCAATACCCGCCGCTGGGCCGGTGCACCGTTTTACCTACGTGCAGGCAAGCGTCTTGGCCGTCGCGTGACTGAGATTGCAGTGGTGTTCAAGAGGGCACCAAATCTGTTGTTCACCGATCACGCCGAGGATGATTTTGGCCAGAACGCCGTGGTTATTCGGGTTCAGCCTGACGAAGGCGTGACCATTCGGTTCGGCTCCAAGGTTCCCGGAACCCAGATGGAAGTCCGCGATGTAACGATGGACTTTGGCTACGGCCACGCATTCACCGAATCAAGCCCGGAAGCCTATGAGCGCCTGATCCTGGATGTGTTGCTGGGCGAACCGCCGTTGTTCCCCCGCCATGAGGAAGTTGAGCTGTCCTGGAAGATCCTTGATCCGTTCGAGGAGTTCTGGGCGGCCGAAGGCATCCAGCCGGAAGCCTATGAACCAGGCAGCTGGGGCCCGTCCTCAGCTGACGAACTCTTGAAGCGTGATGGAAGGACGTGGCGCCGACCATGATCGTTGAACTCCCAGATACAACCACGTCGAAAATTACCAAACGCATTGTCAAGATGCGCGAACAAGGCGGAGTTGTTGCCTTGGGCCGTGTATTGACCCTTGTGGTGATTACCAAAAGTGGTCGTGAAGAAGAGGCCATCGAGGCTGCCAACCTGGCCAGCCGGGAGCACCCCTGCCGGATTATTGTTTTGGCTGCTGGTTCGCCCGAGGCGAAAACGTGCCTTGACGCCGAAATTCGTGTGGGCGGCGACGCCGGTGCGTCCGAGGTAATCGTGCTCCGGGGTTCCGGTGAACTTGCCGCCGAAAGCGAGTCGGTGGTTTCGGCGCTGCTCCTGCCGGACGCTCCAATCGTGGCCTGGTGGCATAGTGGGGCCCCGGAATCACCGAGCCAGTCTCCTGTGGGTCGAATTGCGCACCGCCGCATTACGGATTCGGCCAACGCGCCGGATCCGCGTGATGCACTCAAACACATTGCAGAGACTTATGCAGATGGTGACACCGATCTGGCGTGGACTCGCCTGACCAACTGGCGTGTCCAGTTGGCGGCTGCTCTTGACCAGTACGATGGCTCTGATCCCATCACGGGTCTGCAGGTGGAGGGTGCAAGCGACTCCCCCAGCACCTTGTTGCTGGCTTCGTGGCTGCACCGCGCCTTGAATGTTCCCATCACGGTGACTGAGGATCCGCGCGGGACAGGTATACGCAAGGTGGTCATGGAGCGTTCCAAGGGCAACGTGGAACTTCACCGGCCGGGGACGTTGGAGGCAACTCTGAGTCAGCCTGGCCAACCGCACCAGAAGATCTCGCTGCCGCGCCGTTCGTTGCAGGACTGCCTGGCGGAGGAATTGCGCCGACTGGACCCAGATCTGGTTTTCGGTGAAGTTGTCACCGAGGGTCTGACAAAACTGTTGGCTGAAGAAAAGGTAATCAAAGCATGAGCAAGAACGTCCGTATCACCCCGCACCCGTCCTTTGATGTTCTGGCCGCTACAACGGCAGCCCGTCTCATCACCCGGTTGCTGGATGTTCAGAGTGAACGCGGCGAGGCGACGGTTGTCCTCACGGGCGGCAGCGTTGGTATTGCCACCCTGCGTGAGATTGCCAAGTCTCCGGCCCGTCTGGCCGTTGACTGGAGCAAGGTCAACTTCTGGTTTGGCGATGACCGCTTTGTCCCTGCGGATTCCGAAGACCGCAACTATGGCCAGGCGGCGCAGGCGCTGCTGAACCATGTTCCGGTGGACCCGGCCCGTGTTCACATCATGGCCGCATCCGATGAGGTTGCGGACTTGGACGAGGCCGTCACCAAGTACGCTGCGGAGCTTGCAGAAGCTGCACAGCGTGAGTGGGAGAACGACGACGCGGCCCCCGATGAGGCTCCTGCCGTGCCACGTTTCGATGTGCTGCTGTTGGGCCTGGGACCGGACGCTCACATTGCGTCCCTGTTCCCGGAGATGGCCGGTATTCGCACGAAGGGCTGCCCGGTGGTGGGTGTTCACAACTCCCCCAAACCGCCGCCGTTGCGCGTGTCATTGACGCTGGAGACCATCAACTCTGCCCAGGAGATTTGGCTGGTCGCAGCCGGTGCCGACAAGGCAGCCGCGGTTGGTCTCGGTTTGGCTGGGGCCAACGAGTATCAGGTACCTGCCTCTGGTGCGCGTGGCATCAACAAAACCATGTGGCTGATCGATGAAGCAGCGGCTGCGAAGGTTCCCGAAGCACTCATGCGGAGAGACCGCTAGCTCGTCTCTTTGAGATGCGAGCAATGAAGAAAGGTCCCGCCCGGCAGATGCCGGGCGGGACCTTTCTTCATTCTGGAAATCCTTGTTGCTGCGGGCAGCTTTTACTTAGCCGCCGATGTTTCCGTAGGACATGATCAGGCCCAGACCAATGATGACCGCACCCCAGACAAGTCCAAGGATCACCGTGAAGCGGTTGAGGTTGCGCTCAGCCACACCGGAGGAGCCGAGGTTGGAGCTCATGCCGCCACCAAACATGTCGGACAGGCCTCCGCCACGGCCCTTGTGCAGCAGAATCAGCAAGGTCAACAGCAAGCTGGTGACACCCAGGAGGATCTGCAGGGCGATTTGTAGTGCTTCCACGAGTTGCCTTTCAGCATGGTGATGGTGCCGCCCGGGTAGTGGGCTGCGAATAATAGGCGTTCAAGACGCGCGGCTGCAGCTAAATGCTGCCGCGGGTGCATCCGCAGTCAAGTGTAACCGTGTCCAGCCGCACAAGGCGAATGGACACGGTCACAGACACAACAGGTCCCACGCGCGCGAGGGGCCCCATTGCAGTCGCGCCAGCGGCTGCACTGGGCGGGCGTGGGGCTTAGTTGGTGACTAGGTGGTTTTCAAAGCGGGCGATGTTGGCAAATTCGCCAGCATCCAGGCTTGCGCCACCTACCAGTACGCCGTCAACATCACGCTCGGCCATGATGGCACCGACGTTGTTGGCCTTGACGGATCCACCGTAGAGCAGGCGGGTCTTGGCAGCGGTTTCGGCGTCAAAGAGAACTTCCAGCTCGGCACGGATGGCGGCACACATTTCCTGTGCATCCTCCGGTCCGGCGACTTCGCCGGTGCCGATGGCCCAGACGGGCTCATAGGCGATGACGAGTGTTGCGGCCTGCTCGGCAGTCAAGCCGGCCACACCGCCACGAATCTGCTCGAGGGTGTGCTCAACGTGAGTACCGGCCTGACGGATCTCAAGACCTTCACCGGCGCACAGGACAGGAGTGACCTCGTTGCGGAAGGCCGCCTTGACCTTGGCGTTGAGCAGTTCGTCGCTCTCATTGTGGAACTCGCGGCGTTCGCTGTGTCCAACGAGGACGTAGGCGCAGCCAAGCTTGTTCAGGAAAGCTCCGGAGATGTCACCCGTGTAGGCGCCTGAATCCTTGTCGGACAGGTCCTGACCGCCGTAGACCAGCTTGAGCTTGTCGCCCTGGACCAAGGTCTGGACGCCGCGAAGGTCTGTGAACGGCGGGAAGACTGCAACTTCCACCCGGCTGAAATCGTGGCGCGCATCGGACAAGGTCCATGCAAGCTTTTGCAGCAACGTGATGCCCTGGACGTGGTCCATGTTCATCTTCCAGTTGCCGGCGATCAGCGGCGTCCGGTCAAAGTTACCGTTGGTTGAAGTTGTCATCGTTATCTCGATTCTTGCGTAACTTGCATTAGAACTGTTGTACGTCTGTGCAAAAAGGTGGCGGCAGGCTTGCCTGCCGCCACCTGGGGCACTTAGCGGTCTAGGGCCAAAAGGCCCGGGAGTTCCTTACCTTCAAGGTACTCAAGGCTTGCGCCACCACCGGTTGAGATGTGACCGAATGATTCATCGGCAAATCCCAGTGAACGGACGGCGGAAGCGGAATCGCCGCCACCAACCACGGTGAAACCACCGTTGCTGCTGTTGGTGCTCAGCGCCTGTGCAACAGCGCGGGTACCTTCGGCGAAAGCGGCAAACTCAAACACACCCATGGGGCCGTTCCAGAAGACGGTCTTTGCACCGGCAATAGCTTCGGAGAAGGCAACACCAGATACTGGACCAATGTCCAGACCCAGTCCCTTCTCGCCGAAGGTGCTGGCTTCAATGGCGTCTGCGGCAACAACTTCGTGGGCTGCATCAGCGGAGAAGCCGGCAGCAACAACTACGTCGCTGGGCAGGACAAAAGTTGTTCCGGCCTCGGCGGCACGCGCCAAGTAATCCTGGACTACCGGGATCTGGTCAACTTCCAACAGTGAGGAGCCAACTTTGTGGCCCTGTGCAGCGAGGAAGGTGAACAGCATGCCGCCACCCACCAGAATGGAGTCGGCCTTGCCGATCAGGTTGTCAATCACTGCCAACTTGTCAGAAACCTTGGACCCGCCCAGAACAACAACGTACGGCCGTTCTGACTCGGTGGTGAGCTTGCGCAACACCTCAAGCTCCGTCCGGACAAGATCGCCCTGGTAGGACGGCAGAATCTTTGCAATGTTGAAGACACTGGCGTGCTTGCGGTGAACCGCGCCGAAGGCGTCGTCCACGTAAGCGCCGTTGGTGCCTGTCAACGCGGCAAGCTCGGCAGCGAAGGCTGCCCTCTCGGCGTCGTCCTTGGATGTTTCACGCGCGTCAAACCGTACGTTTTCCAAGACCAGGACGGAACCGTCGGCCAGGGCTGCGGCAGCGGCCGTGGCAGCAGGACCGGTTGTGTCAGCAGCCAAGGTCGCGTTGAGCTCGGGAGCCAACTCGGCCAGGCGGGCAACCGCGGGAGCCAAGGAGTACTTGGCCTCGGGAGCACCCTTCGGGCGACCCAGGTGGGCGCTGACCAGAACACGGGCACCGGCGCTAGCCAGAGCCGTGATAACAGGGATTGACGCCTTGATGCGTCCATCATCACTGACGTTAGAGCCGTCGAGCGGCACGTTCAGGTCACTTCTGACCAGAACGTACCGCCCGCGGACACCTTCATCGATGAGTTCGTTGAGGGTGTGAAGTGTCATTTTTACCCTAGAGCTTGGAGGCTACGAGCTCGGTCAAGTCGACCAGGCGGTTGGAGTAGCCCCACTCGTTGTCGTACCAGGAAACAACCTTGACCTGGTTGCCGATGACCTTGGTCAGGCCCGAGTCAAAGATGGAGGATGCCGGGTCGCCAACAATGTCCGAGGACACGATCGGGTCTTCGGTGTAGGTCAGGTAGCCGGCGAGCTTGCCTTCGGCAGCTGCAGCCTTGTAGGCGGCGTTGACTTCTTCAACGGTGACCTCGCGGCTCACAGTTGCGGTCAAGTCGGTTGCCGAACCTGTGGGGACGGGTACGCGGATGGCGTAACCATCGAGCTTGCCCTTGAGCTCCGGCAGAACCAGGCCAATGGCCTTGGCTGCACCTGTGGAGGTCGGGATCATGTTCACGGCTGCTGCGCGTGCACGGCGGAGGTCGCTGTGCGGGCCGTCCTGCAGGTTCTGGTCGGCAGTGTAGGCGTGGATGGTGGTCATCAGGCCACGCTCCAAACCGAAGTTGTCGTTCAGGACCTTGGCCAGCGGGCCCAGGCAGTTGGTGGTGCATGATGCGTTGGAGATGATGTGGTGTGCAGCGGGATCGTAAAGATCGTCGTTGACACCCAAAACAATGGTGATGTCCTCATTCGACGCCGGAGCGGAGATGAGGACCTTCTTGGCGCCAGCATCGATGTGCTTCTGTGCGTCTGCAGCCTTCGTGAAGAAGCCGGTGGATTCGATGACGATGTCAACGCCCAGCTCGCCCCAGGGGAGGTTTGCGGGATCGCGCTCAGCCAAAACGGTGATGGTCTTGCCATCAACGACGAGGTGGCCGTCTACAACCTCAACGGAAACGGACAAGCGGCCGTTCACGGAGTCGTACTTGAGCAGGTGTGCCAAGGCCTCGGGGCTGGTGAGGTCGTTGACAGCAACAATCTCAATGTCCGCACCCTGAGCCAAAGCTGCGCGGAAGTAGTTGCGGCCGATGCGGCCGAACCCGTTAATACCAATACGAGTAGTCACTTAGTTTCTCTCCTTGGGTGTTCTAACGAACACACGTAGTCAGGTTGAAGGACTCCTTCAACCATTATTTCCCGCACGACGTTGGGCAGAGATTTTGCATGGCGCGGATCGACAAGAGCGCGCCGTGATCTATATTACGTTCTATGGTGCCCGCCCCGTAAATCAAACGGAGCGGGCGTCCATATATTGGTCACACATTTCGCCTCGCGGCGGTTGTGTGGCTCGGCTGCAGCTTACGGCAGGATCAGCGAGCTGGCGTTCTTGCGAGCAGCTTCGAAGCGCTTGGAAACGTCGGCCCAGTTCACAATGTTCCAGAATGCCTTGACGTAGTCAGCCTTGACGTTGACGTAGTCCAGGTAGAAGGCGTGCTCCCACATGTCCAGCATCAGCAGCGGGGTGGTGGCTACGGGGATGTTGCCCTGCTGATCGAAGAGCTGCTCGATCAGCATGTTGCCGCCGAGGCCTTCGTAGGACAGCAATGCCCAGCCGGAGCCCTGGATGCCCATGGCTGCTGCGGTGAAGTGTGCGCGGAATGCATCGAAGGAACCGAATGCATCGTCGATTGCTGCGGCCAGTTCACCTTCGGGCTTGTCGCCGCCTTCGGGGGAAAGGTTGTTCCAGAAGATGGAGTGGTTGGTGTGGCCACCGAGGTGGAATGCCAAGTCCTTGGAGAACCTGTTGATGTTGGCGAAGTTGTTGGTCTCGCGTGCTTCGGCAAGCTGTTCCAGAGCCTGGTTGGCTCCTGCAACATAGGCAGCGTGGTGCTTGCTGTGGTGCAGTTCCATGATGCGGGCGGAAATATTGGGCTCCAGTGCAGCGTAGTCATAGCTGAGTTCTGGAAGTGTGTACTTAGTCACGGTTCCTCCGTTGCGATTCTTCTGTGGTTTTACCGGTGCGGCTTTTCGGAACCGAAAAGGACCGGCAGTGCAAAGACGGCCTATGCAGACCTTGCTTCTTCTCTACTCTTCCATACTAGGCGTGTTAGCCGTCGAGCATGTCAAAGGTGACGTTGGACTCAGTGCCTGGAATGCCCAAATCTTTGGCTTTTTTATCCGCCATGGCAAGCAGCCGCCTGATCCTTCCGGCAATGGCGTCCTTGGTCAGGGGCGGGTCGGCGAGCCGGCCCAGTTCGTCCAGGCTGGCTTGTTTATGCGCAACGCGCAATGCGCCAGCGTATTTGAGGTGCTCGGGTACGTCCTCACCCAGAATTTCCAGCGCGCGTTCAACGCGTGCACCTGCGGCTACCGCCGCTTGGGCGGAGCGGCGTAGATTGGCGTCATCAAAGTTGGCCAGGCGGTTAGCTGTGGCACGAACTTCCTTGCGCATGCGCCGTTCTTCCCACACGAGGAAGGTGTCATGCGCGCCCATGCGGACCAGCAGTGCCCCGATCGTGTCGCCATCACGAATAACCACGCGGTCAATGCCGCGCACGTCCCGGGCCTTCGCCGTAATGTCCAACCGCCGGGCGGCACCAACGAGTGCCAGCGCGGCCTCGGGCCCCGGGCAGGTGACCTCCAAAGCCGAGGATCGGCCGGGTTCGGTCAATGAGCCATGGGCCAAGAATGCGCCGCGCCAGACGGCCTCGGCATCGGCGGCCGAACCATTGACGACGGCGGACGGCAGTCCGCGAACGGGGCGGCCACGGCCGTCGAGGAGACCGCTCTGGCGGGCGAGAGATTCGCCGTCGCGCACTACGCGGACAACGTAGCGGCTGCCGCGGCGCAGGCCTCCACCTGACACCACCACAATCTCGCTTTGGTGCCCGTACATCTCTGCGATGGCAACGCGTAGACGCCTGGCAGTTGCCGCAGTGTCCACCTCGGCTTCAATCACGATGCGCCCGGAGATGATGTGCAGTCCCCCGGCAAAGCGCAGGAGTGCCGAAACTTCCGCCTTGCGCACCGAGGACTTTTTAACGTCCAGCCGGGACAGTTCCTCTTTGACAGCTGCGGTCAGCGCCATGGTTCAGCCTTCACTTTCACGTAACTTTTTGGTCCCCAAAAATATCCCGGTACACCGCTGCCAACCGCAGTGGGTCGTGCACAGCTTTTGCGCCGGAACTTCCAACCTTACCGAAAACAACCTCGGCACCAATCATCGCGGCTGCTTCTGTGAATTCCACAACATCGCCTACCGACTCAGGATCCGCCATAACTACGTCAATCGTGAAATCCGGTGCGTAGCGGGCTATCACGTGGAGATGATCTGCGGCGTTCATCCCGGTGGCTTCAAGATCGTTGACGTCCAAGTTCATGGTGAGGAGTCGCTTGGCCTTCGTGGTGCACAGCGCCCTTCGCATTTCCGGCAGCAACAGGTGGGGCAGGACCGAGGTGTACCAGGAGCCTGGCCCCAGGACCACCCAGTCAGCGTTGTGGATGGCTGCAACGGCTTCCTTGCAGGCGGGTGCGTCCTCGGGCAACAGCCGGACGTCCTGGAGCTGACCGGCCTTGGCGAGCACTGACTGGCCCTGAATCAATTCGCCCGGCACGCCGTTGCGGTTGACCCGGGCCTCGATGGTCAGGGGAACGCTGGCCATGGGAAGCACCTCGCCGCGGGCGCCAAGCAGCGCACCGGCCCAGCGCAATCCGGCCACCGTGTCGCCGAGGAGTTCCCACAGCGTCACGATCAGGAGGTTGCCCATGGCGTGGTTGTCGAGTGAACCGGGATCGCCATTGCGTGAGGAAAAGCGGTGTTGCATGACGTCACGCCAGGTCCTGCCCCAGTCGGTATCGTCACAGAGCGCCGAGAGGGCCATGCGGAGATCACCGGGGGGCAGTACATCGAGTTCTTGGCGAAGCCTGCCGGAGGAACCGCCGTCGTCCGCGACAGTGACGACGGCGGTGACCTGGCCTGTGACCAGCCGCAATGCCGACAAGGACGCGTAGAGGCCGTGTCCCCCGCCCAGCGCAGCAACCTTCACTCCGGCCTCCGGGCTGGAGAGCTTCGTGGCCGAAGGAATGATCGGCAGAATTCCTGTGTACACGCCTACTCCCGGCCGAGGTCGCGGTGACGAATGCTGGTAGTGACGCGCGGCAGCTGGCTCAAGCGCCTGGCGAGCTCAATTGCCACGGCGACGGAACGGTGTTTTCCTCCCGTGCAGCCAACGGCGATCGTGGCGTAGTGCTTGTTCTCCCGGCGGTAGCCTTCAAACACGGGTTCGAGCGCGTGGACATAGCGGTCCACGAAGTCTGCGGCACCGTTGTCGTTGAGCACGAAGTTGCTAACGGCTTCATCCTGTCCCGTGAGGGGGCGCAGCTGCGGGATCCAGTGGGGGTTGGGGATGAAGCGGACATCGGCAACGTAGTTGGCGTCCACGGGTAGGCCGTATTTGAATCCGAAGCTCATGATGGTCAGGCTAAGAACCACGGGGCCGGATTCGGAGAACAGTTCCGTGACGGCGGTGCCTAGCTGGTGAACGTTGAGGTCAGAGGTGTCCAGGACCATCTCGGCCTGATCCTTCATTTCCGCCAGCAGCAAGCGTTCGGCGCCGATGCCATCGAGGATCCGCCCGTCCTTCTGGAGGGGGTGGGGGCGCCTGCCCTGTTCGAAGCGACGGACCAGGGTGTCGTCGTTGGAATCGAGGAAGAGAACCCGGTATTTCACGCCAGCTGCCGAGAGTGCGTTGAGGGATTCACGGATGTCGGCAAAGAGGGCCTTGCCGCGAACGTCGACCACCACGGCCAGTTTGGGCAGGGCGGCAGGCATGCGTGAGACGAGCTCGGCCAAGGTGCCCAGCATCTGCGGTGGCAAGTTCTCAATGACATACCAGCCGTGATCTTCGAGCGCGTTCGCAGCGGTGCTGCGACCGGCACCGGACATGCCGGTGACGACGAGCAGTTCTGGCTCTACGGGCTTGATCGGGGTGAGGTCTCCCTCAACCGCAGTCGGTTCAACGTCGTTTGCGGAGGTGTCTTGCTGTTCAGTCATTGCTCTTCCCTGTCACTTGGTGGCTAGGACACGGGGGCAACCATCGTCCCCACCACGTCTATGTGCAAGCCTAGTCCCCACACTCTCCCACCGCTTGTTCCTCGCGGCGGGTCCCTCGAGCGAGTGGGCCCACCCGCGGGGCCCCGCGCGAGCGAAGCGATGGGGAGGGCGCCGCAGCTACTCGAGAATCTCGCCCGTGGTCATGTTGACGGCTGGAGCAGCTTCGGCCCCGGCCGCGTCGTCTCCATGAACGACGTCGTGGATGGCCTGGGCGAGCACCTGGCCGACGCCCTTGGCGCCGGACAACTCCTCGAGTGTTGCTGCGCGCACCTTCTTGAGCGAGCCAAAATGAGCCAGCAACGACTTTTGTTTGGCCGCGCCTAGTCCGGGAACCTGATCCAACACCGAGGCCGTCATGGCCTTGCCTCGTTTGGCTCGATGGAAGGTGATGGCAAAGCGGTGGGCCTCGTCACGAATGCGCTGGAGAAGGTACAAGCCCTCAGAGGACCGTGGCAAGATGACAGGGAAATCACTGCCCGGCACCCAAACCTCTTCAAGGCGTTTGGCCAGGCCCACCACGGCGACGTCCTCGATGCCGAGATCGGCGAGGGCCTTGGATGCGGCGTTGACCTGGGGTACGCCGCCGTCGACCACAACAAGGTTGGGCGGGTAGGCGAACTTGGACTTGGGGGCCTCGGGCGAATCCTGCCCTGGACCAGCAAGATCAATGCTGCCGGAGGCTTGGACAGCCCGTGAACGCTCTTCTTTTTCACTGAGATAGTTGCGGAATCGGCGCGTGATGACGTCATACATGGAGGCGGTATCGTCAATCGCGGCCTCCCCCGTGATGGCGAACTTGCGGTACTCGCTCTTCTTGGCGAGGCCGTCTTCAACCACCACCATGGAGGCAACCACGTTGGTCCCCTGCACATGTGAGATGTCGTAGCACTCAATGCGCAGCAGGGGCATGGGCAGTTCCAACGCTTCTTGCAACTCCTGCAACGCCAACGATCGGGTGGTCAAATCCCCTGCACGCCGTGACTTGTGCAGCATCATGGACTGGCGGGCATTGGCCTGTACGGTGTCCATGAGGGCAGCCTTCTCGCCACGCTGGGGGACCTTGATGGAAACCTTGCCGTGACGTAAGTCGCCCAACCATTGGGCCAGGTCCTCGTGGTTGCTGGGCAGCTCCGGGACCAGGATTTGGCGCGGAATGGCGTCTTGCTGGGATTCCTCGGCCCCGTAAACCTGCTGCATGAGATGTTCCCAGAGCTCGGCGTCGGAGGCGTCTTCCACCTTTTCCACAACCCAGCCACGCTGGCCACGGATTCTACCGCCGCGGACATGGAAAACCTGAACGGCCGCTTCGAGATCGTCCTGTTCGACGGCGAAAATATCGGCGTTCGTGTCTTCCGTCAGAACAACAGCGTTCCGCTCAAAAACCTTGCGCAGGGCGATCACGTCATCGCGCAGCCGGGCGGCTTGCTCGTAATCCATCTCCGCGGCCGCCTCCGCCATCTTCTTTTCCAGCGTGCTGATGAAGCGCTTGGCCTCGCCGCCCATGAAATCGCAGAAATCCTGCGCCAGCGCTTTGTGTTCCTCGGGGCTGACGCGTCCCACACATGGGGCCGCGCACTTGTCGATGTATCCCAGCAAACAGGGCCGGCCACTGCGCTCGGCGCGTCGCAGGACTCCGGTGCTGCAACTCCGGACAGGGAAAACCCGCAGCAGGGTGTCCATGGTTTCACGGATAGCCCCTGCCGTGTAGGGCCCAAAATACTTGGTGCCTTTGCGCCGCTCGCCCCGCATGACCTGAACTCGCGGGTATTTCTCGCTCATGGAGACTGCGAGGTATGGATAGGTTTTGTCATCCCGGAAGGCCAGGTTGTAGCGCGGCTCGAATTCCTTGATCCAGGTAAATTCCAGCTGTAGCGCTTCCAATTCGCTGCCCACAATGGTCCACTGCACGCTCGCAGCATGATGAACCATGGCGTAGGTCTTGGGCAGCAACGTGGCCGGGTTCGCAAAATACGAGTTCAGGCGCGACCGCAGGTTTTTGGCCTTGCCCACGTAAATGATGCGCCCGTGTTCGTCGCGGAAACGGTATACACCTGGGTCAGTGGGAATCTCGCCCGGTTTGGGCCTATAGGAAGCTGGATCTGCCACGGGTCACTCGACGCTGGGGCTCTGGTTGTACTTGGGGCTGCGTTCCTGGCCGGTCAGCTCGGCGATGGCATCCATGATGGTGTCCGTGACGTGACGACGGGCCGGCAGGGAATGATCCGGCCCCGTCTTCTCAAAGTACAGCGGCTTGCCGAAGCGCAGCGTGAACTTGGCTGGTTTGAACCCCTTGCTGCCGGCGGGTTGCAACTTTTCGGTGCCGATCATGCCGACCGGTACTACGGGTGCGCCCGTGGTCAGTGCCAGCCAACCCACACCCGTCCTGCCACGGTAAAGGATGCCGTCGCGGGAACGGGTACCTTCGGGGTAAATGCCCACGCCTTCATTGCGTCCCAGAATTTCCAGAAGCGTCTTCAGCGCCTGCACGCTGGCTGCCTGCTCGCCGCGTTCCACCGGAATGGAGTGCACGGATTCAAAGAACTGCTTCATGAGCTTGCCTTTGACGCCCTTGCCGGTGAAGTATTCGGCCTTGGCAAAGAAAGAAACCGGCCGTGGCGTCAGCGCCTGCACAATCACCGAGTCAAAGAACGACAGGTGGTTGGGCGCCACAATGAATGGCCCGTTGACGGGGACGTTCTCAAGACCTTCCACCGTGGGGCGGCATAGCGTACTGATGGTTCCTCGGGTCAATACCCGGGTCAGGTCATAGAGCGCCACGGACTCCCTTTCCTGAGTTCAGAGCGGTCTCCGAACCGTCCAGACCAGCCAGTTCGGCTGCCAGTTCCACCGTGGAATGCACGACGACGGAAACTCCTGCCGCCGCCAGCTCACCTTCGGCGGCAAATCCCCACGCAACGCCGATGCAATCAAGGCCGTTGCTGCGGGCTCCGTCCACGTCCTGGTGCCTGTCCCCCACCATCACTGCGGGCAGTTGGGTGGCGTCTGCGGATAGGAGCGACACGTCGCGCAGGGCGGCAGCGATTATTTCCGCCTTGCCCGGGCGGTAGTCCGCGTCGCCGGGCTTGAGGGTTTCATCGGCGTGGGAGCCGCGGATGACGTGGAAGTACTCATCGATCCCGTGATGGGCCAACAGCTTTTTAGCCAGCGGCTCGGGCTTTTGTGTGGCAACTGCCAAGGCAACGCCACTGGCCCTCAGCTGTGCCAAGAGTGTCTTGATGCCCGGGTAAAGCTGCGACATGGCCATGCCTTGGCCCGCGTACCACTGCCGGTACACGGCAATGACCTCATCGACCTTGTCTGAGGGTACGTCAACAAGGCTGATCAGCGCATCGGCAAGTTTCGGGCCGATCATGGCCGCAAGCACCTCGGCCTCCGGCACGGGCAGGTCCATGGCGCTCAGGGCATGGGCAATACCACCTGTAATGCCACCTGCAGGGTCAACGAGGGTTCCGTCAAGGTCAAAGAGAACGGCGCTGCGGGGGCTGCCGGCCTCCGGGGCGTCCCGAAGCAGGCCGTCATGAGCGAGGGTGGGGGAAACAGTAGTCACGTCCATAGTTTCTCATGGTCACGCCCCACCCTCCCCCATCCATGCCACGGGAGGCATGCATTCAGGGGGTGGGGCCGGATCTGATCAGGCGTCGAGGACCTCGCGCAGGAACGTGGCCGTGTAGCTTTCATCGCTCTTGGCAACCTTTTCGGGGGTGCCGGTTGCGATGACCCGCCCACCGCCGGTGCCTCCGTCAGGCCCCAGATCCACGATCCAGTCGGAGCTCTTGATGACGTCAAGGTTATGTTCAATCACGATTACCGTGTTGCCTTTGTCCACCAGCCCCTGCAGTACCAACAGGAGTTTGCGGATGTCCTCAAAGTGCAGGCCCGTGGTGGGCTCGTCGAGGACATAGATGCTCCGGCCGTTCGAGCGCTTCTGCAGTTCCGCTGCCAGCTTCACGCGTTGCGCCTCGCCGCCGGAGAGCGTGGTGGAGGCCTGCCCCAGCCTGACGTAACCAAGTCCGACGTCGACCAGCGTGCGCAGGTGCCGGGCTATCGGGGTGAAGGCGGCGAAGAAGTCAGCGCCTTCCTCGATGGGCATGTTGAGCACATCGGCGATGGACTTGCCCTTGTAGTGGACCTCGAGCGTTTCCCGGTTGTACCGGGCACCGTGGCACACCTCGCAGGGGACGTAAACGTCCGGCAGGAAGTTCATTTCAATCTTCAGCGTGCCATCACCGGTGCAGGCTTCACAGCGCCCGCCCTTGACGTTGAAGGAGAAGCGGCCCGGCTGGTAGCCGCGCATCTTGGATTCATTTGTCTCGGCAAAGAGCTTGCGGATGTTGTCGAACACGCCCGTGTACGTTGCAGGGTTGGAGCGCGGTGTGCGGCCGATGGGGCTCTGGTCCACGTGCACCACCTTGTCGAGGTGTTCGAGCCCGTCCACGCGCAGGTGCCGTCCGGCCACCTGCTTTGCACCGTTGAGCTTGTTGGCCAGGACCTTGTAGAGGATCTCGTTGACCAGGGTGGACTTGCCGGAGCCGCTCACACCGGTCACGGCCGTGAGGACGCCGAGCGGGAACTTCACATCAATGTTCAGGAGGTTGTTTTCGCGTGCCCCAACCACCGTGAGCTCACGCTTTTTGTCGTATTTGCGGCGCTTGGCCGGCAGCGCAATGCTCTTGCGTCCAGACAGGTAATCCCCTGTCAGCGATCGAGTGTTGGCCAGCAACTCTTCCAGGGAACCGGAGTGCACCACCTCGCCGCCGTGTTCACCGGCACCGGGGCCAATATCGACGATCCAGTCGGCTTCCTTGATGGTGTCCTCATCATGCTCCACCACAATCAAGGTGTTGCCGAGGTCGCGCAGACGCGTCAGGGTCTCAATGAGGCGGCGATTGTCCCGCTGATGCAGGCCGATGGACGGCTCATCGAGAACGTACAGCACGCCAACAAGGCCTGAACCGATCTGGGTGGCAAGGCGGATGCGCTGTGCCTCGCCTCCGGACAGTGTTGCCGACGCACGTTCGAGGTTCAAATATTCAAGGCCAACGTCGAGCAGGAAGCGCAGGCGCGCCTGGATTTCCTTGAGCACCTGGCTGGCGATCTGGGCCTCGCGGCCAGTAAGCACCAGGTTGGACAGGAACTCGAAGCAGTCGCGCATGGACATGGCGCAGACCTCGGCAATGGACTTGCCGTTGATCAGGACGGACAAAGATGCCGGATTCAGGCGTGCACCACCACAGGACGGGCACGGAATCTGCCGCATGTATTCTTCGTAGCGGTCACGGGCCGAATCGGATTCGGTCTCGATGTGCTTGCGCTGGATGTACTGTACGGCGCCTTCGAAACCCGTGCTGTACTTGCGTTCACGACCAAAACGGTTCTTGTACTGGACAACGACCTTGTGGTCCTTGCCGTACAGGATGGCGGTCCGGGTGTCCGTGTCCAGCTTGTTCCACGGGGTCTCCATTTTGAAGTCCAGCTCCGTTGAGAGCCCTTCAAGGAGCCGGTTCCAGTATTCCGTGGTGGCGGTGCCCAGGGACCACGGCGCGATGGCACCCTCACGCAGTGAGAGGAAGGGGTTTGGAACTACCAGTTCCTCGTCAACCTCCAGCTTCGTGCCGATGCCGCTGCAGGCGTTGCAGGCGCCAAAGGGGTTGTTGAAGGAGAAGGAACGCGGCTCGATCTCATCGATGGCCAGCGGATGTTCGTTGGGGCAGGCCAGGTTCTCGGAGAAGGAGCGGATGCGGCCGGCATCATCCTCGGCAAGGTCAACGAGTTCGGCAAGAACGCGACCCTCGGCAAGACCCAGGGCCGTCTCCACTGAATCTGTGAGGCGCTGCTGAATGCCTTCCTTGACCACGAGCCGGTCAACCACCACCTCGATGGTGTGCTTGAACGTTTTCTTGAGCTTGGGCGGATCGCTCAACTGCACCTGTTCGCCGTCGACCTTGGCACGCGAGTAACCCTTTGCTGTCAGTTCCCTGAACAAGTCAACGAACTCGCCTTTGCGATCCCGCACAACCGGCGCCAGAATCTGGAAACGGGTGCCGTCGGGCATCTCGAGGAGCTGGTCCACAATCTGCTGCGGGGTCTGCTTCGCGATGGGCTCGCCGCACACAGGGCAGTGCGCCGTGCCAACGCGCGCCCAGAGCAGACGCATGTAGTCATAGATCTCGGTGATGGTGCCCACCGTGGACCGCGGGTTTTTCGACGTCGATTTCTGATCGATGGAAACGGCCGGGGACAGACCCTCGATGAAGTCAACGTCAGGCTTGTCCACCTGGCCAAGGAACTGCCGCGCGTAGGCGGACAGCGATTCCACATAGCGGCGCTGGCCTTCGGCAAAGATGGTGTCAAACGCGAGCGACGACTTGCCCGAACCGGAGAGGCCAGTGAAAACGATCATGGCATCGCGCGGCAAGTCGAGATCCACGTTGCGCAGGTTGTGCTCACGGGCTCCCTTGACCACAAGGCGGGACAAATCCGGGCGCTTTAGGGCAATTTCGGGGGTTACAGACTGGGCCATTGTTTCCTTCACATCGCTGTCTGCCACGACGCCGGCGTGGCAAGGGCACGGCCGCTTGAGCGCCGTGCAGTGCAAACTCTTGCAGTGCAAACACTAGTAAGTGTAATCGAAAGTTCGTTCGAACGCATGCTTGACCGTGCGCCTCAGATCCTAGCTGCGGTCCAATGCCGCCGTCACGATCCGCAGGGCCTGAGCCGCTGGCATCCCCAGGTCTCGAACGACGGCGGCAAACGCTTCTGCGGCACTCGCCACCTGAGCGGCAATCACGTCGCCACCGGACGCTATGGCCGTGCCACTGCGACCGGCTGTGACAACAACACCCGCCTGCTCAAGTTCGCGATATGCTCGCGCAACCGTGTTGGCCGCAACACCCAGGTCCGTGGCCAAGGAGCGCACCGAGGGAAGTTTGGTTCCCACGGCCAGGTCCCCGGCCGAGGCCAGGTCAAGGATTCGCAACCGGATCTGTTCAAACGGCGGCACACTGGATTCTGTATCGAGACGCCAGCGGCGCATCATGACATCCATGGCATTCATACCGTGCTCGCCTCTTCCACCAATGGGTCACCAAACTGTGACATGTATAGATCGTAATAGAAACCCCTGTGAGCCAACAGCACGTCATGGCTGCCCTGCTCGATGATCCGGCCCTGGTCCATGACGAGGATCAGGTCCGCATCACGAATGGTGGAGAGCCGGTGGGCGATCACGAAGCTGGTCCGGTTGGCACGAAGTTTGTTCATGGCTTGGCGGATCATAACCTCGGTGCGGGTATCCACAGAGCTTGTGGCCTCGTCAAGGATCAAGATTCCGGGGTTGGCGATCCACGCCCTGGCAATCGTCATGAGCTGGCGTTGCCCCTGACTGAGCCCGCCGCCGTCCTCCGTCAGCACCGTGTCATAGCCATCGGGAAGTGACCGAACAAAGTGGTCAACGTGGGTGGCCTCTGCCGCCTGAATGATCTCTTCCTCGGTGGCGCCAAGCCTGCCATAGGCCAGGTTGTCCCTGATGGTTCCGCCAAAGAGCCACGCATCCTGCAGGACCATGCCAAATTGGCTCCGCAAATCCTCGCGTGTCAGGTGCGCCGTGTTGACGCCATCCACTGTGATGGTGCCAGAATCGATCTCGTAGAACCGCATCAAGAGGTTCACCAGCGTGGTCTTGCCGGCACCGGTAGGGCCAACTATCGCCACCGTCTCGCCCGGCTCCGCCACAAGGGACAAGTCCTTGATCAGGGGCTCGCCCGGCGTGTAGGAAAAATTGACATGGTCAAACACCACACGGCCGGCGGGCTCCGCCAGTTGCGCGGCAGGGCTGTAATCGGGGCTTTGCTCCTGCGCATCCAGCAGGTCAAAGACACGCTCGGCCGAGGCCACACCCGATTGCAAAAGGTTGATCATGCCTGCCAACTGGGCCATGGGCTGGCTGAACTGCCTCGAATACTGGATAAAGGCCTGAACGCTACCAATGGTGAGCGCGCCCTGCGCCACCTGAATGCCGCCCAACACGGCAACCACCACATAGTTGAGGTTTGAGACAAAGTTGGTCCCGGGCATGATGATGCCGGAGATGAACTGCGCCTTGGCGCTGGACTCGTACAGGCGGTCATTGTTTTCCCGGAACTTTTCAATGGCCGCCTGCTGCTGGCCAAATGCCTTCACAATTTCATGCCCCGTGAACATCTCCTCAACGTGGCCATTGAGATCCCCCGTGCTCTTCCACTGAGCAGCGAACTGCACCTGTGAGCGCTTGGCGACCAAGAACGTCAAGCCGGCAATCAGGGGAACTGCCAACACGGAAATACCGGCCAGCAGCGGGGAAATCGAAAACATCATGCCCAACACACCACACACCGTCAAGGTGGAAATCAGGATCTGCGTCAGCGTTTGGTTGAGTGTTTGGGAGAAGTTGTCAATGTCATTCGTCACGCGCGAGAGCACATCGCCGCGGGACTCCTGTTGAAAGTGCTGCATGGGCAAGCGGTCAAGCTTCTCCTCGATGTCCCGGCGCAGCCGGAACATGGACCGTTGAACTATCCCGGCCGTAATGAATCCTTGCGACCAGTTGAAGAAGAACGCCACCAGATAAAGACCCAGGACTGTCAAAAGAACGGCCCCCAGTGCCGTGAGATCCAAGCCCTGGCCGGGCACCACGTTCATGGCCGCGAGCATGTCGGCAAGTTGACCCTGGCCACTGGCACGCAGGGCAGCAACGGCCTGCTCCTTCGTGGTGCCGGCCGGGAACTGCTCCAACATTTTGCCGACAACACCATCGAAGATGATGTCGGTGGCATGTCCAAGGATCTTCGGCGCCACCACTGACAGGCCCACCGAGACCGCAGCCATGGCTATGACGGCAACAATGCGCACCTTGTCCGGCGCCATGAGCCGTATGATCCGCTTGAGGCTGGGCCCGAACGACACTGCTTTTTGCGGCGGCCCTCCGCGACCACCACGCGCACCCATCATGGTCATGCCGGGCTCCCTTGTCCGTTGAGTTCTGGTTCTCCTTGAGAATCATCACTGCTTAACTGTGAGGTGACGATCTCCTGATAGGTGGGGCACGTTTCCAGCAAAGTTTCATGGGTGCCCTGCCCCACCAGGCGTCCTTCATCCAGCACCAAAATATTGTCCGCGTCCTTGATGGTGCCGACCCGTTGAGCAACCACGAGGACGGCAGCGTCCCGTGTCACGGGCTTGAGTGCTGCCCTCAGTTTGGCGTCCGTTACATAGTCCAACGCCGAGAAACTGTCATCGAAGAGGTAAACCGACGGCCCTGCGGCGATGGCGCGGGCAATGCATAGGCGTTGGCGCTGACCACCCGAGACATTGGAGCCGCCCTGTTCGATGGGCGCATCCAGTCCCTCTGGCATTCCGCGCACAAAATCAGCGGCCTGGGCCGTCTCCAGGGCCTGCCAGACTTGCTGGTCTGTGGCCTGCGGATTTCCCATGCGGACATTGCTGGCTACGGTTCCGGCAAATAGATAGGCCCTTTGCGGCACCAGACCGATCGAACCTCGCAAGGAGGATAGGGTCAAGGTCTTTATGTCGTGGCCACCCAACTCGACCGTCCCTGCGGTGGAGTCCAGCAATCTGGGTATGAGGTTCACCAGCGTTGACTTGCCGCTGCCGGTTGAGCCAATGATCGCCGTCGTGGTTCCCGGCGCAGCAGAGAAACTGACACCAGAAAGGACCGGATCCTGCGCGCCGGGGTAACTGAAGGCGGCGTCGCTCACCCGAAGGACGCCGTCGAGCCTGGCCACCGAAATGGCATTCGGCGCGTCAATCACGCTGGATTCGGTGTCCAGTACTTCCATGATGCGTTCGGCACTGACGGCTGCGCGAGGAATCATCATGAACATAAACATGGCCATCATGACGGACATGAGGATTTGCATGATGTAGCTCAGGAATGCTGTGAGCGCGCCAATCTGCATTTGACCGGCGTCGATGCGCTGCCCGCCAAACCAGAGCACTCCCACGCTGGTCACATTGACCACAAAGAAGATCGTGGGGAACATGAGCGAGAGGAGCCGGCCGGTTCTCAGTTGCGAGGCTGTGAGGGCGCCGTTGGCGGTGGCGAAGCGCTCGGCCTCGTAATCGCGGCGGCCGAACGCCCGAATGACGCTGATGCCGGTGATTTGTTCACGAAGAACTCCGTTGATGTCATCCAGCTGACTCTGCACTTTGCGGAAGGTGGGGACCAGAACGCGGACGATCAGTCCGATGGCGATGACCAGCACCGGCAGGATCACCAGCAACAATCCGGACAGGGGAACATCCTGCGCCATCGCCAAAACGATCCCGCCAACGCACATGATCGGCGCCATGACCATCATGGTGAACGACATCAGGGTCAGCATTTGAACCTGCTGGACGTCGTTGGTGGTGCGCGTGATCAGTGACGGCGCTCCGATGATGCCCACTTCCTGGGATGAAAACGTCTCAACCTTGTCAAACAGGTCGCGTCGAATGGCCCGGCCAACACCCATGGCCAACCGCGCACTGAGGTAGGTCGCCGCGATGGCGCAGACAACCTGCCCGGCCGTGATCAGAAGCATCAACAGGCCAAGGTTCATGATGACGTCGATTCGACCCTTCACCACACCGTCATCGATGATGTCCGCGTTGAGTGTTGGAAGGTACAACGTGGCGATAGTCGAGAGGAACTGCAGCACAACAATGGCAATCAGCGGCCCCTTGTGCGGGGCGAGGTTGCGGGCAATCAAGCGAAACAGCACAAATCCTCCTAGGGCCGGGCCCGTGTTCATCCAGCTATCAACGTACTCCTGCGCGACCCTAATTGTCAGTGGTCAGGCTGGGAGTTTGCCGTGGTTGCTCATCCACCCCACCGCTCCCCCTGACCCGTCAGATAATGCCGTTATGTCCGCGCATTGCGACATTATCTGACCACTGACCAACGGGTCAGGGCCCAGCCGGCCTATCCATACAGTTCAAAGGCCACAACACCACCGGCCGTCACCATCTGCGTCTGTTTCCTGGCTTGTTCCTCCACCGGCTCGTCCGTGAGCATCTGCAGGTATCGGGCGTGTTCGGCCAGCGAGGCCACAGCCTTCTCGATGCTGGCCGACGACACGGGCTGGGCGTGGGTGGGCCGCGGGGACATGACGGCGACCCAGCGCGTCTTGTGCCGTGGCAGTCCCTCCGTCAACAGCTCGGGGAAGATCCATTCATTGTCTGCGTCCCCCACGGCGTCCAGCACGGCCCTGCCCACGGCGCGGTGATCTGCGGAGTTCCACCGGCCCGGGCCCCATTCATCGCGGTGGTTCAAGGTCAGCACCAGGTCTGGCCGGACACGCCGGATTTCCCGGGCCAGGTCCCGCCGCAGCGCCACGCCTTCCTCGATCCGCCCGTCGGGATGGTCTAGAAACACCAGATCCGAAACGCCGACCTTGGCGCAGGCATTTTCCTGTTCCAGGGATCGCAGCGGTGCGGATTCAGCCGGCGCAAGACCTGCGATTCCAGCTTCGCCACGCGTTGCCAGGACGTAGCTGACATGCTTGCCGGCCCCGATCCACTCGGCGACGGCGGCCGCCATCCCATACTCGGGGTCGTCGGGATGGGCCACCAGCACCAGAGCCCGGTCCCAGTTCTGCGGAAATTCCAAGAGTTCGCTCATTGTTTTTCTCCTGCCATGAAGATTCTGCGGAAGGGAAAGATCGTCCCATAGTCGCCTGCCGGATAGGCCTTCGCCACCAGCGCCGCGTATTCCTGCTCAAAGAATTTGCTGTCGGCCGGCCCCAGGGCAGCCAACACCGGCCGCAGTCCTGTGCCGCGGACCCATTCCAGCACGGGGTTTTCTCCCCGAAGGAGCTGGTTGTAGGTGGTTTCCCACACCTCAACTCTGGCGCCGGCCCGCAGGAACAGCTCCTGATATTCGGCTGGCTCACCCACGGCATCATTGTGCCGCAGCACCCCGTCCAGTTGTTTGCGCCACCGCGGGCTGTCGGCCAACTCACGCATAAGGACGTGCGACGGCGCCCCAAAGTTCCCGGGCACCTGCACCCCCAGCCACGCACCAGGGCGCATGGCCACGAGCCAGTCCACCATGAGTTCCCGGTGGGTGGGAACCCATTGCAATGCGGCATTGGAGACCACCACGTCCGTGGAATCATCGGGCCGCCAGGCCGTGATGTCCTTCTGCGCAAAGGAAAGCCCCGATGCAGTGTGGGGTGAGACACTCGAGGTTGGGCCGGCGTCGTTCTGGGACGTGAGTTTTTGCGCCTCGTTGACCATGGCCGCGGAACTGTCCAGGCCCAGCACCTGCGCGGATGGCCAGCGCTGCGCCAGGGTCGCGGTGAGATTGCCCGGCCCACAGCCGAGGTCAACCACGGTGCGGGGCGCGGACGCAGTGATCCGGGACATCAGGTCAAAGAACGGCCGATTGCGGAAATCAGCGAATTCAACGTACTTGGCCGGTTCCCAAAGAAACTGTTGATCACTCATGGCGTTATCTTGCCACAGCCGTGAGCGCCTAAGCTGGGAACATCATGAATCTTCTTGAACAGCTTGCCACCTTGAATCCGCAGACCTCAACCGACGACGACGTGTTGGACGCGTTTTTGGAGTGGACGCTCGAGAAGGGGCTGGAGCTGTACCCGGCGCAGGAAGAGGCTGCGCTGGAGCTGGTCAGCGGCAACAATGTCATCCTGTCGACGCCCACGGGCTCGGGAAAGTCCTTGGTGGCCATCGCAGCGCACTTCAACGCCATGGCCCGCGGCGCCGCAAGCTACTACACGGCCCCCATCAAGGCCCTCGTGTCCGAGAAGTTCTTTGCCCTGTGCGAAATTTTCGGGGCGGAAAACGTCGGCATGATCACCGGTGATTCTTCCGTCAACCAGGACGCCCCCATCATCTGCTGCACGGCGGAAATCCTGGCCAACATCGCCCTGCGCGAAGGTGAGAATGCCGACGTCGGCGTTGTCATCATGGACGAATTCCATTACTACTCCGACCCGCAGCGCGGCTGGGCCTGGCAGCTGCCCTTGTTGGAGCTGCCGCAGTCGCAGTTCTTGCTCATGAGTGCCACCCTGGGCGACGTCAGCCGCTTCGAGCGCGAGCTGACCGAACTGACGAATCGCACGACCACCACGGTGTCCTCCGGCGAGCGTCCCATCCCGCTGCACTACTACTACGTGCAGACCGGAGTCCACGAGACTCTCGAGGAGCTGCTGGCCACCAAGCAGGTGCCCGTCTACGTGGTGCATTTCAGCCAGGCCGAGGCCATTGACCGCGCCCAGAACCTCATGAGCATCAATGTCTGCACCCGCGAGGAGAAGGACAAGATCAATGATCTCGTTGCCGGTTTCCGCTTCTCGGCCGGCTTTGGCAAGACCCTCAACCGCCTGGTCCGCCACGGCATCGGCGTGCACCACGCTGGAATGTTGCCCAAGTACCGCCGCCTCGTGGAGCAGCTGGCCCAGGCCGGACTGCTGAAGGTCATCTGCGGCACCGACACCCTGGGCGTGGGCATCAACGTGCCCATCCGCACCGTGCTGCTGACAGCCCTGAGCAAGTACGACGGTGTCAAGACGCGAGTTCTGCAGGTTCGAGAGTTCCAGCAGATTGCCGGACGTGCGGGCCGCGCCGGCTACGACACTGCCGGCACCGTCATTGTGCAGGCCCCCGAGCACGTCATTGAAAACACCAAGGCCATGGCCAAGGCCGTTGCGAAGTTCGGCGATGACCAAAAGAAGCTGCGCCAGGTGGTCAAGAAGAAGCCCATGCAGGGCTTCGTCTCCTGGGGAGAGCCCACGTTCACCCGCCTGGCCGAGTCCGTGCCGGAGCCGCTGACCTCCAGCTTCACCATTACGCACGCCATGCTGCTGAACCTGCTTGAGCGCCCCGGCGACCCGTTCCAGGCCGCCAAGGCCCTGCTGACCGACAACCATGAATCGCCATCCAAGCAGCGCATCCTCATGCGCAAGGCAATCGGCATGTATCGTGAACTGCTCGGCGCAGGCGTTGTGGAACGGATTCCCGAGGACGAACTCGAGAATGACGGCCGCACGGTCCGGCTCACCGTCCACCTGCAGATGAACTTTGCCCTGAACCAGCCGCTCTCCCCCTTTGCCCTGGCCGCGCTGGACCTTTTGGATGCGGAGTCTCCCAGCTACGCACTGGACGTCATCTCCGTCATCGAAGCCACCTTGGAAAAGCCGCGCCAGATTCTTGCGGCCCAACTAAAGCGGACCCGCACCGAGAAGGTCGCGGACATGAAGAGCCAGGGCATCGAGTACGACGAGCGCATGGCCATCCTCGACGAGGTCACCTACCCCATGCCGCTCTCGGAGCTGCTCTTCGACGCCTTCGACGTGTACCGCAAGGCCGCCCCGTGGATGGGCGATTTTGAGCTGAGCCCCAAGTCGATCATTCGCGACATGTATGAGCGCGCCATGAACTTCGGCGAATACGTCCAGTACTACTCGCTGGCCCGTTCCGAGGGCATTGTGCTGCGCTATCTGACCGACGCTTACAAGGCGCTGCGCCAGACCGTTCCTCAGGATGCGCTGCGCGAGGACCTCGAGGACATCATCTCCTGGCTGGGCGAGCTGGTTCGCCAGGTTGACTCCAGCCTGCTGGACGAGTGGGAGAAGATGACCAGCGGCGAGGACTCCGTGCCGCTGGAAGAGACGGCGCTGCCCCCGGCTCCCCCTCGCTTGACGGACAACTCCCGTGCCTTCCGCGTTATGGTCCGCAATGAGATGTTCCGCCGTGTGGAGCTGGCCGCCGACGACGACTTTGAGGCCCTGGGAACGCTCGACGCCGAGCACGGCTGGGATTCCGATCGCTGGGCCGACGCCTTGGATGCGTACTGGGACGAACACGAGTTCATTGAATCCGGGCCCGCCGCCCGCGGCCCGGCCCTGCTGCACATCACGCCCTCTGCGGACTCCTGGGCTGTGCGGCAAACCATTGTGGACCCGGAAGGCAACCACGACTGGTTTATGTCGGCCACGGTGGATCTGGATGCATCCAACGAAGCCGGGTCCGCCGTGGTCCTGTTCAAGGAATTCAGCCGAATGTAGAGGGCGCGATAAGCTCGATAACATGAGTCTGCTTCGCACTGCTGTGCCCTCCGATGTCCCCGCCATCCTTGGCATGATCCACGATCTGGCTGTTTACGAGAAAGAGCCTGACGCCGTCAAAAACACGGCGGAAATGCTCCATGCCAATCTATTTGGTGTCAGCCCCCAGATCTATGCGCACGTTGTGGAATCCCCCGTTGCGGGCGAGCCAATTGTGGGCTTCGCCCTGTGGTTCCTGAATTACTCCACGTGGGAGGGCACGCACGGGATCCACCTTGAGGACTTGTACGTTCGTCCCGAGGCGCGCGGCGGCGGCCATGGCAAGGCGCTGCTGCGGGAGCTGGCAAGGATCGCCGTGGAGCGCGGCTACGCCCGGGTCGAGTGGAGCGTGTTGGACTGGAACGAACCGTCCATTAATTTCTACAAATCCTTGGGCGCGGCGCCCATGGAAGGATGGTCGGTATTCCGGCTCGACGGCGCTGCACTGGACGATTTCGGCGCGTCTGCCGCCGAGACAGCTTCTGTCGAGGCAACAGCGTGACCGCCCCTGCGCCGTATGTGGTCCGCGGACTTCGCGTCCAGGACCATTGGTTCTCCGCGCCCCTGGATCACGCCAATCCGGCCGGCCCGGCCATCAAGCTCTTCGCCCGTGAGTTTAGCGATCCGGCCCAGGACGGCCTGCCGTGGTTGCTATTTCTGCAAGGCGGTCCCGGCGGCAAAGGAAACCGGCCCACGGGACTCAACGGTTGGGTCAAAGAGGCGGCCAAGGATTTCCGTATCCTCATGCTCGACCAGCGCGGCACCGGACTCTCAACGCCTGCCAACCGCCAGTCACTGCCGCTCGCCGGAGACGTCGCCGCTCAAGCCGATTACCTTTCACACTTCCGGGCCACGGACATTGTGGCCGATGCCGAGCTCATCCGGAAGTCCCTGGGGTCCGACCCCTGGAGCATTTTCGGTCAAAGCTACGGCGGATTCTGTGCCCTGACGTACCTGTCGTTCGCCCCCGAAGGCCTCAAGGAGGCTCTCATCACGGGTGGCCTCGGCCCGCTGGCGGGACCGGCCGATCAGGTGTATCAAGCCACCTTCGAGCGCTTGCGCCGCAGAAACGCGGAGTACTTTGCCAAGTATCCTGCCGATCGGGACCGCCTGACACAGATCGTGCACCACGTTGGCGACGTGGCGGAGGTCCTCCCGACAGGTGAGCGTCTCACGGCCGAGCGTGTGCAGATGCTGGGCAACTACCTCGGCGGAAACACACGTTTTGACGCACTCCATTTCGTTTTGGAGGACGCATTCATCGATACGCCAAGCGGCGTCCAGCTCTCGGATTCGTTCCTGAACAACATCTCGGCCTATGTGGGCCGGGCCACCAATCCCCTCTATGCCTTAATGCATGAGTCCATCTATGTGCAGGGCGAGGCCAGTGATTGGGCCGCGGCCCGGGTTCTGGCCGCCAACCCCGACTTCTTCCCTGACGCGGTCGTGCCATTGCTTACGGGTGAAGCGATTTATCCTTGGTACTTCGATCAGGACCCCGCGCTTGCACCCCTGCGGGAGCTGGCCCACGTCCTTGCCGCCCGCACCGAAGGCTGGGACGCGCTCTATGACGTGGGGCAGCTGTCACGGAATACTGTTCCTGCTGCCGCAGCCGTCTACACAGACGATATTTTCGTCGACAGGGAGATTTCGCTGGCCACCGCCGGCGCCGTCCAGGGCCTGCATGTGTGGGAAACCGCCGATTTCCACCATGACGGCATAGCCGACGACGGCGAGGGCATCTTCGCCCGGTTGCTGCGGATGGTGCGGGGGTAGTTTCCGGAAGGCCGGCCAGCCGTTCCAGCTCGGCGCTAGGGCATGGCGGAGCCGCGGGCTTCCGTCCACAGCGCGTACCAGGCCTCCCGCGACATCTCGGCGGCAATTCGCGGGGCGTCCGCACAGGCGGCAATCCGGGCCGGGTTGCTGGTGCCGATGACCGGCGAGATGCGTGCGGGGTGCCGCATGAGCCATCCCAGGACAACGGCCTCGGCCGTGGTGTTCCATCCCTGGGCGAGTGCCTGGACAAGGCCGGCCGTGGCCAGATCAGCCGCGGTGCCTGATGGCCTCCCGCTGTAGAGGCCCTGGGCCAGCGAGCCGTAGGCCTGGAGCTCGATGCCGTGCGTTGCCGCATGTTCCAGGGTGCCGTGCGGGAAGCCGGTGTCGAAGCCGGTGTCCTGGTTGACCAGAACGGTGCTTTCCACCCAGGCCCGTTTGCCCAGGCTCATCTCCAGCTGGTTGGCAACGATGGGCGTCTCCAGCCGGTCCTGCAGGTGCGAGATCTGCGCGGCGGACATGTTGGAAACGCCCAGGGCACGAACCTTGCCCTCCTCCATGAGGCGGCCGACGGCGCCGGCAAGCTCAGCCACGTCCGTGAGCGGGTCGGGGCGGTGCAGCAGGAGGATGTCCACGTAGTCGGTGCGAAGGCGCTGCAGGCTGCCGTTGACGCTGGCCAGGATGTGTCCGGCGCTGAAGTCGTAGCGGCCGGGCAGCCCGTCACCGGCCTGGCGGATGCCGCACTTTGTCTGGATCAGGAGCTGTTCGCGCAGTCCCGGCGTCGCGGCGAGCACGTCACCAAAGACCTGCTCGGACTTGCCCCTGCGGTAGATGTCGGCATGGTCAAAGAGCGTGATGCCAAGATGCCGGGCAGCGTCGATGGCCGCCGCGGCCTGGTCCACCTCGGCCGGGCCGTAAGGGGCGTCGTCCCAGCTGCCACCCAAGCCCATGCAACCGTAGATGAGGCGGCCGGGCGCCGAGGCGTTTGTTGCTGCGGTGGGGTGTGAAGTCATGGATCCAAGCTTGCCACTCGCACCCGGAGCCGCCGGGATCCGGGCGCGGCGCGCCGCGTGCCTGCTAGTCGTGGCCGGCTTCTCGCATTTGGCGTAGTTCCTTCTTCAGGTCCCCCACCTCATCGCGCAGGCGGGCGGCCAGTTCAAAGTGCAGGTCCGCGGCCGCACCGTGCATCTGGGCCGTGAGTTCCTCGATGAGATTGATAAGTTCGGTCGCCGGGCGGGACGCTGCCGCGGTTGAGGTTTTCTTTTTTCCGCCCTTCCCGGCGCCCTCACGCTTGGACCGGGCTTCTTCGAGCAGTGCAGCAGTGTCGGCATCCTCACGGGCCAGCTGATCGGTGATGTCGGCGATCTTCTTACGCAGTGGTTGCGGGTCAATGCCGTGCTGTTTGTTGTAGCTGACCTGAATCTCCCGGCGCCGGTTCGTCTCGTCAATGGCGAACTGCATGGAGGCCGTGATGCGGTCAGCATACATGTGCACCTCACCGGAGACGTTGCGGGCGGCACGGCCTATGGTCTGGATAAGCGAGGTGGAGGATCGCAGGAAGCCTTCCTTGTCAGCGTCCAGGATACTGACAAGTGAGACCTCGGGCAGGTCAAGGCCTTCACGGAGCAGGTTGATGCCCACCAACACGTCGAAGACACCCATGCGCAATTCCCGCAGCAGTTCCACGCGGCGCAGCGTGTCAACATCGGAGTGCAGATATTCAACCTTGATGCCATTGCCAAGGAGATAGTCCGTCAAGTCCTCGGACATGCGCTTGGTCAAGGTGGTGACCAAGACGCGCTCATTCTTGGCTGTACGCTTGCGAATCTCACCCAGCAGGTCATTGATCTGATCCTGCGACGGCTTGACGATGATCTCTGGATCAATCAACCCCGTGGGACGGATGATCTGTTGCACGTAGCCATCGGACACGCCCAGCTCGTACTTGCCCGGCGTGGCAGACAGATAGACGGTCTGGCCAATCCGCTCAAGAAATTCATCCCACTTCAACGGCCGGTTGTCCATGGCCGAGGGCAGACGGAAGCCATGGTCCACCAGGGTGCGCTTGCGGGACGAGTCGCCCTCGTACATGGCACCGATCTGTGGCACCGTCACGTGGGATTCGTCAATGACCAGAAGGAAGTCATCCGGGAAGTAGTCGATGAGGCAGTGCGGGGCGCTGCCCTGTTCACGGCCGTCAATGTGCCGGGAGTAGTTCTCAATCCCGTTGCAGAAGCCCATCTGCTCCATCATTTCAAGGTCATAGGTGGTGCGCATTCGCAGCCGCTGTGCCTCGAGGAGCTTGTTCTGGCTTTCGAGTTCCTTCGTGCGCGAGGCCAGCTCGTCCTCGATCTGCTTCACTGCACGGGCCATCCGGTCCGGGCCTGCAACATAGTGCGAGGCCGGGAACACGTACATCTCGTTTTCCTCCCGGATGATCTCCCCCGTGAGCGGATGCAGCGTGTAGATGTTCTCAATCTCGTCGCCGAAGAATTCAACCCTGATGGCTTGCTCTTCATACATGGGAATGATCTCGACGGTATCACCGCGAACCCTGAAGGTGCCGCGGTGGAAATCAATGTCGTTGCGGGTGTACTGCATGCTGACAAACTTGCGCAGCAAGTCGTCGCGGTTCATCTGGTCACCGCGGGTCAGGGTCACCATCCCGGCCACGTATTCTTCTGGAGTTCCCAAGCCGTAGATACAGGAAACCGTGGCGACAACTATCACATCGCGCCGGGTCAGCAATGCGTTGGTGGCGGAGTGACGCAGCCGCTCAACTTCCTCGTTAACCGAGGAGTCCTTTTCAATGAAGGTGTCCGACTGGGGAACGTACGCTTCCGGCTGGTAGTAGTCGTAGTAGGAAACGAAGTACTCGACGGCGTTGTTGGGCATCAGTTCCCTGAATTCGTTAGCCAGCTGCGCCGCAAGAGTCTTGTTCTGCACCAGGACCAAAGTGGGTCGCTGTACCTGCTCAATGAGCCACGCAGTCGTGGCGGACTTACCCGTACCGGTGGCGCCGAGCAGCACAACGTCTTTTTCGCCGTTGTTAATGCGCTCGGTCAGCTCCTTGATCGCCGCGGGCTGATCACCGGCCGGTTTGAATTCGCTGATGACTTCAAAGGGGGCCACTACACGATTAATTTCCTGGGCAAGACTCATGAGCTTAACGCTACCCCCGATGGGGAAATTAGAACACCTGATCGAAGACGCCATGGGGACTACTACCCACCGAATATCCAGCGAGTGGAGGAACATCTGTGTGATTATTAGTATCAGAGTTCATCACACTCACGTCCCGCACGCCCTTTGAGAGGTAATCATGACCCAGAATCCAGAAAACTCGTACGAAAAGCCCGTTCAGCAGCCTTACGGGCAGCAGCCGGCTCCCTATGGCCAGCCTGGCTACGCTGCACCTTATGGCGCTCCGGCTGAAGACCCGGGAAAGACCCTGGGCATCATCGGCCTGGTGCTGTGCTTTGTTGTCTCCCTTGCCGGCCTGATCGTATCGATCATCGCCAAGAAGAAGTCTGAAGCTGCCGGATTCACCGACAACACCCCGGCCAAGGTCGGGGTCATCCTCGGCTGGATCTTCACGATCGTGGGCTTCCTCGTCTTCATCGGCTACATCATCTTCATCGTGGTCCTGGTCAACAGTGGCGAAATGACCACAACGTACTAAGACTCACGTTCCGTGACTGAGGGCCAGCTCATTGTGAGCTGGCCCTCAGTTGCTTAATTGGCCATTAGTCCACGATGTGAATGCAGGCGCGTACAGCAGGATCGGCGAATCCAAGGCTGTCGCCTGAGGAGCCAAGCTCCGCACAGGGAAAAAACCCGGCAACGGCCAGCGCCTCCTTGACGACGTCCGCACTGGCACCCTGTAGCCGCAGCCCGAAGACAAGTCGGTCACCGTCAGCCTTGGTTGCTTCCACCGAACTGGCCAGATCTCCTACTGCACGGACAAGACGCTCCCGCAAGCGTGCGGCGTCCCTGTCTCCAGGAACTCCCAACTCCAGCTCACTGTCACCGTGGGCCGCGGCTGTCCCCGCCGCAATGTTGGCTGCAAACGGGACCAGCCGCTGGTGCCACACAGCATCCAACTGTGCCACCGCCCGTTCCGGCGAGCCATCATTGTGGATGAGGACGTCGGCAACGGCCGCTCGCTCATCGTCGCTGGCCTGGGCCAACATCCGTGCCAAGGCGTCCGCCTCGGACATGCCCCGGTCCCGGACCATGCGGGCAATGCGTTCCTCACGAGGCGCTTGGACAACCACCACGAGATGAAAATTGGAGCCTTGACCCGACTCGACCAGTAGCGGGATGTCCTGCACAACTATCGCACCCGGTCCGGCGTCGAGCTTGAGCGAATCGGCAGCAGCCCTGACCAGAGGGTGCACGATGGCGTTGAGGGCCAGGCGGTGTCCGTCGTCCGCAAACACAATTGAGCCGAGTTTGGGACGGTCGAGGGAGCCGTCCGGGAGCAGAATACCCTGCCCAAAGCGCTCCACGACGGCCGCAAGACCAGGCGAACCCGGGGCAACCACTTCCCTGGCCAGTTGGTCGGCATCGATCACGACGGCGCCCAGCTCACGGAATCGGTTGGCGAGCAGTGATTTGCCGGCCGCGATGCCGCCGGTCAGTCCCAAGGAAAGCATGACTCCACACTAGACTGTATCGGTGAGCCCGAAAGCCCAACCCCAGCCGTCCCCGCCGCTTCCTGCGCACCAGCTGGAGACCCCCGGACCCAACAAGTACACCACCCTGGCTCCTGGCCCGGACTTTAGGCACGAGCTGACCATCAAGCGTTCGCGCTTTATCACGGTGCTGCGTCGGGTAGATGATGAAACCATGGCTCGGGAGTTGGTCACCGACCTTAGGCGCGAATTTTATGACGCGCGGCATCACTGTTCCGCCTTTGCGATTGGCGCGGACAGGAGTGTGCAGCGTTCCAATGACGACGGCGAACCGTCCGGCACGGCGGGCGTCCCCATGCTCGATGCACTCGTCAAACGGGAAACTCGTTCCGCCGCCTCCCCCGCATCAGCCGCCGCCGACCTCAGCGACGTGTGCGCCGTCGTCGTCCGCTATTTCGGCGGAATTTTGCTTGGCGCGGGCGGGCTGGTGCGTGCATACTCGGAATCCGTCAGCGCCGCGCTGGATATGGCTCCGCTGGTTCGGCGCGAGCGGCTAAGACTATTCACGATTCACGCGCCACATGCCGAAGCCGGGCGGTTGGAGAACGAACTGCGCAGTGCCGGATACGTCATGACGGGCAACAAGTACGACGCCGTCAACACTCATGTTGGGCTGGCCATGGCCGACGCGGACGCCGTGATCACAGCTGCCGTGGAACGCCTGGCCTCCCTCAGTGCTGGCCGGTGGCACCTGGAAGGCGCTGGCACCGATTGGGTGGACACACCCATGGATTCCGGCCGCTAGCTTTCCCGGCCCAGCCGACCGTCAAGGCAGGGCAGGCGGCCCGGGCGTGGTTTGCACGCCGTGACTCGTCACATAATGCCGTTTTGACGATTCAAAGCAGCATTATGTGACGAGTCACCGCGCATTCCCCTGCAAACAAATGCACGTGCTGGGCTTAACAAAACGGGTCCCCCACCCGAAGGTGAAGGACCCGTTCAATGCTGCCGGCCTAGGCCGGAGCCGGAAATTAGTTTCCGGTCAGCTTTTCGCGCAGTGCAGCAAGTGCCTCGTCAGATGCCAAGGTACCGGCACCGACTTCGGTTGCAGCAGGCTCAGAGGAGTAGGAAGTCCCTGCGGACTCGCCACCTTCTGCGGCGTTGTCAGCAGCTGCATCTTCTGCAGCGTGCTCGGCAACCTGCTTCTTGTGAGCTTCCCAGCGAGTCTGGGCGTCAGCGTACTGCTGCTCCCAAACGGCGCGCTGGCTCTCGTAGCCTTCAAGCCACTCGTTGGACTCGGAATCGAAGCCCTCCGGGTACTTGTAGTTGCCTTCTTCGTCGTACTCAGCAACCATGCCGTAGAGTGCGGGATCGAACTCGGTGGAGTCGACGTCAACACCCTCGTTGGCCTGCTTGAGGGACAGCGAGATGCGGCGGCGTTCCAGGTCGATGTCGATGACCTTGACGAACAGCTCGTCACCAACGGAGACAACCTGCTCGGCCAGCTCAACGTGGCGCACGGCCAGCTCGGAGATGTGAACGAGGCCTTCGATGCCGTCTTCAACGCGAACGAACGCACCGAACGGAACCAGCTTGGTGACCTTACCCGGTACAACCTGCCCGAGGGCGTGGGTGCGGGCGAAGGTCTGCCACGGGTCTTCCTGCGTAGCCTTGAGCGAGAGCGATACACGCTCGCGGTCCAGATCCACTTCGAGAACCTCGACGGTGACTTCCTGGCCAACTTCGACAACCTCGGACGGGTGGTCGATGTGCTTCCAGGACAGCTCGGAAACGTGAACGAGACCGTCTACGCCGCCAAGGTCCACGAATGCACCGAAGTTGACGATGGAGGAAACAACGCCGGGACGAACCTGGCCCTTTTCCAGCTTGTTGAGGAACGTGGAGCGAACCTCGGACTGGGTCTGCTCGAGCCAGGCACGGCGGGAAAGAACAACGTTGTTGCGGTTCTTGTCCAGCTCGATGATCTTGGCTTCGATCTGCTGACCGATGTAGGGAGCCAGGTCGCGCACACGGCGCATCTCGACGAGCGATGCGGGCAGGAAGCCGCGCAGGCCGATGTCGAGGATAAGACCACCCTTGACCACTTCGATGACGGTACCGGTAACGACGCCGTCTTCTTCCTTGACCTTTTCGATGTCGCCCCAGGCACGCTCGTACTGAGCGCGCTTCTTGGAGAGGATCAGGCGGCCTTCTTTATCTTCCTTCGTGAGGACCAAGGCTTCGACCTGATCGCCAACGGCGACAACGTCACCGGGATCAACGTCGTGCTTGATGGACAGCTCACGGGAGGGGATGACACCTTCGGTCTTGTAACCGATGTCGAGCAGAACTTCGTCGCGGTCAACCTTGACAACAATTCCTTCGACGAGGTCGCCGTCGTTGAAGTACTTGATGGTTGCGTCTACTGCGGCGAGGAATTCTTCAGCAGTACCAATGTCGTTGATTGCAACAACGGGAGTGGTACTAGTCTTCTCGGGGGTCGTGATGGTCATGTAGTAGGGGCTCCGATGTGGATAGTTGGTTTCGCCGAACCCTAGCAAGTTACGCACATTAGGGTGCGTCTTGCTGGACAGGGTCCGGAATTATTATGGTTGCAGGGGTTCCTGCGGATTGTTCATACACATTCCGCGCGCGGTAGCGACGGCCTGGCCGTGCCACTTCACGCATTACATGCCTACTTAGTCTAGTTGTTTGGGACTAGGAGCGCAAAACCATGTACGACGGCGATAATCGCGTTTGTGAACAGCTCAATCCTGCTGCTTCTGGGCCCCAGGACATGGTTTTTGCTGGCAGTTTTCCTGTCCGGGACGCCTTTGTGGCCATGATCATAGGCGGGCCCGGTCGCCTGGACCCGTCCGCGCGGTGAAGCGAACAGGGTGCGGTTTTGCGGACAGCAAACTAGAAGTGCGTGAGGCAGTGCGGGCTTTGAGCTGGGCGGAAGAGGGCATCGAATCGGGTTGCGGCACCGGCGTGGTGCTCGTGCACGCGTCCGGCCGCCACGAGTGTCTGCGCGGAGACCCCGCCAAGATAGAGGCTGGACAATTCGGCCACCCCCAGGCTTAGTTCGGGTTCGTTCCCCGCCGCGGTCTCAGATTCATCGACCTTGAGCACTGAAGCTGTACCACCCACAACGGCGATCCGGAAGACGCCCGAGGCGTGGCCCAACGAGTCGCGAACATCGATGGTGATGGCCCCATCCTGCTGATATGGCCGGGCGGCCAGCGCAGCCGGAACGTCCAGAATGCGCAGCCACAAGAGATCCTCGGTCTTGATTCGCTTGTAGTCGCGCTTTGAAACCATGGCCCATTCAAGCGGATCAACAACAGGCGCCTGATTCCACTTGATGCAGTCGATAAGATCCAGTGAACCAAGGAAGTTCCACAACGAGAGGTACGCTTCCTCCGTGGCAGCCAGCATGTCCACAATCTCCACCACGGAGCGGGCGCTGTCCTCCAGGGGCTTGTAGGTGACGTATCCATCCACTACGCCGGCTTCGTTGTAGTGCAGGGCCGCCCGGATGTTCTTGACGGCTTCCATGGACTCGTAGCTACCCCGGCCGGAGGCCGTGAGCCGATACATGTCGTGCCGGCCGATCGAGCCGTAGGTGGAGTCGTGCACCTGGGCGAAGACTTCATTGTGCAGGTCGAGGATCATCAGCGCATCGGCAACTTCAACACTGCCGTGCCCGGCAGCGGCGGGGTTGTGGAAGGCAATACCACCCTTGACCGCTACCTCCACCTCACATTCGTGTGTGGCCACACCAAAGCCAAACCTGCCGTAGATAGTGGCTTCGGAAGCCGTCAACGCAGCAATCGAAAGGCCTGCAGCCTTGGCCTGGGCGAGATCGGAGCTCATCATGGCCCGCAATATCCCACGACGGCGATGGCTGGGCCGCACCGTCACCGCCGTGATCTGGTGGACCGGAAGCAGCCCATCTGCTCCAATGTTGAGGGTCTTGCGGTGGTAGGCGTAGGTTGCCACGGGGTAGTCCGTACCCCATGCGCCAGCTGGGGTCGCCACGCCGTTGAGATAGGCCCCCGTCACGACGCGCGCGTCGACGCGCTCGGTCTCTACATAGTGCTTGGACATTTCCGGCGTGGGGATGTTGCCGTAGAAGCCCAAGGCAACTGCCTGTATCCAGTGGGCAACTTCTCCGGGAATTTCACCGTCCACGAACTGGACAGGAAATGACCGCAGCTCGTAGGGAAATGCCCGCTGGTGGCGGGTTGATGTCTCGTGTGCTGCGGTCATCTTCAGTCCTTAGGTCAGTGGCCAGCGTCGTTCCAGCTGGCGCCGAGGCCAACTTGAACTTCCAGAGGAACCAGCAGATCCGCTGCGGCTCCCATTTGTTCAACTACGAGAGTCTTGACGGCCTCAAGCTCGCCAGGCCAGATTTCCAGGATCAATTCATCATGAACCTGCAGCAGCATCCGTGACTTGAGGTCTTTTGCCGTCAGTTCTGCCGCTACACCGAGCATGGCGTGCTTGATAATGTCTGCCGCGGAGCCCTGGATGGGTGAATTCAAGGCGATGCGCTCGGCTAGTTCACGCAGTTGCCGATCGGAGCTGGAGAGGTCGGGCAGGTAACGGCGTCGGCCCTCAATGGTGGAGGTGTAGCCGTCCTTGCGCGCCTGTTCGACGACGCCGCGCAGGTAGTCGCGCACCCCACCAAAGCGGTCAAAATAGTCCTTGACCAGGGTGCGGGCCTCATCCACGGAGATTTCCAATTGCTTGGACAGGCCAAAGCTTGTCAACCCGTAGGCCAAGCCGTAGGACATGGCCTTGACCTTCGAGCGCATGGCGGAGGTGACGTCTTCCGGTGCCACACCAAAGACGTGGGAGCCAACATAGCGGTGTAGATCCTCGCCTTCCGCATATGCCTGAATCAGGCCGGCATCTCCTGAGAGGTGGGCCATGATGCGCATTTCGATCTGTGAGTAATCCGCAGCCAACAGGCATTCATATCCCTCACTCACAACGAAGATGTCACGCACCCGGCGGCCTTCTTCGCTGCGGATCGGGATGTTCTGCAGGTTCGGGTTGTTCGAGGACAGCCGCCCGGTAGCGGCCACGTTTTGGGCGTAGGTGGTGTGGATACGCCCGTCGGAGTCAACCGACTTCTTGAGCGTCTCCACCATCTGCTTCAGCTTGGACGCTTCGCGGTGCGCCATGAGCTGGGCCAGGAATTCATGCCCGGTCTTTTCCAGCAGCGACTTCAACGAGGCGGCGTCCGTGGTGTATCCGGTCTTGATCTTCTTGGTTTTGGGCAACCCCAATTCCTCGAACAAGACTTCCTGCAGCTGCTTGGGGGATCCGAGGTTGACCTCGTGGCCAATGGCGGCGTAAGCGGCTTGCTGCGCGGCGTTCATGGCGGCCGTAAAATCAGCCAGCAGGGTGGTCAACCGCTCCTGTGAGATGTCAATTCCCGTCAGCTCCATGCGGGCTAGCACCGCAGCCAGCGGCAGTTCCAGATCGCGCAGCAACACCGCGGCGCCGCGTTCCTCGAGGAGCGGCTCGAAGTGCTCGCTGAGCAGCAGCGCCACATACGCACGCTGCACGGCCTCGCCAAACTTCGCATCAGCTTCAAGGCCAAGGTCCAGCTGGCCGGCATCGGAGGCGGTTCCAGCATCAAAACCGACCTTGAGGTGCACCTGGCTCAGCTCGTCCAATTCGTAGCTGCGGCGGTCAGGCTGGATCAGATAACCCGACAGAGAGGTGTCATCAACCACGCCATTGAGCGACAGCCCGCGGACGGACAACGCCTTGAGCGCCTCCTTGTACTCGTGCACCACCTTGGGGGCATCAGAGACTAACCAGGCAGCCACGGCTGAATCCAGCGCAGCATCCGCCGCACCCAGGTCAACGACGACGGCGGACTCCTTGCCTACCAGCGCCACCGCGGTGGCCTCGTGCCCCATGCCAACCTTCGCGGCAAGCACGTCAACGGCCACGTTGCCTGTTGCCGCCGCCAACCAGGCTTCCAATGCCGCAGCCTCGGTGACCACCTGGTGGGCGGGCACCTGGTGCACTTCACCGGCGTCGGCCGTTTCTTCTTCGCCAAACAAGTCAAACAGGCGCTTGCGCAGCTGGTTGAACTCGAGGGAGTCGAAGAGTTCCTCGACGGCGTCGCGATCGGGCGCCTGCAGCAAGGTGTCCTCCAGGGGTACCGGGAGTTCCATGTCGCGCAGCAGGTGGTTCAGGCGGCGGTTGCGCTTGACGTCCTCAACGTGCGCGCGCAGGGACTCGCCAACCTTGCCGCCAATGGCGTCCAGGTTTTCAAAGATCCCTTCAAGACCGCCATACTGGTTGATCCATTTGGCGGCCGTCTTGGGTCCCACACCCGGAACACCGGGCAAGTTGTCGGCGGTTTCTCCGACCAAGGCCGCCAAATCGGAGTACCGGTTGGGCGGCACAAAGTACTTCGCCTCAACGGCCGCCGCGTCCATGGGCGGAATGTCGGAGATGCCCTTCTTGGGGTAAAGCACCGAAACCTTGTCAGTGATGAGCTGGAAGGCGTCACGGTCACCGGAAACCACCACCACATCCCAGCCGGCAGCCTCTCCCTGGGTGGAGAGCGTGGCGATGATGTCATCGGCTTCAAAGCCGTCCACGGAAATGGTGGGAATCTTCATCGCTTCCATGACCTTGATGATCAAATCGATCTGGCCGTGGAACTCCTCGGGCGTCTTGTTGCGCCCGCCCTTGTATTCCGTGTACTCCAAGGAGCGGAACGTGGGGGTGTCCAGGTCAAAGGCCACAACCACGTGTGTGGGCTTTTGCTGACGAATCATGGTCAGCAACATGGCGGTAAAACCATGGACGGCATTGGTGTATTGGCCGGCCTGAGTCACAAACTTGTCCACGGGCATGGCGTAAAAAGCGCGGAAAGCCATGGAATGACCATCGAGGACCAGAAGGCGCGGCGTTGCACCCTCGGCCAGTTCGGTTCCGGGGGTGGCAGTGGCTGTGGACTGGGGGGCCGTTTTGGCAGATTCACTCACAAGTGCCAGCCTAGTCATCATGAGCGATAAATTCACACTGCACCCCAAGGCCGACGAACTCATAGCCGCGGGCATCCCGGCCCACTTCCATTCCGTCTTGGGCCCGCATGGGGTGGGCTCCCTCGTCACCAAGATGGGGATCGTCTTCACCCACATGAGCGTTGAATCCATGGTTGCCACCATGCCGGTGGAGGGAAACACTCAGGTGACGGGCCTGCTGCACGGCGGGGCACATGTGGTTTTAGCCGAAACCCTAGGGTCATTTGCCGCCGCTTTTCATGCCGGAGCCGGCCGGAAAGTTGTAGGTATTGAGATCAATGCCACACATCACCGCGGGGCTTCAAGCGGCCTTGTCACGGGCACGGCCGTGCCGATTCACCTTGGCCGCACGCTCACCACACACGAGGTGGTCATGACGGATGAGGCCGGCCGCCGCCTCTCCACCTGTCGGATTACCAACATGATTCTGGATCGCTGACGCTCCCCCGAGAACGCATTAAAGAACGACGCCGGGCACCTGTCTTTCCGATCATGCGGAAGGACAGGTGCCCGGCGTCGTTGGTACCGAAACCTTAGAAGATGTTGCCGATGATCTCGGCTGCACCCTCATTGAGGAACGGAACAATCAAGATAATTCCGGCAGCGACGGCCAGGATGCAGAAACCAAAGCAAACGTAGGATCCCCACTTGGCGGCGTGGTTGACACGGCCGTCGTCGTCACCGCTGACGGCCGTGAACCGTACCCCAAGTGAGTACATGGTGACCACAAATCCCGCACCTACGAGAGTTGTCAGTGCAACTGTGAGGAATGAGAACCAGTTGATCATTACTTCTCCGTCTCAGTGTTGGTAGGGACAGTGTTGCTGGGGGCAGCCGTGTCGTTTGAGGCTTCAGTGACGTTCGCGTTTTCCCTAGGCTTCACCTTCACCATCTTCACCTTGGGCGCCTGAGCGTCTTCGGCGGCCTTGGTCATGGCCTTGAGCACGGCGGTGTCGGCATGGTCCAAAGCGCTCTGGGCCAGGGCACGGGCGGCGTCGGTTTCAGCAGCACGCTTGGCAGCCTTTTCAGCAACCTTCTGTGCGGCGCGGGCCTTGGCCGCCAACTTTTCCCGCTCCTTCTTGTTGGGAATGTGCACGGCTTCACCCACGGCGTCAACGTCACTAAGTGCGTTGCTGTGATCCACCACTTCGCGCTGGGACATGAAGAACATGAAGAGGATGGCACCAAGCCCCAGCACGGCCACAATCACAACACCCACAAATCCGGTGTGAATGATCGCGGCTGCGAGCCCGCCCACAATTGCGGCGGCTGGCAGTGTCAACAGCCAGGCAATGCCGATCTTTCCAATGGCTCCCCAGCGGACGGTTGAACCCTTGCGCCCCAATCCCGAGCCGATGACCGAGCCCGAGGCCACATGCGTGGTGGACAAGGCAAAGCCAAGGTGGCTGGAGGCCAGGATGGCGGCGGCGGTGCTGGTTTCTGCGGCGAATCCCTGGGCGGGCTTCACGTCGGTGAGTCCGGATCCGAGCGTACGGATGATCCGCCAACCGCCAACGTACGTACCACCGGCGATTGCAATTGCACATGCAGTGATAACCCAAATGTGCGGACCCGTTCCAGCGGTCTGCATGCCTGAGGCCACCAGAACCAGGGTGATGACACCCATGGTCTTCTGGGCGTCATTCGTGCCGTGGGCAAGCGCCACCAGCGAGGAGCTGAAGACCTGGCCGCGGCGGAAGCCACCGCGCTTCTGGGTCCGCTTGTCTCCGGAATCCGGATCGGATCGGCGCGTGATGCTGTAGGCAAGCTTGGTGCACAGGAACGCGACCAGTCCGGCAATGGTCGGCGCCAAAACGGCTGGCAACAGGACCTTGGAGACAACCACCATGAAATTGATGGCACCAAAGGACCAGGTGCCCACAACGGCTGCACCGATCAACCCGCCAAAGAGTGCGTGGGACGAACTGGAAGGAAGCCCCAACAGCCAGGTCAGCAGGTTCCACAGCACGGCGCCCATGAGGCCGGCGAAGATCATCTCCGGCGTGATGGCGACACCGTTGGGCCCGCCCTCATTGATGATGCCGCCGGAGATAGTTTTGGCCACCTCGGTCGAAAGGAAAGCTCCCACAAGGTTCAAGATTGCAGCAAGGGCGACGGCCGTCTTGGGCTTGATCGCCCCCGTGGCGATGGGCGTTGCCATCGCATTGGCTGTGTCGTGAAAGCCATTCGTAAAGTCAAAGAAGAGGGCCAGCGCTATAACAAGCACGACCATAAAGGTGAGATCCACCCGCGATCCATTTCTATTGGGGGGCAAAAGCAAGACTGCGACAAGGTCCAGTTGGATCCGAGGACCTGCTGATGGCTGCGCACGTTAAACGTGGCACGCCGACGAAAACCAACCGCTACGATCCTACGACGATTTCGCGCCTGCTGTTTGCCTAAAATTTCCTTTCTCGTAACCAATTCTCAACAGAAGGTGAATCTCAGGGTGAAAGGATGTGCACCTTCAGGGTGAGTGCCGCCCCAACACCGTCCAGCTAGCATGAAACAAGCAGCATATTTATCTCCGCCGAGCCTCACAGGTGACGCCCAGAAGAGGAATGAACTCCATGAGCAACGTTGAAGACAGCCCGCAGGAACTCTTCTGCCCCAGCAACCCGGCCGCCTCAGAAGATGGAGCAGAAGTCCTTGAACCCCGCCTCGTGCCCCTCGGCGGCCCGCGGGCCATGACAGTGCGGCGAACTTTACCTCAGCGCAGCCGCTCCTTGATCGGCGCCTGGTGCTTCATTGACCACTACGGACCCGAAGACGTGAGCACCGCGGCGGGCATGGCCGTACCTCCGCATCCACACACCGGGCTGCAGACCATTAGCTGGCTCTTCACCGGCGAAATTAAGCACGCGGACAGTGCCGGAAATCACGCCATGGTTCTCCCCGGCCAGCTCAATCTCATGACAGCCGGGCGCGGCATCAGCCACTCCGAGTACTCCACGGCCGCCACGAGCATCCTTCACGGTGTCCAGCTATGGGCCGCACTGCCGGACCACGTCCGCTTCACGGACCCCGGTTTTGAGCATTACACTCCTACGCCCGTCCAACTCGCGGGCGCCACGGCGAGTGTGTTTATGGGGACTGTTGCCGGCGAAAGCTCCCCCGTCACGACATTTACATCCATGGTGGGCGCCGAGATCACGCTCGACGCCGAAACAAGGCTGACCTTGGACCTCTCCCCCGGTTTTGAACATGGATTCCTCGTGGATTCTGGCTCCCTGAAGGTGGCCGGCACGCCCGTGGCTGCTACGGAACTTGCGTACCTTGGCACGGGCCGCGCCCAGGTTGAGTTGCAAGCCGGAGCGGAACCCGTGCGCCTGCTGTTGATTGGCGGAGAGCCGCTCAACGAGTCCATAGTCATGTGGTGGAATTTTGTGGGGCGCAGCCACGAGGAGATTGTCTCCTTCCGCGCCGCATGGCAAAGCGCCATTGGCCTTGAAGGAGCAACACTCCAGGAAGACAATCCGTTCAGCCTCCCAAAGGATCAAGTGGACGCGCCCCTGCCCGCGCCAGCATTGCCCACTGTCACCTTGCGGCCGCGGACTAGTCCTTCGCGAGGTTAGCCCGTACCCGTGGCGCCACCTCCGTGGCATAAAGCTCAATGCTCTTCATCATGGCTTCATGCGGCAGCGTGCCATGGCTGAACTTCAGATCAAAGCGGGAAAGGCCCAACGCCTTCGCCACGGTGGTGATCTTGTTGGCGACGGTCTCCGGAGAGCCAACCATCAGCGCACCGCGGGGACCTGCAGTCACGTCGTACTCGGCACGCGTCAACGGCGGCCAACCGCGGTCTCGGCCAATGCGGCCGTGCATGGCTGCATAGTGGGGCCACAGCTCATCCTGGGCCTGTTGGTCCGTCTCGGCAATGTGCCCTGGCGAGTGGACGCCGATGGGCTGTTCAGATTGTCCGAATTCCTTCAACGCGCGATGGTACAGCTCGGCAAAGGGAGCAAATTGCAATGGCTCGCCGCCAATGATGGCAAGCATCAGCGGCAGCCCGTAGTGGGCCGCCCGTACTACGGATTGGGGACTGCCGCCCACAGCCACCCAGGACTTCAAGGTTCCGGATTCCGTGTGCGGGTACACCATTTGTTGTGTGAGTGCCGGGCGAGTGTTCCCGCTCCAGTTGACGGGCTGCTGCTTGAGAAGTTCAGCGAAAAGCTCCAGCTTTTCCTCAAAGAGCTCTTCGTAGTCGGCCATGTCGAAGCCAAAGAGTGGGAACGACTCCGTGAAGGAGCCACGTCCCAGGGTGACCTCCGCGCGTCCGGAAGAGACGGCGTCGAGCGTTGAAAAGCGCTGGAAGACACGGATGGGGTCATCCGAGCTCAGGACAGTGACGGCCGAACCCAGACGAATGCGCTCAGTCTTGGCCGCGATCGCGGAAAGCACCATGTCCGGCGCAGATACGGCAAAATCGTCGCGGTGATGTTCACCGACGCCGAAGTAGTCGAGTCCCAGCTTGTCTGCCAGCACTGCCTGTTCCACGACGTCGCGAATCACCTGAGCTGCGGATTTAGGTTCTCCGTTTGCGTCAAGGGTGACGTCGCCGAAGGTGTCCAGGCCAAGTTCAAAGTTGCCAATTGCCACAGGGTTCCATCCTTTTCAAAAGAATATGCGTTTGCATCTACCTGGTGAACCGTGGGGCCACGGAAACTATTCCCGCCCGGCTATTGCCGCGTACGGGCCGCCGATGACCACTTGCTTCGGTAGACCGCCAAGAAGGAGGAAATACGCCTGACGGCCTCCTCAATGTCGCCAATGGACGGCAAGATCACAAACCGAAAGTGATCAGGAGTGGGCCAGTGGAAGGCTGTTCCGTGGGAGACCAAAATCTTCTGATCCTGCAACAGGTCAATGACAAACTTCTCATCGGACACAATGGGGTAGATGGCAGGGTCAAGCCTGACGAACAGGTACATGGCACCCGCCGCCGGAACGCAGGACACCCCAGGCAGGGCGTTGAGCAGTTCCGAGGCCCGGTCGCGTTGTTCGCGCAACCGCCCACCTGGCTTGGTCAAATCGTTAATGCTCTGGTATCCCCCCAGGGATGTCTGAATCGCATGCTGCGCAGGCACGTTCGAACACAGCCGCAAGGAGGCCAGCAGTTCCAAGGATTCTTTGAACTCGGCCATGGCCGCACGCGGACCGGACAGGGCAACCCAGCCAGCCCGGTAACCAGGCATCCGGTACGCCTTGGACAGACCGCTGAAGGTCAGAACGCAGACATCCTCGGCCAAGGAAGCCATGTGAATGTGGGTGTTTCCGTCGTAAAGAATCTTCTCGTAGATCTCATCGGCAAAAAGCACCAGATCGTGCTTGCGCGCCAACTCCACGAACTGTTCGAGAATTTCGCGCGGGTACACGGCACCGGTGGGATTGTTCGGATTGATGATGACTATGGCACGCGTTTGAGGCGTGATCTTTGCCTCGACGTCGGCCATGTCTGGCCACCACTGCTTGTCCTCGTCGCAGAGGTAGTGAACGGGAACGCCGCCTGTCAGGGTCACCGAAGCCGTCCAGAGGGGGTAGTCCGGGGCCGGGATCAAGACCTCGTCACCATTTTCCAAAAATGCCTGCAGAGTCATGGAAATGAGCTCACTGACACCGTTGCCAACAAAGATGTCGTCAACACCGATCTTCATCAGACCCTTGGTCTGGTAGTACTGGGAGATGGCGGTCCGGGCCGAAAAAATGCCCTTGGAATCGCTGTACCCTTGTGCGCCGCGAAGGTGGTGGATCATGTCCACCACGATCGACTCCGGCGCTTCAAGACCAAAGGGCGCCGTGTCGCCAAGATTCATGCGCAAGATCCGGTGCCCTTCGGCCTCCATTTTTTGCGCTGCGTGGAGGATTGGTCCGCGAAGTTCGTACCGTACATTGGCTAATTTGCTTGAGTGTTGCATGGGGCGCATAACGTCCATTTTCACACAGACACCACTACAAACGGCCGCACGGTCCATATTCCGGCCGGAGGCGTGGCTTGCTACTCCTGAATCACGCTGAGTACATTTCCTGACGGGTCCTTGAACCAGGCGATCAATGGGCCCCCTTGGCGGAAAATACCCTTAGTGTCCGTCTCCATGGGTGTCCCCGCATAGTGTTCAAGTTCGACGCCGGACGCCACCAACGCCTCAACCGCAACTTCAATGTCCGGTACAGGAAAGTTCAGGACGGTGAAAGTGGCTGGTTCGTGGCTGGCGTCCTTGGGGTAAACAAGCACGGTTCCGCCACCACCTAAGTGCAGCGTCAACATACCGTCCTGTTCGGTCACCGCCAACCCCAGCGTGTCTTGATAGAAGTCGCGGGCTGCTGCTACATCCGATACTGAGAAACTGCTAAATGCCAAACTATTGGCCAACATGGTCGGTGCTTCCCTTCTTGACTGCCGCATCTCTAGCCCAGCATAGGCCTTGACGGAAGTGGCGAACAGGGCCCGATGGGCGTGAAGGTTCCCAACGGCGTTCTTAGAGCAGGGGCAGCAACTGATCCTTGACTTGCTTGCGTAGGATCTTGCCCAACATGGATCGTGGCATATCCTCAATCTCGATAATTCGCACGGGCACCTTGTACCGGGCCATGAGTTCCTTGCAGTGTGCCCGCAAGTCCGCCTCGTTGAGCACGGTGCCGGGCTCCATCTGGACGGCGGCCACCACCATCTCTCCCCCGCGTTCCAGCGGCTTGCCGAACACTGCCGCGTCAATCACGTTGACATGCTGACGGAGAACTCCCTCGACTTCCGAGGGCGAAACATTAAAGCCTCCCGTGATAACTAGTTCCTTGGCCCGGTCCACGATCTTCGTGAAGCCTTCCGGGCTGAGCGTGACAATGTCGCCAGTGCGCAACCAGCCATCCTCGGTCAGTGACTTGGCTGTTTCTCCTGGGTTGTTCCAGTACCCCTTGAACACCTGGGGGCCTTTGATGAGCAGTTCTCCTGGCTCGCCTTGCGCCACCTCCTGGGTGGGATCATCGACGTCGACCACTTTCATGAGCGTGGACGGGAACGGCACGCCGATGGTGCCGGGCTGCCGGCTGGGGTGGAACGGGTTACCCAAGGCCACGGGTGACGATTCGGTCATACCGTACCCCTCAACCAGAAGTCCCCCGGCAACAGACTCCCAGAGCTCAACTACGTGATCGGGAAGGTTCATGGCTCCGGAAATACAGAATTTGCACGAACGCAGGGAGATGCCCTTGTCCATGGCAGCGAGGGCCGTTCGCTCGTAAATAGGCGGCACGGCACAGTAAACAGTGGCTGGTGTCTTCTTCATGGCAGCGAGGACCAGGTCCGTGTCGAACTTCGGAAAGAGCACCAGCAAGCCCTGCTTCCGGACGCCGAAGGTGAGATAGAGCGTCATGCCGAAGGCGTGGAACATCGGCAAGACGGCGTAGAGAACCTCCTTGCGGGTCTGTGCCCCATGCATCCATGCCTCACCCTGCAGCGCGTTGGAGTACAGATTGAAATGAGTCAACATGGCACCCTTGGGGCGGCCCGTGGTGCCGGAGGTGTAGCCGATAACGGCCAGGTCTTGAACGTTTGGGCGCGGGTGGGCCGGATCGAGGGTGCCGCTTTTCAGCAGGTCCTTCCAAGCCAGGGTTCCAGGTGCCGGGGCACTCAGTGCAGCACGAGTCTCGCGCAACTTTTTCACGGGGAGTTTCAGGGCCAGACGTTTGAGCGCCGGGAACTCCGCCAAGAGGTTCACGGAAACGATCCGGTCGATGGCAATATCGGCCGGAAATTCCTTGATGTTCTCCACGACCTTGTCCCAGGCAATCACCACGCGGGCCTGATGGTCCTCAAATTGGTGCCGCAACTCCCGCGAGGTGTAAAGCGGGTTGTGTTCCACCACCACTGCTCCGAGGCGAAGCACGGCATAGAAAGCCACAACATGTTGGGGACAATTGGGCAGGATGAGCGCAACACGATCCCCCGCCCTCACGCCAAGAAGGCGGAGGCCCTCGGCAGCGCTGCTGACTTGCTCCCCGAGCTCGCGGTAGGTGGTGCGGCGTCCAAAGAATTCCATCGCCGGAGCATCACCAGCTTCGTGAACCGAGCGTTCGAACATGGCAACGAGCGATTCGGTGGGCAGCTCTATCTCGGCGGGAACACCCGGCTGATAGTTTTTCACCCACGGCTGCTGGACGCCGTCGTGCTTGGTTTCCGCAGGCGAGAGGCGTGACGGCGTGGTGATGGAGGGCTCAATGTTCGGCATGCGTTCCATCTTGCCGCCAAGGTACGGGCGGTGTCGAATGATCCCCACGCAGCCAACCCCAACGCCATCTCAACGATTAGAACAAGAATTCCATGAGGGGTAGACCTTCGGACCATGCAGCGCTAGCGTGGAGGCACTGGCTGCTCAAACAACTTTCTAGAGAGCCGGCTGCCAGAGGAAACAGCACTTTCAGTCATTAGGAGGAGCAATGGGTTTCATCGGATGGATTATCCTGGGCCTCGTCGTGGGGGTCATCGTCAAGGCGATCATGCCCGGCCGCGTCGGCGGCGGTTGGGTCACGAGCCTGGTCCTTGGAGTCGTCGGAGCCATCGTTGGCGGCTGGATCGGAGATCTCTTGTTCAACAAGGGTGACATGCGGTTCTTCAGTATCGGCTCGTGGCTGCTCGCCATTGTTGGCGGGCTGGTCGTTGCCGGGGTTTACGGCGCCATCACGGGCAGAAACAAGAGCTCGGCCTAGTCACCGCACCTTTAGGGACCGCAGCTTAGGGGCAGGAAGCGCAGCCGAGACGGCCGGCGCTTCCTGCCCCCTTTTTTTGACCTCATTCCTTGCCGCCATGATGTTCCCCCACCCGGTTCTGAACCCACTGCGGCCCTGTTGCACTAGGGTTATGTTCGGCCAGCGGCATCCTCAATTCGATCCGCTGGGCGTCCCTGCATGACAAAGGAATCAGCTTTGGTAACAGCAACCACCGGATCCCGTCCGACCCCTCTCGAACTGCAATCTGTACGGGGCGCACTGCGATCCCCTCGGCGACTCAAAACAGAGGTGCTGGGTGGGCTTGTTGTTGCCTTGGCCCTGATCCCCGAGGCCCTGGCGTTTTCCATCATTGCCGGCGTCGATCCGAGGGTTGGCCTCTTCGCAGCGTTCACGATGGCCGTCACAATCTCCTTTGTGGGCGGGCGGCCAGCCATGATCTCTGCCGCCACAGGCGCCGTCGCCTTGGTCATTGCACCCTTGGTGAAAAGTCACGGCTTGGACTATCTCATCGCGGCCGTTATCTTGGCTGGCGTTTTCCAGATGCTGCTGGGACTTGGCGGAGTGGCGAAATTGATGCGCTTCATACCGCGATCGGTCATGGTGGGATTCGTCAATGCTCTTTCCATTCTCATAGTCATCGCACAGGTTCCTGAGCTGCTCGGCGTGCCATGGATGGTGTACCCCCTCGCTGCCTGCGCGTTGCTAATAATGGTTGTCTTGCCGAAGGTAACCAAAGCAGTGCCCGCACCTTTGGTGGCGATAGTGGTCCTGACGCTGTTCACGGTGCTCGCCTCCGTGGTGGTTCCCACCGTGGGAGACAAGGGCGAATTGCCGCACAGTTTGCCCTCGCTCTTGATGCCCGCCGTGCCCTTCACGTTGGAAACTTTTAAGATCATCGCCCCATTTTCGCTAGCCATGGCGTTCGTTGGCCTGCTGGAATCACTCATGACAGCGAAGTTGGTCGATGACATTACCGACACCCGCTCGTCCAAAACCCGTGAGGCCTTGGGCCAGGGTGTCGCCAACATTGTCACGGGCTTCTTCGGTGGCATGGGTGGTTGCGCCATGATTGGCCAGACCATGATCAATGTGAGGTCCTCGGGCGCCCGCACGCGGATTTCCACTTTCCTTGCGGGTGTTTTTCTTGTGGTCTTTGTTGTTGCGCTCGGCGATGTGGTGGCCTTGATCCCCATGGCAGCGCTCGTGGCTGTCATGCTGTTTGTTTCTGCCACCACCTTTGACTGGCACAGCATTCGTCCCGCCACACTGAAGATGATGCCCAAGAGTGAAACCTTCGTCATGGTGGCGACCGTGGCGGTGGTGGTTGCCACCCACAACCTGGCCATCGGAGTTGGCGTGGGTGTCCTTGTGGCCATGGCGTTGTTTGCCCGCAGGGTGGCGCATCTGGTCACTGTGAAACGCACCGTGAGCGAGGTGGCCGGAACGAAAACGGCCACCTACGTTGTGGACGGCGAATTGTTCTTCGCCTCATCGAATGATCTCTACACGCAATTTGAGTACGCGATTGATCCGGAGAACATTGTGATCGACATGCGCAATTCCCACCTGTGGGATGCCTCAACCATTGCCGCCCTCGATGCTGTCCAGGAAAAGTACCGGCGCCACGGAAAAACCGTCACAATTACAGGTCTGAACGAAGCCAGCGAGGCCATGCATCTTCGTCTCGCAGGAAAGCTCGGCGGATAGTTCAACGCCCCGTTTTGCCCTGTTGCATTTCTCACAATCAAATCTTTCAGCATCCCCTTAGCACACGCGCAGCAGACCCCAAGACCGGGGAAAATTGCTAAGCTAGAAAGCTGGGCATTCCCCTTCGCCGGGAACCTGCCAAACCCACACTTATCCCCTCTAAGGAGCATTAACCCTCAATGACATCCGTGGCCACTGAATCACTGCGTGACCAGCTTTGGAATCGCCGTTACGACGAGAACATTGCTCCTATCACCGAGTTGTGCGACACCCTGGCGGAAGCCCGGCCCGAGCAGCAGGTGGCCTACGTGGACCCGGTTCACGATGTTGATGAGTGCAAGATCATCAGCTTGTTTTCAAACGTTGGCGAAATTGATCCTTCGGGCTTCATCACCGCCGGTGACGACCAAGCCGCAACCCGCCTGCTGGGCATCCATTGGCAGATCGGGCTGCGCCCGAGTCTTGTCATGCCGTGGAACGTGCACCCGTGGTTCACTCCGGGCCAGCCCAACGGCCGCCTCACAGCACCGCAGATCGAGCAGGGCCTGCGCCCGCTCGTGAAGTTCGTGAACGCTGTACCCCGCGCCTCGGCCCTGGTTGCCCACGGCACCGAGGCCCACCGCCTGGCCGACCAGCTCCTGAAGGCTCAGGGCCCCATGCTCTATAAGCGCGGTTTCGGTATCTACAAGGTCCGCTCGCTTTCCGGCCGCAGCTTTGCCGGCTCCCCCGAGCGCCAGGAACAGTGGCTGCTGGAATCGGCCAAGGCCTACGCCGAGTCGATGACCCGCAACGGCATCCCCGTTAAGGGCCGCTAACTCTTTTTGCAACTGACCCGCAGTAGCGGTCGAAAAGGCGTGTTCTTCGCCATTTTTCAGCCACTGCTGCGGGTCAGTTTGGGTTAAGGCTCGACGGCGGGACCCGCCTTGGATTGCACGTTTGCCTTCCGCGCGGCCGCCCCTGCGCGTAGCATTTAATGCGTCGCCAACCTGTGACAGTATTGCCATGGCCCAGGGTGGAGCTTGTCCAAAGGAGTGCACCATGAGTGCAACAAGCGAGCAACGCAGCGTTCCCGCACCACGCCAGGCTGGGCCCGGGGATGGCAACCGTGCAGCACTGCGGGCAGGCGGCATTGCGGTCATGATCGCCGGGCTCGCGGGCGTCACGTGGTTTGCCTTGGAACTCATGCCCCCGGTCCTCGGCTTCGACGACACCGACAACCCCGCAGTGAGCCTCGATTATCTGCGCCAATATCCGCGGATTTACGCGTTCGCCGGGATCACACTAGTGATCATGGCAATGGCTCTTGTTGTAGCGAGTTTCGCAGTCTCCGACGTGCTTGCACCGCGGACAAACAGCATCACGCGCCGGAGCCTGAGCGCGCTGGGGCTTTTCTCGGCAGCGTTTATCTTCATGCACGGGGTATTGCGCGAGTCGGTGGGGCCGTTGCTCCATATTGACGGATCCAATGGCGGATGGGGCGAGTCCGCCTATCTCACCCTTCAGATGGTGGGGATCCACGGTTTCGCCCAGGCAGGCATAATAACGCTCTCCCTCTGGGCTGTGGGCATTTGTGCCGCCGGGGCCATCTCCCGCACACTTCCTCTGTGGTTGTGCGTCTTGGGTGTGTTCCCCGGTCTCCGCGTCATGATGCTCCTGGCAGGTCCCTTCATGGTGGGCACAACAAGCGATGCGAACCCGGGCGCCCCAGCCAACGGCATGGGCGAGATTCTATGGCTCGGATCCATTGCACTGATCCCTTTGGGAATGCTTTGGTGGCTTGGCCTCGGTGTGGTGCTGTTGCTCAAGTCCCACCACAACCGCCAGCGTGGACCCGTCGATCAGGCCCAGTGAGAACCGCCGGGCGTTCTGTGCGCCCAACACATACTGGAACGAGAACTTGCCCCTGGGGTAGGCTCGGCGCATGAGTCACTGCGCAACGCAGATCGGCGCACGGAGCCGTCCAACGAGAACTTGGTTCATACTGGCTGCCGCTTGTTTCACGACGGCGTTGTCAATGGCCGCCTGCACGCCAGTCCCCCCTGCCCCTGGACAAAGTGGACCGGCGCAGGGTACGTCAGCAGCTACAGCAGGCATCACAAGCGACGTTGCGACAGGACTCGACGCTCCGTGGTCCATGGTTGCGCTCGGCGACGGGCACCTGCTCGTCAGTGAACGCGACTCGGGGCAGATCCTGGACGTCGCCCCCGACGGCGCCAAGCTAGTTGTTGGCACCGTTCCCGGCGTGGTGCATCAGGGCGAGGGCGGCCTGCTGGGCTTGGCTGTGCGGCTGGGTGGCTGTGACGGAAATCCGGAGCCGAACCCGGACACGGGATGCCTGGATGTGTATGCCTACTTCACTTCGGGCAGCGACAACAGGATTGTACGCATGCCACTGCTGGGCGGGGCCGGCCGCCGGAGCCTGGGTGCGCCTACGGTCATTCTTTCCGGCATTGCCAAGGCGGGCAATCACAATGGCGGCCGGCTTGCTTTCGGACCGGACGGCATGCTTTACATATCGTCGGGCGATGCTGGGAACTCCGCCGCAGCCCAGGATCGATCGTCCATGTCGGGAAAGATTCTTCGGCTAACGCCCGACGGCTCAATCCCCGCCGATAATCCGTTCCCCAACAGCCCGGTATGGAGCCTTGGCCACCGGAACGTCCAAGGCATTGCGTGGGACGGTCAGGGCCGCATGTGGGCTTCCGAGTTCGGCCAGAACACCTGGGATGAGCTCAACGAGGTCAAGGCCGGTGCAAACTACGGCTGGCCCGTCGTCGAGGGTATCGGCCCAGATCCCAGCTTCACAAACCCCGTGCTCCAGTGGACCACCGACGAGGCAAGCCCCAGCGGCATCGCGATCTCCGGCACCACGCTCTACATGGCAGCCTTGCGCGGAGAAAGGCTCTGGGTCATCGATCTGGCGGGAACTCCCAGAGCAACCTCAACCCTGGTGGGTGCACTCGGCAGGCTCCGCGACGTGGCTTTAACCGGCGACGGCCGCCTGTACGTTCTCACGAACAATACAGACGGCCGCGGCAACCCGAACGACGGCGACGACAGGATCGTGGCAGTGCCGAAGTAGCCCTGCCGGCGGTGGACCGCCATTTTCCGGCGACTATCCGACGCGCCGGCCGCGGGCGGCCTTTGGCGTCTCCTCTACGTCGCCTACCAAAAATGTCGGACCCGCCGCCGATGTTGCAGCTACACGTTGACGGCTGCCGGCTAGGCGCTGGCCAGTGCCAGGTGCGGAGCCACCAATTCGGCGTAGCGGGCCTTGACGGTGTCGATGACCTCGGTGGACGGCAGTCCCCAGATGTCCTCGTTGAAGATCTCCACCTCAACTACGCCGTTGTAGCCGGCCTCGGCAACCCAGGTGCCGATCGAGGCGAAGTCGATTACGCCGTCGCCCATGAAGCCGCGGGACAGCAGGGCGTCTGCGGCAATGGGCAGGTTGAAGTCGCACACCTGGTAGGAGGCGATGCGGCCCTCGGCACCGGCGCGGGCGATCTGCTCGCGCAAGGAGGGATCCCACCACACATGGAAGGTGTCCACCACAACGCCCACGGCCTCAACGGGGTGAGGCGCGGCGAGGTCCAGGGCCTGGCCCAGGGTGGAGAGCACGGCGCGGTCGGCCGCGTACATGGGGTGCAGAGGTTCCAGTACCAGGCGGACGCCGTGTTCCAGGGCGAAGGGCACCAGCTCGGCGAGGCGGTCGGCCACGCGCTGGCGGGCCAGCACAATGTCCTTGCCACCCACGACGGCGGTTGCGGAGCCGCCGCCGTCAACGGCTCCTGGTGCAACGCTGAAGTCGGGGAGCCCGCCCACCACCATGATGATCTCGGTGGTGCCCAGGGCCTTGGCCTCCAGGATGGCTGCCTTGTTGTCCTCAAGCGCGGCTGCCTGGCCGGCAGGGTCGGCGGCGGTCAGAAAACCGCCGCGGCAAAGGCTGGAAACCTGCAAGCCGGATGCCTTGACCATCCCAACCGCAGTTTCCAGCCCCACTTCGGCAACCTTGTCGCGCCACAGGCCAATGTGCGAAAGCCCCGCGGCAACACTGAGATTCAGGGCTTCGGCAAGCGAGGCCTTCTTGATGGTTGCGGTGTTGATGGACAGCTTGTCGAAGTTGCTCATGCGTCGGCCCCTTCCAGTATTTCCGAGGCGACGCCGGAGGTGTTCAGGAAGCCTGACATGCGTGTCGCGGCAAGCTCCGGGGCAAGCAGGAGACCAGCTGTGTTGGCCAGGCGGAACAGCTTGACCAGGTGGTTGAGGTCGCGTCCGGCGTGCAGCCCGCCGATCATCTGGAAGCCAGGCTGGAAACCGTTGAGCCACGCCAGGAAAGCAATCCCCGTCTTGTAGTAGTACGTGGGCGCCTCGAAGATGTGCAACCCCAAATCCCGGGTGGCATCCAGGATGGCGCGAGCTTCAGCGGGGCGGCCGGCGTCGTACTTCTGCAACGCCGTGGAGGCCGCGGGTGCGATGGCGGCGAAGATGCCCAGCAGTGCGTCGGAGTAGTGCGAACCGTCGCCGTCGATGAGCTCGGGGTAGTTGAAGTCATCCCCCGTGTACAGGCGCACGCCCTCGGGAAGGGACGCGCGCAGCGCAACTTCGTGTCCGGCGTCGAGCAGGGAAACCTTCACACCGTCAACCTTCGTGGCATGCGTCTGAATGAGCTGCTGGAACGTGGCGGTCGCGGCGGCAATGTCGTTGCTGCCCCAGTAGCCTGCCAGGGTGGGATCAAACATGGTGCCCAGCCAGTGCAGGACTACCGGTTCCTTTGCCTCGGAGAGCAGGGTGCCGTAGAGGGCGAGGTAGTCGGCCGGGCCGGATGCAACCTTGGCCAGTGCGCGCGAGGCCATGATGATGACCTTGGCGCCGGAGGCCTCCACGACGGCGATCTGCTCGCGGTAGGCGGCCAGCACGGCCGCAAGGCCTGCTTCTCCGGGCTCCACAGCGGCCGGGTCGAGCTGGTCAGTGCCGGCACCGCAGGCGAGCAGGTCCCGCACCGTGCGTTCCGGCGTCGCGATGAGCGCTGCCTCGGCGGCACTGCGGTTGATGAGCTGCCGGGTGGCGGCCCAATCCAGGCCCATGCCACGCTGCGCCGTGTCCATGGCGTCGGCAATACCCACGCCCCAGCTCCACAGTTCGCGGCGGAACGCCAACGTGGCGTCCCAGTCAATGTCCGCCGGGGCGCCTGGCACGTTGGTGCCCAAGACCTTTGGAGTGACGTGAGCTGCCGCGTAGACCTTGCGGGAGGTGATTAGGGCCGTGGGCTTGCGCCAGGGGCCGGTTTCATTCAAGGTGAGTGCTTCCAACTCGCCGTTCGGGAGTGGAAGGGTCAGCGAGATGCTCATGCTTACAACTCAATTTCGGGGATGTCGAGGGTGCGGCGCTCGGCCGAGGACTGCAGGCCCAGCTCAGCCAGCTGAACGCCGCGTGCTGCGGAGGTCAGGCCAAAGCGGTGTTCGCGGCCGGCAACGGCGTCGCGCAGGAATTCTTCCCACTGCAGCTTGAAGCCGTTGTCCAGGTCGGCGTTGGCGGGAACTTCGGCCCACTGCGCGCGGAAGGATTCGGTGACGGGCAGGTCCGGGTTCCAGACGGGCTTGGGCGTGTGGGCACGCTGCTGGGCCACGCACTTGTTCAAACCGGCGACAGCGGAGCCGTGGGTGCCGTCGATCTGGAATTCCACCAGCTCGTCACGGTACACGCGCACCGCCCAGGAAGAGTTGATCTGTCCAATGACCTGATCTCCGGAGGGGGTTTCGAGCTCGAAGATGCCGTAGGCGGCGTCGTCGGCAGTGGCCGCATATTCCTTGCCCTGCTCGTCCCAACGCGCCGGAATGTGAGTGGCGGTCTTGGCGTTGACGCTCTTGACCTTGCCGATGATGCCTTCAAGCACGTAGTTCCAGTGGCAGAACATGTCGGTGGTCATGCCGCCGCCATCTTCCTTGCGGTAGTTCCAGGAGGGGCGCTGGGCGGCCTGGTGCTCACCTTCGAAGACCCAGTAGCCAAACTCGCCGCGGATGGAGAGGATGCGGCCGAAGAAGCCTTCGTCAACCAGCCGGCGCAGCTTGACCAGGCCGGGCAGGTACAGCTTGTCATGCACAACACCCGCGGTGATGCCGGCTTCCTGGCCGATGCGGGCCAGCTCGATGGCCTCTTCCAGGGTCTCGGCCGTGGGCTTCTCGGTGAAGATGTGCTTGCCGTTGGCCATGGCCTTCTTCAAGGTGGCGGCGCGCAGGCTCGTCATGGAGGCGTCGAACACCACGTCAACTGTGGGGTCGGCTATGACGGCGTCAAGGTCGGTGGACCAGTGCTCAACATTGTGCAGTTCGGCCAGCTCGCGCACCTTGGCCTCGTTGCGACCAATAAGAATCGGCTCAATGGCAACCTTGGTGCCATCTTCCAGGATCAACCCGGAATCTCGCAGCGGCAGGATGGAGCGCAACAGATGCTGGCGGTAGCCCATACGCCCCGTGATGCCATTCATGGCGATTCGAACAACGCGCTTGCCGCTCGCCTGGTTGACGGCTGCGTTGACGGCTGGAGCGGCTTCTGCGGTGGTTGCAGCGGCCTGCTCATTGGTGGCTGTAAGAGTCACTGATATCTCCCGAAAGTTGTAGTAAGCGCTTACCGGACGTACCGGCGTGGCCTGGAATTGGAAAGCGCTTTCCAATATATGCTGAAGTTATCACCGGGTCAAGAGCAAAATGTCACCCCGGACACATTTCGAAAGAGGAACCCTCCGTGCCAGTCAAACTCACCGAAGTTGCCAGGCAAGCCGGCGTGTCGCTGGCGACAGCATCCCGCGTGCTGAACGGTTCAAGCCGTACGCCGGCTGCAGCCATCGCAGACCGCGTCAGGGCAGCGGCGGAGGAACTTGGTTACGTGGCCAACGCTCAGGCGCAAGCCTTGGCAAGGTCTACAACGGGGCTCGTGGGACTCGTTGTTCACGATATTGGTGATCCATATTTTTCGGCCATTGCCCACGGCGTCCAACAGGCAGCCTTGGAATCAAGACATCAGGTTCTTCTGGCCGGAACCGACATCGACGACGGCTCGAACTCCCCGGCGACGCTGAATTGGCTGCCGTCAACGCTTTCATTTCCTACCGCACCGACGCCATCATTCTGGCTGCCTCCCGCCTCATAACTGAAGATCCCCGCCTCACCAAGGCACTGACCCAATACATCAACAACGGTGGCCGAGTCGTGACGCTGGGCCCTTCCGCCATTCCAGAGGCACGGGTGGTCACTATCGCCAACCATGACGGCGCCGCCGAACTTGTTGGCACGCTCTTGGGGCAGGGTGTTCGACGTTTTGTCGTCCTCGCCGGCCCGCATGAGCGCAATACGGCACGGGTCCGCGTTGAAGGTTTCCTGGAGCGTCTGCACCAAGAGGGGCTGGAGCCGGTGGCCGTGGTGCATGGTTCCTTCAACAGCCAGGGCGGCTTCGACTCCACCATGGAATTCTTGAACTCACTGAACTCCCCCGATGCTCAGACCGCAGCATCGCTGACGTCCGACGGCGATTCGCCCCTGTGCTTCCTTGCCGCCAACGACGTCATGGCACTGGGGGCCATGACGGCATTGCGTTCCCGTGGGCTGCGCATCCCCGAGGATGCCCAGGTTGCCGGCTTTGACGATATCCCGACCCTGCGGGACCATTTCCCCGGCCTCACCACCTACCGGCTTCCACTGGAGGAGATCGGTCTGATGGCCGCTCAATTGGCCTTGGCTCCATCGGCTAAACAAGCCTCGGGCGTCACTGGATCGGTGGTTCTGAGGGAAAGCGCCGGCAACCCGGGCACCCTCCCTCGCTAGGGCGTTCAGGCCGCTTCCCCTTCGGGATGGGTGCGGCAGTATTCCTCAATTTCTCGGTTCCGCCGCTCAACAAACTCTTTGTCGTTCATGAGTTCACGCTCTTCTTCAGCGAGGTAGGCCGGTTCGATGGTTTCTGCCGTTCGTTCACTCAAGTCCTCGAGGGATTCGACGATGCTGTCCTTGAGCCATTCGGGATAAACGGGAGGCTGAGTATCTCGAGGCCCGGGCGGGTAGTAGATGCCGGTGGGCGAGGTCCACGCTATGCCAGACTCTGTGGAAAAGGGCGTCCAGCCCCGCAACCGCACCTGCTGCCGGTCAGGGCTTTGGTCCGTTCGATACTCACCATTTCTGGTTCTATCGTCCTTGAGGTGTTTGAGCTGATGGTGACGTTTACAAAGATGCTCAAGATTGTCGTAGACACTTTGGCCGCCTGAGCCAAAGGCCCGAATGTGGTACACCTCGGAGCTTGCGGCCTTGTCCATGCAGCCCGGAAATTCACAGTTTTCATCTCGGATGCGCAGCATGAGCCGCATGGCTGAGGTGATTCGATACGTTTCCGGAGTCAGGTCCAGCGGCACATTGGAGATGGGGTCCGTCAAAACTCGGTAAAAGCTCGACACTCCCGCCGTGAGCCGTTTGGCAACTTCCATGCTGATGGGCCCGGTACCTTCCAGCCAGGCCGGTTCATCTGTTGCTCCGAGAAACGACAGGGCCGGGATCAACAAGACTGGGGTCACCTTTGGCAAAGGGGGCCACACCGGTGCCATGTACGCCGGTGGCTCTCCGCCAACTGCGGAACTCCCCGCCGTGGCAGGGAGGAGGGCCGGAGGCATGGCCTCTGGCCGCCAGCCTGGTTCACCCCAGGGGTCCGGTGCCCTGAACGATGGATCGAAATAATCCGCTTCCTCGCGGCGCGACTGTAGCCAAGAAGGGTAGGTATTCCCAGGGGATTCAGGCTCAGGCTCAGACCAGAACGCTGGCTCACGTTCGCCGAATTCGACGGCTCCATCACCAACCGCAGCAGCTTCAGCATCCATTTCATGGGCGGGAGCAGCACCATCCTCGGGCGGAAGGCCATGAAGCTCCTCCGCCATGACGGCGGGTGCGAAGATCTGGTTCCCTGCCATGCCTTGGTTCAGCAAGAGCGCCGCGGCAACGTCGGCACGCAGTTGCGTCAGCGTGCGTTCCTCGTGAGGGCCTTGGGCTGCCTGGGCGGTTGAGGTGCGTTGATCCCAGATGCTTTCAAGCGTGGGTGCCGGGGCGTACAGGCTCAGCCACGACATACCGTCCTGCCTGCGATTCACCCGCAGGCATCGATCCTCATTGGCTTTTCGGGTCCGGGCCGGAATGGTCTCCGGATGTTGCCGCTCCCGCAGGCGGCGAGCCTTCTCCCTGAAGCTTGGCAACGAGGAACCTTCGGCCTTGGCTGGAAGAGCCGGCTCAAAGGCGTCGATGGTTTCATCTGCAAAGCCCGCTTCACGGAGTAGCTTGGTCTCCTAGGCAATGATGACCGCGCATTCCCAGCCCAGCTCGCCGCTGCTCATATGGCCCAGGGTATTGGGCAGGAGTCGCACGATACTCGTGGCATGCTCAATTAATCGGCTGGCGGCAGACTCGGGGATCAAGAGAATGTTGGCGATTTCTGCGCGGATCGATCTCAACGTCAGCTCGCGCTGCCACCGATCAAAAGCAAGAATGTTGCCTTCGAGCTGCGCAGCCGATTCAAATCGTTCAATCACGACGGCGGCCAGTGCGGCACAGCTGTTTTGGTGTTTCGAGAGCAGGGCTGGCGACTCACCACAGTCGTTTAGGTTCTGCCTTGCAGCATCCAACTGGCTCTCCGGGGCGTGTGGTTCCGAGCTAGTGACGGGAACGCCCGGCAGAGGCAGTGCGGGCAAATGCGACATCGCCACAATGTCAGTGGCGAGTGGTTCGATGGCGGGAAGAGCCAGTTCGGCCAGCAGTTCCGCCTCGGTTGGTGTGGTGGATGAATGGCCCCGTTGCGACAGGAAATTCGCTGAACTGCCCGCATATATTTTCTAGTCAAGCGGGGCAAAGCACAGCCAGGTGCCGCCGTCGACTTTCCAAAAAAGGGAAGGCGACGGCGGCACCTGGCGGGCCAACAGCAACGAGCTGACAGGTGCTCGGAAAATTACCAGCGGTGAGCCACATCGATGACAAAGCGTGTGGTGGTCCCCGGCCCAGCTAAGGTCAAGACGCGGAACGGCAGGCGTGCCCTAACGCCGAGGCCAATCGTGGTGCTGCCTTCAAAACTGCCAGCCATCGCCACCTGTCTGAAGGTTGCATAGCCAGCCGTGTTGACGAGCTCGTTCCGGTTGGCGGGATTGTATGTGGAACTGCCCGTGTAGGAGTTGTAAGCCGGATCATGCACTACCACCACGATGACCGCACCTCCCCGCAGCGGGACAATGTCACCCTTGCCAGGGCTATGGACGGCGTTGACGTATTCCACGTTGTATCCGCTGGCACCTCCGTTGACGTCTACCACCATGCGGTCGAAGCAGTCGTGCCGGCCGGCCCGAACATTGGTGATAGGGGCAATTGAGCCTGTGCCCGCGGACTTGGCCATCGATCCCCAGGTGATGCCGCAGAACGGGGCGGCCTGGGCAGGCGCCGGAGCAACCATGATAAATGCGGCCAGCAACCCCACAATGGCGAGCCACGTCTTAACGATTTTCACGAGAAAGCACCTTCTTTTGGAGATGAAAGAATGCATGGATTTATGGGTATCTCAACCGTAGGACTCGCGGGTTCTGAACGAAATGCTCTGAACAAAACGTGAGCTGAACTGTTACACCTGTTCGCATGGTGTTGTCAACCGTTATGCAGATCTCATTAATTGGCTCGCAGCTACTGTTCGTGACCTTGAATTGGCCGGAGACATGCTCTTGACCCGAACCACTTTTGGGCCTGCAATGGAGATAGGCCCACATTCGCGGGCCCGCACACGCGTCCGGACCGTGCCGCCCGAACGCCGAGCCGGGAGGTGCCGCCATGGTTTTCCTTGTTCTTGCAGTACTTGTTGTACTGACAACGGCGACAACGATGTGGCTCCTCCACGTCCGCGCGCCCCGTGAGAACGATCCCGATTCCATCTTCTGGTATGCCTTCGCGGGATTATGCGTGCTCGCACCCCTGATCCTGATCCCGGTTCAGCACAACAAGCCATCCTCGCTGGCGTTGCTCGGCATTTCGGCCGTAACCGCCACGGCGAGCCACACCCTGCTGCGTCGATACCGGGCTGCGGGCATAGCAAGCATGGTCCGGCAACGCGCCCGCGCAGCCCATGCCACTGTTGCGGCCCAGCACGATTACCTGATCGAACGATGGTGCCGGTATGAGCTTGATCCGGCTCTGGCTATCGATTTCCCGGCCATGTCGGATGTCCGTATTCCCGAAACCGCACGGCTCATCCGCTCGGTTACCGCGGCGGCCCGGCTTCGAACTGCTTTGCCTGATACGTTCGACGCCGTTGACAGCTATCAGCAGGCCGTCGCCGGGCTGCGGCTGGCCTTGGAGACGGCCGAAGAAAATGCTCGCGCCGGAACCCGTGCCGCCTAGCCACCGAAGATCCTCTTAAGGCTTGTTGCTTGGCTCAGGCTTAGTGTTGGGCAGCGTTGCTTCAGGGGTGGGTTGCGGCGCTTCGGTGGTGGCCGGAGCCGTGGGCTCAGCAGTTGCACCTTGCGTGGGTTGTTGCGGCGTTGTCTCCTGCGGCTCAGTTGGGGTAGTTTTCTGCGGTTCAGCCACCACGGGGGCGTCGCCGGGCTTGGGATCGTTGAATCCTGCAACAAGTGCTGCCGTGGGTTGAAGCATGGACGCCGGGGGCTGTGTGAAGGGCGTTGCCACGTAGTTGGGGTTGCTCGCCGCGGCATTCATGACGGCGGCCCACTGGCCGCCTGCCAGATCGGCACCGTCAACGCCGGCGTAATACTTGCCGTTAACGGTGATGTCCTGGTTCACCCACTCGGGTCCGTTGCCCTTGTAGCTACCAAACCATGAGGCGGTGGCAATGCCGCTGGTTGCTCCGACGGTCCAGGTGTCAATGTTCCCGTCGGTTGTACCGGTTTTCGCAAACGCATTGGTTTTGTCGGTCAGGCCAATGTTCCAGCCGGAGCCACGGGTCAGCACGCTCTGGAGGGCGTGGGTGACGCCGGCGGCCACGTCTTCGCTGATGGTGCGTTGGCAGTCTGCCCCGGGAACGGGGTACTTGGTGCCTGCAGCATCGACGACTGAAGAGATGGCGATCGGGTTGCAGCGAATGCCGCCGCTCGCGAAGGTCGCAAAAGCTGTTGCCATATCGATGGGGGCAACGTTTTGGGTACCGATCAAGTTTGCAATATTGGAAAGGTCATAGGGTTTGTTCGTCAGGCCGTCCTTGACGCCGGCTGCGGTAGCCATCTTTTGAATGTTGCAGAAATCCAACGTGGTGGCGGTTTGGAACGTCACGGTGTTAATGGAGTTGTACAGGCCCTCATAGGCGCTCATGGGGTAGTAGTGGTCCGGATCATCGTTGGGCAACAGGAATGAGCCGGCAACAGCCGGATCGTATTCACCCGTGATGTTGCCGCAGCTGTTTTGCCAGTCATAGCCGCTGGGATAGCGGCGGACCGAACCGTCAATGGTTGTCATCATTGAGTGCCCGCTGTTGAGCCATTCGGCAAATATGAATGGCTTGAAGGTTGAACCCGCTTGGAAGCCCCCTGCGCCATGGAGGGTTTCTCCGTTGGCGTCATTGACCGGAAGGGCAAAGTTGCCCATGTAGTTTCCAGGCGCGGCGGCCGGGTCATACACGGTGTTTTGGGCCATTGTCAGAACCTTGCCGGTCCCTGGCTCAACACTCACGATCGAGGCACCTCGCTGGAGTGGATCAGTGGCGCTCATGGTGGCGGCAGCTTGTTCCTGGGCAACCTTTTGCAGGGCCGGGTCAAGCGTTGTTTGGATGGTCAGCCCACCCTGGTAAAGGATTTTTGTCCGCTCCTCGACCGTAGCCCCGAAGGCGGAGTCATTGAGAATAAGTTGCTGGACGTAATCGCAAAAGTACGGTGCATTGGCGGCCGCCGCACAGCCTTGGGCGGACTCGGTGATGTGGAGGTCTAGCGGTGTCTTGATAGCGGCGTCGTACTCGGCTTGACTGATTTTTGTTTGCGAGACCATCTTGGACAGAACGTCGTTGCGGCGGTTAACCACATTCTCAGGCTGGGTGATTGGATCGTAGTACGCGGGCCTGTTCACCACACCGGCAAGGGCCGCCGCCTGCGGCAGGGTGAGGTCCTTGGCGCTCGTGTTGAAGTAGAGCTTTGCTGCGGCTTCAATACCGTATGCACCGTTTCCAAAGTAGATCAGGTTGAGGTATCCGGAGAGGATGTCATCCTTGCTCATTTGTTTCTCGAGCCCAATGGCCAGCTGGATTTCCTTGACCTTGTCGGCCATGGTTTTCTCGACACCGAGCTTGGCTTCATCGCTCTTGCCGTCGGCTACAAGTTCTTCAATGAGAACGTTGTTGACGTATTGCTGGGTGATGGTTGAGGCTCCTTGACGGCTCCCATTCAAGGTCGCCACCAGGGCGCGCATGATGCCGGTCAGGTCAACGCCGCCGTGTTCGTAGAATCTGGAGTCTTCAATGGCCACCACGCCGTCGCGAATGAACGGCGACATATTGTCCAGATCAACAACTTTTCGATCCTGCGCGTAAAGCGTGGCCAGCGTTGTGCCGTCGGATGCCAGGAGCGTAGTTGCCTGCGCCGGCGGTTGTACATCCAGCCCCTTCGGGACCTCTGAAAGAAAGTCGTCCGCGCTCCCCACGGCACCGGTGGCCAGAACTCCGGCAGGAATGAGCAAGGCGGCAACAATGACTCCCACAACACCGCAGACAAGGAACAGGCGGCCCAGTTGTGAAAGGGTGGAGCCGTTTGCTGCGGCACCACCCCGAGCCGAGCGCCCGGCTAAACCGGACCTTTTTGCAGATCGTGTGGCCATGTTACGAATACTCCTCAATACCTTTTCCCGCTGATTTTGTACGTTGTGCGGCAGCTCCTGCCTGATGGCACAAAAATTCCTTTCCAGAATCCTCCTCCAAGATGGGAGTTCTCTGACAGAGCGCCGGAAGATACCTAGGCGCCGAGCAATTCACACGGTCTGGGGCCACGCCCTGGACCCTCAGCTCGCGGCGCACCATGGGCGCAACTGAGGAGCGTAAATGGAACAAATACATGCCGGGTAAATAGCTGCCGCAAACGCGTCGGGGTCGTATGCTCGGGACATGGCTAAATTCTTTGACATCCACCCCGACGATCCGCAGCCCCGCATGGTTAGCCAGGTCGTTGAAACCCTGAAATCTGGCGGACTGATCGCCTACCCTACGGATTCTTGCTACGCACTCGGTGCGCAATTGGGCAACCGCGAGGCCCTGGACCGGATCCGCACCATCCGTCGGCTCGACAAGAAGCACCATTTCACCTTGGTCTGTAAGGATTTTGCCCAGCTGGGCCAATTTGTGATGGTCGACAACGATATTTTTCGAAGCATCAAATCGGTTACACCCGGCCCGTACACCTTCATTCTTCCGGCCACGCAGGAGGTGCCCAAGCGTCTGGCACACCCCAAGAAGAAGACCGTGGGCGTGCGCATCCCCGACAGTAAATTGATTCATGCCATCCTCGAAGAATTGGGCGAGCCCATGCTCTCGAGCACACTCCTGCTGCCCGACGAAGAAGAGCCGCTGACTCAAGGTTGGGAGATCAAGGAAGCACTGGACCACGTAGTTGAAGCGGTCATCGATTCCGGAGATGTGGGCGCCGAGCCCACCACCGTGGTGGATTTCTCCAGCGGATACGCCGAAGTGGTTCGCCGTGGCATGGGTGACACGAGCCGCTTCGAGTAAAAACAGTCCACGTAACCCCAAGAACCAATCGTGGTGACCTCTGGCACTTCGGAGTTCTTGTCGCTACCGTGGGAGCAGGCCGGGACTTTGGGGTCCTGAGTGAAAACCATCGTTGTGTCAGTCGTGAAGGAGTTTCCATGGTCGTCAAGAGAACAGCCCGTGCAGGTTTCACCGTTCCCGGAATGTCCCTGCAGGATGGACATAAGCTTGCGGGGCTGCTGCAGGCCCGACTTCACGCACTCAATGACCTAGCCCTGACTCTCAAGCACGCCCATTGGAATGTTGTGGGCCGTGATTTCATCAGTGTCCACGAGATGCTGGACCCACAGATTGACCTTGTCCGGGCCATGGTCGATGAGACTGCCGAACGCATTGCCACCTTGGGAATCTCCCCGAACGGCCTGCCTGGTGCGCTCGTGGCGGCCCGGCCTTGGGACGACTACTCCATTGGCCGCGCTCACACGTCCGCCCACTTGGCAGCCCTCGATCTGGTCTACAGCGGCTTCCTTAAGAGCCACCGCAAGACCCTGGCCGAAGTTGGTGAACTCGATCCCATTACAGAGGACATGATCATCAATCAGTGCGCCCAGTTGGAGTTGTTCCAATGGTTTATGCGGGCTCACCTAGAGGACGACGCCGGAGACCTCGCCAATGCCGGGAGCAAGACGGAACGGGCCGCTGCCAGCAAGACCAAGCCCTAGCCCTAGCCCGGAGACTGGGACGTCCACGCGCTACATCCGTTTCTTGACCTTGGCTGTGGCGGGCGCTGTCCACGGATCCTCGGGCCAGGGGTGCCTGGGATACCTTCCACGCATCTCTGAACGAACCTGAGCATACGGACCGCTCCAGAACGACGCGAGATCGTCGGTCACCGCAAGTGGCTGGCGCGCGGGTGACAGCAGGTGAAACAATACCTTCACGCGCCCCTTGACCAGCGTGGGTGTTTCGGCCAGGCCAAAACATTCTTGCAGCTTGACCGCAACAATGGGAGGCCCGTCGTCGGACACTGCGGGATAGCCAATGCGGATGTGCGAACCGCTGGGAACTGCCAGCGTTTCCGGAGCGAGCTCCCCCAACTTCGAAGCCTCGGGCCAGGGCAGCAGGCGGCGCAGGGGTTCGATGAGCGCAAGTCCTGACATTGGGCGCCCGGAGGCAACCGCCTCGAGCTCCGGGCCGAGCCAATCGGGCAGGTGTTCCAGAAGTGCCGCATCGCTGACGTCAGGCCATGGCGCACCAAGTTCACGGTGAAGCAGGGCCAGCCGAAGCCGCAGCTCATGGGCCGCGCCGCTCCACGAGAGCACGCCAAGCCCGTCCTTGGCCAGCACCGCCGCCACCGCCTCGCGGCCTTGTGCGGCCGTGGCTTTGACAGGTGTTGAGGCCAAAACAATGGCTCCCAAGCTGCGAACTCTGCGTGCGGACAGCTTTCCATTCTTAAACGTCGCTTCCACCGAGTCGTGGAGCATATGGGCGCCAACATGCTCGGCCAGGTCCAGACTCAGCGGAGCTGCCGCCCGGATAATGGCACCGGTCCCGGCAGCATCGCGCCCCTGCGCCCTGGATGCATCCGCTACGGCGAGCCATTCGTGCCCAGAGAGCGAGCTTCCTGCCGGCAGACCGGCACGGGTTCCCGAGGAGAGCAGATACTGCTGTCCAACAGCGCCCTGGACCCGCCGGGCAATTCGGTCGGGGAACGCGAGTCCGACGACGAATCCCACCACCTCGCCCGCCGAAACCTCGGGAGTGGCTGTCGGGGCAAGAGTGGAACGTTGCGGACGCGAAGCGCGGTTGTCCTTGCCAACAAGCCCCGCAAGACGGCGCACCTCTTGTTGCCAACGCCGGGCACCGGGATCGCGTCCGGAACGCAGTGCTGAAAGCAGTGCCGTCAGATCCGCTCCCTGAGCCCGCCCGTCACCGGCGACCACGGCCACAATCTCTGCTGCTGTTTTTCTATCAAGCACCGCCGCACCGTCAAGAAGCGCGCGGGCCAGCCGGGGATCTGCCGGAATCTCCGCCAAGGTACGACCCAGGGCTGTCGCGTGTCCCCGGTCGTCGATGGCACCCAATTCGGACAGGACGGTGACGGCGGCGGCCATGGCCGGCGCAGGTGGCGGTTCCGGCAATCGCAGGCCCTCCCCGCCCGGAGCTCCCCAGCAGGCGAGCATGAGGGCACCGGCGCTGAGATCGGCAACTGCAATTTCTGGCATGGGGTGGGCGGGGGCAGCGGCAAAGGTCTTTTGCTCGTAGCACCGCACAACTGTCCCCGGGCCGAGGCGCGCGGCACGGCCGGCGCGCTGATCGGACGAGGCCCGGGATGTGGAAACCGTCACCAGGCCGGTCATGCCGCGGGCGCCGTCGCGGCGAGGTTCGCGGGAAAGTCCGGAATCAATCACCAGCCGGACGCCTGGCACCGTGAGCGAGGATTCGGCAAGGGAGGTGGAGACGATGATGCGCGGGAGGCCGCCGGGTTCACGGGCGGACACGGCGCGGTCTTGTTCCAGTGCGGAGACTTGGCCGTGCAGCTCAAGAATTTCCGTGCCCGATCCCCCGAACGCAAGCGCGAGGCAATGTGCCCCACTTCCCACGCACCCGGGGCAAACACGAGGGCGTCGACGTCGGGGTTATCCATAAGTGCCGCCGCGTGGGCTGCGGCTGCGGTATCTGCCACGTGGTTTAGGAAGGCCCGGGAGATGCCGCGTTCATCCATGCGCGGCTGGGCCGACGGCGCCCATCTCACCTCAAGGGGGAAGAGCGCGGACGGGCAGTCGATCACGGGAGCGTCATTCTCACCGTCGTCCATGGACAGCAGGTGTGCAAAGCGGGCGGCGTCCAGAGTTGCGGACATGGCCAGCAGCGTCAGGTCGCCACGCAGTTGCTGGACCTCGGCAAGCATGCCGAGCAGGAGATCGGTGTCGAGGCCACGTTCGTGCACCTCGTCCAACACGACGGCGGACACGCCTTCCAGTCCGGGGTCTCGCAAGAGGCGGCGCAGCAGGATTCCTGGCGTGAGGAACTCGACGATGGTTTCTGGACTGCTGTGGCTTTCACCTCGAACGATGTAGCCAACTTTGGTGCCCAAGGCCGAGCCATCGAGCATGGCCAGACGGCGCGCAGCGGAGCGGACGGCAACCCGCCGGGGTTGGGTCACAAGGACTTTGCGGCTGGCGCTGCCAGTGGGATTGAGGATATTCGCCACGAGGGGCGGCACGAGCGTTGTTTTGCCTGTGCCGGGGGGAGCCTGGACAACGGCCGCCGAGCCTGCAGTGGAGCTGAGCAACCCTGCCAGCTCGGGCAGGGACTGAGCAAAAACCAGTCCCTGCCCGAGAACGGCAAGGTCAAAGGGACCGCGCGGATGTTTCACCACGGCGGTTGCTTGCACGGAAATTAGCCGATCTGCAATTCGCCCATGCTGTCCCAGTCGCTGCCGTCAACCTTGCGGGAGACAATCTTCGGCGTTGAAACGAGAGCCGGGCGCATGGAATCCATCCCCGCCGCAAAGTGTGCGCTTGAGACGTGGGTGCCTGCCGCGTCATCGTCCAGGAATGCCTCTACAAGGACGAACTCGTTGAGGTTTTCCACGCTGCGTGACCAGTCGAACCAGAGGTTGCCGGGTTCGGCGCGGGTTGCCTCGGTGAAGGGCTTAACCAGCTCCATGAAAGTTTCGGAGGCATCGGGCTTGACTTGAAATTTAACAACAATGAAATACATGTTCCCAGTTTACCGTCCATCTTGTTCCGATTTGCTTGGTCCTTACCAGCCGCGTTCGCGCCACTCGGGAAGGGACGGGCGTTCCGCGCCAAGGGTTGTTGCATCACCGTGACCGGGCAGGACGATTGCCTCATCCCCATATGCTGCGAACAGGCGCTCCTGGACGTCGTCGAGCAGTTGGGTAAAACGTTTCGGGTCCTTGTCCGTGTTGCCTACACCGCCGGGGAAGAGGGAGTCTCCGCTGAAGATCAGAGTCTTGCCGTTCCCGGCCTCCTGAACCGTGTCTTCACGCAAGACATAGGCCATGGAACCAGGGGTGTGCCCACGCAGGTGAGTGGTTGCCAGTTTAATGCCCGGGACCTCCAAGGTGCCAGCATTGTGCAAAGCATGGCCGATCAGCACACCGGCTTCGGCATCGATCCCGGCAATGTCATCGGCTCCGGCGGCCGTGGGTGCTCCGGACTGGCCTGCGAGGGCGGCCAAGGCACGTACGTGGTCCCAATGCTGGTGGGTTGTGGCGATCATGGCCAATTTGGTGGGAACGATCGCGTCGCCGGCCGCATCCGCCAGCAAGACATTGATGGCAGGAAGGTCATCCGCTGCGTCAATGAGGATCTGGGCACCTGTGGTCTTTGAAGTGATCAAATACACGTTGTTGTACATGGCGGAGACAACCAAACGGCGGACCGTGTGCGCGGACAGGTCATGGATCAGCGAGGATTGAACAGTCATTGGTACAGCCTAGCGCTGTGCCCACCTTCCGAGTTCAAGGACAATGCCTCATGATCACCCTCGCTGATGTAGAGCTGGCCGCGGCCCGTATTGCCGGGCAAGTGCGCCGCACCCCGGTGATGAAACTAGATTCGGCCCACTCCCCCGGCCAGGTATGGCTTAAGTGCGAATTTTTACAAAAGACGGGCACGTTTAAGGTTCGCGGCGCCTTCAACCGAGTGCTGAGCGCCCAGGAACGTGGCGAGATTGACCCCAGCGTTGGTATTGCCGTGGCCTCGGGAGGCAACGCTGGCTTGGCCAACGCGTATGCGGCCGCTGAGCTGGGAGTTCCCGCAACCGTCTTTGTGCCGTTGTCCTCCCCCGCTGTGAAGGTGGCCAAGCTCCGTGCTGCCGGAGCCACCGTGGTGCAGGACGGCGCCCAATATGCCGATGCGTTTGAGTTGGCCATGGCGTTCGTGGCCGAGACCGGTGCGCTCTACTGTCACGCCTACGATCAGATCGAGATCGCGTCCGGGGCAGGCACCATTGGAATTGAACTCTTGGAACAGCTGGGCGCGGTGGACACTGTGCTGGTTGCCGTGGGCGGCGGTGGCCTCATGGCCGGTGTTGCCGCCGCATTGGAGGGACGCGCCCAGACTGTTGCCGTGGAACCCAGCAATGCGCCGAGCCTGCACGCCGCCATTGCCGCGGGTAAGCCCGTGGACGTGGAGGTATCAGGCATCGCCGCCGATTCCCTGGGCGCGCGCAAGATCGGTGCCATTGGTTTTGATGTTGCCGTGCGCACGGGCGTTCGTAGCCTGCTGGTGAATGACGAGCAGATTATCGCGGCCAGGACGTTCCTTTGGGAGAACTACCGGATCGCGTTGGAACATGGCGCGGCGGCGGCCTTTGCTGCCCTCCATGCCGGGGTGTACGTGCCTGCCGTGGATGAGCGTGTTGCCGTGATCCTGTGCGGGGCCAATACCGATCCTGCAGGGCTGTAAGCCCACAACAAAGGCCGACGGCGGCGCACCCCTGGAGAACGAGGGGTGCGCCGCCGTCGGCCTTTCAAATACCAGGGCTACTCGGCTGGCTCGAGTTCCTCGGGAGCCACGGCGGGCGCCGGATCCGCCGCCTTGGAACCGCCCACAACGCCCTGCAACAGGGCAATGATGTCCAGACCGGTCTGGTCCTTGATCAGCTGGGTGGTTTGCTGAACGCCATTGGAGACGTTCTTGCTCAACTGGCTTGCGCCGTCGTTGGAGATGACTGTCATGTCCTTGATGGCGGCCATGGGGGCGGCCACCTCGCGAGCCATGGCCGGGAGCACTTCCAGGACCTTGCTCAGGATGGCCGCCTCGTTGAACTTCTCGTAGGCTTCGGCCTGGGCCGCGATACCGGCAGCCTCCGCCAATCCCTTGGCCTGTGTGGAGTCGGCCTCGGCTTGTCCACGAGTCTTGATGACGGACGCGTCAGCGTTGCCTCGGGCAGTGTTGGCCGCGGCGTCGGCCTCAGCAGCAACCCTGTCGCCCTCGGCCGTGAGCTTGCGCTTGGCGAGTTCCACGGTGGCTTCGATCTCCGCGGCCTCGGAGGCTCGGCGTCGTTCCTCAAGCTTTGCATCAGCCTGCTGAATCAAGCGGTACTTCTCGGCGTCCGCGGGCTTGCGAACCTCGGTGTCGAGCTCGCGTTCACGCAGCTCGGCGCGGCGCAGGGCCACCTGCTGGTCGCGGATGATGACCTGCTCGTTTTGTTCCGCTGCGGCCAGCGGGCCGGCAGCATCTGCGCGGGCCTGGCGGGCGTCCGCTTCTTCCTTGAGTTCGGCGCGCTTGATGATCAGCTGCTGCTGGGCCAGCGCCACCTGCTCGTCGGCGAGGGCCTTGGCCTGCTCCGCCTCCTGGAGGAACTGGGCCTCGGCAATCTTCGCGTTCTTCTCCGCCAAGGCAGCCTCAGGGCGGCCCAAGTTGATGAGGTAGCCGGAGTCATCATCCACGGACTGAATCTGGAAGGTGTCGATCTCCAGACCCTGGTTGTGCATGGAGTGCTCGGCTTCTTCCTTGACGCTCTTGGCGAAGGTGGCACGGTCCTTGATGATGGATTCCACGGTCAGTGTTCCCACGATGGACCGCAGCGAACCGGACAGGGTCTCCTGCGTGTAGTGATCGATCGCGTCTTGCTGGTTGAGGAAACGCTGGGCGGCCTTGCGAACCGAATCGGCGTCGCCACCAACCTTGACCTGCGCCACGCCCGTGAGGTGCAGCTTGATGCCGTTTTGCGAGATGGCCTCAATCTTCAAGGCCACCTGGCGCGAAGCGAGCGAGAGCGGGTACGCCCGCTGCGTGAAGGGATTGATAAAAATTCGGCCAAATACAACCCGCTGGCTGTTCGGATCCGGCTGGGACTTGTTGTCCTTGGAGGAGATCACCAGGGCCTGGTCGGGGCTGGCAATATGCAGGGCCATGCGGGAGATGACGGCGCCGATGACGACGATCACCAACAGCACCGCTGCACCAATGATCACGGGAATCAGTGACAGTAACATGAGACCTTTCGGGTTTCACGGCGGCCTCTTCGGGATTGCAAGCCCGCCTGGTTACCTTAGAGCCTACGGAATCTGAGCGAAATATCCATATGATGGCGTAATAGTTGGTACAAAGTCGGCACAAACGCCGGGGTTTTCACCCCGGACTGCGTTGCGCTGCTAGGGTGCCATGCCGGCGTGAACGGGGACCACGTCTACGCCATTTCGCCGGTGAATTCTTGGGTCGTTGCGCTTGAATCCCTTGGCATCCAAATTGTTCCCGAGGCGGAATGCGGCCAGGGACTCGTCGTAGATCTCATTCATGCGCCGGCCCGTGTATTCGCCCACGGTTCCGTCGGTGAAGGTGATGGAGATGAGGGTCTTGGCCGGGAAGTGCCGGCTCATGCGCACGAACCCATCGTTGTCTTGCTTCAGTTCAATCATGGAGCTTCCGCCTCGCTTGGCGCACGTCTCATGGCAATGGACATGCTGTTGTGTGGCCCCGAATCGTCAGCGGGGTGAAACCCAAGGTTCTCACAAAGAGTGCCAGCAAGCGCATTCTCCAACGCGATGCCTGATCCACCATGACCAACCCAGTACAAATTTCGGATGCTCGGCTTTTCGCAAGCCGCGTTTTGGTCGAACCCCAAACAACCGGACCGACACAAAGACCCGCCTTCAGGCACCGTTGAGGGGTCCTTGAATGCGGGTCCCTGCGCGGCCCAGATTTCACAAAGGTCTCCGCCAGGCATCCTGCAATCTACTGCAGGCGCTTGCGCACCATTTCCGAAACTGCCTTGCCATCAAAGCGGCCGGCGATTTCAGCCGTAATGGGCTTCATGGCCAAGCCCATTTGCTTCATGGACAACTTCCCCTGGTCCGCCTCAAGCGCGGTGATGATGGAATCCACAATGCCTTCAGCTTCTTCTGCGTTCAAGGGCTTGGGCAGGTAGGCCTCGATGACCTCGGCTTCGGCGATTTCAGCGACGGCTCGCTCTGCCTCCCCGGCCTCGGTGTAGATGCCGGCCGTGTCACGGCGCTTGGCGGCCTCTTTTTGCAGGAGCGTGATGACCTGCGCGTCATCGAAGTCAACAGGAGTCTTGCCGCCCTTTTCACGCGTCTCGATTTCACCCAAGACATTTCGGACAGTTGTCAGGGCAATCTTGTTGCCTGCCTTCATGTGCGCGACGACGTCCGTCTTGAGCTGCTGCTTTAGCGTGGACATGTATTCCCCTAAATCTGGTAAATGCTTCAGCCTTGTGGCCATTGCCGCCAATTATCCTCCTATTCGCCGCTCCCCCGGTCCGGACGACGTCGACAGCAGACCCGCCCCTTGCCGGCGAGCGCATGTTCTCGTGTCTTCAGGACGGTGCGCTGTTGTGGTGAACACTCCGCGCAAAGTTAGAACATATATTCGAACTGGCTGCCTGCGAGCGCGGATCAAGCCGTGTCTGCCCTACTCCATAGGCCGTTGTCCAGCGCATATAGCGTGGCAGCGACGCGATTGGTGGCCCCGATCTTGAGATAGATGTGTTCTATGTGGTTCCTTGCCGTCTTAGGGGCAATGAGCAGCTCTTCGCCTATCTGCTTGTTGTTCATACCCCTGCAGATCAGTGTGAGTACCTCCATCTCCCGCTCGGTGAGCGGGGAAGGTGAGGTGCGTCGTCGCCCTTCCCTGTGCCCCGCAGCAACCAAGACGGCCTCGGCAGCGGCGCCGTCTATGCGCCCTGCCGCCACTTCGGCGTTTAGCCGTCTCCCGGCTGCTTGAGGTGTCAGGGCCTTCCTGTGCGGACGCGGCTCGAGTGAGGTCTGAAAGGAGCAGGCCGCGGCGAGCATGCGTTGGCAGACATCGAGATCTCCCCCCGCCAGGCCTCGCGGATAGCCGGAACCGTCCAGCCGTTCACGGTGTGCCCCAGCAATGGCTGCCACGCGCCTCATGCCCGGTATCCTGCCGAGGATCCGTTCAGTGAGGTATGGGTACATCTCCAGGCGTTCGCGCTCCAAGGTGGCTAGAGGCTGGCGTTTGTCCCAGATCCCGTTGCTCACACCCATGCGCCCAAGGTCGTGGACCCAGGAGGCGCGGCGGAGAAGTTCGACGTCGGCCGGCTTGAGTCCGCGCTCCCGGGCAGCCGCGGCGGCCAACGCCTCAAGGGATCTCGAGTGCCCTGCCGTCCATGGTGACTTCAGATCGGCGAAGTCGCCCATGGCCCCTAGTACCCGGTTCAGCTCTTCACCACTTAGCTCGGCCGCTTCAGGTGCTGCGGCAATCGCGGCCGGCCATGGGTCTGCGGTAAACAGTCCTGCGGTCAGGTCTGCGGCATGGGCACAGAACAAGTCCACCAGCCCGGGATCGAACTGCGTGCCGCGTCTCGCTCTCATCGTGGCGAGCGCAGCGTCAACACCTCCTGTGCGGATGAACACCTCAGCCATGTCCGCTACCTGGGCAATGCGCATCTCCAGAGGGATTTCAAAACCAGCCTTCCCTTCCGGAAGGCCGAGACCATCCCATCGTTCAAAGGTATGACGCAAAACCTCTGGAATCCCTGTTTCCAAGCCGACCCTGCTTGCCAGTTGACCGGCCGAGGTGCAGTGCGAGCTGATGAGTTCGCGCATTACGGTGTTTGCTGTCGCCGTGAACAGGGTTTGTTGAGCTGTTCGCCGCAAGCGTGGCATGCCGGTCCCCGTGTGATGCAGCATCATCGAGAGCATGGGGAGTCCGTGGGTATCGATCTGGTAATAGTCGGAACGGAAAGATATGTCGTCCCCAAAAAGCGCCGCCAGCTCAAAGGAGTCGGCATGGCAGCCAATCCAGGCCAACAGATTCACGTAGTAGAGGCGCTCGCGGGAAGCCAGGCCAATATCCAGGAGATTGGCAATGCGCATACCTAGCAAGGTGGCTCGGAGCATATGGTCCATGGGTTGACCCAAGCCCAGATCGATGGCTAGTGACAAGGCTGCGAGAAGTTCTGGCCGGGTGGGTCCAGGCACACGATCCCGCGCCTTTGCTCCCCCGGGCCCAAGACTCGGAGAAGGCGGCTTGGCGATGAACGAACCATGGTCATTCACCTTCTCATTCTACGTCTGTGGGCGTTCCCGTAGCGGGTTCTTGCGCAGCGAGGGTCTCATTCACCGCCAACAACATTGCCGGGCTCAACCCGGGCGGCACATCCACCTCGACCGCAAGTGCCTGCAGCGCCTTGCTGAAGTAATTGCGGGCAGCCGCCGCCAGCGTTACGTCCACTATCTCCGTGTCGCTGAAGCCCGCGCGTCGCAGGGACACGGAATCGGCGTCGTCCATGGCAGCAGCGTTCCTGCTCAGCTTGGCGGCAAAGTCCATCATGGCCACCTCGGAAGCGCTCAAGCCGGCGTCGCGATAGTTGCGCATAAGCCTGACAAGCTGCTCCTCACCCATGAATCCCAGCGACTTGTTGACATGGGCCAGCAGGCAAGCTCGGGAGCCCAGTGCCTGTGCCGCCGCCAATGTGACCAGTTCATACCGGCGCTGGCCTAGCGACCCAGCAATGGCCTGTTGCAGGGCCCTCCATGCGGCGTAGGCTTCCGGACGCAGCCCCATGACCAGCGAGTGGCTGGGGACATAACCCAGTGCGTGTGCATCGCTCCCGTAGATGTCCGCGAGCAAACCAGTGGCAAGCTCTGGCGGGACGGTGTCTACGATGCTCATGACTGCCGCCCATGGGCCTGCACGGCTCCCGGCATCGGGGATACCGCCGTTGAGGGGAAGCGCAGGCTCAGCTCGGACACAAACAATCCACGTTGCGGAAGCCAGAAATCGGCGAGCTGTTCCTGCTCGGGCAGCGGCCTCGGCGTGCCGGCGTCGAATCCATCAATGCTGGCGCGACTTCCCGTCACCGCCCAGATGCGCTGAGGCTTGGCCTGGAACGACTGGCCGTTGGGGACCACACCGGCCATGCTCATCCTGCCCGCGCTCAACATCGGACCCATCAAGGTTCCCATGGCGCCCAAGAGCCGATCGTTGCGCCACCAGGCCGCGGGCATGCGCTGGGCCATGCCGGTGGCCAGGCTCGTGACCCACGACGTGCCGAGATCAATCTCCCACCGGACGACGCCGGGCACACTCACCATGAGCTGCCACGGGCTGCTCCAGTCACCGGAAACACCAGCCACGTGAGTGTGCGCCACGGCCGCACCAAAGTACCGGGCGCAGCTAACCTCCCATGGGGCATCCGCGTAGATGCTCCACCTGCCCTGCGGAGTGCGCAGCCACACGGCGTGATATCCGGGACCAATGGAACTGGCCGGGAACCGGCGAAAAGCGAGGTAGTGGCCTGAGCTGAATGGCATGCCCATGAGTGCGTAGCCGGCAAAATGCTCAGCCGGATCCTTTTCCAAGGCGGTGCGGCGTTCGGCCTGGGCTGCGGATTCTTGAGGGGTTGGGGTAAACATGGCGGGCTCCTTCACATCATGTGAAGAGCCTAGAACCGTCTCCCAGGTTAGGCATGGGGCAGATGACCCATGGAGCGCCTATTTGTGCAGGGATTTTGCACGGCACGACTCACGTGGCTTAGCCGTCGTAGGCTGATTGCAACGCAGCGATGTCAAGTTTTTGCATACCCATCATGGCCTGCATGGCACGCGCCGCACCTTCCGGATCCGGGCCGCCCAAGACACTCGTGAGCATTGCCGGAATGAGCTGCCATGACACTCCGAATTTGTCCTTGAGCCAGCCGCACTGACTCTCCTGGCCGCCGTCGGCCGTCAGCGCTTCCCACTTCTCATCCAGCTCGGCTTGCGTGTCAAAGAACAGCTCAAAGGAAACTGCCTCGTTAAATTTGAACTGTGGCCCGCCGTTGAGACCGCGGAAGCCACGCCCACCCAGTTCAAAGGAAATAGTCAGGACCGTTCCCGGAACCCCCGGGCCGTCATCGCCCCATCGCGAGGCGTCCAGAATGCGCGAGTTGGGGAAGAGCCCCACATAGAAATTCGCTGCTTCTTCTGCCTGTCCGTCAAACCACAGGCACGTGCCAATTCCAGCCATGTCCACCACATCCTTGAGCCCAGAGGGCGATTGTTTACGGTATGAGCCAAAGCCTATGGCTCAAGGCAGGGGGCAACAATAGTTACTGGCCAGTAGATTGATTCGCGGGAGCCGGACATTGGCGGCCAATGGATTGGGACTAAACTCCCATACGTGACGCAATCAAAAACAACGCCCAGACCACCACATGTCTTATACGCAGCCGCAGCGGATCTAGTCCTCGTGCTTATTTTCGCCGCATCTGGCCGCAGCTCTCACAGTGAAGCCCTGACGGCCGGTGGCGTCTTCCTCACCGCTTGGCCCTTCCTCGTTGCCCTTGCCCTGGGTTGGCTCGTGTGCCGCACATGGAAAGCACCACTGACCATCTGGCCGCAGGGAGTTTGCCTGTGGCTCATCACGGTCGCTGGCGGGATGGCCCTGCGCATCGTGTCCGGCCGAACAGCCGAACTGCCCTTTGTCATCGTCGCAACCGTTGTTGTTGGTCTGTTCCTGCTGGGCCACCGAGCCGTTGGACAACTCATCGTCAAGCGCTCGTCCCGCGCCTAAACCCGCCATGGCGTGGGATACGATCGAGTCCAGCATTACCGAGCACCACACCACAAGATGCTTCACCAGAAGATAAGGACCCCTGCCGTGATCACCGCTTTTGTCTTAATCAAAACTGATGCAACCCGGATTCCCGAGTCCGCCCAAGAGATTTCCGAACTTGCCGGCATCAGCGAGGTTTACTCCGTGACGGGCGAATGGGACCTGATCGCCATTGCGCGCGTTCCAAAGCACGAGGATCTGGCCGACGTCATCGCCGACAAGCTCTCCAAGGTCAAGTCAGTGGTTTCCACCACGACGCAGATTTCTTTCCGCGCCTACTCTCAGCACGACCTCGACGCCGCGTTTTCCCTCGGCATCGACAGCTAGCTCCCCCTACAGCGGCAGTTGCCGCAGCGGTGGCCGCCCCGACTAAACTGGGCGGCTGCTAAGTTCCACCCAGGACTTGAGCACATTGGCAGCCGCGCCACCATCGATGGACGCCTCGGCGCGGGCCAAGGCAAACTTCATGCGTTCGAGCAGGGGCCCTGATGCTGTTCTGTCATAAGCCACGAGTCCGGCTGCAGCGTTCAAAAGGACAGCGTCTCGGATCGGGGACCGTTCACCGTCGAGGATCCTGCGAACCACCTCAGCGTTGTACTGCGCGTTTTTTCCGCGGAGGTCTTCGATCGTTGCGCGCGCAATTCCCAAATCCAGGGGGTCGAAATGACTCTCGGCAACCTGACCATCACGCACTTCCCACACAGTGGAGGGGCCCGTGGTGGTCAGCTCATCGAGGCCATCGCTCCCACGGAAGACCAGTGCGCGAATGTTTCTGGCGGCCAAGACACCGGCGATCAGCGGAGCCATGCGGGGATCGGCCACACCAATCGCCGAGGCCACAACATGAGCCGGATTGGTAAGAGGACCCAGAAAGTTAAAGGCAGTTGGAACGCCGATTTCCTTCCGAGCCACTGCCGCGTAACGCATGGACGGGTGGAAGAAGTTTGCAAAGCAAAAAGTGATTCCAACATCGGTAGCGGATTGAGCCACCAGCTCCAAAGACATGTCCAGGCGGACTCCGAGGCTTTCGAGGACATCGGCAGAACCTGCGGCCGAGGACGATGCCCGGTTGCCGTGCTTGACAATGGTGGCGCCGGCACCGGCACAGACCAAAGCCGCCATGGTGGAAATGTTGACAGTGTTGAGCCTGTCGCCACCGGTGCCAACAATGTCCAAGGCCTCGGAGTTCACGTTCAGTGGGCGGGCATTGGACAACATGGCCTCAACCAGGCCCGTCACCTCCGCAACCGTTTCACCCTTGGCGCGCAATGCCACCAAGAAGCCGGCAATCTGCACATCGGTGGCATTCCCGGCCATGATCGTATTCATGGCCCACGCCGTATCCTCTTGGCTGAGGTTCTCCCTAGCGATCAAGGCAGCGATCAAATTCGGCCATGTGGGTGTCTCGGATGGGGCGTTGGGAAGTTGATTCACTTTCCAAATGTTAGTCCAAAGTACAACCCCCTCAGCATTTGTGACCATTGACACAAGACGCGCCCTTGTGCATAGCCAGCTGGATCCAAGCTGTGAATACACCGGAATTTCGCAAGTTTGTAGAAAAAGATCCGTGAATCGGAGTTTTGCATTGGGAACTCTGGCGTTTTATAGACATAATGTCTATGTGACAACTGCGACCCATGCCCCCAGTACCCCGGCGCATCCGACGCTGAATCGACCGAACTTGGTTTCTGTAGGAACCGTAGTTTGGCTGTCCAGTGAGCTGATGTTCTTCGCCGGCCTTTTTGCCATGTACTTCACGCTGCGTTCCACCACGGGTGGAATGTGGGCTGAAGAAACGGCCAAGCTGAACTTCCCGTTCGCTTTGGTCAACACTCTTATTCTGGTTTCCAGCTCATTCAGCTGCCAGATGGGCGTGTTTGCCGCTGAGAACCTTCGGCCTCGCCGCACCGGAAGTCGCTTCGCGTTCTCCAAGTGGGGAATGACGGAGTGGTTCCTGTTGACCTTCGTCCTCGGTGCCATTTTCGTAGCCGGTCAGGCGACCGAATACGCGATGCTGACCTCCGAGCACGTAACCCTGAATTCCAACCCGTATGGCTCTGCCTTCTACATGACCACAGGCTTCCACGGCCTGCACGTCCTCGGCGGACTCATCGCATTCCTCCTCATCATCGGACGCGCCTACGCTGCCAAGAAGTTTGGACACTTCGAAGCCACCAGCGCGATCGTGACTTCTTACTACTGGCACTTTGTGGATGTCGTGTGGATTGGCCTGTTCTTGGTCATCTACGTCTTGAAGTAAGCCGCACCACTAGCTTTCTTCTCTCACGGTAAGAATTAGCATTTGCGGCCCTCTCCCGGGGCTGCTGGATATAGATCAAAGGAACCACCAAGTGAAGGCACTTTCGCAGAAGCGACGTCATCCGCTGGCCGCACTAGCGCTGCTAGTTTTGGGGCTCATGTTGACAGGTGGGCTATACGCCGTTGTCACAACAGTGAATGAAGCCAAGGCCGATACCACCACCTACTCGGCGCAGCAGGTAGAAGAGGGCGAGAAGCTCTTCGTTGCCAACTGCGCCACCTGTCACGGCATTGGCGCCAGCGGCACGGACGCAGGACCGTCCTTGGCTGGCGTAGGCGCTGCGGCTGTTGACTTCCAGGTCGGCACGGGCCGTATGCCCATGCAGATGCAGGGACCCCAGGCATTGAAGAAGCCCGCCCAGTTCACCACTGAGCAGACTCGTGAGCTGTCGGCTTACGTCGCCACATTGGGCGATGGACCGGCACTGCCGGCCGAGGAATACCTCGACGGTGAAGGCGACGCTGCCCTTGGTGGCGAGCTGTTCCGCGTGAACTGTGCCATGTGCCACAACGCTGCCGCAGCCGGTGGCGCCCTGACCCGCGGCAAGTTTGCACCGTCGCTCGAAGGCGTCTCAAACAGCCACATCTACAGCGCCATGGTCACCGGCCCGCAGAACATGCCGGTCTTCAACGATGCCAACATCAGCCCTGATGGCAAGCGCGACATCATCACCTTCTTGAACACCATCGAGAACCAGGGCAACCCCGGCGGCGCCAAGCTTGGCTCACTGGGCCCGGTCTCTGAAGGCCTGTTCATCTGGACTGCTGTTCTGGGTGTCATCATCGGCTTCACCATCTGGCTGACGTCACGGACCTCCTAGCAACAACTAGCTAGATAATTTTTTGGCTGCAGTAGCAGCCGCCAGAAACATACATTACGACCCCGGTATCACCGGGATAAGAGAAGGATGAGGGGATTATGGGCAACCATAGTGACGGCACGCCGACAAGCTCGGACGCCGTAGCTAAGGCTGGTCACAAAGAGGTGGATAGGTTCCAAGATCCGGGACTGCCTCCACATCGTTTGCGACTAGCTGATACGAACCCCAAGGCAGCAAAGCGCGCCGAGCGCCAGGTGGCATGGCTGTTCATTATTTCCATCGTGGGCACGCTGCTGTTCTTCGTTGGCTACTTTGGCGTTCGCCTCGATGACACCATCGCGACCTTGCGCATCCAGAACACGTTCCTGGGCTTGGGCGTGGCTTTTGCCATGCTGGGCATTGGAACGGGCATTGTTCACTGGGCACGCGCCCTCATGCCTGACCACGAAGTGGCCGAGGAACGTCATGAGATTCGCAGCGAAGAGGACCGTTTGGCCGCTGTCAAGATTGTCGATGACATCATCGACGAGACCGGCATCAAGCGCCGCCCGTTGATCCGCAACACCCTCATCGGCGCCGTCGCACTGGCTCCGTTGCCGGCAATTGCAATCTTCCGCGACCTTGGTCCGCTGCCCGGAGATACCTTGCGACACACCCTCTGGAAGGAAGGCGAGCGTCTTGCTCGCGATCCCGACGGTACCCCCATCAAGGCCTCCGATGTCACCATCGGCTCCGCGTTCCACGTGATTCCCGAATCCTTGAACGAAATGCATGAAGGCAAGCTCAACGCCAAGGCCAAGGCTGTGGTGTTGTTGATGCGTCTCAAGCCCGAGGACCTTAACCCGTCCGAAGGTCGCGAAGACTGGGGCTACAACGGAATCGTTGCCTACTCCAAAATTTGCACCCACGTTGGTTGCCCTGTTGCCCTGTACGAGCAGCAGACGCACCACCTGTTGTGCCCCTGCCACCAGTCGACCTTCGACCTGACGCAGGAATGCAAGGTCATCTTTGGCCCTGCCGTCCGCCCGTTGCCCCAGCTGCCGATCACGGTCGATGCTGACGGCTACCTGGTCGCTCAGAGCGACTTCCACGAACCTGTTGGACCGAGCTTTTGGGAGCGTGGCTAAACATGTCTGCAGCAACTCAAACTCCGTTCGAACCCAAGACCTCCACAGGCCGCATCACCAACTTTGTTGATGAGCGCGTTGGCGGTTCAGGGATTCTGCGCGAATTCGGCCGCAAGGTCTTCCCGGACCACTGGTCCTTCATGTTTGGTGAAGTGGCACTCTACGCCTTCGTCATCTTGCTTCTCTCAGGTACCTTCCTGACGTTCTTCTTTGATCCGTCCATGGCTGAAACCCACTACGACGGCGTCTACGTGCCCCTCAAGGGCGTTGAAATGTCTGTGGCGTACAGCTCCTCTTTGGACATCTCTTTTGAAATTCGTGGCGGCTTGTTCATGCGCCAGGTTCACCACTGGTCAGCACTTCTTTTCGTCGCTGCCGTCTCCGTGCACATGCTGCGCGTCTTCTTCACGGGCGCCTTCCGCAAGCCGCGCGAACTGAACTGGGTTGTGGGCGGTGTCCTGCTGATCCTGTCACTGGCTGCTGGTTTCACCGGCTACTCACTCCCCGATGACCTGCTTTCCGGCAACGGTTTGCGCATTATTGATGGTGTGGTCAAGTCGATCCCGATCGTCGGAACGTACATCTCGTTCTTCCTCTTCGGTGGAGAATTCCCGGGAACGGCTATCATCAGCCGTCTGTACATGATGCATATCATGCTGGTTCCGGCCATGATCCTGTTGATGATTGCCATCCACTTGTTCATGGTTGTTGTCCACAAGCACACGCAGTACCCCGGCCCGGGACGCAACGACCGCAACGTCGTCGGCTACCCCCTTGGCCCGGTATACGCTGCAAAGGCTGGCGGTTTCTTCTTTATCGTCTTCGGCATCATTGCCTTGATCGCAGGCTTCTTCCAGATCAACCCGATCTGGAACTACGGCCCGTATGACCCCTCCCCCGTTTCCGCAGGCACCCAGCCTGACTGGTACATCGGCTGGGTTGATGGTGCCCTTCGTCTGATGCCCGGTTGGTTGTTCAACATTCCAATGGAATGGAACATCCCGTTGCCGTGGGGCACCAACACGCTGACCTTCAACGTTCTTGGCCCGGCCTTGATCCCTGCAGGCATCGTCTTCACCTTGCTGTTCATGTACCCGTGGATTGAGCGTTGGGTAACCCGCGACAACCGTGAACACCACGTTCTGGACCGCCCGCGCAACGCCCCGACCCGTACGGCGATCGGTGTTGCAGGTTTCATCTTCTACTGCGTCATGTGGGCAGCAGCAAGCTCTGACTTGATTGCAACTCACTTCCACGTTGCGTTGAACGATGTAACTTACTGGTTGCGTGCCCTGTTCTTCATCGGCCCGGTACTTGGCTTCATCGTTACCAAGCGCGTAGCCCTGGCGCTCCAGCGTAAGGATCGCGAGATCGCCCTGCACGGCCGTGAGACCGGACGCATTGTGCGCCTGCCGCACGGTGAATTCCAGGAAATCCATGCACAGCTCGATGACTACAAGCGCTACAAGCTGGTTGGTTATGAGTCTCCCGTTCCTGAAGAAGGCATCCCGAACGAAAACGGGATCGTCACCAAGAAGGAAAACCTGCGAGCCAAGCTCAGCAGCTTCTTCTTCGAGGATCGCGTAGCACCTGCTACACCTTCAGAGCTGGAAGCCGGTCACCACCACGAGGCCATCGAGGCCAGCGGTGATGACGAGAAGGCTGTAACGCACTAAGGGCATCACACTAAAAGGCTGTGGCCCGGCTCCCGCAAGGGAACCGGGCCACAGCCTTTTTCATGTGAACCAGCCTTTCGAAGTCCCGGCGTATTCCTGGCCCTTGGAACTTCATGCCACAGGGCACTGGCGGGCTGCAACTGGCCCTTCTGGGCCCACCTGGGCCACGGCCTAGTACATGCGTCGAGCCCGGACACCGGGCCGTTGAAGGGGCACACGCAGCTTGTAGCGGTCGGCACGATAAAAGGACACTGAGTAATCCACGGTGGAACGCGCTACGAAGGCGTGGCGTTCGGTGCGCAGCACAGGAGCCCCCATTTCCACTTTCAGCAGTCGGGCGATGGACGGTGTGGCCGCGTTGGCCTCGATGATGTCCTCGCCCCACTCGATCACGAGACCGTACCGCTCCCCCAAAACGTTGTAGAGGGACGACGGCGCACCGGCGTCGAGAATGCCGGGCACCCGCCAGGCCGGGATGAAATTCTCATCCACGCTCATGGGCTCATCGTCGGCCAGCAGCAGGCGGCGCAGGCGGATGACGTGCTGGCCTTCGTCAATCTGCAGCTCTCTGGCCAGACGGGCAGTGGCTGGAATCTGCTCAAAGGCAAGTGTCCTTGCCGATGGCCGCATGCCGCGCCGCGCCATCTCTTCTGAATAGGAGGTGAGCTTCAAGGTCACGTCCAGCTTGGTCCTGGCCACAAAGGTGCCAATACCCACCACGCGCTCTAGCAGCCCCTCCTCAACGAGGGCCTCCACGGCATGACGCAGCGTCATGCGGGCCACACCAAAGCGAACGGCCATGTCGCGCTCGGAGGGCAGCTGGTTTCCGGCCTTGCTGTGGTTTTGAATGTAGCTGCGCAACAACTCACGCAATTGAATATGAACGGACACTTGCGTGTTCCGGTCCAGCTCCCCCGGGATATCTTCCGCCGGCGGCACCAAAAAGCCCATGAAACTCCTCTGTTTACCGGTACCAGCCTAAAACACGACTACTCTCTATACAGAACATCTACGTCTCAAGGAGTCAACCATGTACACCCGGAAAGCCACAGTGGCGGCCAGCGTCGGTCTGCACGCCCGCCCTGCCGCTGTGTTTGTTCGTGCCGTTAACCGAACCGGCCTTCCCATCACGTTGGCCAAGGAAGGCATGTCCGCGATCGATGCACGGTCTCTCCTTGCGGTCATGAGCGCGGATTTCGAATTCGGCTCCGAACTAGTCATCAGCGTCAGCTCCTGTGACGCCGATGCGGCGTCCATAGAGGCCGCTGTGGACAGCTTGGCGGCCCTGCTGGACACCGATCTGTCCGACCCGGCTTAGGGCTGCAGAAGGGCGCTCAGCGGACCGTCTTGTTTAACGCAAAAAAGGATGGTCCCTCACCTTAGGTGAGGGACCATCCTTTTTGCTTATCTATTCAACTCTAGTGAGCGTGGTCTCCACGGCTGTACTCGTAGACCCAGCCAACCAGTGCGATGACCGCAAGGCCAGCTCCGATCAGGAAGATCCACCAGCCAACTGCAACGCCCAGGAAGCTCGTTGCGGCGGACAGGCCGAGAACCAGCGGCCACCAGCTCCAGGGACTGAAGTGACCCTGTTCGCCGGAGCCTTCGTGAACCTCGGCGTCCAGGCGATCCTCGGGACGAGGACCAACCCGGTTACCGGTGTACCAGACGTAGATGCCAATCATCAGACACAGGCCAGCTACGAGGTAGATGGCGAGGTATCCAACGTGTTCGGTCCAATTGACCATGAAACCGTAAACGGTTGCGACCGGAAGGAAGAAGATGCCGAGCAGCAAGAACAACCATGCTTCGATTTTCACTACTTGGCTCCCTTCGAGGATGCAATCGTAGCTGCAGGTACGTAGTGCGGTGCCAGCTCAGGATGGTGAAGATCCAGGGCCGGACGTTCCGAACGGATACGGGGCAGCGAGGTGAAGTTGTGACGCGGCGGCGGGCAAGAGGTAGCCCACTCAAGTGAGGCACCAAAGCCCCAAGGATCGTCAACTTCAACCTTCTTGCCACTACGCCAGGTGATGTAAACATTCCAGAACCACGGAATCATCGAGGCGCCCAAGACGAACGAGGAAATCGTGGAGAACTGGTTCATCCAGGTGAAGTTGTCTTCAACCATGTAGTCGGCGTAACGTCGCGGCATACCCAAGACACCCAGCCAATGCTGGATCAGGAAGGTGCCGTGGAAGCCAAGGAACAAAAGCCAGAAGTGGATCTTGCCCAGGCGCTCGTTGAGCATCCTGCCGGTGAACTTGGGCCACCAGAAGTAGAAACCGGCGAACATGGCGAACACCACGGTTCCGAAGACCACATAGTGGAAGTGCGCAACCACGAAGTAGGTGTCCGAGACGTGGAAGTCCAGCGGGGGTGAGGCCAGGATAATACCGGTCAAACCACCGAACAGGAAGGTAATCAAGAAGCCGATGCTCCAGAGCATGGGCGTCTCAAATGTCAGCGAACCTCGCCACATGGTGCCGATCCAGTTGAAGAACTTCACACCAGTCGGAACTGCGATCAGCATCGTCATGAAGGAGAAGAACGGCAGCATGACCTGGCCGGTCACGTACATGTGGTGAGCCCACACTGTGACGGACAGGGCAGCGATGGCAATGGTTGCAAAGACAAGACCCTTGTAACCAAAGATCGGCTTGCGGCTAAAGACCGGGAAGATCTCAGAGACAATACCGAAGAACGGCAAGGCAATGATGTAAACCTCCGGGTGGCCGAAGAACCAGAACAAGTGCTGCCACAACATGGCTCCACCAAATTCGGCATCAAAGATGTGAGCACCGAAGCGGCGGTCAGCACCAAGCGCGAACAGGGCAGCTGCCAACGGCGGGAAAGCCATGAGGACCAAGATACCGGTCACCAGGGTGTTCCAGGTGAAGATCGGCATACGCCACATGGTCATGCCGGGGGCACGCATGCAAATGATGGTGGTGATGAAGTTGACGGAACCAAGGATGGTTCCGAAACCTGACAGTGCAAGTCCGAAGACCCACAAGTCACCGCCAACGCCGGGACTGAAGGTGGTGTTGGACAGCGGCGCGTAGGCAAACCAGCCGAAGGCTGCAGCGCCCTGAGGGGTGATGAAACCAGCAACGGCAATGGTGCTGCCAAAGAGGAAGAACCAGAAAGCCAGGGCGTTCAGACGCGGGAAGGCAACGTCGGGAGCACCAATTTGCAACGGCATGATGACGTTGGCAAAGCCTGCGAACAGCGGCGTTGCAAACATGAGCAGCATGATGGTGCCGTGCATGGTGAACAGCTGGTTGTACTGGTCTTTGGTCTGCAGGATCTGCATACCGGGTTCAAACAGTTCCGCCCTGATGACAAGCGCCATGACGCCGCCGAGGCAGAAGAAAATAAATGATGCAATCAGGTACATGTAGCCGATTGTCTTGTGGTCTGTTGAGGTGATCCAGTTGACGACAATGCGTCCCTTGGATACCGGAACAACCCTAGGTGCTGCCGAATTTACTTCGGTCGCCGAGTACTCGAGCGTAGACACTTTCCTCTCCCCCCTACTTCGTTGCGTTCAGGTTAGGATTACGGTCGTACTCTTCGCCGATGTTTCCGGTCTGGCCCTTGGCCTTGAGCTCTGCGAGGTGCGCATCGAACTCGGCCTGCGTGACAACCTTGACATTGAAGAGCATTTCAGAGTGGTACTCGCCGCAGAGTTCAGCGCACTTACCGTCGAACGTACCCAGCGCCGTCGGCGTCAGGGTCATGTAGTTCGTCTTGCCGGGAAGCATGTCCTTCTTGTCAAGGAACGCCGGGACCCAGAAGGAGTGAATCACTTCGCGGGAGTTCAGCTGAAGCTCTACTGATCGGTTGATCGGCAGGTACAAGGTGGGAAGCTTCGACTTGTCGATCGGCTTGCCGTCCAAGGTCGCCTGGACACCAGCTGAGTACACAGCGTCCTTGACGTCATTTCCTTGCACATAGTTGAAATCAAAAGACCACTGCTTGGCCCGGACGTCGATAGTGACATCAGGGTTGTCAACGCGTGCGTTGATCGATTCCTGCTCAACGTTGGTGAAGTGGAAGAACACCAGCACCATGAAGAGGGGAATCAGTGTGTAAAAAATCTCCAACGGGAGGTTGTAGCTGGTCTGGCGCGGGTAGCCGGTGGCGCCCTTGCGTCGACGGTAGGCAATGATGCACCAGATGATCAAGGCCCAGGTGATCAGGCCGATAATCAAGACTGTGATCCAGGAATTGACCCAGAGGTCAATGATTCCTGCTGTGTGATTGGTGTTATCACGTTCGGCTGGCAACCAGCCGTTCTTACTCTCTGCCGTGCATCCTGACAAAGCTAACGCTCCGGCAATAGCCAACCCAGCGATGGGGATGACTTTTGCGCGTCGGCTGCCGGTTCGGTCCTGCGAACTCACAGACGGCCCTTCCTCTTGTTACTGCGCTCAGCGGCGGCCTCTGGGGCCACTGGAGCTAAATGGGTTTTACTACTCGATGTAGAGCTTACCGCTATGGCGCGCAAAATGCGCACCAAACCCTCCGTGCGTCGGATGTCCATCGGGAAACTTTTCCGCGCAGCTCTACATCGAGTAGAAGTCTTTACTTAGTGGAATGAATCTCCGCAGGCGCAAGAGCCGCCGGCGTTCGGGTTGTCAATGGTGAAGCCCTGCTTTGAAATGGTGTCCTCAAAGTCGATGCTGGCACCATCAAGGTAGGGCACGCTCATCTTGTCGATGACGACTTCAACGCCGTCGAAGTCACGTACGGCGTCGCCGTCAAGCACGCGCTCGTCAAAGTACAGCTGGTAGATCAGGCCCGAGCAGCCACCGGGCTGGACAGCCACGCGCAAGCGCAGGTCCGTGCGGCCTTCTTGTTCCAGAAGGCTGCGTACCTTACCCGCAGCAACATCGGTGATCAGAACACCGTGGGTGGGCAATTCAGCCTCTGCCGCGGCGGAGGTTGAGGTTTCTTCGTGGACATTTGCAGTCATGGCATTTCCTAACGTGGGGGTACTACTACAATGCTACGTCGAGCCCGGCACGGGCGCTAACTAGTGACAACAGCGCCGGGAGCGCTTGTGTTCCCGGGGGCTACCCCAAGGCGCCTTCGTTAATAGCGGCCAGGAGCATTGCCTGTGCCACGATGGCCTTCTCAAAGTCGCCAAGGTGCAGGGATTCATTGGCGCTGTGGGCCCTTGAATCAGGATCTTCGACGCCCGTCACGAGAATTTGCGCTTCCGGGTATGTTTCCTTCAAATCGGCGATGAACGGGATTGATCCGCCCATTCCGGTTTCGACGGCGGCGACCCCCCACGACTCCCCCAAGGCCCAGAGTGCGGCCTGGGCCGCGGGTGCATGGGTATCGGTTGCGAAGGGCTGTCCCGCCTCACCGGCAGTAAATGTTGCCTGCGCACCGAACGGGGCATGCGCCACCACGTGCGCCTCCAAGGCCGCCAGTGCAGCGGCCGGGTCCTGGCCAGGTGCCACACGAAGGCTGATCTTGGCTCGCGCCGAGGACAGCAGCGTGTTTGAACTCATGTCCACGGACGGGATGTCCATGCCAATGACCGAAAGTGCCGGCTGGGTCCACAGTCGGGAGGTGATGCTGCCCTGCCCGGCCAGCTGGACGCCGTCGAGCACGCCAGCATCGGCACGGAAGCTGTCCTCCGGGTAGTCCACAACGGTTTCCCCGCCCTGGTGGAGACCCTGAATGGCAACCGAACCGTGCTCGTCATGGAAGGTGGCAATGAGGCGGGCCAGCAAGGTTGGCGCGTCAAGGATGGGTCCACCAAACATGCCCGAGTGCACGGCATGGTCGGTTACCCGCACCTCGACGGTGCCGTCTACGAGGCCGCGCAGGCTGGTGGTCAGCGCGGGAATGCCAACCTGCCAGTTCGCCGAATCGGCCACAATGATGACATCGCCGGCAAGCAGCTCCCGGTGCGTTTCGAGGAATCGGGCGAACGTGGGCGAGCCAGCCTCCTCTTCACCCTCAATAAAGAAGGTGACGCCGACGCCGAACGCGTCACCGAGGATCTCTGTCATGGCACGGAAGGAGGCGATGTGGGCCATGATGCCGGCCTTGTCATCGGCTGCCCCGCGCCCATACAGCCGGCCATTGCGTTCGACGGCGGTGAACGGCTCGGAATCCCAGAGGCCGTTGTCGCCTGGCGGCTGGACGTCGTGATGGGCGTAGAGAACCACGGTTGGCTTGCCCGGCGCCGCAGCTTTCCGGGCAACAACAGCCGGCCCACCCTGGCCGCCGTCGTCGTTGGGAACTCGGAGGATCTGGACGTCGTCCAGGCCGGTGGAACGGATGAGGGCCGCGACTGCCTCGGCGCTGCGTTCCAACTGCTTTTCATCGAATGCTTCCCAAGCAATGCCCGGAATGGCGACGAGGTCAATGAGTTCGCCAACAGTTGCAGCAAAGTTGGCGGCAACACTTTGGCGCAACTCAGAGGTGGGGAGCTGCGCGGTGATGTTTGTCAGTTCTACGCCATGCGTGGTGGCGGATGAATCGTGAAGGGTCATGTTTTCCAGCGTACCTCCACGGAAAAGTGACGGCGGTCAAGATGGCGGCCCCACACAGGGTATTCTGTACGGGTGTTTGGACGTAAGAAAGATCAAGCCCCTGACCCGCAGGTAATGCCTGCCTCCGACGAGCAGATTGCCCGGTCCAAGGACCCGCAGTCGGCCAAGGGCGTTCCCACGCCGTCGCGCAAGGCCCAGGAAGAGGCACGTAAGCGCCCCCTGGTCCCCAACGACCGTGCAGCAGCCAAGGTCGCCGCACGCGACGCTCGTCGCGAAGAGCAAGCCCGCATGCGGCGCGCCCTCGATACCGGCGAGGAACGATTCCTTCCCATCCGTGACAAGGGACCCCAGAAGCGCTACGCCCGCGATTTCGTCGATGCGCGCTTTAGCCTCGGTGAATTTGTCATGTTCGCCGCTCTGGCCATTGTGCTGTTGACCGTCCTGATCCCCACCCGCAATGCTGATGGCACCGCCAACGACTCCCAGCTGATCATCTTTGGCCTGTTCTGGGTCATGGTGGCGTTCGTGGCCATCGACACCTGGCTCATGTCCCGCAAGCTCAAGCGCAAGATCGCTGACAAGTTTGGCACCGTTGACTCAGGCGTTGTTTGGTACGGCAGCATGCGGTCCATGCAGTTCCGCCGCCTGCGCCTGCCCAAGCCCATGGTCAAGCGCGGGGAATGGCCTTCCTAATCCCCACGCCCTCCCAAGCCTGAACCAAATGCACAACACGCCGGTCGCTTCCAAGGGAAGCGGCCGGCGTCGCACTTTAAGTGTGGCCTCCCCACCACTCGCTTCGCTTGTGCGGGGCCCCTCGGCCGCTAGGCTGAAACCATGGAATACCGCTACCTGGGCCGGTCAGGCCTCAAAATCACCGAAATCACCTACGGCAACTGGCTCACCCACGGATCGCAGGTGGAGAACGACGTCGCCACCGCCTGTGTTCGTGCCGCGCTCGACGCCGGCATCACCACCTTTGACACGGCCGACGTGTACGCCAACGGGGCAGCCGAGGAGGTACTGGGAGCAGCTCTCACCTCCGAACGCCGTGAATCGCTGGAAGTCTTCACGAAGGTTTACTGGCCCGTAGGACCCAAGGGGCCCAACGACACCGGGCTATCGCGCAAGCACATCATGGAGGGAATCAACAACTCCCTGCGCCGCCTCAACATGGACTACGTTGACCTCTACCAGGCACACCGTTACGACTACGAAACGCCTTTGGAAGAGACCATCCACGCTTTTGCTGACGTGGTTCGCTCAGGAAAGGCCCTGTACATTGGCGTGTCCGAATGGAACGCCAAGCAACTGAGGGCTGGGCAGGAGTTGGCTCGAGAAGCGGGCTTCTCCCTCGTCTCCAACCAGCCGCAGTACTCGGCCCTCTGGCGCGTCATTGAATCCGAGGTCATTCCCGCGTCCGTTGAATTGGGCATGTCCCAAGTGGTTTGGTCTCCCATGGCTCAGGGCGTACTGAGTGGAAAGTATCTGCCAGGGGCGCCGTTGCCGGCCGGATCACGCGCCACCGACGAGCAAGGCGGCAAGAACACCATTGCGGCGTTCCTCGACGATGACATCTTGACGAATGTGCAGAAGCTGCGCCCCATCGCCGACGAACTGGGGCTGAGCATGCCGCAGCTCGCGATCGCCTGGGTGTTGCAAAATCCAAACGTGGCCACGGCTCTCGTTGGTGCCTCCCGGCCCGAGCAGGTTGCCGAGAACGTGAAGGCCGCCGGCGTGAAGATCCCGGTGGAGCTCATGACAGCCATGGATGCTGCCCTGGCCCCGTCCGTAGTGAACGATCCAGCCAAGACGCAGAGCCCGCCAACGCGCGTGGTGTAGCGGATTGACCGCGGCGCAGGAGCCGGCATTTTTTGTAGGCGACGCACAGGAGACGCCAAAGGCCGCCCGCGGCCGACGCGTCGGATAGTCGCCGGAAAAACGGCGGTCCTGCGCCGGGCCCACTGACGGCCCGTGGTCGCGTGCATTGCTACTTGCGTAGGGCGGCCAGTTCCTTGTTGATGCGGGCCGCCCAGAAGGGGCCCTCATAGAGGAAGGCTGTGTAGCCCTGGACCAGGCTGGCGCCGGCGTCGAGGCGTTCCTGGACCTCTGCACCGGTTTCCACACCGCCCACGGAAATGAGCGTGAGGTTGTCCCCCACGATGGACTTGAGCTGTTTCAGGACCGCCAGTGACCGGGCCTTGAGGGGCGCGCCGGAGAGTCCGCCGGCACCCTTTTCCTCCACCAAGTCGGCCGGGCTGGCCAGACCCTCGCGGCTGATGGTGGTGTTGGTGCAGATGATGCCGTCGAGCTTGAGTTCCAGCGCCAGGGCGGCGACGTCGGCAACGTCCTCATCGGCCAGGTCGGGGGCGATCTTTACCAGCAGCGGCACGTGGCGCCCGGCGGCGGCATCGGCGGCTTCGCGCACACCACTCAGCAGGGGGCGCAGTGTTGCCACGTCCTGGAGCAACCGCAGGCCGGGGGTATTGGGCGAGCTGACATTGACCACCATGTAGTCGGCAGAGGGCGCCAGTGTGCGGGCGCTGACGAGGTAGTCCTCGAGCGCGTCCTCCAGCTCCACCACCTTGGTTTTGCCAATGTTGACGCCCACCACTGGGCGCACACCGGGGTACGTCTTGCCCAGCTCAGCCAGCGCGTCCTTAAGGCGCGGTGCGACGGCGGCGGCACCGTCGTTGTTGAAGCCCATGCGGTTGATCACGGCACGGTCCTCGACCAGGCGGAACAGGCGCGGCTGCGGGTTGCCGGGCTGGGACTGGCCCGTAATGGTGCCTACCTCAACGTGGCCGAAGCCCAGGTTGGCAAGGGCACCGATGCCCTTGCCCTCCTTGTCGAAGCCCGCCGCAAGGCCGAAGGGGGTGGGGAATCTCAGGCCAAGCGCTTCGGTCTGCAGTGACGCCGGCGGCGTGAACATGCGGCGCAGGACAGCACCGGCACCCACGGCATGGATCGCCTTGATCATGGAGAAACCGATCTTGTGCGCCCGTTCGGCGTCCATCCAGGAAAAACAGAGCCGGAAAACTGTGGGGTAAATTCGCATACCCCTAGTTTTCCGGTTCCGCACCCCATCTGCAAAACGCCGCCCATGAAATGCAGGCGCTGTCACACTCGAAAAGCGGGTTAGCATGACCACATGGAAAGCAATGACGGTGGATTGTGGCAGGACGCGGACGTTGTGGTGGTGGGTGCTGGCCTTTCGGGACTGGTCAGCGCAGCGGAGGCTTACAACGCTGGCCGCAAGGTACTCATCCTTGATCAAGAACCTGAGGCGTCCCTGGGCGGTCAGGCACATTGGTCCTTTGGCGGCATTTTCCTGGTCGATTCGCCGGAGCAGCGGCACCTGGGAGTGAAGGACTCGCCGGAGCTGGCCCTGGGCGACTGGCTGGGCTCTGCCGCTTTTGACCGCCCGGAGGACCTGTGGCCGCGTCGCTGGGCGCGGGCTTATGTTGAATTTGCCGCCGGTGAGAAACGTGCCTGGCTGCATGCTCTCGGAGTGAGATTCTTCCCGTTGGTGCAGTGGGCCGAACGCGGCGGTTACGACGCTGAGGGTCACGGCAATTCGGTCCCCCGCTTCCACGTTGTGTGGGGCACCGGTCCCGGTATTCTGGCGCCGTTCTTGTCCAAACTCCAGGCAGGCGTGGCGGCAGGCAGGGTGCGTTTTGCCTTCAGGCACCGGGCCACCGAGTTAATGTTCGACGCCGGAACTGTCACCGGGGTGCGGGGCCAGCGCCTGGTGGCATCCGTTGCTGCGCGCGGTGAGGAAAGCAGCCGAGAAGTAGCCGGCGAGTTCAGCGTTAGCGCCGGCGCCGTCGTCGTGACAACTGGCGGAATTGGCGGCAACCATCCCATGGTCAGGGATCAGTGGCCCGGTGGGACGGGCCCCAGGACCATGCTCACCGGTGTTCCCGCCTCGGTGGACGGCGAGTTCCAACAAGCAGTGGGCGCGGCCGGTGGCGCCTTGATCAATACGGACCGCATGTGGCACTACCCCGAAGGCATCCACAACCCGGATCCGGTATGGCCCAATCATGGCATCCGCATTCTTTCCGGACCTTCTCCCCTATGGTTGGACGCCACGGGGCACAGGCTTCCCGTCCCTCTCTTTCCCGGTTTTGATTCACTGGGCACCCTGCGGCATCTGGAAACCACTGGCCACGACCACTCATGGTTTGTGTTGAACAAAACCATCATCAGTAAGGAATTTGCCCTCTCCGGCTCGGAACAGAATCCCGATCTCACCGGAAAAGACGTGAAACTGCTCGCCAAACGCGCACTACCGGGCGCCACAGGCCCGGTTCAAAAGTTCCTCGACGCGGGCATTGATTTTATTCAGGCCGACACGGCAGAGGAACTTGCCGTGAAAATGAATGAGCTCGTCAACTCCGAACTCATCAATCCCGCCGCTTTGCATGAGACCCTCGCGTCCCGCGATATGCAGGTGGCGAGCGGTTTGGGCAAGGACACCCAGCTCAATGCAATCCGTGAGGCTCGCCGTTTTGCAACAGACAAGCTGATGCGGGTTGTTCCCCCACACGCCATGTTGGCCGCCGAGCACGGCCCCCTGATCGCCGTACGGCTGACAACCCTGACACGCAAAAGCCTCGGGGGTCTGCTCACGGATTTGAACTCCCGAGTGTTGGGGGCTGACGGGGCTCCCATCCCGGGGCTGTATGCAGCAGGCGAGGCGGCCGGCTTTGGCGGGGGCGGCATGCACGGTTACCGGTCACTGGAAGGAACCTTCCTTGGCGGCTGTTTGTTCTCTGGCCGTGCGGCGGGGCGCCATGCGGCGGAGGCCACGGGTTCATGAACCATGAGGGGGCACAGTCTGCTGATGCCGTGGAATGGGTTCCGGATATCTTGGGCCCCGATTACCAGGCAACAACGCTAGCGTTGCCACTGGGAGCAAACGCGGTTGGCGGCGGTGAGGATCCCGCTGCAGCCACCTATCAGGCCACTTTGATCAGGCACCGACCACGCGTTTCTAGCACATCCGTGCCACGTGAGCGAGGTTCTGGCAACAAGCCGCCGGTGCTGTTTATCCACGGCTGGAGCGACTACTTTTACAACACGGGATTGGCTGAATTCTTCACCAACCGGGGGTACCCGTTCTACGCGGTGGATTTGCACAACCACGGCCGCAGCCTGGGTTCACCGGAATTGGGCGGCTACGTCGCAGATTTGTCGGACTACGACGCCGAACTTTTGGCTGCCCACACAATCATTGCCCAGGAGTCCGGCGGCCCGGGAGCCACAGGCACCGATCACCCCGTCATCTTGATGGGGCACTCAACCGGGGGATTGACTGCCACACTGTGGGCGCACCATCATCCGGGACTCGTAAGCCATCTGCTCCTCAACAGTCCGTGGCTGGAGATCCAGGGCGGACCTGCCATTCGGCGAGCCGCCACGCCCCTGGTGCAGCTTGCCGATCTGCGGCCGCTGATGCGCATGCGCGTCCCGGAAAGATCCTTTTACTGGCGCGGCATCAGCTCCGACGCCTATGGGGAATGGCCCGTCGATAAGAAGTTGCGTCCACCGCGGGCTTTTCCCGTCAGGGCAGGTTGGATGAAGGCCATTTTGGCTGCACAGCAGGAAGTTGCGGCCGGACTCAAGCTGCCCATGCCCGTTCTTGTCTTGCTCTCCTCAAAGAGCATGCTGGGCCCTGTGTGGAGCGATGGCATGTTGCACGCCGATGTGGTGCTCGATGTGCGATCCCTCGCACTCCGGACGCTCTCCCTTGGGAACAGCGTGACCCTGGAACGCATTGACGGTGCCCTGCACGAGGTGTTCCTCTCCAACGCCGCGGTCCGCACCCACGCGTATGAACGGCTGGAGCGTTGGCTCCGCGGCTATGTGGACTAGCTAGGCCTGTGTGGCCGCATCCACCGCCCCGCCATAGCGGCGGTCACGGCGGGCGTACTCGTCAACAGCTGCCCACAAGGTCCTCCGGTCCACGTCTGGCCAGAGCGTGTCCATGAAGACAAACTCGGCGTAGGCAGATTGCCAGAGCAGGAAGTTGGAGAGTCGCTGTTCGCCGCTGGAGCGCAAGAACAAGTCAACGTCGGGCATATCTGGGACGTACAGGTACTTCTGGACGGTCTTTTCGTTGACCGATTTCGGGTTCAGCCGCCCGGAGGCAACATCGGCGGCCAACGCGGCGACGGCATCGCCGAGTTCGGCCCTGCCCCCGTAGTTAACACACATGGTCAACGTGATGACGTCATTGTCTTTGGTGTATTCCTGCGCAGCTTCCAGTTCCTTGATGACCGAGCCCCACAGCTTGGGCCGGCGGCCCGCCCAACGAATGCGAACACCCCACGCATCCAGCTGATCTCGCTGACGTCTTAGTACGTCCTTGTTAAAACCCATGAGGAAGCGAACTTCTTCGGGTGAGCGCTTCCAGTTCTCAGTTGAAAATGCATAGACACTCACATGCTTGATGCCCATTTCAATGGCACCTGCCATGACGTCCAGCAGCGCCGGTTCACCTGCTTTGTGGCCCTCAATGCGCGGCAATCCACGCTGATTGGCCCAGCGGCCATTGCCATCCATGACGATCGCGACGTGGTGAGGAATGAGCTCGGCCGGGATGGCCGGAACCACGGCCCCCGTGGGGTGCGACCACGGGGCCACGACCGGGGCCTTGGCTTTGCTCCGAGTGGTGTTCCTGTTACTGCTCCTGCGCTGCACTGCCATTTTCCTACACACGCTCCACAAGTTTGAGGGAACGCACCGTGCGTTCCAAATGCCATTGCACGTATCCAGCCACCAGTCCGGCGGCTTCACGTCGGTGAATATTTTGTGAGGCATCCGCCCCGGCCCAGTCGCCGCTTAAGAGGTGACCTAGCAAATTCATGGTTTCCGCGGCAGGTGCCGCCGAGCCGGGCGGCCGGCAGTCATGGCAAACCGCCCCACCCAGTGCGGCGTTAAACGCACCATGTGGACCTGGTTCACCGCAACGTGCACAGTCGGAAAAGCTGGGCGCCCATCCAGCAATCGAGACGGCCCGCAATAGGTATGAATCAAGGATCAGCTCGGGTGAATGTGCGCCGCGGCTCAACGAGGCCAGCGCTCCCACCAGCAGCAGATAGTGAGCCGTGGAGGTTTCTCCATCGACGTCCGTGAGCCGCTCTGCTGTTTCCGTCATGGCCGCAGCCACCACGTAGCGATCGTAATTGGCCGCGATGGCGTCGCCGTAACTAGCCTTCGCCACGGCCTGGGTCACGATGTCCAAGGTACGGCCCTTGACCAGTTGCAAGTCCGCCACCATGAACGGTTCCAGGCGAGCACCAAACTTGCTGTTGGTGCGCCTGACACCCTTGGCCACCGCGCGGAGCTGGCCATGCCGGTGGGTCAACAAGGTGATGATCCGATCCGCCTCACCCAGCTTGTGGGTACGCAGCACCACGGCGTCATCACGGTAGGTGCGAGCAGCGAAAGATTGATTGGACACTCCCCTATTCTCCCACCTTTAGGCTCCTGCGCAGGCGGAGGACGCACCGTGGGCCTTAAACGCCTTCGCCGTGGCAGCCAGCTCACACTGGTTGCCACGGCGAAGAAGGGCGGAGCAGGAGGGGCCTAGTCCGTCTGGATGTCCCGGATAGCACGGTTGACTGCGGAAATAACAGCCTTCAATGAGGAAGTGGCAGTGTTGGCGTCAATACCAACACCCCACAGCACTCGTTCGCCAACGGCACACTCGACGAAGGCCGCGGCACGGGCGTCGCCACCCTCGGACAAGGCATGCTCGGTGTAATCCAGGACGCGGACATCCATACCATCCTCGGACAGGATGGCCAGCAGTGCTGCGATAGGACCGTTGCCGGTTCCCGTACGACTCTGCACGACCCCGGCGATCGAGATCTTGGCGGTCAGGGTCACCTCCCCGTCGTCGTCTGTGGAGGTTGTGAACGGGCCAATGCGGTAATGGCCCCACTGCTCATCAGCGCTCTCCCCGGGCAGGTACTCATCCTTGAAGATGGTCCACAGCTCCGCGGCGCTGACCTCGCCACCGACGGTATCGGTGCGCTTCTGAATGACGCCGGAGAACTCGATCTGTGCACGGCGCGGCAGGTCAAGGCTGTGCTCGTTCTTGAGCAGGTAAGCCACACCGCCCTTGCCGGACTGGGAGTTGACGCGGATGACAGCTTCGTAGCTGCGCCCCAGATCCTTCGGGTCAATAGGCAGGTACGGTACGGCCCAGGTGTGCTGGTCAACATCGACGCCGGCAGCCTGCGCGTCAGCGGCCATGGCATCGAAACCCTTCTTGATGGCGTCCTGGTGCGAACCCGAGAAGGCAGTGAACACCAGATCGCCACCGTAGGGGGATCGTTCCGGAACGGGCAGCTGGTTGCAGTACTCAACCGTGCGGCGAATCTCATCAATGTTGGAGAAGTCCAGCATGGGATCGACACCCTGGGTGAACATGTTCAGGCCCAACGTCACCAGGTCCACATTTCCTGTGCGTTCGCCGTTGCCAAACAGGCAGCCCTCAATCCGGTCAGCGCCGGCCAGGTAACCCAGCTCAGCGGCGGCAACGCCGGTGCCGCGGTCATTGTGCGGGTGAAGGGAAAGAATGATGCCTTCCCGCGGGTGCAGATTGCGACTCATCCACTCGATGGAATCGGCGTAGACGTTGGGGCTGGCCATTTCGACCGTGGCCGGCAGGTTCATGATGACCTGGTTGTCAGCCGAGGCCTCGAAAATGTCGGCGATTGCGTTGCACACGCGCAGCGCATACTCCGGTTCCGTGCCGGTGAAGGACTCGGGCGAGTACTCGTACGTGATCACCGTGTCGGTCAGTGTCTCTTCGTACTTCTTGCACAAGCGGGCACCCTGCAAGGCAATGTCCAAGATCCCGTCTTCATCTTGGTTGAAGACAACGCGGCGCTGCAGAACCGAGGTGGAGTTGTACAGGTGAACGATGGCCGTCTTAGCACCCACGAGGGACTCGTAGGTCCGCTCGATCAAGTGTTCGCGGGCCTGGGTCAGAACCTGGATCGTGACGTCGTCCGGGATGTGCCCGCCCTCGATCAGCTGGCGAACAAAGTCAAAGTCTGTTTGTGATGCGGAGGGAAACCCAACTTCGATTTCCTTAAAGCCCATCTTGACCAGCAGCTGGAACATCTTCAGCTTGCGGCCGGGGCTCATGGGGTCAATGAGGGCCTGGTTGCCATCGCGCAAGTCCACGGCGCACCAGCGCGGGGCCTTCGTAATGACCTTGTCGGGCCAGGTGCGGTCGGGCAGATTTACCGAAATCTGATCCTGGAACGGGATGTACCGGTGGACGGGCATTCCAGAGGTTTTTTGCGCATTTCGCATTGGAGGTGACCTTCAATCTTGTTCAACGAGTGGGCCGGCCGGGCAACACAAACACCGCAGCGAGGGTGGCCATCTTCCACGTTGATCAATTCAACGGGTTCGAGGCCTCGCCGCGGCAGCTAAGAAGAAGCATTCCAGTGCGCACATTTTTAGATTAGCACGGCACGTAGGATGATAGTGAACCAACTCACCTCTGTGCTTTCATCCACCCGTGTGTAGCCGGCATGATGATCGATCACAGCCAACCCACCGAAGGGGAATCGATCCATTTGAGACATTCCGGTATCAATTTGCGCAATATTGACCCGAGCGTACGGCCCCAGGATGACTTGTTCAATCACGTCAACGGCGCCTGGCTGGAGTCGGAGGTAATCCCTGAGGACCGGGCTCTCACGGGTTCATTCATCACCCTCCGAGACGATTCGGAGGCCGCGGTCAAGGCCATCATTGAGCACGCAGGCCGCGAGCATGCCAATCCGGATGCCGCCAACCCGGAGCTCTCCGCGAAGATCGGTGCGCTTTACTCCGACTTCATGGATGAAGCGGCCATCGAAGCCGCTGGAGCGTCACCGCTCACCGAGAAGCTGGCTGCGATCGACGCGGCCGACTCCATTGATGCCTTGGTGCGCCTCATGGGCGATCTGGACCGCACAGGTGGCAGCACCCTCTTTGGCGCCTATGTAAGCAACGACGCCGGAAATCCCGAACGCGCGCTCCTTCACCTTTTCCAGGCGGGCCTTGGCCTGCCGGACGAGTCCTATTACCGGGACGAGAAGTTCGAGTCCGTTCGCACCGCTTACGTGAGCCACGTACAAAGAATGCTGGAACTGGCCGGTGTTGCCGACGCAGCAGCCAAAGCCCCGCGCATCATGGCATTGGAAACCGAGATTGCCGCAACACATCTGGACAAGGTGTCCCTGCGCGACCCGCAGAAGACCTACAACCTCATGAGCCATGGCGAAGTCCTGGCCCTGCTGCCGGACCTGGAAGCCTGGTTGGATGCCCTGGGCATCACGGCCGAGCAAAGCCACGAAATGGTGGTAGCCACCCCGGCGTTTTTCTTGGGTCAGCAGGCACTGCTCATGCAAGATCGCTTGGCGGATTGGCAAGCGTGGCTGGCCATGCGGACCATCGCAAGCCTGGCACCGTACCTCTCCAAGGACTTTGTTGACACCAACTTTGCGTTCCATGGAACAACGCTCAGTGGCACGCCATCCATCCGGGAACGCTGGAAGCGCGGTGTTGGATTGGTTGAGGGTGTTTTGGGCGAGGCCGTGGGCCAGCTGTATGTGGCTGAGCACTTCCCCGAAACGCACAAGACGCACATGGAAAAGCTCGTTGCCAACCTCATTGAGGCTTACCGCATCAGCATTGTCGAGCTGAGCTGGATGGGTGAAGAAACCAAGGGCCGGGCGCTGGAAAAGCTTGCCGCGTTCACACCCAAGATCGGGTACCCGAGCAAATGGCGGGATTACTCCAGCTTGAGAATTGTTGCTGGTGATCTGCTGGGCAATATTGAACGCAGCAATGCTTTTGAACTGGCCCGCCAACTGGCCAAGATTGGCGCCCCCATTGACCGTGACGAATGGTTGATGACTCCGCAAACCGTCAACGCCTATTACAACCCGACCATGAATGAGGTGGTCTTCCCAGCAGCCATACTGCAGCCGCCGTTCTTTGACGCCGACGCCGACGACGCCGCCAACTACGGCGGGATTGGCGCCGTCATTGGCCACGAGATTGGGCACGGATTTGACGATCAGGGCTCACAATTTGATGGCACTGGCGCGCTGCGCAACTGGTGGAGCGATGCGGATCGCGAGGCTTTTGTGAAGCTGACGGCCAAGCTGGTGGACCAGTACAACGTACTATCCCCCACAGCTGCGCCGGGTGAATTTGTCAACGGAGAACTCACCCTGGGCGAAAACATTGGTGACCTCGGCGGACTCGCGATCGGTTTCAAGGCGTACCAGCTCAGCCTTGGCGGACAGGACTCCCCCGTCATTGACTCGCTCTCGGGAGCGCAACGCTTCTTCTTCTCCTGGGCAGAGTGCTGGCGTGCGAAGATTCGCCCGGAAGAGGCTATCCGGCGTCTGACGATCGACCCCCATTCCCCCTCCGAGCTTCGTTGCAACGCTGTAGCCAGCAACCTCGATGCCTTCCATGAAGCGTTCGAGACGGCCTCCGGAGACGACATGTGGCGCGATCCTGCAGACCGTGTGAGCATCTGGTAACAGAGTGTAAAAGCAAGGGCGGGGTTGGACGGGAGAAAACCCGGCCAACCCCGCCCTCGCTTAGTGACGAAAGTTATTGAACAAACGGAGTCGGATAGTACTTGAGCGGGTTGACCGTGAGGCAGCCTGCGCTGTCGTCTGCCGTGCTGGCAACAATGTCCGGCGGGACCACCACAGCACCAAACGCAGTTCCTGATGCCCAATCGGTTCCCACCACAACACTGACGCCCGTGATCGTTGGATCGGACTTGACGGCGGTGGCCGGGATCTTGAACAATGCAGCAACATCGGCTGCAACATCGCCCATGTCGGCCCCGTAGAGAACCTGAGTTTCATTCACAGATGGCACATCTCCGGCCTGCCACGCCCCCGTGAACCCGGCGGTCGAGAGCGCCTGCAGCAACTCGATCGAGCGTCCTACGACGGCGGAGGCATTAGTGACGCTGACCTGCTGGATGGCTTTGTCGTAGACGGGTGCCTCGGTCGTGGGTGCCACTGTTGCCGTGTCCGACGGCGTGCCAGAGGCTGCCGCAGCGCTGGGGCTGGCTGTTGCGGGGGCACCCGTCAAGGATGTTCCCTGGCGTAGGGCGGCAAAGTACTGTCCGGCTTCCGGTTCCTTCAACTGGACACGGGCGTTATCTGCCACATAAGCCTCGTAGGGCACTGTAACAAAGGCAACGTTTGCCAAGTCAATCTTCGCCAAACGGTTGGCGATGCTGATCATGGAGGGAATGTTGGCCAAGCCCTCATCGATGGTGAGGTTTTTCGTGACCACATCGGCCAGGTTGTACAGCTTGGGCAAGTTGGTCAAAGTACCCTCGCTCTTGACCTTGCGAACCATGGAGCCCAGGAAGTACTGCTGAGCCTTGATGCGGGCAAGGTCGCTCGAATCGCCAAATGCGTGGCGGGTACGGACGAAGGCCAAGGCTTGTTCGCCCTGGACCAGGCTCTTTCCGGCGGGAAGCTTAAGCCAGGATCCGTCGTCGTCGTACATGGCGTGGTCAACGCACACTTCAACGCCGCCCAGGGCGTTGGAGAGCTCCTTCACGGCCGTAAAATCGGCCAGCATGAAGTGGTCGATTGTCAGGCCGGTCATGTCATTGATGGCCGCAACGGTACACCCTGGGCCAACCCGAAGGGCCGCATTGAGCTGTCCTGCAGGTGTCCCCGCAACGGGGTCTCCTCCGGCGGCCGGCTTGCAATCTGGGATCGGTACGATCAAATCCCGGGGAAAGCTGGTGACCGAAACGTGACTGTTGTCGGCGGAGATGTCCATAAGGAGCATGACATCTGAGTTGCCTTCACCCGTGGAGTCTTCTTCGCTTCCGTATTGGCTGTTGGCGCCGTCGCGGGTGTCGGTGCCCAGGATCAGAATCTGCAACGCGCCGGTGTCTGCATTTTCAGGCTGCCCGGAATCGCCATTCTTAACCCCAGCGTTCAGCGGAGCCGTGGTGACATTGTTTTGCAGCTTGAAGACCAACGCTCCCGCGGCACCGACGCCAAGGACCAACACGGCAGTAACAGCGATCGTCGTAATGCGAAGCCACAGGGGTGCCTTGGCACGGGGCCGAAAGTGCCTCCCCACGGGCTCGTTTTCGCGATGCGCTTTCCTGCGAGGGGTGCTGACAGCTTCCGCTGCCCCCGTTTCGGCACGGCGTCGCCCCATGTTCCAACCTTTCACTGCGAATAATAACTCTCAAGAGTTTAGTCGTGAAGACTGGGAACAACCCCCAAGCCACACGGCAACGATGAAGTCCCTTGAAGTTGCCGCAACAGCGCGCACTCACCGCGGACACAAAATGGCGGCCCAAGGGCCGCCATTTCATGTGGATCCGAGCCTACCTAGAAGCGAGTCAAAAGCGACTTAGAAGCCGAGCTTGACCAGCTGCTTCGGGTCCCGCTGCCAGTCCTTGGCGACCTTCACATGCAGATCAAGGTAGATCTTGGTGCCCAGGAGCGCCTCGATGCCCTTGCGTGCATTCGTGCCAACTTCACGGAGCCGGACACCGCCCTTGCCGATGATGATGGCCTTCTGCGAAGGGCGTTCCACGTAGAGGTTGACCCGCACATCCAGCAATGGGTTGTCCTCCGTGCGGCCTTCACGAGGCAGAATTTCCTCCACCACAACAGCCAGTGAGTGCGGCAACTCGTCGCGAACACCCTCAAGGGCAGCCTCGCGGATCAATTCGGCCACCATCACGGCTTCGGGCTCGTCAGTCAGCTCGCCGTCCGGGTACAGCGCCGGTGAAATTGGCAGAAATTCTGAGAACACCTTGCCCAAGGTCTCCACCTGAAAATCTTCCACGGCAGAAACGGGAATGACGGCGGCAAATCCGCGTTCTCCGATAACCTCGCGACCCAGCTTTTCAACCGCGATCAGCTGGTCGGTGACTGCTTGGCGGTCCACCGTGTCGGTTTTGGTCACGATGGCCACGACCGGCTTGTTGCCAACCTGGCCCAGCTGCGTGGCAATGTACCTGTCGCCGGGGCCGATCTTTTCATTGGCCGGCAAGCAAAAACCAATCACGTCAACTTCTGAAAGCGTGTCCGCCACCAGATCGTTCAAGCGCTTTCCCAGCAGGGTGCGGGGGCGGTGCAACCCGGGCGTGTCCACGAGGACCAGCTGGTAGTCGTCCTTGTGGACAATGCCCCGAATGGTGTGACGTGTGGTCTGCGGCTTGGCCGAGGTGATGGCTACTTTTTGACCCACCAAAGCATTGGTCAGTGTTGACTTACCGGCGTTGGGGCGTCCGGCAAGTACAGCAAAGCCGGCGCGGAACCCCTCACCCTTGGCCGTAATGAGGCCTGACTTGCCCTTTGACTTACTCATGATCGCTCCTGTGGTGCTGTTCGGTGGGGGGTGGTGCCTTCAGTACTGCCGTTCCCGGACATACTGTCATTCTCGACTGCTTCTGTGGTGCTGGCAATGACGTGGCTGACTCGGTTGCGGGATGCTTCCATCCGCTCGGCCACCAGCAAGATGCCATTGATCTCAACGCTGCTGCCTACTGACGGAATCTTGCCCAGATGCTTGGCCAGGAAGCCGCCCACGGTGTCAACCTCGTCGTCGTCCAGGTCCCTGCCGAAGAGTTCACCCAGTTCATCCACGGCCATGCGTGCCCGAATCCGGTATCGACCGTCTCCCAGGCTATGGACATCGGGGGAAACCGAGTCATATTCGTCGGAGATTTCTCCGACGATCTCCTCAATCAGGTCCTCCAAGGTGACGAGCCCGGCCGTGCCGCCATACTCATCGACGACAATGGCCACATGTGTGGACTCAAGCTGCAGTTCCTTCAACAAGTCATCGACTGGCTTGGACTCCGGAACGTAGCGCACGCTTCGGGCCAGATGCTCCACCTTCGGGCTGGATTCGCCGTCGGACAGGTGATGCAGGGTAGCCACAACGTCCTTGAGGTACAGGATGCCGAGAATGTGATCTGCGCTCTCCCCCATGACAGGAATACGCGAGTATCCAGAATTGAGGAAGACTTCGAGAGCCTCTTCAAGGGTCTTTTCGTGGTCGATGCCAACAATGTCGGTGCGGGGAACCATGACGGCACGCACCATGGTTTCACCCAGGTCAAACACGCTTTGGATGAGTTCGGCCTCGTTGTCCTCGATCATCTCTGATTCGCTGGCCCGGTCCACAAACTCACGGAATTCTTCTTCCGTGACAAAGTCGTCGTCACGGCTGGGAATGTCTTTGGTCAACGAGGCACCGAAACGGTTGAGCCACTCAGGGACCGGCCCCAGGACGCGGCGCAGCAGGTGAATGATCCAGGCGCAGCGGCCCACGAGCGCCCCCGAATACATCCGGCCCAGGCGACGCGGTGATACACCGACCATCATGAAGCCAAGGACGGCCATGACAACCGTGGCAATGAGTCCGGCAATCCATTCGTTGCCCAGGAGGCCAACCAGGAAAATGGCAATGGCCACAGCTGCGGCCATTTCAGACCAAACACGCCAAAAGCGCACCGCATTCAGGTGAGCCAAGGGCTCGGCCAGAACCTTTTCCAAGGACGGGCCCCGCCCGTGCGTGGCGAGCGTTTCAGGATCGTGGCGGGGAAAGAAGTTTAGTGCTGATTCAACGGCGGCGAGGAAGGCCGCTATGGCCGTGAAGAGTATCCCCAAGACCGGTAAGGCGACAAGCGTCACTTCATTGTCTCCCGGGGGGCTTCCCTACCGAGGAAGCTGGAGAGGAGCTCTCGCTGGATCCCGAACATCTCTTCTTTTTCTTCGGGTTCGCGGTGGTCATAACCCATGAGGTGAAGCATTCCGTGAGTTGAGAGCAGGAGAAGTTCCTCTTCCATGGAATGGCCGGCGGCAACAGCTTGTTCCTGTGCCACGACGGGACACAAAACGATGTCGCCCAGCAGACCCACAGGGGTGGGCATGGCTGCGGTCCCGGGACGCAACTCATCCATGGGGAAGGACAGGACGTCGGTGGGACCTGGCTCGTCCATCCACTCGATGTGGAGCTTCTCCATGGTTTCCAGGTCAGCCAAAATGACCGACACCTCGGTCTGGGGGTGCAGGTGCATGGCCTTGAGAACGTGCTTGATGAGCCGAACGAGCTCTTCCTGACGCACCTCCACGCCTGATTCATTGTTTATTTCGATGCTCATCGCGAGGTGCTTTCCTTGGGAGTTGTGGAATTGGGGTGCGCATCATCCCAATTGTTGTAGGCGCTGACGATGGCCCCCACCAAACGGTGCCGGACCACATCCGTGGCGTCTAGAAGGGCGAAATGGATGTCATCAACGTTTTCCAGAATTTCTCGGACAACCCTCAGCCCGGACTTGGTTCCGGTCGGCAGGTCGATTTGAGTGACATCGCCGGTGACAACGATCTTGGAACCAAAGCCCAAGCGGGTCAGGAACATTTTCATCTGCTCCGGCGTGGTGTTCTGGGCCTCGTCAAGGATGATGAACGCATCGTTGAGGGTGCGGCCACGCATGTAGGCCAGTGGCGCAACTTCAATGGTTCCGGCCGCCATGAGCCGCGGAATTGTCTCCGGATCCATCATGTCGTGCAAGGCATCGTAGAGCGGGCGCAGGTACGGATCGATCTTGTCGTTCAGCGTGCCGGGGAGGAAGCCGAGGCGCTCCCCTGCCTCGACGGCTGGGCGGGTCAGAATAATCCGGCTCACTTCTTTGCGTTGAAGCGCCTGAACCGCTTTAGCCATGGCCAGATAGGTCTTGCCCGTTCCGGCCGGGCCAATGCCAAACACCACGGTGTTGCGGTCAATGGAATCGACGTAGTCCTTTTGATTCGCCGTCTTGGGGCGAATGGTCCGGCCGCGGCTGGAGAGAATGTCGTAGCTGAGGATGTCAACGACAGAGGTTTCAGGACGGGTGTGAAGCATGGCTACAAGTTGCTCCCACACACTGGCACTCATGGGGTTGTTCCGTGCCACCATGCCGCGGGCTTCCTCTATGAGGTGCATGATGCGTGGAACCACGGCCACCGGTCCCGAAATGGTCAGGACGTTTCCTCGAGCCAGGAAGCTCACATCGGGGTAGAGGCTTTCAATGATTCGAAGGCCTTCGTCTTCGGCTCCAAGTGCCGCGACCATTTGTTCGGTGGAGAGGAAGTGCACCACCTCGGTGCGTATTCCTTCCACTGAATACGGAAAGTGCTGCCCGGGTCCTTGAGCAGGAAATTGATCATGGCGGTTCCCTGTTGTCTCTGCCATAGCTTCGGCCGTGCCGGCCTGAAATCTCTCCTTGGGTATACCAGTGAGTTCCACCGGCTTTTGATTCATCTTCCTTAGTTGTCAATTCTAATGCACAGCATCGCAGCAAGGTTCAACTATCGGTTATGCCGTGAGCGCATCTTTTGGTCACATCGAGGCAGAAGTGTTTCGATACGGTTTCAGTTCTTTGCAGGTCACCCATTTGGGCGTCATGGACATGGCGTTCTATGCCAAGCTGATTGAGTTCAAAGTCTTGTGGGGATGCTTGGGACCAAAGCCACAACACGGCGTCGGTTTGTTCCGGTTGCCGTCCACCACCCAAGATTAGCGAGTAGCCTCACTCATGTTTGCCAAGAATCCCGCACCAGCACGACGCCTCGGCGCCTCTGTTGATGCGTTGTCGCGGCAAGATCGTGTGCTCTCTCGGATGCGTCTGGTGGATAAATTTGCGATTCTCGGATTGTCGGCCTCCCTGGCTCTCATTGGCTGCACCTCACAGGGGCTGAATCAACAGAGCACATCGATGCCCACGAGTAATTCTTCGATGGCCCAGGGCATGGTGACCAACGCCCCTTTGGAAACTGCCACCGCGTCACAGACTGTTCCGGTCTATTGGTTGGGGTCCAGCAATGATGACGTTTTTCTTTACCGGGAATTTTTTCCTGCCCAAACCTCCGATGACCCCATCGTGGCTGCACTTCGCGTCATGATGGGAGGCGATTCGCTCGATCCGGATTACTTTTCCATCTGGAACAATCCCACGAGGCTCGGCGCTTCCATCTCAGCCAAAAACGTGATCACTGTCGACATCTCCGCCGACGCCTTTGGCGGAAAGGTGGATCAAGGGATCGCCGAACGGTCCATCTCCCAGTTGGTTTATACGGCTACGGCCGCGGCTGCCATGGCGGGGCTCGTGGACACCACGTCCTCGATCCAGGTCTCGGTGCTGGTGGACGGGCACACAGGCTACAACGCCTTCAGCCATGTAGTTCTTGACAAGCCCCTAACCCGTGACGCGGATTTTATTGCTCCCGTGTGGATTATTGACCCCGCCAACGGCAGCCGCTTCAATAGTCTTCCGCTCAAGGTGGCCGGCCAGGCAATTTCACCCACCGGGAATCTAGCCTGGTCTCTGGCCCATGTTGTTGGCGACACGGTGGGCGAGCAGTATCTCAGCGGTACTGTGACCATCCCGCAAGGTCCCCGGGAATTGGGCGAATTTAGTTTCAATCTGGTCCCGCCGCCGGGCGAGTATCAACTCTCTGTCTACATTCAGGACACGGGGGCCCCGGGCGGCAAGATTGGACTCGACACAAAGCTCGTGACGATCGCCGAGCCCAGCGCCAAGTAAGTCCTTAAAATAGCTAGCCCGCAGTGATCGATCACTGCGGGCTGGCTATTTAAATCTTATGACCAGCGGCCAAGTTCTTGGCTCAGAAGCACCACGGCTGCCGGCCCTGCCGTTGAGGAGCGGAGTACATGATGACCCAAAAGGGCCGTGCGCGCACCTGCGGCCACGAAGGCCTCAACTTCGGCGGAACTCATGCCACCCTCGGGGCCAACGATCATCAGGACACCCTGCTGCTGTGCCGGCTCCCCTGCCGTGCTGGCCAACCATTGCCGAGCAACCGTGGCCACCGAATCCACAGCATCCTCATGCAGGATCAAAGCCAACCCTGCCTCCTTGATCAGTTCGCAGACAGCCGAAGTTCCCGCCAACGATCCAACCACAGGCACTGCCGACCGTCTGGCTTGCTTAGCAGCCGCGGCCACCACCTGCCGCCACTTTTCCGAACCTTTGAGCGCCTTGTCCATCTTCCATCGAACAATGGAGCGCTCCGCCTGCCACGGCACAACAGTGTCAATGCCGAGTTCGGTGGCCATCTCAATGGCCAACTCGTCGCGGTCCCCCTTCGCCAGTGCCTGAACCAGGGTGAAGCCCAGGGCCGGCCTGCCTTCGGCGACCACGTTTTCCACCAGAACAGTCAGTGTGCTTTTGTCTGCGTTGGTGACTGTGCAAACCAGACGCAACCCGGCGCCGTCGCACACATCAACGGGTTCCCCCGTGCTCAGGCGTTTGACGGTCGCGGCATGGCGCCCCTCGGCGCCGTCCAAGACGAAATGTGCGCCGGGAAGCAAACCAGCCAATTGTTCAGGGGTGGCGTAAAAGACAGGGTTGCTCATGGTCGTTAGAAGTTGCCGAGCTTGTCGCGCAGCTTGGCAAACATGCCGCCGCTGGTGACGAGCTTGCCTTCTGTGTAGCTTTCACCGCGCAGGGCGGCTAGTTGCTTGAGGAGTTCTTCCTGCGCCGCGTCCGGCTTGGTGGGCGTTTCAACGTGGATGTGCACCTTCAAATCGCCACGGCCGAATCCGCGCAGATGCGTCACACCGAGGTTCCGCAAGTTAAGGGTTTCCCCGGCCTGAGTTCCTGGCTTGATGCTGATGGGCTGCTCGCCGTCGAAGGTTTCAAAGGTGAGCTCCGTGCCCAGGGCCGCGGCCGTCATGGGAACGCTGAGCGTGGCGTGCAGGTCATCACCCTCGCGCAGGAAGGCAGGATCGTTGTTGACCTTCATCTCCACGTACAGATCTCCTGCAGGGCCACCGGCGGGGCCAACCTCGCCCTGGCCGCCGAGCTGGATGCGGGTGCCGGTGCTGACGCCGGCGGGAACCTTGATGGTGAAGCTGCGGCGGTTGCGTACACGACCGTCCCCCATGCATTCGTTGCAGGGGTCAATGATCATGGTGCCAAAGCCCTGGCAGGAATTGCAGGTAGCAACAGTCATGACGTTGCCCAAGATGGAGCGCATGGGACGCTGAATCTGGCCACTGCCGTGGCAGATGTCGCAGGTGGTGGGTGAGGTTCCCGGGCGGCAGCAGCTGCCATCACAGGTGGGGCAAATAACCGCTGTATCGATTTCAAGCTTTTTGTTGACACCGAAGACAGCCTCACGCAGTTCTACACGAACCGTGATGAGCGCGTCCTGGCCGCGACGGGTGCGCGATGCCGGACCACGTCCACCACCGCCACCGCCGCCACCAAAGAAGGTCTCGAAGATGTCCTGGAAAGCGAAACCGTCGCCTCCCCCGTAGTTGCTACCACCGTTGTCGTTGCCGTTTTCGTTTCCCGTGGTGTCATAGACGCGACGCTTTTGGGGATCCGAGAGAACTTCGTACGCGTGCGTGACAGTCTTGAAGCGGTCCTGCGCATCCGGGGCGTCGTTGACGTCCGGGTGCAGCTTACGTGCCAGCTTGCGGTAAGCCTTCTTGATTTCCTCGGCAGTTGCGTCGCGGGTGACGCCCAATGCGTCGTAGTGATTGCTCAAAATATTGCTCTCTTTACGTGGAAACGGTGGCCGTCTAGCCGGCCAAAATTCTAGAAAGGTACTGCGCTACCGCGCGGACACTGGACATGGTGTTGGGGTAATCCATCCGGGTTGGCCCCACGACGCCCAGTTTGGCGATTTCCCCTGGCCCATAGCCGGCCGCCACAACCGATGCCTCGGCCAGTGAAACGTGGGGGTTTTCCCGGCCAATCACCACAGCCATTCCCAAGGAGTCCTGAGCCATCGCTTCAAGGAGGCGCAGGAGCACAACCTGTTCCTCCAGGGCATCCAGGACGGGTCCAATGCTCAGAGGGAAATCACTGTTGGATCGGGCCAGATTGGCCGTCCCCGCCATGACGATCCGGTCTTCGCGGGCGTTGCGGGCCAACAAAGCCAATCCCTGGGCCAACCGGGCGGCTGGGCCCTGTTCAGACGGTGGCACCGTCAGGGGGATGCTCGCAACAGCATCGGGGAGCATGGCAACGGCCAACCCGCTCAAATTCGAGAGGAACAGCTGACGGAGACCGGCCAGGGCCACGTCATCAAGCGCCGTACCAACGTCAATGACGTTCTGCTCAACTTTGCCCGACGCCAGGATCAAAACAATCAAGACCTGACGGGCCGACAAGGACACAAATTCAATATGCCGCACGGTGGCTGCGGCAGAGCGCGGATATTGCACCACGGCCACCTGATTGGTCAGGTGGGCCAAGGCCCGCACTGTCCGTTCGAGGACGTCATCGAGGTCGGTGGATCCCTCCAGCAACGTCGAAATAGCTCGGCGCTCGGCGGCCGATAATGGCTTGACGGAGGAAATCTGATCGACAAAAATTCGGTAACCCTTGTCGGTGGGGATGCGTCCGGAGCTGGTATGCGGGGCGGTGATCAACCCCTCTTCTTCCAAGGCGGCCATGTCGTTGCGAATGGTGGCGCTTGAAACACCTAAGTGGTGCCGTTCAACCAAGGCCTTGGAGCCGACGGGCTCACGTGTGTGTACATAGTCTTCAACGATGGCCCGAAGGACTTCTAACTTCCGCGGTTCACTCATGCCCGTCACCTCCTGTCAATGGCCTCTAGCACTCTACCCAATCAAGTGCTAAGTCTAATACTTTTTCCAGCACCCTTCCGTGGGTGCGAGCCGCGCCAATGCACCGGACTTGGCCCTTTGACCAGTTAGCATGGGTTTTCACCCGGCAGTGTTCGCCATGAGCGTTGCCACGAATGACGATAGCTAAGGTTTTTTCGTGCACTACGAACAATGGGGACCCCAAGATCTCACTGCCCCGGCACAGCGCGCCCTGCGTAAAGTTGAGGCCCGCGGCGGGCTGGTTCTTGAAGACGTCCAGACCGGCTGGGTGGGTGCCGTGGTGCGCCTGGAGAAGTCCGGCGGCATGCATATTGTGGAGTTGGCGGATCGCAGAAACAAGGTCCGAGCGTTTCCGCTTGGCTTTGGTTTCCTGCTTGAAGGCGAGCCGGTTGAACTCATCGCCCCCGTCAAGACGGCGCCCAAGCAGACGGTCCGCACTGCGTCCGGCTCGGTCAAAGTTGCCGATACCCGTGCCAAGGTGGCCAAGGCCAGCCGGATCTGGGTTGAGGGCAAGCACGACGCCGAGCTCGTCGAGAAGGTTTGGGGAGACGACCTCCGGGTGGAGGGCATCGTGGTGGAGCCGCTGCGAGGGATTGATGACCTAGCTTCCGCGGTGGCTGATTTCTCTCCCGGCCCCACCCGCAGGCTGGGAATTTTGGTGGACCATTTGGTGCCTGGATCCAAGGAAACACGCATTGTGGCCAATCTCATGAACACGCCCGGGCTGCGAAAAAATGTCCTGGTGGTTGGGCACCCCTATGTTGATGTTTGGCAGGCCATCAAACCCACTTCCTTGGGCATCCCGGCATGGCCGGTTGTGCCCAGATCCATGGAGTGGAAGCTAGGAATCCTGAAGGCTTTCGGATGGCCGCACACCACGGCGGAGGACATTGGAATCGGCTGGCAACGGCTGCTTTCAAGGGTCAGTTCGTACTCCGATCTGGAGCCTTCGCTGCTGGGCCGGGTTGAAGAGGTCATAGACTTCCTCACCGCACCCGTATCCTAGAGAGAGGGGCCGGTTATGTTCCCGCCCGCAGTTTTCGCTTGTTGAAAGGCCAGTCATTGTGAGTCATCCGGTTAACCGAATCAGTGGTGCACCCCAACAGCCCCTCACACCCTCAGAGGATCGGCAGTGGGCATTTATTGCCCATTGCGGCGGAATCCTTGGCTGCGTTCCGTCCCTTTTGATCTACAAGCTGATTGGCCCCAGGGGCCGATTCACAGCCCAGGAATCCCTGGAAGCTCTCAATTTCACATTGCCGCCCACGATTCTTGCCATCTTCCTTAACGTGCTGGCCCTCATCTTCTCATTCTTCATCCCGGCCGTTGGCTCCATGTTCGCCATGGTTGCACTGTTCGTCTGGATTCTCCTGACGGTGTTCTCAGTCATCGCAGCCATTCGCGTCAACCGCGGCCAGCCGTACCGTTACGCCTGGAACCTGCGCTACTTCAAGTAACACCCAAGCCGACGGCGGCCCACCCACGGATGGCGGGCCGCCGTGGGCCAATGTTTTTTCTTCTAGTCCAGCAGTGCCCTGGTTACGGCGTCGCCCAGCAGCCGGCCCTTGAGGGTCAGGACCAGGGTTCCGGCGAATGCTTTGAGCGGGTCCACGAGTTCTTGTGCAATAAGTCCGGCCACGGCCTTGCGGGCCGTGGGACTGAGCGTAGCAATGGCCAGTCCTTCGGCGAGGCGTGAGAGAAGCATGATGCGTTCCATCTCCCGCGTCTGCCCGTCGAGGGTTTCACGTCCGGCGGCCGGCGATTCACCCTTCTCAAGACGGTTTGCGTACGCGGTGGGGTGTTTGACGTTCCACCAGCGCACGCCGCCAATGTGGGAGTGAGAGCCTGGGCCAATCCCCCACCAGTCGTCCCCACGCCAGTAAGCCAGGTTGTGCTGGCAGGCATCCTCGGGTGTGCGCGACCAGTTGCTGACCTCGTACCAGGACAGCCCAGCCTCTTGGAAGAGTGCGTCGGCAAGCTCGTACTTGACGGCGTGATCGTCGTCGTCGATGTTGGGCACCTGTCCGCGGCGGATTTGAGCCGCCAGCTTGGTGCCGTCTTCGACAATGAGCGAGTACGCCGAAATGTGGTCCGGCTCGTAGCTCAAGGCTGTCCGCACGGAGGTTTCCCAATCCGCGAGGGACTCCCCGGGCGTGCCATAGATGAGGTCGACGCTCACATTGAGCCCAACTTCACGGGCCCAGGCCACAGCCTGTGGCACCCTTTCCGGCCGGTGCGTGCGGTCCAAAACCTTCAGGACGTGAGGCACAGCCGACTGCATCCCGAACGACACCCGGGTGAATCCGCCGTCGAACAATTCCTGCAGCGATTCTTTCGTGACCGAGTCGGGATTGGCTTCCGTGGTGACCTCGGCACCATCCTCCAGGCCCCAGTTTCGCACGGCGGAGCCGAGAATGCTGGTGAGATCGCTGGCCGGCAGAAGTGTTGGCGTTCCGCCGCCGAAGAACACGGTGCTCAGCTTTCGCTGCGGCAGGCCTGAATCAATCATGGCCCGGGCAGCAAAGTCCACCTCGCGCACTGCGGTGGCCGCATAGGCGTCTTGGGACGCGCCGCCACCCAGCTCGGTGGCAGTGTAGGTGTTGAAATCGCAGTAGCCGCAGCGAACAGCACAGAAGGGTATGTGCGCGTACAGGCTGAACTTGCGGGCGTCCGCACCGACGGCAGCCTGCGCGGGCAGGATGCCGTCGGCCGGGGCCGGGTCGCCGAGGGGCAAAACGCTCGGTGTCACTTCTTTGACTTGTCCTTGGGCGCTTCGGCAGTTGTCAGCGCGGCGATAAAGGCTTCCTGAGGGACCTCGACTCGGCCCACCATCTTCATGCGCTTCTTGCCTTCCTTCTGCTTCTCCAACAACTTGCGCTTACGGGAGATATCGCCACCGTAGCACTTGGCCAAAACGTCCTTGCGGATGGCGCGAATGCTTTCACGGGCGATGATGCGGGCACCGATGGCGGCCTGGATGGGCACCTCGAACTGCTGACGCGGGATGAGTTCGCGCAGCTTGCCGGTCATCATGACACCGTAGGCGTAAGCCTTGTCACGGTGGGTGATGGCAGAGAAAGCGTCAACCTGCTCGCCCTGGAGCAGGATGTCGACCTTGACCAGGTCGGCGACCTGGTCGCCGTCGGCCTTCCAGTCCAGGGAACCGTAGCCACGGGTCTTGGACTTCAAGATGTCAAAGAAGTCAAAGACAATCTCGGCCAGGGGCAGACGGTAGCGGATTTCCACCCGGTCCTCGGAGAGGTAGTCCATGCCGCCAAGGATGCCTCGGCGGGTCTGGCACAGTTCCATGATGGCGCCAACGAATTCCGTCGGTGCCAGGATGGTGGCGGCGACCATGGGCTCGCGAACTTCGGCGATCTTGCCCGAGGGGTACTCGCTGGGGTTCGTTACGTGGACAACCTTCTTGTCCTCGAGGGTGACCTCGTATTCCACGTTGGGTGCTGTGGAGATCAGGTCCAGGTTGTGCTCGCGTTCGAGGCGTTCCCGGGTGATTTCAAGGTGCAGCAGGCCAAGGAAGCCTACGCGGAAGCCGAAGCCGAGGGCGGCGGAAGTTTCCGGCTCGTAGACCAGGGCGGCGTCGTTGAGCATGAGCTTCTCGAGTGCATCACGCAGCACCGGATAGTCGGTGCCGTCCATGGGGTACAGACCCGAGAAAACCATGGGCTTGGCATCGTGGTAGCCGGCAAGCGCCTCGGTGGCGGGCTTGTTGAAGGTGGTGACGGTATCGCCAACCTTTGAAAGGCGCACATCCTTCACGCCCGTGATCAAGTAACCAACCTCGCCGACGCCCAGACCCTTGGAAGGCTTGGGCTCCGGGGAGCTGACACCGATTTCCAAGAGTTCGTGCGTGGCGCGCGTGGACATCATCTGAATCTTCTCGCGCGGGCTCAGGCTGCCGTCGATGACACGGACGTAGGTGACCACGCCGCGGTAGGTGTCGTAGACGGAGTCGAAGATCATGGCGCGGGCAGGGGCGTTGGGGTCTCCAACGGGTGCCGGCAGATCGCGCACGATCTGGTCCAGGAGTTCCTCGACGCCGGCGCCGGTCTTGCCCGAAACCATGAGGACGTCTTCGGGCTTGCCACCGATGAGGTTGGCAAGTTCCGCGGCGTACTTTTCAGGCTGCGCTGCGGGCAAGTCGATCTTGTTCAACACCGGAATGATGGTGAGGTTGTTTTCCATGGCCAGGTAGAGGTTGGCCAGGGTCTGGGCCTCGATACCCTGCGCTGCGTCGACGAGGAGAATGGCACCTTCGCAGGCGGCGAGGGAACGGGAGACTTCGTAGGTAAAGTCAACGTGGCCCGGGGTGTCGATCATGTTCAGGCAGTACGAGGTGCCGTCAAGTTCCCACGGAATACGCACGGCCTGGGACTTGATGGTGATGCCGCGTTCGCGCTCAATGTCCATGCGGTCAAGGTATTGCGCCTTCATATCACGCTGCTGAACCACTCCGGTAAGTTGGAGCATCCGATCGGCCAGGGTTGATTTACCGTGGTCAATGTGCGCGATGATGCAGAAGTTCCTGATGATCGCCGGATCAGTCGCGGCGGGCACCGGGGCAGTGCGGGCCATGGGTGACACTAGGGTTCCTTACTGTTGCATGGACGCAGGGATAGCGGTTGATTCACCGAACCGTGCAGGGGTTGTGTATGTACGCTGCGCGCACCGACACCAATTGCCTTCAAGTCTCCCATGAATAGGGGCCCGGCACAGAACCGGCAGACCCGATTCACGGCACTCTTCGCTAGTCTGGGAAGCATGTCTTCCACTTCCGACCGCATATTCAAGCTTCTTCGCTCCCTGGTCGGGGCACTGCTGGCCCCGGGCAAGACCACTGAACCCAAGGGAAGCCCACCAAAAACGAGGCCGTCCGGTTCGCGCCCGGGACCTGTTTCCACAGGCCTCAGCACCCCCTACCCGGGCGATTTTTCCGGCACCTCAACGGTTGTCTATTCACCCAAGCCCGACGGTGCAGCCGACCCAGGTGAAATCGTCTGGACCTGGGTGCCGTACGAAGAAGACCACAGCCAAGGCAAGGACCGGCCGGTGCTGATCGTGGGCCGTTCGGGGAAGCGACTGCTTGCCCTCATGCTCACGAGCAAGGACCACAGCACCGATCACCGTGGCGACAACGATTACGTCGACATCGGCACGGGCCCCTGGGACCGGCAGGGGCGACCCAGTGAGGTCAAACTCGACAGGATCCTGCAGGTCTCCCCCGCTGATATGCGCCGCGAAGGCGCAATACTGGATGCCAAGCGGTTCGGGTTCGTTGCCAAAGGGTTGCGGAGCCGGCACGGCTGGAAATAGGCAGGCTCGTCGAAGATTCGTTTCTGATAGACTCGTGAATAGTGTGTATCCGTGCAGGTCGGCGGATGCAGCAGCTTGACCTGACGTTCACCATAATTCGAGCATCCCCACGCCGCTGTCAACGGTCAAGCTACGCCCTCTACGACCGAATTTACGTATCAAAAGAGAGTTATACATCGTGGCTAATATCAAGTCTCAGAAGAAGCGCATCCTCACCAACGAGAAGTCGCGTCAGCGCAACCTCGCCGTTCGTTCAGGCGTCAAGACTGCTGTCCGTGCAGTAAACGTGGCAGTAGTTGCAGGCGACAAGGATGCAGCAGCAGCCGCATTGGTGAATGCCGGCCGCAAGCTGGACAAGGCTGTCAGCAAGGGCGTCTTGCACGCCAACAACGCTGCCAACCGCAAGTCAGGTCTCGCCGCGAAGGTTAACGCCCTCTAGGAGAAGCCGACCCGCTTCGCAACTCAACGTTGGGCCCCCACTTCTTAGTGGGGGCCCAACGTCTTTAAGAAGCTAGCGCCGGGCCGCGGTGGCTATGACAGTGACGGCGTGTTCCACCGCATAGACGGGGTCCTTCGCCTCGCCCTTCACCTGGGCATCTGTTTCGGCCAACACTTTGATGGCGGTTACCAATGCGGGGCCGCTCCAGTGACCGGCGTCGCGCCGGGCCGCGTCCACCTGCCAGGGCGACATGCCCAGATCCCTGGCCAATTGGGCCGAGCTTCCTCGCGCCGAGAACACTTTCGCTACCTGGCGCACTTTCATGGCGAGGGCCGCCACGAGGGGAACGGGATCAACCCCGGTGGCGAGTGCGTGCCTGAGCGTGGACAAAGCCACGGGCGCATTCCCCGCCAAGGCCGCATCGGCCACACGGAACGCGGTCGCTTCAACGCGGCCGCCGTAGTACTTATCGACGTTATCGGAGCTGACCATGCCAGTGGTGTCAGCGATGAGCTGCGAACAAGCGGCAGCAAGCTCGGAGAGACTGGCTCCCACGGCCGCAACGAGTGCACGAACAGCTTGAGCGTCGATCCTGCGTTTGGCAATGGAAAACTCCGCGCTGACGAACTGGGACTTTTCCGCGTCCTTTTTCAGTGGTTGGCACTCGACCCGCGGGACTCCAAGAGCCTTCAACGCATCAAGAAGCTTCTTCCCACGCACCCCTCCCCCGTGAACCAGCAGCAGCGTTACATCTGGCGCGGGATCCTTGATGTAAGCCAAGGCATCCTGCAGGAAATCGTCGCTCATGGTGGCCAAGGCCGACGCTTCAATAAGTTTTGGTTCGCTAAAGAGCGAGGGGCTGGTCACCATGCCGAGCTGGCCGGCTGTGTAGTGGGCAGCATCGAGAGAGGTCAGTTCCAGCTCCGGATTCTGTGCCCTGAGTTTCTTCCGCACATCATCGACGGCTCGGCTGGCAATAAAATCTTCGGGGCCGAACACCAAGATCACGGGTGCGAGTGGAACATCACGCCAGTCGATAGAGCCGGGTGCCCGCTGGGAAGTTCTCGCTGCGCTCACTGATGCGTTCCTGTCTTTGTGCTCTCACAGCTGGGTACTCTTACAGCTGGCATTATTCTCGGTCTCTACTGTGCCACCACGGCGCGGCGATTCCCAACCGGGAGGAATGGAGGCTCCTCACAATTTCACCACTGCTGCGGTCCACCACATCGCGACTGCTGTTGCCGCCAGGACGATTGTGCCAAAGCCGCAGCTGCGCCGCCACCGCGCCGGCACATGGGCCAACAGGGCCGCGATGGCCGCTTTGGTCTTCTGCCGCTCCACGAGGGCCACCAAGGATCCGAGTGCCACGACATTGAACACGGCCATCAGGAGCATCCCTTGGAAGCCCTCTGGCCATGGCAGGCTCGCAGCTGGCAGCCCACTCATGAATCCCGCAACGGCCTGCACCCACCATGCGCCCGCGCCACTGACGGCGGCACAAAGACTCGCCAGCAGTGGAGCAAGAGCTGCAACCACCATGCCAATCGTGCCGACAGTGGTGACGATGGCGATAACAGGCGCCACCAGCATGTTGGCTGGAATCGTATAGATCGTCAATCTTGCTTGCAGGAGTACGATCACGGGGGAACAAAATAGCTGGGCTGCCAGCGGGATGGCTACCGCCTGGGCCAGCCACACGGGCAAAAAGGCATGAAGCCACCTCACACAGCGCTGGCCCACCAGGTGCAGCCCAAGGGTGGCCAGCACCGAAAGAATGAACGCATAGTCTCTGGCAAGCCACGGATCCGCCAGGAGCAAGACCAAGATGGCGACCGACAGCAGGGTCCCAATACGCTTTGGCCGCCCGCCGAGTATCGCCATGGCACCGATGCTGCCCATGACGGCGGCGCGCATGACGCTGGGGTCGGGCCCAACCACCAGCACGAAGCCGGCCAAACCGAGTAGTGACATGCCAACAGCCAAGAGCCTTGGGGCCTTCACCGTCCGCAAGGCCACCATGAGTGTGGCCAGAACGAGGGTGCAATTGGCGCCACTGACGGCGGTGAGATGTGTCAGGCCTACGGTCTTCATGGCCTCATCAAGGGATTTGTCCATACCGTTGCGATCACCCATGACCATACCCGGAAGCAATCCGGCAGTGTCCGGCGACACCACGCCCCACACACGGTTCACCGCAGCCGCCCAGGATGTCCTGATCGTGACAACAACGCGGTTACTCCCGGCAGCTTGCACCTCCATGGGATCGGTGCTGGGACGCAAAAGCCCCGCAGCCTTGGTTCCTGAAGCGGCCGGCACAATCTTGCCAGCCGTGACGGCCCTGTCTCCCTGACGCAGCTCACTCCACGCCGGCTTCGCAAAGACCACGATGCTCATTCGCCCGGTCAAGAGGTGTTGTTGGGCCGTGGCCTGAAGTACGACGGCGTCAAAGATCACCTGCGGCGGCCCGTGGCCGGAGTCCACAAGTCGCGGATTGTTGGCGACTTCCAGTGTGAGTGCCAAGTCTTCTCCTTGTGCGGCCGCTATGGCGATGGGTGAGGTCGCCGCGGTATGAAGCTGAAGGGCAACGCCCACCAGGACTGCCAGAACGCATGCCGCAGCCAGGGCGAGAGTTGGCCCGGACGCCAGGACCGCCCGGCTCCGCCCATAGCGATGCCGCCACGTCCACCACATTCCGAGTATCGCCAGGGTCAGTCCCAAGGCGGCAGCGGCGGCAACAAGCTGGCTCAGGGGCAGTGATGTGGCAATCGCTGCAACCGCCCACGCCGCCCCGACGGCCGGCAGCAGTCTGATGTCGGCGCGGGGCCGCACCGCCTCATCAAGTTGCTCCGCGGAGACCACTCGTTCACGGACCGCCGCGGACCGGCGCTGTAGCCACTGACGGAATCGGCCAACCGCCGGTTCGCTCGGATTTAGACCAGGCGTCCCGACGGCGGCCCGCGTGTACCGAGCCCAGCGAGGGCTGTTGGAATTCATGACACGGTCACCAGCTCCTGCAATCCGGCAAGCAGCTTGGGTCCGATCCCGGTCACGGCATTGAGCCCTTCCACCGACGTAAACGGTCCGTGGTCCGTGCGCCATGCGACAATTCGTTCGGCGAGGACTGGCCCAACGCCCGGCAACGTTTCAATCTGCGCTGCGGTGGCAGTATTGAGATTGACTAATCCCTGCGGGGCCGGACCAGTGTCCGCCGGTCCCGCAGGATTCAACGGATTCACAGGGGACGCCTGCCCCTGGACTGGCACAAGAATCTGAGTCCCGTCACTCAGGGTCGCTGCCAAATTCAGGGCCGATAAGTTGGCCTCCGGCAGGGCTCCCCCGGCGGCATCGATGGCTTGAAACACCCGACTGCCGGGCATTAAGGTAAATACGCCAGGGTTCTTTACGGCGCCGGCAACATGAACCACCAAGCCTGCCGCCTGGGCAGCCGCCGTTCCGATCGGTTGGATGGGCGCCTCCCCTGCCGCTGACGCCTCCCCAACCTGGGGATCCTTCCCCACAGGTGGAATGGTGACCTTACCCGGAGCATCACTCGATAGTTGCGCCGAGGCCCCTTGGACACCTGCGGCCTCGATCCACAACACGCCCAGTGCGGCCGCAATGACGGCTAGCACCACAACAAGGGCCCGGAAAGTTACCACCCATCGCGGCCCCTGCATACAGCCCCGCGGGTGAGAGGCCTCGGCCAAGCTGCGCGGCGTCCACTCGCCACCATCACCGTCCATGGGGCAACGGTAATGCGTTCACAGACCCCGGGTACCCTGCCTCTACTCGAATGTGCAGAAGCAGATCCGCCACTGGCGCTGTGGAGGAACCTTAGGCTCTCGCGGGCCGAACGCGCTGCAACAGGCCTAGCTCCAAGGCGTCAGCGACAACAATTACTACCACGCCGAGCCCTGCGTGAGCTGCCAGAACCGCCGGAAGCCTCGTCAACGTTGAGCTGGCTAAGTCCGGGAAAGCCCCCTCCAGCGATTCAACGACAGTTCGCCCTTGAGCTTCATTGCCGAAATGATGCACGCTTACCTGAGTGCCGGACGCTCCGCGCGAGGTGATCTCGGCTACTGCCAGGGCCTCCAGCCTGGCCACGGCTTTGGCGGCAAACCGCACCTTTTCCAATGGCACCACGGCACCGTCCCTGATCCCCAGGATTGGCTTGATGTCCAGGACGGTGCCCAACCAGGAGGACGCCATGCTGATGCGGCCACCACGCCGAAGTTGCTCCAGGCTCGGCACATAGAAATACACGGATGTGCTGCCAACAGCCGCGGTAGCCGCTTTTAGTACGTCCTCGGCCGTCCCGCCGTTCAACGCCACCGCAACAGCTGCTTGGACACCCACGCCTTGGCCCATGCCCACGGTTCCCGTGTCAAACACTTCAACAGGGATCGGCGACCGCTCAGCGGCCAACCGGGCTGCTTCCCAGGTTCCTGAAAGTTTTCCGGAGATATGCAAGGAGAGAACGGCGGAGAAGCCTGCGTCCGCGGCCCTTGCATAGGCTCGCTCGAACTGGCCAGGTGATGGTCTGGAGGTCTTGACTGACTTCCCGGCTGCCAAGGCGAGGGAAATGTGCGCCTCGAGTTCGGCGTCGTCATCGGAGTAGACATCCTGGCCGATGATCACCGGCATGGGCACAACCGTTAGCAATCCTTGGGCTGCCGCCCTCGCCGCCCAAACAGGTGGCAGGGCCGCAGCCGAGTCAGTCACAACGGCAATCCTCGGCTTGGGTCCTGCGGTAGCGGGGCGCAGGCGGTGAACCTGTTGGCGCAGCCATTGCCGTGCCGCAGCGCGTTCTGTCATGACCAGCCTCCTCCCACCTGCCCCGTCGGCCAACAAAAGTGCCCTCCCTGCCAGGAGCAAGGAAGGCACTTGAGTGACTGTGACTTTTCTTTCCTAGGCAGGAACGATATTCACCAGTTTAGGTGCACGAACGATCACGGTGCGGATGCCGCGGCCATCAAGCGCCTTTTGGACCACAGCCGAGGCCAGTGCCAATTCGCGCAGCTCGTCCTCGGAGATGTCCGGTGAGACCTCCAGACGGTCCTTGACCTTGCCCTGGACCTGCACAACGGCAGTGACGCTCTGCTCCACCAGGAGCGCCTCATCCACTGCGGGGAAGCCCGCATTGGCTACTGAAGCCGGGTGGCCCAACGTGTCCCACATGTCTTCGGCCGTGTAAGGCGCAAAGAGACTCAGCACGATGGCTACAGCCTCGACGGCTTCACGCACGGCGGGATCCTTGGCACCGGCACCGGAATCGATGACCTTGCGGGTGGCGTTGACCAACTCCATGAGCTTGGCCACCACAACGTTGAACTTGTGCCCTTCCAGCAAGGCCTTGGCCTCGTGGACTGTGCGGTGGGTCAGTGAACGCAGGGCGGCGTCGCCGGTGGCCGGGTCAGTGCCCGGCTCGCTGTCAACATCGCGGCCCAAACGCCAGGCACGGGCCAGGAACTTTGCCGAGCCCGACGGCGAGACATCCGCCCAGTCGACGTCGTCCTCGGGAGGGCCGGCGAAGACCATGGTGAGGCGGACGGCGTCTACCCCGTACTTATCCAATTGCTGCCCCAGGTCAACACCGTTGCCCAAAGACTTGCTCATGGCCTTGCCACCGTTGAGCACCTGGCCCTGGTTCAGAAGCGCACTGAAGGGTTCGGTGGCCTCGAGCATGCCCATGTCGTGGATGACCTTGGTGAAGAAGCGCGCATAGAGCAGGTGCAAAATTGCGTGCTCTACACCGCCCACGTACTGACCAACGGGCATCCAGTCGTTGACCTTGGCCGGGTCGAACGGGCCCTCGGTGTAGTCAGGTGAGACAAAGCGCAGGAAGTACCAAGACGAGTCAACGAACGTGTCCATGGTGTCGGTGTCGCGCTTGGCGCCCTTGCCACAGCTCGGGCAGTCAACGTTGACCCAATCAGCGACCGCGGCCAGCGGTGAGGTGCCCTTCGGGGACAGGTCCTCGCCGCGCAGATTGTCCGGCAAGCGAACGGGCAGCTGATCATCCGGGACGGCGACCTCGCCGCAATCGGCGCAGTGGATGATGGGGATGGGCGCACCCCAGAAGCGCTGGCGGGAGAGCAGCCAGTCGCGCAGGCGGAAGTTCACAAACTTCTCACCGGTGCCCAGCTTCTCCAGGATCTCAATTGCGGCCGGAATACCCTCGGACTTGGAGAGACCATTGAGTTCGCCGGAGTTAATCAGCGTGCCCTCACCGGTCGAGGCAACTCCTGTTTCGGCCGGATCCTCCATTCCGGTGTCCAATACTGCGCGGACGGGCAGGTCGAAGGCCTTGGCGAAGTCAAGGTCGCGCTGGTCGTGGGCAGGAACGGCCATGATGGCGCCCGTTCCGTAATCGGCCAAGACGTAGTCGGCGGCCCAGACGGGCAGCTTCTCAGACGTCAGCGGGTTGATGGCGTACCGGCCGGTGAACACACCGGTCTTGGGGCGGTCCGTTGCCTGACGTTCGATGTCGCTGAGCGCCTTGACCTGCTCGCGGTATTCGCTCAACGCTTCGGCATGCTCGGCCGTGACCAAGTCCAGTGCCAACGGAGCATCTGCGGCCACGACGAAGAACGTGGCCCCGTACAGCGTGTCCGGGCGCGTGGTGAAGACTGTCAGTTCCTGCTGCGGCTTCTCGTGTCCTGCTGCCTCAATGACGAACGTGACGTGTGCGCCCTCGGAGCGGCCGATCCAGTTCTTTTGCATGGCCAGCACGCGGTCCGGCCAGTGGCCCTTGAGCGCGTCCATGTCATCGAGCAGGCGGTCAGCGTAGTCGGTGATCTTGAAGTACCACTGGTTCAGGGACTTCTTGGTCACGATAGTGCCGCAACGCTCGCAGGCGCCGTTGACGACCTGCTCGTTGGCGAGCACCGTCTGGTCCGTTGGGCACCAGTTGACGGGTGAATTCTTGCGGTAGGCCAGGCCACGCTCGTGGAAACGCTTGAAGAGCCACTGGGTCCACCGGTAGTACTCGGGATCGGAGGTCTGCAGGCGGCGCGACCAGTCAACCGAGATGGCGTAGCGCTTAAACGACTCCGCCTGGGTGTCGATGTTCGCGTAGGTCCACTCGCTGGGGTGGGTGTTTCGCTTGATGGCCGCATTTTCGGCGGGCAGCCCGAAGGAGTCCCAACCGATCGGGTGCAGCACGTCATAGCCGAGCTGGCGCCAGTAGCGCGAAACCACGTCTCCCATGGCAAATGCCTCGGCGTGGCCCATGTGAAGGTCGCCTGAGGGGTAGGGGAACATGTCAAGGACGTAGCGGCGTTCCTTGGACCCGTCGTCAAGGGGCGTGAAGACCTTCAATTCATCCCAGATGGCCGGCCATTTGGCTTCCATCGAGGCGAAACTGTAGACGCCCTCTTCGCTGTTCTCTTCAGTCTGCGACTGCACGCTCACGTACCCTGCCTTTTCATTCATCAATGGCTTCTTGCACCTTCGTACCCTTTACACACAAAAGCCCCTCGACATAGCAAGGGGCGGCCGCAAAAGTAGTTGCGGCTATGTAAGGAAAAGATTTGTATGCATACCCTTTACTTTAGCGTATCCACAAACTTGGCCTTCAACTGGTCTGCACCGTACGACGGCGGGGGCTTGCCTTATGCGCTGGACTCACCCCGTGTGTGGCGCACGGTGGTTGCTGGCGCCACACTGGCCGCGGGTTGCGCGCATACCGAAACAAAAATTCCCCTATGCGCAAGACTGAACGCCAGTATTGCGCATAGGGGAAGTTTCGCCGGGCAGCGGAGCCTTAGAGCACGTCCTCGTCAACCCAGTCCATGGACTTGGTGACGGCCTTCTTCCAGAGACGCATCTGGCGGTCACGCTCGGCGGGTTCCATGTTCGGTTCCCAGCGCTTGTCCTCAGACCAGTTGGAGGACAGCTCGCCGAGGTCCTTCCAGAAGCCAACAGCCAAGCCTGCTGCGTAGGCAGCACCCAAAGCCGTGGTTTCGGTGACCTTGGGCCGGATGACAGGCACGCCGAGGATGTCGGCCTGGAACTGCATGAGGGCATCGTTGGCGACCATGCCGCCGTCGACCTTCAGCTCAGTCAGGTCCACGCCCGAGTCAGCGTTGACAGCGTCGAGCACCTCGCGGGTCTGGAAAGCCGTGGCCTCCAGGGCCGCACGGGCAATGTGGTTCTTGTTGACGAAGCGAGTCAGGCCCACAATGGCGCCACGGGCGTCTGCACGCCAGTACGGTGCGAACAGACCGGAGAACGCGGGAACAATGTAGACGCCACCGTTGTCCTCCACGGCAGCGGCGAGCTCCTCCACCTCAGGGGCGGACTTGATCATCCCGATGTTGTCTCGCAGCCACTGGATCAGGGATCCGGTCACGGCGATGGAGCCTTCCAACGCATAATGCGGTGCGGCGTCACCAAGCTTGTAGCCAAGTGTGGTGAGCAGCCCGTTCTTCGAGTGGACAATTTCCTCGCCCGTGTTGAAGATCAGGAAGCAGCCGGTGCCGTAGGTGTTCTTGGCCTCGCCCTGCTTGAACGCAGCCTGGCCAAACGTTGCGGCCTGCTGGTCACCCAAAATGCCGGCTACGGGAACTTCGCGCAGCAACTGGCTGCCGTGCACGTGACCGTAGACCTCGGAGGAGGACTTGATTTCCGGCATCATGGACTTGGGAACACCGAAGACGGCGAGGATTTCTTCATCCCACTGCAGCGTTTCCAGGTCCATGAACAAGGTTCGGGACGCGTTGGTGACATCGGTGATGTGAACGCCGCCATCGGCTCCACCGGTCAGGTTCCAGGTGACCCAGCTGTCCGTGTTGCCGAAGAGCAGGTCACCGGCTTCTGCCTTTTCACGGGCACCCTCAACGTTGTCAAGGATCCACTTGATCTTGGTGCCGGAGAAGTACGTTGCCAGCGGCAAGCCAACCGTGTGCTTGAAACGCTCCACGCCACCATCGGCGGCCAGCTCGTCAACGATGGCCTGTGTGCGGGTGTCCTGCCATACGATGGCGTTGTAAACGGGCACACCGGTGTTCTTGTCCCAAACAACAGCAGTCTCGCGCTGGTTGGTGATGCCAACACCGACAATGTCGTGCCGCGTCAGGTTAGCCTGCGCAAGCGCGGTGCCAATGACCTCACGGGTGTTGTTCCAAATCTCGGCGGCGTCATGCTCAACCCAGCCGGCTTTCGGGAAAATCTGCTCGTGCTCCAGCTGCCCGGTGGAAACAATATTCCCATCGTGGTCAAAAACTATGGCCCTGCTGCTGGTGGTGCCCTGATCAATGGCGATTACATATTGAGACATCCTTGTTTCCTTTTCTTAAGTAATGCGTTTGCTGGCAGGAATTTAAGCTACGGCCGCAAGCAGGTCAGGCATCCACTGGGTCATCAAACCAGCCAATGCACCACCGACGAGGGGGCCAACAACAGGCACCCAGGCGTAGCTCCAGTCGCTGGAACCCTTGCCCTTAATGGGCAACAGTGCATGGGCGATGCGCGGGCCAAGGTCACGTGCCGGGTTGATGGCGTAACCGGTGGGTCCACCGAGCGAGGCACCAATACCTACAACGAGCAGTGCAACAGGCAACGGGCCAAGTCCAGCAACTCCGCCACCGAAGTGGAGGATCACGAAGACCAGGACGAACGTGCCGATAATTTCGGTGACCGTGTTCCAGCCGTAGCTGCGGATGGCCGGACCCGTGGAGAATACGCCCAACTTGTTGGCGGCAACCGGCTCAGCATCGAAGTGCTGCTTGTAGGCCAACCAGCACACCACGGCACCGATGAAGGCACCGAGCATTTCCGCACCAAAGTACGTCATGGTCGAGGCAAACGTCACGGCAACATCGGGCGCGTATTCATCGGCACCACTGGAGAGAAGGCCAACGGTCACTGCCGGGTTGAGGTGCGCACCTGACTTGGCAGCGACGAAGACACCGGCCATGACGGCCAGGCCCCAGCCCCAGTTGACCAGGAGGAATCCGCCGGCATTGCCTTTGGTTCCCTTCAAGGCAACATTTGCTACGACACCGCAACCCAGCAGGGTCAGCATCATGGTTCCCATCACTTCTGAGAGGAACACTATTCCAAGAGACATCTTTGACTCCTTGTTGTTTATTTATTTATTTGTTTACTAAAGGCACACCTGTGGGTGCGACCTCTTGAGCCCCCTTTGCCCCAGGGGCTGATTAGGCAATCAAGCTTTGTACCTGGACGCCGTGGAAACGGTCCAGAATATCGATGGCGTGGCTGATTTCTTCAGCCACCTTCGCCTCGCTCCAACCCAGCGGAATGGCCAAGGCGGTGGCGGTTTCGGCCAGCAATTCGCTCGTGACCAGGCCACGGAAAGCCAGGGAGGTGCGGCGAATCATGACGTCGATGAGGTGGCCGATTTGTTCGTTCTCGACCATGAAGGCAACCTCTCGGTCGCTGAGTTCTGCCGTGGAATCAAAGACCGTGTCGGTCCCCTCGGCCAAGTAGTTCAGCACAACCTCGGCGCGTGTTCCGTAACGGGTCAAGAGGACTCCGGCGCGGGCGGCATCAACAGAATCGCTCGTGTGAGAGGCGATCCATGCTTCGATGCCGGCACTGGTGGCCGGGAAGTTCACGCCGCCACCAATGGGCAGCTTTGCCGTGGAGGTCTTGCGCGGTGCACCGAGGATGGCCAGGACATCGTTCGTCATGTGTTCGGACAGTGCGCGGAATGTTGTCCACTTTCCGCCAACGAGACTCAGGACGGGAACCTGAGCGCCGGCGATGGTGCGGTCTGCACGCTCGATCCGGTAGTCGCGTGAAACGAAACCGGGGGCGGTTTCGTCGTGGCGTGGCAGAGGGCGAACACCGGCGAAGCTGTAGACGATTTCTTCGCGGGTGACCAGGATATTCGGGAAGACGTGCCCAACGAGGTCGAAGAAGTAGTCGATTTCCTCGTCGGTGCAGACGGCGTCCTGGGTCATGTCGGCGTTGACATCGGTGGTGCCCACCAGGACGCGGTCACCCATGGGGTAGATCAAGACGATGCGGCCATCGGTGTGTTCGAAGAAGATTTCGCGACCCTTGCAGGCAGCCAACAGTTCCGGGTGATCCAGCACAATGTGGGAACCCTTTGTGCCACCCATGAAGCTGGTGCCGGCACCCATGGCGGTATTGGTCATATCAACCCACGCACCAGTGGTGTTGACGATGACATCGGCCTTGAAAGTAAAGGTTTCGCCCGTCAGCTGGTCGGTGAGCTCAACGCCGTCGTCCTTCACTGCCGTCATGGCCAGGTAATTGGTGGCGCGAGCCTTGGCGTCGGCGGCCGTTGATGCGCCCTGGAGGCCGGCCTTCTCACCATCTTGGAGTACGTCAAGGGTGAGGCGCTCCGGGTTGTGCACGGACGCGTCGTAGTAGGTGGCGGCGTACTTCAGGTTTGCGGGCAGCTGGGGCAATTCAGCCAAAGCCTTCTTGCGGCCCTTGAATTCGTGGCGGGGTACCGTGCCACCGTCGCGGGAGAAGGCATCGTAGAGGGTCAGGCCGATCTTGATCAAGAACGCACCGCGCTCCTGGGCTTTGCCCTGCTTGTGCGTAAGGAAACGCATGGGGGCGCTGAGGATGCCAGAGAAGGTGCTGAAGATGGGGATCGTGGTCTGCAGCGGCTTGACGTAGTGGGGTGCAATCTTCAGCAGCCCATTGCGCTCAACAACAGATTCCTTCACCAGTCTGAACTCGCCATTTTCCAAGTAGCGAATGCCACCGTGGATCATGTGCGAGGAGGCGCCCGAGGCGCCCTGGCAGTAGTCGCCGCGCTCAACGAGAGCTACATCGATGCCTTGCAGTGCAAGGTCACGGAAGGTGCCCACACCGTTGATTCCGCCGCCGACGATCAAGACTTTGGCGTTGGGACGCGCCTTAAGCGCCTCCACCTGCGCACGTACAAGCTGCTGTACGTCCTTGGAATCTTGATTCTTGCCAGCGTTACCTAGGATTCTCACTTCGACCTCATTCGAGTCCCGTTGATTTGCGCATTACACGCCTGTTCCCACTATTCTTTGAATAATTGGAAAATATAGTCAACATGGCTGCACAAATGTGCAGAAAGGGTCTGGATCACATGCCGTCCAAGCGAACAAAACAGCAGGATGCGCTCAGGGCTGCACAAATGTACTACTTACAGGACCAGACCATGGACGCCATTGCGCGGGAGCTAAGAACCTCTCGATCAACCGTTTCCAGGCTGCTCTCCACGGCCCGGGAAACCGGCCTGGTGCAGATTCAGATCAAGACGCCATCCGACAGGGCGCCCGAGCTGGAACGCGTCATCCGAAGACGCTACAAAGTGGAAGTCCATGTTGTCCCCATCTCCGACACGCTCACCGAGATCGAGGTACTTGAAAGAGTCAGCATGCAGGCGGCCCGCACGATCGGCCCCTTGGTTGACTCCAACGCGGTGATCGGCGTTGCCTGGGGATCCACGGTCAGTACGGTCAGCCGCCACCTGACACGCAAGATCACCCACGGCACCACGATCGTCCAACTCAACGGTGCCGGCAACACACAAACCTCCGGCATTACCTATGCCTCGGAAATCGTCCGCCGCTTTGGCACGGCCTATGGGGCAAAGGTGGAACAGTTCCCCGTGCCTGCTTTCTTTGACCATGCCGAAACAAAAGCCATGATGTGGCAGGAACGCAGTGTGCGGCGCATCCTTGATCTCCAGGAACGCATGACCATCGCCATCTTCGGCGTGGGATCCATGGACGCCGAAATTCCCAGCCACGTCTACTCCGGGGGCTACCTTGATTCAACGGATCTGGATGCACTCGAGGCCAGCGGCGTGGCTGGCGACGTAGCGACAGTCTTCTTCAGGTCCGACGGAAGCGACGACGGCATTGTGCTCAACTCACGCTCAAGCGGACCCAGCCTGGATAACCTGCGCAAGGTCCGGCGTCGTATTTGTGTTGTCTCAGGGAGGAAGAAGATTACCGGACTTCGCGGTGCGCTAGCAGCAGGGCTGGTCACGGATCTGATCCTGGATGAGACAACGGCGCGTGAACTGGTTGAGCAGGACAGCCATGCATCGGATCCCATATTTGGCTTCCTTAATAGCCTCGATGGCATCTAAAGCACCGGCTGGCCGCGCGGCAATACCCTGTAGCCATGACAGCTAGGTAAAGTCTTGGGTATGCATCGCTCCCCCAAACACTTTCTAAATAATGGCGCCAGCATTGACGTGCTCGGCTACGGCGTCTACAAGGTCCCGGCCGAGGACTGCGCGGACCTGGTCTCCACGGCGCTGGACACCGGCTACCGAACCGTGGATACCGCCGCATTGTATGGCAATGAGGAAGGGGTTGGGGCGGCCGTGGCCCGAGCGGTTGCCAGTGGGACCCCGCGTGAAGACATTTTCATTACGTCCAAGGTTTGGAACACGGACCATGGCTACGATGCCACGCTCGCCGCCTTTGACTCAAGCATGGACAAACTGGGGCTTGAATACCTGGACATGTACCTGATTCATTGGCCGTGCCCCGAACAGGAACTTTTCATCCCCACCTACAAGGCGCTCGAGAAGCTTTACCACGAGGGCAGAGTTCGAGCCATTGGTGTTAGCAACTTCGAAGAGCCGCACCTGCGCCAGCTCCTGGATGCTTGCGATGTGATTCCAGCCGTGAATCAAGTTGAGCTTCATCCCTGGTTTTCCCAGACCTCGCTCCGTGCCCTGCATGCGGAACTGGGCATCGCCACACAGGCGTGGAGCCCATTGGCTCGCGGTGGTCTCCTCAGCGATCCCGTGCTGATGGAACTTGCCGCCCACCATGACCGGTCTGTTGCCCAAATTACCCTTCGCTGGCACGTCCAGTCCGGTCATCTGGTGATTCCGAAGGCGAGCTCTGCCTTGCGCATCGCAGAAAACCTTGCTCTCTTCGACTTCGCACTGACTGAGGCCGAGATGGCCAGGATCGACTCCCTGAACAGGGGCCAGAGATCCGGCTCCAACCCCAACAAGGTCAACTAGCCATGGCCGTGAAATTCCCTCTCCCCCGCAAGGCTTCCATTCCGGGGCCGACGGCGGCCGACTCGCCTCTCGCTGTCAAACTGGCGAACCGGGAAAGTGCCCACGTTCTCACTGTTGTTGGCGACACCGTGCACTACTGGGAGTACGCAGCAGTCTCTGCGCCGCCAACACGAACTCTCGTGATGGTGCATGGCTTCCGAGGCGACCACCACGGCCTTGAACGTGTCGTTGAGCTCCTGCCCGACTACCGCATCATCATGGCAGACCTGCCCGGGTTTGGGGCCTCCCCTGCTTTTGCCACGATGAAACATGACATTGCTGGTTATGGAGCGTTTCTCGGCGCTTTCCTCGACGCATTGGAGCTGGGACCGGACACCGTCTTGTTGGGCCATTCCTTCGGTTCAATAGTTGTGAGTCATTTTGTGGCTTCGCATCCGCATCGCGTGTTCCCGCTCATTCTGGTCAACCCCATTGCCGCTCCGGCCCTGGAGGGTCCCAAGGGCATCATGACCAAGCTTGCGGTGTTCTACTACTGGGCTTCGGCCAAACTACCCGCAAAGCCGGGCAATGCCCTGCTGCGCAGCAAACTCATTGTCCAAATCATGAGCGTGACGATGGCCAAGACGCGGAACAAGGAGTTGCTCGGTTTCATTCACGGCCAACACCACGCATATTTCAGCGGCTTCGCAAATCGCGACATGCTGTTGGAATCCTTCCAAGCTTCGGTCAGTGGCACAGTGCGTGAAGTTGCCAGCCGGTTAAAATTGCCTACGCTGCTTATCGCTGGCGCGGAGGACGAAATCGCCACGCTACCCAACCAGCACAAGTTGCTTGACCTGCTGCCTGACGGGCAACTCGAAGTGATTCAGAATGTGGGCCACCTGATCCACTATGAAACGCCGGAGCCGGCCGCAGCCGCAATTATCAATTTCCTTGAAAGGCACCCTGCACCTTGAGCACAACAGAATCCATGAGCGGTGCGACGCCGACTGACCGGCCCAAGATTGTCATGGATGCCCGCTTCACCCGGATGGACCACCATGACGGCATCAGCCGCTATGGTGCGAGTCTCATGGCCGCGGTGGCACCGCATGCCGATGTCACGATGTTGATTCATGACGAGCGACAGTTGGCCCTCTTGCCTAATCTTCCGTGGGTGAAAATCAACTCACCGCTGTCGCCCCTGGAACTGTTCGTGGCCAGAAAAGTCAACAAGCTGGGCGCCGATCTAGTGTTTTGTCCCATGCAAACCATGGGAAGCTGGGGCCGGAACTATCCCTTGGTGCTGACGCTGCACGATCTCATCTACTACGAGCACCCGGCACCTCCTGGATTCCTGCCCGCCCCGGTCCGGGTTCTTTGGCGGCTCTACCACAAGGCTTACTGGCCGCAGCGGGTGCTGCTCAACCGCGCCAACGCCGTAGCCACCATCAGCCACACCACCCTGTCGCTTATGCGCAAGCACAAGCTCACCAAGCGGCCCATCAGAATTATTGGGAACGCGCCCCAGGGTGAACGCACGCCCAGGGATCCAGCCGGACAGCCTGAAAAGTCGCTCACTTATATGGGGTCGTTCATGCCCTACAAGAACGTCGAGACACTGATCCTCGGCATGGCTGATCTTCCCGATTTCACACTCAACTTGCTCAGCCGAATCACTCCTGAACGCCGGGCTGAGCTTGTTTCTATTGTGCCAACCGGCGCCACCGTGGTTTTCCACAACGGCGTCACGGACGCACAGTACGACGAGCTCCTCCTGCGCACGACGGCCCTGGTCACCCTGTCCAAGGCCGAGGGGTACGGGCTGCCACTCGTTGAAGCGATGGCCCTGGGCACCCCGGTGGTGGTGGCCGACACCGCTATATTCCGCGAAGTGGGTGGGGCTGCCGCGCACTATGTGCCAGCCGATTCGCCGTCGGACTTTGCTGCCGCCGTGCGAACCCTTGCCGCCCCTGCCGCGTGGACTGAAAGTTCGACGGCGTCCGTGGCCCAGGCAGCCACGTTCAGCTGGGATGCCTCCGCCCGTGAGCTACTGGCGATTGCGCAGGAGCTGCGCGGCTAACGACGGAACCCCGGACGCTGCCACAACTTTTGGACGCACCTAGTCGCTGTCTTGGTTCCCGTGGTTCTGGAGATTGGTGGTGATGCGGCGTTCCATGGGACTGATGAGATCGGCTCGGTCAAGGTGGCGGATGGCGTCAGTTCTGGCAAGGGCCTTGACCAGGCGCTTCGTCAACCACTTCGGGCAGGCCGGGCGCTGGGGCTCGATGCAGTCGGGCGCCCGGTCCGCCACGGCTCCGCCCAGCGGCGCAGATTGCCCTTGCGGTCCTTGTCATCCTTGAAGTGTTTGATCCGATGATGCTTGCGGCAACTGGGGAGCAGATTCTCCATGGTGCTTTTCCCGCCGGAGTCGAAACTTTGCACGCGGTCCAGCTCCGTATCCAGGACAGGGTTCGTGCAGTTTGGACAGTAGCATCCACCGGCTCAGGCCTGCAGCACCGACCGTTCCGCATCCCGCAGCGTGTACCTCTCGGGCTCCAGCGGCAGCGCCGCCCCTGTCACGGGAACAGTCAACACTCGCAAGAACGTGCTGGAGGCCGCCAATAGCCTTCTGGCGATCCCCAACGGCACCGGCCCGGCCGTCATGCCATCAAGCTCCGCTGGTTCATCCGTGATACCCAGCAACCCCAGGAACTGCACCTTCAGCAATACCAGCGCCTTGGGCATCGGTGGATCCACCAGCACTGGATGCCCACCCAATCTGGTGGGCTGTTTGAAGTATGCTTCCTGCTCTTCGTCCTCACGCCGTGAATTCTCGTCAATCCCATCGACCACATGATCGATGTACCCGCTGCCGTCGCCAACCAGCAGCCCTTCCACCGGAACATCACCACTACCGGCCGCACCTGCCGTGGGATCTACCGTGACAGCTGCGGCCGGGCAGTTGCCGTCCCAGCTGGCGGGCTGCGCAGCTTCCTTGTTCAATTTCGGGTTCTGCCGGGGGGCGGTGTGTCGAGCATCTTCGGGTAATTCCTGGCCCATCAACAATATGGCGGCAATATCGGCACGGAGCTGATCCAGCGTCCGATGATCAGAGCAGTCCTCGCCGGAGCCGGACGCCACGGCCTGACGTTGGCGTTGAAGGGCGTCGGCCTTTACGGCCCGGGCCGCCCGGGTGCAATGGTCCATGATCGCGTTCGCAGCAATCGTGAGGATGTGCAGTCCCAGCCAGCTCAACCCGCCCTTGCCGGGCTCATTGGCGATCCTCCTGCCGCGGAAGGCTTCCTTCACCCGGGTATCCAACGATTCCGGGAACAACGATTCCCGCACCTTTCGAGCTATGTTGGCGAACCGCAACGCCGTGCACCCCTGCGCGAACAACAACAACTTTGCCTCAAAGCAGGCCGCCTCCGGAGCCGAGATACCGGGGGTGCCCCTATGTCTTCTGTCAAGCAACTTTGAGTTCCGGGATGTCGTAAAGTGTCCCGTCTCGGAGCATGGCGAATATGACGGTGAGTCGGCGGTGGGCTAGTGCGATCAAGGCTTGGTTGTGGCGTTTGCCTTGGGCTCGTTTCCGGTCGTAGTAGGCGCGGCTGGTGGGGTCGAATCTGATCGATGCGAACGCCGAGAGGAAGAGTGCTCGTTTCAGGCGTTTGTTCCCTGAATGACTGACACGTTCGGACTTGATCGAGGTGCCTGACTGGCGGGTGGTCGGCGCTAGTCCTGCGTATGAGGCTAACGCTGCGGCGCTGGTAAAGGTTTTGCCGGAGATCTCGGCGATGATGATCGCTGCGGTCCTGACGGCGACCCCGGGCATGGATGTCAGGACCGGGTAAAGAGGGTGGGCCTCCACCATTTTCTCTAGATGGGCGGCCACATCAACGCGTTGGGCATGCAGCGAGATGAGTTGTTTGGCCAGGTGTGGGATGACCAGTCCGGCGGCGTCAGTGCCAATCACGGTGACTGTTTGTGCCCCCAATGCGTCGATGATGGTGCCGGCCCGTGCGGTGTGCCGGCGGGCTCCGTGCTTCTTGAGCTTCGCATCGATTCTGGCTTTGCCTGCGTGTTTGAGCAGGGCTGGTGTGGGCCAGGTCGTGAGGACCTCGAGGACGGCGTCGTGCTCCAGCCACGGACCCAGAACTCGTTCTAGTGGTGGGTGAATCTGGGTAAAGAGCCCTCGGATCCGGTTACTGGTCTGGGTGATCTGGCGCGCCAAGTCCAGATCAAAACCGGTGAGCATTCCGAGCGTGGCTTCGTCCTCGTCAGCAACCTCGATGCTTCGTAAGGTGTGGGGCATGGTGCGCGCCGCGTCCGAGATGATGAACGCATCCTTCTCATCAGTTTTGGCCGTACCCGGGTACATGTCCGCGATCCGTCTCATCGACAACCCTGGCAGGTAGGCCACCGGGATTCCAAGGTGTTGAGCGACCGCGATCGCTAATGCGCCGATGGTAGCGGGCTGGTCCACGACGACAAGGACCGTTCCTTTGGTGTGCAGCTCCTCGTATACTTCGGTGAGCCTGGCTTCGTCATTGGGCAGGGTCCTGTTACAGACTTTCGTCCCGTCCCTGGTGACGGCGCAGGCCCAGTGGTCAGTTTTTCCAACGTCCAGGCCGAGGAAGATGTCGATGTCGCTGGTGATCATGTTTAGTACCGCCTTTGAACTCGTAGCTATTCAAAAGTCGGCCAACCCATTGGCAGCAAAGTCTTACATCCACGTTATGACAGGCGTCCCGAATGGCTGGCGCCGCGCCCCTAATCAGCAATCACCCCGCTGCCGTCCCAGCCTCGGTGACAACAACCCCCCGGATCATTGGTTAGACAGGGGCAAGACACCATGCCGAGGCTGGTCGGCCAACAGTCCCCATGATCCTCTTTTTAGGGACTATCAAAAAGATAACGGGTCTCAGCCAGGGTGCCCAGCGCCTGAAGGATCGTGACCGCATGCCGCCACGACAACACTCCCAACCCCAGGGCCACGCGCGTCTTGGGATGACCCTGAATGCCAACGGAGTACGAGGCAAGGGTGGCCGCAACGCCTCCACGCACCCACGCCGTCGGCAATCACCGACCTGGCTACAGAGGCCCGTGCGGGAGGTTTGGGAACCCGTAGCGGGTACGGCAGGAACTCAGGAAGCCCAATAAGCGCAACATTGTCAGACCCGAAGCGTTCAGTGGAAGGAAGAATAGTCCCAGCAATGAGCCCAGCCAGATCCATTGTGGCTGCATCACCCCGGTCCCCGGGGACAAGCTCCCGACTACCCATACAACGACAACCCTAAATCCACTGAGATCGCATTGCAATAGTTACGGGAATACATATTCTATAATATTCATGCGAAATACGGTCCAAAACCGGGTTTCGGCGAGCTCGACCAGCGAACGGCAGCGTCAACTACCGGCCGCGGCCAATCCACTGTGGCAATACCCCTTAGTGCCAGAGGGTTTGCCGAACCGCGCCTGCGGCACGCATGACTGATCCGGCGGCACCCAGGACCGCATTGCGCCCCTGAAAACCATGCGGCATCATGGCTGTCTGCCCCATGATTCTCGACATCGAAATAAGGCGTTGCGTCTTTGCCCGGCGCGCGCTGTCGTAGGCAGCCAAACCGTCCTCCACCGAGGTCGCCTCGCCAAGGCACCGGCCCAGCGTCACGCCGTCGATCAGGGCCTCGCATGCACCCCGCCCCAAGAACGGGCCCATAGAATGTGCCGCATCCCCCACCAAGGCCACACGCCCGTTGAAGTAAGACGGAATCTTCGGCATATCAAAGAGTTCATGATGCAAGATCTCACTTTCCTCGACCAGTCGCAACACCTCGGCCGGCCCCGTGCGCCAGGAGCCAAAGAGATCTCTCAAATGCTGCAGATGGGGCGGCTCAAAACGGCCGCCGGCCTTGAGGCAGGCGTACCAGTTCGTGGCATCCGGTCCGGCTGGGGTCAGCCCAAACATTGCTCCGGGCGCCCAGGTTTCACCATGACTGCTCACGGCACCTGTTGCTGTTCCGCGCCACGCAACGACGCCGAGGGATCTGGGTCCGGAAGAGGCCCCAAACATGGACGTGCGAGTCTTGCTGAACGTTCCGTCGGCCCCAATAATGGCATCTGCATCCGAGAAGCCCTCAGTGGCAGTTGCCTCAGAGTCAAAGGTGACATTGACGCCGTCGGCCAGGATCTCCAAGAGGCGGGGACGGGAGACCATCACGAGATTTTTGCCGCCAGGAACTGAGAGGAGAGTTCGCCCGGCAGGTGTTCGCAGCCCGGTATCAGCTGACGCCCCTAGGCTTGAGCCGCTCTGACGAACCTGCTCCCCGACGTCAATGGCATCGAGCGCCTTCAGGGCCTCCGGCCACATCCCAAGGAACGTGCCAGTCTTAGGCAGCCCCGGAGCACTCTCACACACCTCGACGTCCCAGCCGCGCAACGCCAATGCCCGGGCAGCAGCAAGGCCCGCAATGCCAGCCCCGATAATCGCAGCCTTTCCTCTCATGCTTGAGAGCCTACGCTTGCACAGGCACGGCGCGAAAGGCTCAATTCAGGGGCCCTTGGCTGGTGCGCAAATCGCCCCGCTAAGGTTGAGCCATGACACGTCTTGAAACTTCCGCTGAGGTAGGCATTCACCAGTTCACAGTCAGCGCCATCCTGTTCGATTTGGACGGCACGCTGATTGATTCGACGCCAGCCACCGAGAGAGCGTGGCGCACCTGGGGCGAACTCATGGGACTGGCGGATTTCAGCTACGGCACCCATGGCGTTCCGGCCCAAGCCCTGGTGGAACAAACCATTGAACCGGCACGTCAGGCCGAGGCGTTTGAATTGATCAAAGCCCTGGAAACGGGCGACACCGGGGGTGTTGTTGCCAAGGATGGCGCCGCGGAACTGTTGGGGTCGTTGCCGGATGGCTCATGGACCATCGTCACCTCCTGCACTCGCGGATTGGCTGAGGCGCGAATGGCCGCCGCTGGGATCTCCGGGCCCCACCACATGGTCACGGCCGATCAGGTGAACTTTGGAAAACCCCACCCCGAACCATTCCTTCTCGGCGCACACCGCGTCAACGCCGACATTCACAGTTGCCTGGTGGTGGAGGACGCCCCGGCGGGCCTGACGTCAGGCCGGGCAGCCGGGGCAGTGACGCTCGCGGTGGTTGGCACGACGGCGGCCGCCGAGCTCGACGCCGATTACATTGTCAGCACTCTCGACGACGTACGTGCAGAAGTGTTCCCGGACGGCAGGATTCGCGTCACCGTGCGGACGGCTTAAGCTTTGGTTGGCTGGCCTGAACAAGCTCGACGACCGAAGAGTGCGGGCATGTCTTTGGGCAACAAAATGTCGCGATTGCGACTCAAGCCGAGCGTGTGGCCTACCCCAACGGAGTAGTGTCTATTGGTTTCGATGACAACTGGATTTCCCAATCCATGCTGGCAATCCCATGCATGGAAACTAAGCGAATGCGTCCAACGGCTTGTTCAAATGTTGAACTTGCTGGAACAGCCAACCGGCAAAGCATCAAGGAACTGAAGCGCAATAAAGAATATTGGGGTGGCGAAATCGCGGCGCACTCATGGTCTAGCGCAACTCACACTGTAGCCTTCACCGCAGTCACACCCGAGCTCCTCGATACCGAGCTGCGACTCATGAAGGAATGGTTGATCGACAACGGATTCCAGGGCCGCGACCTGGTGGCCCACCCTCTCGGCAAGTTCAACGGCGCCGTCATGAATATTGCATCCAAGCAATACAAATTCGCTCGCACCGTGAACATTCGACAGCAGGAAACCCAGCCACCCGGCAACCCTTTCACCTGCCGTGCGCAGTCCTCCACCAACACGGTCACCCTCGCGCAGATCACCGCGCAAGTTGACGCTGCCTACGCCAACGGCACGCGGCTAAACCTGCCATACCATGACATCGTCCCCACCCCCGGCACTGCAGGTCACGCAAGCGAACTTTGAGGGCGCCCTGGACTGCATCGCCGCCAAGGGGATTCCGGTTCGCAAGGTCTCGCAGGTACTCAAAGCCACCGCGCCATAAGGCTACCAAAGACCGGCTAAAGCCCGAGACCTTCAGGCTCCCATCTTCCATGAGAGATGAGGTCCTCCCGGTCAAGGAGGGACAGCTCGGGACCCGGATCGTATGCCACAATGTGTTTCGCTACAAACCCGCGGATTGCTTCACGTAGTCGTTTCATGCTCAGACACTAGGACTGGCTGCTGCTCGTCGACAGAGTAGCCAACACCCGTTGTTGCTCCCAAGGGCACCCGCGCCTACTTGCTCAGAGCCACAAAGGCGACAAGGGCGGCGACGCATGCCAGTGCGATTAGCGCCCCGTACTGAAGGTAGGGCCACCACGGCCGCGTGTGGATCGGGACTTCATGACTGCTGTATTTTCCCATCCACTAGCTATACACGGCTCACCTGATGGTTCCCTATGCGCACCCAAACACGGGGCTACGTAAGACCAGTTAAGTTCCCATGTGCGGATAGGCCACACCTTCTCCATTGAGGGTGTCTCCGTTCCGGCGTAAGCCGGGAGATTCCTACTTGAAATTGATGGCGGCTCCGCCAGAGTTCGATTTCTAACAGGGCCAATGCTGCCACCGTAGAACTGAAAAGCACATATGGAGACGACATGGAACCCACTATCCCTATCGACCTGCCCACCACACTGGCCATTACGACGGCTGATCTCGCCGCGGCAGGGTTCTTGGCACGGTACTTGGAGGACGAGCGCAAGAATTCACCGGCTACACACATCCGCATGCCCAAGGTCTACCGCGATGAATCCCGCACACTCGGTCTGGATCGTCTCGAACTCAGTGCCCTGATCCAGACAGCCATGGCCTCTCACGTCATGGACGGTGGCCTGATCACTTTGTTGGGGATGCTCGGCCTCCGGGTATCAGAGGCGTGCGCCGTACGGATCGAGGACTTTCAGGACACCGAGCGCGGCCACCGTGTGCTGCGCCTGGTGGGCAAGGGCGGGAGGCCTGCTACGATCCCGCTGCCCGTCGCCGTGCTGCGTGCCTTGGATGCGGCAGCCAGGGAGCGACACTCCGGCCCCTTGCTCCTACGGCGCACCAGCACGATGCCAATGAACCGAAAGGCTGCGACGCTGGCCGTTGCTAGGCTAAGTAAGAAGGCGGGGATCACCAAGCACATCTCGCCACACAGCCTCCGGCACTCGTTCGTCACCGCCTGCTTGGATGCGGGTGTTTCGCTGCGTGATGCACAGATAGCCGCACGGCACGCAGACCCCCGCACCACAAGCCGCTACGACAGGGCTCGCCACAACCTTGACCGCCATGCAAACCACACAGTCGCAGCGTTCCTTTCAGGTTCTGCGTAGCCACAGAAGTAAAGCCCCCACCAAACGGTAGCGGCTTTGCTTTTGCCTGAGTCTGGGTGTTCCCACTTGCCGAAAACCTCCTTGGCGGCGTCTTTGACGTGTTAGCCAGCCCCCTTGCCCTCAACCGCAGCCTGATCGCCGACACCCTCAGCTTGGAGTTTTTCGTTGTTGGGCGCATCACCCAGTCTCCCTATAGCCTTCCCGGCTACTTCTTGAGCGTTGTTGCTGATTTTATCTCCGAGTCCCATGAGGACCTCCTTCAATTCGAATCCAACAAGAACACTATCCACCTCAGAAAGGAGTCAGAGAATTTCATGAGTGCCACCGGTCGGGTCGCACAATTACCACCACGCGGTGTCCACGGAGAACCAGGCGGAGGTCGTCAACGACTAACCGTCATTGACTCTCACACTTGTCCCCGGCTGCTGCATCACGGTGATGATCGCGTATGCCGTGGCGGCGTTGAGGTCGTCAATTTCAATTTCATGGCCGTAGAAGCTGTCGCAGTGCATACATGTGTAGTCAACATCCCACACCCCTGCACCATTTCGTCTGCGACGGCGGGCCCTCTCAAGCAACACATACCGATCGGTGTGGCATTCATCGCACCAGATCCGATCGGATGCGTCAGCCTCGATAGTCGCCAGGATGTGCGGGTCTGGTTTGGTTGGGGCTTGTCTGAGCATCACTTCTCACCCTTTCGAAACAAGGTTCTGAGACCAGAGGGAAACTGTGTGGCAACCATTTTAGACAAGACGGAGTTCTTCCGTCCAACATCACGCTGCAAGTCCCTAGTACTGCACGCGAAGGCTTACAACCCGTGCACACTTCAGGATTTCTCATTGGAGTCGCTCGATGCCCTGCCCATAGTCCAGGATAGGACTAGCCACGAGTGCCTCCCAGACTGCAACGACATCCATGGACCAGTTACCCCAGCCGGTCTGGTTTTGCCTGAGCAGGCTCTCGACCCTGAGCGCTGGCTCAGCCCGCCACAGCAACGTTGGCAGCAAGCCCCCAGCGAAGTTGGGTAATTGCCAAACCCGCAAAAGGGCAACAAAAAACCGCTCAAACTCTGGAAAGTTCCCAGTGTTTGAGCGGTTTTTGTTCGGTCGGGCTGACAGGATTTGAACCTGCGACCCCTTGACCCCCAGTCAAGTGCGCTACCAAGCTGCGCTACAGCCCGAAATGTTCAACCTTTGGAATGTATCTCCCGTGGCTGAACCACCTGAAAAAGTTTACATCATAAAAAACGTGACCTTTACCAATTCAGGTGTGAGCCGCATTACTTCTTGCGGCTCCGCTTTTCACGCACGCGCATGCTGACCTCGATGGGTGTTCCTTCGAAGCCAAACGTCTCGCGGAGGCGGCGTGTGATGAAGCGACGGTACCCAGGATCCAGGAAGCCTGTGGTGAACAAGACGAACTTCGGCGGTCGGCTGGAAGCCTGTGTGCCGAACAGAATGCGGGGCTGCTTGCCGCCACGGACGGGGTGGGGGTGCTCTGACACCAATTCGCCAAGGAACGCGTTGAGGCGGCCCGTGGGGATGCGGCGGTCCCAGTTCTCAAGAGCCAGGTCCAGGGCAGGAACAAGCTTGTCCTTGTGCCAGCCGGTCTTGGCGGAGATGTTCACGCGCGGAGCCCAGTTGACGTGGGCCAGATCGGTCTCGATTTCGCGTTCCAGGTACTTGCGGCGCTCATCGTCCATCAAGTCCCACTTGTTGAACGCGAGCACCAAGGCGCGACCCGATTCGATGGCCAGCTGCAGGATGCGAACATCCTGCTCGCTCAGGATCTCGTCAACGGCCAATAGGACAACGGCAACTTCAGCTTTTTCCAAGGCGGACTGCGTACGCAGTGAGGCGTAGAAGTCTGCACCCTGCGCCATGTGGACGCGGCGGCGAATACCAGCCGTGTCAACGAAGCGCCAGGTACGGTCGCCCAATTCGATGAGCTCATCGACAGGGTCACGCGTGGTGCCGGCAACGTTGTCAACGACAACGCGCTCGGAGCCGGCCAGCTTGTTCAGCAGCGAGGACTTGCCCACGTTGGGACGTCCCAACAGTGCAATGCGGCGCGGGCCGCCGGTGCGCTCGATGCCTTCGACGGCGGAGAACTCCGGCAGAACATCCATGACTCGGTCAAGCATGTCAGCAACGCCACGGCCGTGGACAGCCGAAACGGGGTACGGCTCGCCGAGGCCAAGGCCCCAGAGGGTGGCGGCGTCGGCTTCCTGGACCAGGTCATCGATCTTGTTGCCGACCAGGATGACCGGCTTCTTGGCCTTGCGCAGCATGCGCACAATGGCCTCATCGGAGGCGGTGATGCCCACGATGGCGTCCACTACGAGCAGTACGGCGTCAGCCATTTCAACGGCGACCTCAGCCTGTTCGGCCACGCGCAGGTCGAGTCCGCGGGCATCGCGCTCCCAGCCACCGGTGTCAACCAGGGTGAAGTTGCGTCCGTTCCAGTCTGCTGTGTACTGGACACGGTCACGGGTTACCCCCGGGGTGTCCTCAACGACGGCCTCGCGGCGGCCAAGGATACGGTTCACCAGGGTGGACTTGCCCACGTTGGGGCGTCCCACAATGGCAAGTACGGGGTCCTGGCGGAGGGCATCAAAGTTGGAGCCGTCGTCGAACCCGCCTGAAAGCAGCGCGGCGTCCTCGTCGTCGAGCTCGTAGTTGGCTAGGCCAGCAAGCAGGCCGGCCGCGCGCGCATCGGCGTCCTCGTCGGAGATGGCCGCCAACTTCTCGGCGATCTGGTCGGTACCCGTGGGTACGTATTCCGGGTGACCAAACTCACCGTCACCGGAGGGTGCGGTTGACTTGGGGTCGCTCATGGTTGCTGTCCTTTATGCTTTGAAGATAGGTGATCATCCGCAGGCAAATCCTGCCCTGTAGCGGCTTGCGATGCGGCAATGTGTGCCGCCAGCCGCAGGCGGATTTGTTCGGTTGCTCTGTCCATTGAAACACGGCCGGAAACTCCCGGTTCACGTGTGATTCTCATTGGTTCCCCAAACACTACGTGCAGTTTGCGCCGTGGTGTTGGAATTTTATCGCGATGTTCCCCGCCGCGCCTTGTTCCCAGGACGGCAACAGGTACGACGGCGGCGGCTGAGTTGAGTGCCAGCCACGCCACTCCGCTGTTCATGGTGGCGGCGTCCCCGGTCCCCCGGGTGCCTTCCGGAAGGATGCCTACACAGTCTCCGCGGTCAAGAACGGCCTTGGCGTACTTCAACGCTGCCCGGTCGCCTTCCCGGTTGACGGGAATTTGCCCTGATGCGTGCAAAACCCGGCCAAGGAAACCCTTGAACATGTCGTGGCGGACCATGACATGCATGTACCTGCTGCTGGCACCAACCATCACGGGTCCGTCAAGGTAGCTCAGGTGGTTTGCAGCAAATACCACGGGGCCATCGGCGGGGATGTTTTCACGACCCAGAACAGTGGTTTTGTACACCACATGATCCAGGAAGCGGCCCAGCGGACGGCTCCACAGGGTTTTCCACCGCGGCGGAGGCGCCGTCAGCACCCGCAGCGGCTTTTCGCCACCACTCATGCAGCCGGACCTGCGTTGACTGCCTGGCGAACAACGGCGATGACGGCGTCAATGGTTTCTTCGAAGTCCAGGTCCGAGGAGTCAACGGTGTAGACGCCGTCGGCTGCGCGCTGGAAATCAACCACGGTCGCGTCCTTTGCGTCACGAGCCAACACCTGTTCGGCCAGCTGCTCAGCTGTTTGGGTGCCACCGAGCTGGAGACCCCTGCGGCGCAGGCGGGCTTGCTCACTGGCAGTCAGGATGAGACGAGCCTCAGCATCAGGGGCAACAACGGTGGTGATGTCCCGGCCTTCAACCACGATGCGGTGACCGTGTTCGGCGATGAGCGCCTTTTGGCGGCGCACCAATTCGGCCCGCGCCCCGAGATTGGTGGCCACGGCACTGACGGCTGCGGAAATCTTGGGTTCCCGGATGGCGTCCGTGACGTTGATGCCGTTGACCTTGAAGAACTCAGTCTCCGGAACCATGCTTTGTTCCAGCTTGATGGTGCGCGCAGCAGCCTCGACGGCGCCGGCATTCTCCAAGGGGATCAAGGCGTTCAGGCAGTGCCAGGCCACGCTGCGGTACATGGCGCCCGTGTCCAGGAATGCCAGACCCAGGCGCTGCGCAACGGCCTTGCTCACGCTTGACTTGCCCGATCCCGAGGGACCGTCGACGGCAATCACCAAGGACTTGCCTTGGCGAATCTGCTGCACTGTTACTTCTGTGTTGCTCACTGAACTACCTTCCAACCACGCGCCGTCAATTCATCCACCAACAGCACGCGCCGAGACGGCAGTACCGAAAGTTCAACCATGCCAACCTGCAGGCCGGCCGAGTGGTCCAGCCGCAGGTCTTCAAGGTTTACGCCAATCTCACCGATCTCGGTCAGCAGGTGTGCAATCTGGCCCGGCTTGTCATCGACAAGCACCGTGAGCCATGAGTACTGCTGTGCCGGACCACCGTGTTTGCCGGGAATCCGGCTCTGCCCTGCGTTGCCCTCAGCCATGAGCTGGGCCAGGTCCAGGCGTGCGCCGGGGGCCGTGGGGGCACTAAGCGTGTTGATCAACCGGTCAAGGTCGGTCCGCACACCCTTCATGATCTCCAACAAGGCTGGCGCATTGGCACCAAGAATCTGCACCCACAACGAGGGGTCACTGGCGGCAATCCGGGTCACATCACGCAGTCCGTTACCGGACAGCGAGAGTGAATGCGCAGGCGTTTCCTGAAGGCGGCTGGCCACCAGGGACGACATGACCTGCGGCAGGTGCGAGACCAGAGCCACGGCGCCGTCGTGCTCATCCGGGGTAAACCGGAACACCACGGCGTCGAGGTCAATCGCCAAGGAATGGGCAACCTTGATTGCATGGGCGGAACTGAACTCCGACGGGCACAGGACCCATGGCATGGAGTTGAACAGTTCGCCACGGGCAGCCACGGGCCCCGAGCGTTCCCGCCCGGCCATGGGGTGCGTGCCAACGTATCGGGACAAGACCAACGCATCCATGCCGTCCAGCTGCGTCAGTTCGGCAAGAACCGAACCCTTGACGCTGGCAATATCAACCACGACGGCGGACGGGTACCGGCGGAGGGCACCGGCAAGTACCTGCGCGGTGACATCCGGCGGCGCGGCCACGACAACCAGCTCCGGAGCCAGGTTTTCGGCAGGGTCAAAGGCACGCCCGGCGCCAATGTCCACGGCCACGGCCTGGGCAGAGGGCGAGGGGTCGCTCAGAACCACGTCGATGCCGCGGTGACGCAGGCCCAGCCCAATGCTCGCCCCCAGCAGACCGCTGCCAAGAACCAGCACCGGACCTAACAGGTGCGAAGGATTCATGCGTTGCTTACATCCCTACGTCTGCGAGCAGGTAACCAACCTCGTGGCGACCCAGAAGGCGGACACTGCCCTGGCGCTGGTCGCCCAGGGCGATGGGGCCGAACTTCACGCGAACGAGGCGCTCAACCGGGTAGCCGACTGCGTCGAACATACGGCGAACAATGCGGTTCTTGCCGGAGTGCAAAACAACTTCGGCCAGAACGTGGCCCGGAGTCGAGTCAACGAGGCGGAAGGAGTCAACCTTCTGCCAACCGTCCTCAAGCTCCACGCCGTCCTTGAGTTGGGCGCCAACGCCGTGGGCCATCGGGCCGCGGACCTGGACCAGGTAGGTCTTGGGGATCTCGTACTTGGGGTGGCTCAAGCGGTTGGCGAGCTCGCCGTCGTTCGTCAAGATCAACAAGCCCTCGGTGCCCGTGTCCAAACGGCCAACGTGGAACAGGCGCTCACTGGTTTGGCGCTTCTTCAGGAAGTCGCTGATGCACGGGCGACCTTCGGGGTCATCCATGGTTGAAACAACACCCTTGGGCTTGTTGAACACCATGTACACCATTTGATCGTTCGTCTGGATGGTCATGCCATCAACCACGATCTCAACGTTTTCCGGGTCAACACGCAGACCCAGCTGGTTCACGGTGACGCCGTCAACCTGAACGCGACCTTCAAGGATCATGTCCTCGCACAGACGGCGTGAAGCAACGCCGGCCATGGCCATGACCTTCTGCAGGCGCACGCCCTCGGCGTTGTGAATGTCAATGTCGTCAGTGGTGCGCGACGGGCGGCGGTTCTGCTCCGTGGGGCGGTTCTTCGACGGGCCGACGGTGCGGCCGTACTGCTCGTTCTTGAACGGGCGGGCGCCGGTCTGGCTTGGCTTGCGGGCACCGGGCTTGCTGGTGGCAGCCTTGGGGCCGCCCAGCTTGGGCGCACCGGACTTGTAACCTTCGGCGCTGGCCGCTTTGGCCCTGTCGGCGTTGTAACCTGCGGCGCGCAAAGCGCCCGGCTTGAGGCCGTCATCGCCCTGGCTCTTCCGAGGCCCGCCTGACTTGGGCCCGCCTGACTTGAAGCCACCGGACTTGGGGGCACCGGATTTGAAGCCGCCGGACTTGAAGCCACCTGATTTGGGTGCGCCGGAGCGGGGATTGCCGCCACGCGGCTGGTTCTGCCCGGAAGAACTTCCGGAGCGGGGCGACGGTGTCATGAGTTTGTCCTTAAAGTGCTAAATATTGTGGTCATGCTAAAAGTGTGAATCGTCAAAATCTTGGAGGTTTTCAAGACCGGGCAGGTGCGGTGCAATTTGCGGCAACTCGTCCACGCTGCCCATTCCCAACCGTTCCAAAAAGTACGCCGTGGTCCGGTACAGGAATGCCCCGGACACCGGATCGGTGCCCACTTCCTCAATCAGTCCGCGCTGCGCAAGCGTCCTCACCACCGAGTCCACGTTCACACCACGGATGGCGGAAACCCGGGCTCGTGTTACCGGCTGGCGATATGCAATCACCGCCAGGGTCTCCAAGGCCGCTTGCGTGAGCCGGGCCGTCTGGCCGTCCACAACAAATGCTGACACTATCTCGGAGTAGGCTGCGCGTGAATAAACACGCCATCCTCCAGCTAGTTGCCGGAGTTCAAAGCCGCGGACCGGTACAGTGCCACCTTCCCTAGTATAGCCGTCGTACTCCCTCGCCAGTTCGTGCAATAGCTCACGTACCGTGGATGTGGGCAAGCCCACCACAATGGCAAGCTGTTCCTCCGCTACGGGTTCATCAACCACCATCAGGACCGCCTCAAGAGCGGCCTTGACACTGTCTCGTGATTCGAGCAGGTCCTCAGTTGGGTTCGGTGCGTCTCTTTCGTCATTGCTCATGGGCGCTCCCGATCTCTTCATCGAAGTCACTGTCGGTTGCTGGCGCGTGGTCCACGCCGGAGCTCCACCGCACCAACAGTTCGCCCAACGGGTGTTCTTGATCGAAGGCAACCAATTGGTCGCGGAAGAGTTCAAGCAGGGCCAGGAACCTGGCAATGACCACCATGGAAGATTCCGCGTCGGCGGTCAACGCGGCGAATGTGAGCGGCTGGGCAGCCCAGGCGGCTGCCGCGGGATCATCCTGCCCCGGCATTCCCTGGGTGAGCATGGCCATGATGATGCCGGCCTGATCCCTGACACTGACGGGCTGAACGTGGAGATGCGCCAAGCCAACTTCTGTCCGAGGAGCTTCTTTGGGTTCCATGGCCCGTGCCGCCAGCTCGGCAAGCTGCTGGGGAGTGTGGCGCCAGAGAAGTTCAGGCAACAGTGCTGCAAAGTGCGGTTCGAGTCCCGCCTCACGGGGAAATCGTCTCGCTTCGCGCTCCAACTCACCACCCATGAGGGTGGCAACTTCCTTGAAGGCCTTGTATTGCAGAAGCCGGGCGAACAAGAGGTCACGGGCCTCCAGAAGGGCCAGGTCGTCGTCGTTCTCCACCTCGCCTTCGGGAAGAAGCCTGGCGGCCTTGAGATCCAAGAGCGTTGCTGCCAGGACCAAGAATTCGCTGGCCTCATCCAAGGCCCATTCCTGCCCCAGATCCGCCAATGCCTTCAAATAACTGATGAACTCGTCCGTCACAGTGGCGATGGCAACGTCCGTGATGTCCATCTCGTGCTTGGAAATCAAGCCAAGAAGCAGGTCGAAGGGGCCGGTGAAATTATCCAGCCGCACCTCGAAGCGTGCCTTGCCTGAAGTCCCGGTGCCGCTGGCCTCCGGGCTTTCAAGGGGTGTTCCTGCCGCGATCCCCGCGACCAAAGTTGGTGAATTCAAGTTAGGGCGAGCCGCCTCGGGCGATCAGTTCCTTGGCCAGGCGGCGGTAGGAATCGGCACCCGGATGGTTGGCCGCGTAGGACGTGATGGGCTCTGCAGCCACCGAGGCGTCAGCGAACTTGATGGTGCGCTTGATGACCGTTTCGAAGACCTTGTCCCCGAAGGCCTCTACCAGGCGGGCCAAAACTTCGCGGCCGTGGAGGGTGCGGGCGTCGTACATGGTGGCCAACACGCCGTCGACCTGCAGGCCCGGGTTCAGCCGGTCCTGAACCTTGTCGATGGTTTCCACCAGCAGAGCCACGGCGCGCAAGGCAAAGAATTCGCAGATCAGCGGGATGATGACACCGTGGGCGGCGGTCAGCGCGTTGACGGTCAACAGTCCAAGGGACGGTTGGCAGTCAATCAAGACAACGTCGTACTCGTCTTCAACCTTGCGCAGGGCGCTGGCCAAAACCTGTTCGCGTGCAACCTCGTTGACGAGCTGAACCTCGGCGGCCGACAGGTCAATGTTGGCCGGGAGAATATCAATGTTCTCGACGTCCGTGTGAATGATGGCGTCGCGGATGTCCACCTTGCGGTCCATCAGCACGTTATATACCGTGATGTCGAGTTCATGGGGGTTAGTGCCCAGACCGGCAGAGAGTGCCCCCTGCGGATCGAAGTCGACCAACAGAACCTTGCGCCCGGCTTCCGCCAAGGCCGCTCCGAGGTTGATGGTGGAGGTGGTCTTGCCCACACCGCCCTTTTGATTAACCATCGCGATGACCCTGGCCGGGCCATGGGAGGTGAGAACCGGGGGTTCAGGGAAGTCCGTCAGGGGACGCCCCGTAGGGCCCATTACGTCTTCGCCGGCAAGTGCCGTTGCACCCTGCTCGTTGCTCACCTGTCAGTCCACACTTTCGCTGCTTAATAATTCTGCGCTACCAGTGACTAGGTTACCGGTTGGGCGGCGCATGTTTTGAACATTTACCGCCGATGGGTTTTGAGCCTTGACCCTCAAGTTGAAGCTGAACGTTGGCGCCAGCCCTGCGGAAACCCCTCAAAAGAGCCTTCATGTCTCGCTCTTCGAGGGTTAGATGAACGCCCCGCGAGCCTATACTTCGTTAGTGATGAGCAAAGCTACCAGCACCCCCGGCAATCCCCCACGCAGTTCAGCAGGACCACGCAAGGATGTGGTGCGTGCCGAGAAGCTGCAGGCAGGCTATTCCGGCGAGGCCGTCTGCGGTGTGGTCAGTTTCAGTCTTCATGCCGCGCAGGCCCTTGCACTCGTAGGCCCCAACGGAGCGGGCAAGTCAACTGTGGTCAAGACGCTAGTGGGCCAGCTTGAACCCGTGTCCGGCACCACCCTGATCAACGGTTCGGCAGTGGATGACAGGACCCTGGATTTCCGCCGCGAGGTGGCAGTTGTTTTTGATGATGACGCATTCTTCCCGTCACTGACGGTCGAGGAACACTTGGCGATCGTCGCGGCAGGACACGGCGTTGACGACGTCGAAGAGGTCATCTCCTCCGAACTGGAGTTCTTTGGCCTCACCGAGCAGGCCAAGTCACGGCCCTACAACCTCTCCTCGGGGCAGCGACGGCGCATGTTGCTGGCTTCAGCGTTTGTGCGCCCCCGTTCCTTGTTGGTGTTGGATGAGCCGGAGCAACGCCTGGACACCTCCATGCGGCACAGGCTGGCCACCCGGCTCAGTGCCGAGGTCGACGCCGGGCTGGCACTTTTGGTGGTCACGCACGATCCTGACTTCCTCTCCACCGTGGCCACCAAGGCGATCTTCGTCTCAGACACGATTCACGCGATGACACCCACGCAGGCCGCGGTGGCCATCGCCTCCGAGAACCCGCACGCGGACTAGCCCATGAGCACACAGACCAAAGAGCGCTTCAGCGCCAAGGAAATCCGCCAGTACACCTTCCGGGCCGGCCTTAGCCGCACCGAGGGCGGCCTTATGGACCTCGTTTCGGAGGTCTACACCTCCCTCCTCGGTGGGTTAACCCTGCTGACCATGGCCGGGGCACTCATCGTGGCATTGCGCCACAGCCTAGGCGTCGGGGACGAATCTGCACTCGTGGCATCCGCCGTGGCACCTGGATTCCACTCCGTGACGCTGTTGCAAGCCGCAGCAACGGTGCTTCTCACCCTCGCCGCAGCCCTGTTGTCCGTTGAGATGACCATGGGGCCCATCGCCATGACGCTTCCGCAAACGGCGTGGTGGCTGGGATTGCCCGTGCGCCGCCGGGGATTCATCCAACCAGGGTTCCTGAAATCACTGTTGTGGCCAACCATTGCCGCGATCATCGTGGTGCTGCCGCTATCTCTGGGCATGGCCGAAAACCCCACGCCGGGCCGGACTGCCCTGGCCGCGCTGTGCGGGGCCGGCCTTGCGTGGTTGCTGTACGGCATCGCATCCTGGTGCCAGATCACGGGCCAAGGCGCCTGGCTTAAGAAGGTCATGGGCGCCATCACGCTCGTGGCGCCGCTGACTCTTGTTGCTACAGCCCTCTACAACAACGTGGCGGGCAGTCAGGCAATCACGGCTGCACAGACGGCCTGGATGGAGTACCTGCCCACCAGCTGGCCCCTCCTGGTGGCCGACGGCGCCACCTGGCCGTTGCTGGTCGTGGCCCTCGCCCTGGGGTTGCTCACGCTGGTGTACGCCAACCTTGAACGCATCACCACAGCACAGCTGAAGGCAAGTGCCGCGGCTGGGGCCTATGCGGCAAGTTCCTTGCTCTCCATGGACGCCACGGAGCTTTCCCGGTCTTTGAGCACGGGACCTTCACTGGGGAAGAGCAAAATCCGTTTGAAGCTCATCTTCAAGGGCGGCACGGCTCACGCGCGGAGCATCAAGACGCTCATCAGCACGCATGCCACGATGGCCCTGCGCTCCCCCGCCACCTTGTTGCGGGTACTTGTTCTGGCCGCGATACCTGCCTCGCTGGCCTCCGTGGAGTTCCTTGGCAACGCCGTGTTGATCGCTGTGGCTTTGTACTTGTGCGCCAGCTTTGCCTCGTCGGCACTTGGCGCCACGGCACGGTTCTCTGCAGGCAATCCCGCGGTCGACATGCTCATGCCGCTTCCAGCAAAGACAGTACGTCTGGTGCACTACGCCATTCCCGCCGTGGCCATGACGCTTTGGGCACCCATTTGCTTGGGGCTTCTGCTGGCTCTGGGCGTTGGCTCTCCACAGCTTCTGATTTTGGCACTCCTGGCCGGGCCGGGTCTTGGGGCGGCCACCTTGCGCGCGGCCTTCAAACCGGCCCCGGACTGGAACATGCCCGCGGTTGCTGCACCTACAGGACCGATTCCCACCGGAGCCATCAAGTCCTTCTTGATTGGCCCGGACCTGACACTCATTGTGTTGCTGCCCGTGCTGATTTGCTTGATTTCAGGCGGTGTCCCGGCGGTCGCGTTCCCGGCGCAGCTGACGCTGACCTGGCTCGCCTTCCTCTGGGGAACACATTTGCGGAAACCGAAGTCCGAGAAGGACGGAGGCATCTTCGGCATGCCACCGGCGGCCGCGGCGAAGTAGCCTCCTCCATGGACGCATAACGGACGTGGTACACAGAAGAAGCGGGTGGCCGTCCTCTTGGAGGACGGCCACCCGCTTCTCGTTTGAGTAACTAGACGGCGACCGGGACGCGCTGCGCCGCGGCAGCTCCGCCGTCGCCACCCTTGGAGCCGGAAACAGGCTCGGAACCGTGGTCGTCGTCATTGACAGACAACTCGTCAAAGGGGTCGCGGCCGGCAAGAACTTCGCGGGCCTTCTCGATATCGAGCTCCTTGGTCCACTTGCCAATCAGCAGCGTGGCGACCGCGTTGCCGGTGAAGTTGGTGAGGGCGCGGCATTCCGACATGAACTTGTCGATGCCCACGATGACGCCCATGCCATCGAGCAGCACCGGCTTGTGAGCGGCCAATCCGGCGGCCAGCGTGGCCAGGCCGGCGCCAGTGACTCCGGCGGCACCCTTGGAGGCGACGATCATGAAGACCAGCAGGCCGATCTGCTCACCGAGGTTCATGGGCAGGCCCATAGCGGTAGAGATGAACAGAGCACTCATGGTCAGGTAGATGGCGGTTCCATCAAGGTTGAAGGAGTAACCGGTGGGGACGGTGATGCCAACCACTGGCTTGGAGACGCCTGCATGTTCCATCTTGGCCATGAGGCGTGGCAAGGCAGATTCGGAGGAGGAGGTGGCGAAGATCAACAGGTACTCACGGCCCAGGTAGCGCATGAGGGTGAAGATGTTCAGGCCGGTGACCAGGCGCAGGATTGAACCGAGGATAACTACGATGAACAGTGCGCAGGTCAGGTAGAACGCGCCCATCAAGATGGCCATGGAACCGATTGCGGCCCAGCCGGTTGCACCCACGACGGCGGCGATGGCACCAAAGGCGCCGACCGGGGCCAGCCACATGATCATGGTCATGAGCTTGAAGACCACTTTTTGGATGTGCTTGACACCGTTGAGCACCGGTTCACCGGACTTGCCCAAGGACTGCACAGCAAAGCCGACCATGAGCGCCAGCACCAAGGTGGGCAGCACGGGGATGTCGCCCGGAATCATTTCCATCAGGAACTTCACGGTGGAATTTTCCTCCGCGCCGCCGCCAGCCTTGTAGGGCTCCAGATGCAGGCCGGCGCCGGGGTGGATGATGTTGCCCACCAGCAGGCCGATGCCCAAAGCAATCGTGGACATCGTCATGAAGTAGACCAGTGCCAAGCCGCCAACCTTGCCGACGGTGGCCGCCTTGGCGATGGAACCGACGCCGATCACCAGGGTGCAGAAGATGATGGGCGCAATGACCATCTTGATCAAGGCAATGAACATGGTCCCCAAGGGCTTGAGGGACTTGCCTACTTCAGGAGCCATCAAGCCAATCGCCGCGCCCAAAACTACGGCGGCAATGACGGCAATGTACAGCCAGTGGGTCTTATCCAGCCTGCGTCGCGGCGCCTTCGCAGCGCTGACGGTCCCTCGTCCTTGAGAGCTCATGGTGACTCCTTGTGATACTGGTGATTAGCATTGGTAGTTGGGGCGTGCGATCCGCCTCACACAAGATTGCCCGCAAAAGTGATTTATCTCACCGTTGTGTTCATATTGGTCGCACGAAAGGTGAGACATGTTTTGGCGCGGCTGGAGCATTGCCCGCAGGTTGCTGGTTGCCAACCTGATATTTGTGGTGCTCTTGACGGCCGGGCTGGCCGCCATCATGGTTTCCGACGCCGGTTCCCGCACGTATGAGCAAACCCACCAGCGCATGCTGTCGGTTGCCACGTCCATAGCGGATTCGCCCATGGTGATTGCGGCAGCAACACAACCCAACGCCTCCGCGGCCCTGCAGCCCTACGCCGAGGCGGTTATGCGCGATGCCCATGTCGACTTCATCACCATCATGGACCCGCAGGGCATCCGCTGGACCCACCCGAACCCGGCGGAAATTGGCAAACCCTATGTTGGGTCAATTGCTCAGGCGCAGGCGGGGAACACCTTTTTTGAGACCACGGCTGGAACGCTGGGCCCCTCTGTGCGTGTCATTGTGCCGATCAAGAACACGGCCGGGACCGTCACGGGCATGGTGGCCACCGGCATGACTGTCAGCAATGTTCAGATCCTCGTGGCCGCCCGGATCCCGGCGGTCCTTGGGCTGGCCGCGGCGCTCCTTGTGGCAGGATCGCTGGCCGCGTGGGCCCTGGGCCGGTACCTCAAGCGCGTGACCTTTGGCTGGGGCCCGGAGGAACTGGGCCAGCTCTTTGCCTACTACGAATCTGTTCTGCACTCCGTGCGTGAGGGCTTGATCTTGGTGGATACGCGCGGCTCAATTGTTCTCCACAACGATCACGCCGCCCTTTTGCTGGGTATTGACAGGCCAGATTCGGGGCTGGATACGCTCAAGCTGCCCGATTCCCTGAGGGAGCTTTTGACCAGTGGGCGGACGGCCACCGACGAGGTTCACTTGGCGGGCGAGCGTTTGTTGGTGGTGAGCCAACGGCCGGCCACGCTACCTGGAAAGCACAGCCCGGCAGGTACCGTGGCTACGCTGCGCGATCACACCGAGTTGACCGCTTTGGCCGGCAACCTCAGCAGCACCCAGACTCTCGTGGAAGCGCTACGTTCCCAGACGCACGAGCATGCGAATCGCCTGCACGCCATCATTTCCCTGATCGAGCTGGACCGTCCTCGCGAAGCCTTGGCGTTTGCCACCTCCGACCATGCGGCGAACGTGCGCCTTGGCGGAGAGTTTGTTGACACCCTGGATGAGCCGTTCCTTGCGGCGCTACTGCTGGGCAAACGCGCCCAGGCCGATGAACGCGGCGTGACACTGGCGCTCACCGCATCCGGGACGCTGCCACCGAAGACCCTGGACACTCGAGAGCTTGTCACCCTGCTCGGCAATCTCGTGGACAACGCCATCGAGGCTGCGGCAGGCCAATCCCAAGATCCCACCGTCTGGGTGGATTTGCTCGTCGCAGATGGCGCCCTGACCCTTACCGTGGCAGACAACGGCCCCGGTTTGCCCACCACAGACCTTGATGTCCTGGGCAGGATCGGAACAACTGGGAAAACCTCCGTTGCCCCAGGCGGCCGGGGCTATGGCATTGCCCTGATCCGCCGTGCCACGGCTGCCCTCGGCGGCACCATCACAGGCGAGAACGACGGCGGTGCCGTCATGACCGCCGTCGTGCCTCTTGGCCCTGACCTTGAGACAACCACTGAGATTCGTCCAGAAAATAGAGGAAATCAATGACCGGCCCCTCCCCGATCCGTGTGCTTGTGGTGGACGACGAACCGATCGCACTGGCCGCGCACGCAGACTATGTACGGCGGCTGGACGGTTTTGAAGTGGTGGCCGAGGCGCACGGCATGGGGGCGGCGCTGGCGGTATTGAACGATCCCGCGGTGCCATCCATTCAACTGATCCTGCTGGACATGAACCTGACCGACGGCCACGGTTTGGACCTGCTCCGGCGCATCCACGGGCTGGGGCTCGTGCCGGACGTCGTGGCCATTACGGCCGTACGGGATGTCCACGTGGTGCGCTCCGCCATCGCCCTGGGCATCACGGCCTACCTCATCAAGCCGTTCACCTTTGCCGCCTTCAGGGAAAAACTGGAGAACTATCGCAACTATCACGTTGTGCTGGCGGACAGGTCCCAGACGTCACAAGATGCAATAGACAGGGCGTTGTCGCAACTGCGCCCCACGGGGAAACTCACGCTGCCCAAAGGGATGCTGCCCGAGACGCTGAGCGCCGTGGCTGACTGGCTAAGGACGCGGGAATACCCGGCATCAGCCACAGAGGCCGCCGCACAACTGGCCATGTCCCGCGTGACGGCCCGGCGGTACTTGGACCATCTGGTCGAGACCGGCTCCGCGAGCAAGGCACCCCGGCATGGATCACCCGGCCGCCCGGAACTCGAGTACAGCTGGTCGCGCTGACAGCTGCAGCGGCACTTTCCAGCCCCCCGGAGGAAACCCTAAACCCCAAAGCACTTCCTTCCCTAATTAAGAAACATTAACTTGACGTAAAGGTAAGCCTAAGTAAGGGTAGGCTGTGCTTGGTTTTTTGCCAGCTATTACCGAACGCAAGGATTCCCCTCTTGACATCGCTGCACACAATAAACGATCCATCCATCGCCGAACTCGAATTTGGTTCCGGCGTGGAGGAGGCTCTAGCCGCCAGCAATTACCTGTTCAATTCCGCCAATTCGGCCCGCTATGTGGCCGATGTTCTCCAAGGCGTTAACCTGGTGGCGACCACTGTGTCACGCACCACCCGGCCCTTCACCGGGGCCACCCCGGCCGAATTATCCGCCCGGGTTGAAGCGGTCGACCTGGAACAGCCGCTGGAGGACACGGCGGCCGCCCTGACAGAGCTTGAATCCCTGTACCTCAGGGACGCCGTCTACTTCCACGACACGAAATACGCGGCCCACCTGAACTGCCCCGTGGTGATCCCCGCACTGGTCGGCGAGGCGGTGTTGTCGGCCGTGAATTCATCCCTGGACACGTGGGATCAAAGCGCTGGTGCCACGATGATCGAGCGCCGCCTCATCGATTGGACCACCGAGCGGCTTGGGCTGGGCCCGGATAGCGACGGCGTGTTCACCAGTGGGGGCACGCAGTCCAATCTGCAGGCAATGCTGATCGCCCGGAACCACGCGGTGGCATGTTTGCGCCTGGATCCTGCCAACGCAGAATTGCGTCTTCCGGCCCTGTTGGACCGGCTAAGGATCTTCACCTCCGGTGCCAGCCATTTCAGCATCCGCAAGTCAGCTTCCATGCTGGGCCTGGGGTATGACGCCGTGGTTGACATAGAGTGCGACGACAACCGGCGCATGGATCCCGCGGCGCTGGCCAGGGAACTGGCCGTTTGCCAGGCGGAAGGTCTCATTCCCCTTGCCGTGGTGGCCACGGCCGGCACCACTGACTTTGGCAGCATCGACCCCTTGCGGGAGGTGGCGGCCCTCAGCCGGGCGCACGGCAGCTGGTTCCATGTTGATGCCGCCTATGGCGGAGGGCTCATCACATCTTCAAGGTATCGACATCTCCTTGATGGGATTGGCCTGGCCGACTCCGTCACGATTGACTATCACAAGACGTTTTTCCAGCCCGTCAGCTCCAGCGCCCTGCTGGTCCGCGAAGGCGCCAAACTAGGTCACGTCACCTACTACGCCGACTACCTCAACCCGGAAAGCGCAGCCCGGGCCAACGTTCCCAACCAGGTGGACAAGAGTATTCAAACCACCCGGCGCTTTGATGCACTCAAACTGTGGTTGACCTTGCGAACCATGGGCGCAAACGGCGTCGGGGCACTGTTTGATGAAGTGATTGACCTAGCCGCGCGCACCGGCGAATTGCTGGAGGCCCACCCGGACTTTGAGTTGGCCGCGAGCCCTGCGTTGAGCACATTGGTGTTCCGCTACAAGCCCGCCGGCAGCTCCAATGCCGACGCCGACATCCTCAACCCGCTAATCCGCTCAGCCGTTTTCGCATCCGGGGAGGCCGTGGTGGCAGGAACCAAAATGGATGGCCACCACTTCTTGAAGTTCACCCTCCTCAACGCCGAAACCACGCTTGGAGATATGAATCAGATCATCGAACTTCTGCGCAGCACCGGCGAGTCGCTGCGCAGCTCCGGAATCATCGCTGGGGGCGCAGCATGAGCGCCGCAAATTTTGGTACAGGAGTCACAACTTTCCCTCGAATCTACGACGTCGCCGGGATTGGCGTTGGCCCCTTCAACTTGGGACTGGCCGCTCTCGCCGCACCAGTGGACGGCCTGGACGCCGTGTTTTTGGAGCAACGCAGGGGATTTGATTGGCACCCAGGCATGATGTTGGAATCGGCGCACCTGCAGGTGCCCTTCATGGCCGATCTAGTCACCTTGGCAGACCCCACCTCGCGCTATTCGTTCCTGAATTATCTCAAAGAGGCTGGCAGGCTCTACCCGTTCTATATTCGGGAGAACTTTTACCCGCTGCGGGCTGAATACAACCAGTACTGCCAGTGGGTCGCCAATGAGCTTCCCAATGTCCGCTTTGGCGTCACCGTTCAGCGGATCACGTTCGCCGACGGCATCTATGAGCTGCACTCCATGGGTCCGGAGGGGGCCGAGGTGGTGAGGGCTAGGCGACTGGTGCTCGGCACAGGTACTTCTCCCCACATTCCTGAGGCTGGCGCCGGTCTCGTTTCTGACGGGGGGCTGGTGCTGCACAACTCTGAGTATCTGGCCCGGCGGGAGGAACTGGTGCGCCAGCCCAGCATCACCATTGTGGGGAGCGGACAAAGCGCAGCTGAGATCTATTACGACCTGCTGGGTGAGATCGACATCCATGGATACCAGCTGAATTGGGTGACCCGGTCTGGCCGTTTCTTCCCTCTTGAGTACAGCAAGCTGACCCTGGAGATGACCTCACCCGAGTACGTGGACTACTTCCATGCCCTGCCTGAGCGGACGCGCGATCGGCTGAACGCCAACCAGAAGAACCTCTACAAGGGGATCGACGCGGAACTGATCAATGACATTCACGAACTGCTCTACACCAAAAGCGTGGCCGGCCCCGTCCGCACGTCGCTGCTGACACAAGCCGCACTTTCAGGAGGTAGCTACGACCCTGTCAATGACAACCACCGGCTGGATTTCAAGCACCAGGAACTTCAGGAGGATTTCAGCTTGGAGAGCGCCGCCGTGGTTCTAGCCACCGGCTACAGCTACCGGGAACCGGCCTTCCTGAGCGGCATTTACCAACGCATTCGCCGTGACTCGAACGGGCGTTTCGACGTTGGGCGCAACTACGGGATTGGCGCGGCGGCCGAGGACATCTTTGTTCAAAATGCCGAACTCCACACCCACGGCTTCGTCACTCCCGATCTGGGGATGGCTGCCTACCGCAATTCCTGCATCCTCAGGGAAATCACCGGCCGGGAGGTCTATCCGGTGGAGCGCAGCATCGCCTTCCAACACTTTGGTGTGCCGCAACGAACGGTGGTGCCCGCATGAGATTTTCCTTCCGGCCGGTGAATCCGGCAGCCGACGCCCCACTGCTGCACTCCTGGGTGGGCATGGACTACGCCCGCTTTTGGGGCATGCAGTCCGCCACCCTGGCCGAGGTTCGCGCCGAATACGAGAACATCCAGTCCTCGGGCCACCACACAGCCATCCTCGGGATGGAAGACGGGAATCCCGTGTTCCTCATGGAAAGCTACGATCCCACCCGTTCTCCACTTCATGGGCTCTATGACGCAGAAGCGGGCGACATTGGCATGCACCTGCTGGTAGCTCCCCCGCTCCGCCCCCGCCCGGGTTTCACCACAGCAGTGATGTCCGCCGTACTGGACACGCTGTTCGCCGATCCCACAGTGGAACGCGTAGTGGTGGAGCCAGACGCCACCAACCACAAAATCCACATCCTTAACGCCCGCCTTGGTTTCCGTAAGCACGCCTTGGTTCGGCTGCCAGACAAGGAAGCCTGGCTGAGCCTGTGCACACGGGAAAACTTCCGTGACGCCGCGCTCCTGCCAACAACCCAGACCGCTTCCGAAGGAGCTATCCGATGACCGCCACACTAAGCGATCCTGTCACCACGTCCGCAACCACGGGAATTGGGGCTGGCCACGCGCGCCAGGACGTGGAGCATCTCACGCCCGAGCGCTGGGCCATAGCCAATCGCCACGTTCTCCGAAAAGCACTGTCGGAATTCGCCCACGAACGGCTGATTGTCCCGATTCCGGAGGGCAACAACAGCTATCTTCTGGCCAGCGACGACGGCGCGATCGAGTACCGGTTCACGGCCCGCCGGCTGCAGCTGGACCACTGGGCCATCGACGGCGCATCCATCCACCGGACACGGCGCGGCACCGTGCCGTCCCAGGGGCTTGCCTTGGACGTCCTGGACTTCATCACCGAGTTCCGCGGCACGCTGGGAGTCCGCGAGGACATGCTGCCGCTCTATCTCGAGGAAATCAGCAGCACCCTGGCCAGCCACGCCTACAAACAGCTGGCTGACCGTCCATGTTCGGCCGAGCTTGCCAAGGGTGTCAGCGCGGGCGTCAATCCGGCGGCCGACTTTCAGATGATTGAAATGGCCATGACGGAGGGGCACCCCTGCTTTGTGGCCAACAACGGCCGGATGGGTTTCGGCATCACCGACTACCGTGGCTTCGCACCTGAGGCTGGTGCCCCGGTTCGGCTTCAGTGGCTTGCCGTGCACCATTCAAAGGCCGTCTTCTCCGCCAGTGCGGGGCTCGAATACCGAGCCCATTTCGAGGCCGAGCTCGGCGCCGCGGCCCTGGCCAACTTTGACTCTGAGCTGACGGCGCTCAGTGTGGACCCGGCGGACTATCTTCTGATGCCGGTTCATCCCTGGCAGTGGGAAAATAAACTGGCCGTGACCTTTGCGGCCGAAATCGCCCTACGCCACCTCATCCCACTGAGTCGTGGAAGCGAGGACTATCAGGCACAGCAATCCATCAGAACCTTTTTCAACACCTCCACGCCGGAACGCTGCTACGTCAAGACGGCCTTGTCGGTACTGAACATGGGCTTCATGCGGGGCCTGTCCCCTGCCTACATGAAAGCCACACCGGCCATCAACGACTGGCTGTTCACCTTGATCGGGGCGGATCAGACCCTGATGCATCACGGGTTGACCATGATCCGGGAAAAAGCCGCCTTGGGATACCACAATGCCTACTTCGAGGCCGCCTCCATCAAGGGCTCCCCGTACCGGCAGATGCTCTCGGCCCTGTGGCGGGAAAGCCCGCTGCCGCTCCTGGGGCCTGGCCAGCAATTGGCGACCATGGCGTCGCTGCTTCATGTGGACGGCGCCGGGGTGCCTCTCGCCTCGGAATTGATCCGTCGCTCCGGGCTGGGCGCGACACAATGGCTGCGCCGCTATCTCCATGCCTACCTGGTGCCCGTGGTGCACTGCCTGTTCCGCTACGAGCTCGCGTTCATGCCGCACGGGGAAAACGTCATTCTGGTGTTGGAGCATGGCGTGCCGGTGCGTGCAATCATGAAGGACATCGGCGAGGAGATCGCCCTCATGGGCGACGACGTCGAGGTACCTGATGAAGTGTCCCGAATCAAGGTGGCCATTCCGGAGGGCGAACGGGTTCTAGCCGTCTTCACCGACGTCTTTGACTGCATCTTCCGGTTCCTTGCCGCAACACTCGTCGAAGATGGGGCGCTCAGCGAGGACGAATTCTGGGGCACGGTGGCCGCCGTCGTACACGGCTACCAGAGTGACCACCCCGAATTGGCCGAGGCGTTTGCACGGCACGACCTCTTCGCCGACGAATTCGATCTCTCCTGCCTGAACCGGCTGCAGTTGCGCAACAACAAAAACATGCTGGATCTGGGCGACCCGTCAGGCGGGCTGCAGATGGCCGGCAAGCTTGCCAATCCGCTGGCCGCCTTCCGGTAGCACCTGCGCGCGCATCACCCGCCCGTCCCGCGTACTAGTGCTGAGGCGGCATTTCCGTCGAGCCAGACCCAGCCCCGTTAAATCAGACGTGGGGGTGGGTCTGACTCGAGGCATGCACCGGGACAGGGCAGCACTACATGGCCCGCAATACCGGCAGCAAGGCATCGATGACGGAAGGCTCCTCTATGGTTGAGGGCACCGTGTAATCGTCACCGTCGGCAATTTGGCGCATGGTTTTGCGCAGGATCTTCCCGGAACGGGTCTTGGGCAGGGCCTCAACCACGGTTGCATTCTTGAAATCCGCCACGGGCCCAATCTCGCGCCGCACCAAGGCCACCAGCTCCTTTTCCAACGCCTCCGGCGCTATGCTCAGGCCGGATTTGAGGACCACGAATCCCACAGCCTTTTGTCCCTTGAGTACATCGGCAACACCAATCACGGCACACTCGGCCACGGCCGGGTGGGTGCCGATGACCTGCTCGATCGCACCCGTGGAGAGCCGGTGCCCGGCCACATTGATGACATCGTCGGTGCGGCCCATGACAAACACGTAACCGTCCTGGTCCTGGTAGCCGGAATCGCCCGTAAGGTAAAAACCGGCGAAGGCACTTAGGTATGAATCGATGAAGCGCTGATCGTCATTCCACAGCGTGGGCAGCGTGCCGGGAGGCAACGGCAGCCCCAGCACAAGGTTTCCTTCTTCGCTCGTTGCCACGTCATTGCCCATGCCGTCCACGATCCGCAGGTCAAAGCCCGGCATAGGCACAGACGGTGAACCTGCCTTGAGCGGCAGGGGCTCCAGGCCGCGCGGATTGCCCACAATTGGCCAACCGGTTTCGGTCTGCCACCAGTGGTCCACCACCGGCACTCCCAGAACCTTGCCGGCCCAATGATAGGTGTCGGTGTCGAGCCGCTCACCCGCGGTGAACAGCGTTTGGAGGCTGCCGACGTCGAACTTCTTCAGCAGCTCCGCGTCCGGGTCCATCTTCCGGATGGCCCGCAGCGCCGTGGGTGCCGTGAACAGCGCCTTGACCTTGTGCTGCTCAATGACGCGCCAAAACGCGCCGGCGTCGGGGGTGCCCACAGGTTTGCCCTCATACATCACGGTGGTTGCCCCTGCCAGCAAAGGTCCGTAGACAATGTAGGAATGCCCCACGACCCAACCAACGTCCGAGGCTGTCCACCAGACATCGCCCGGGCCAATGTCGTAGTGATTGGCCATGGTCCACAAAAGTGCGACGGCGTGACCCCCGTTATCTCGGACCACGCCCTTGGGCGCACCGGTGGTCCCAGACGTGTAGAGAATGTAGAGGGGATCACTGGCCTTCACGGGCACGGGCGCCGCGGGCTCTGCGTCTGCGAGCGCGGCATCCCAATCAACTCCATTCAAGCCGAGGGCGGCGGGATCGGCTGCGAAACCGTCGCGATGCTTGATGATGACAGGTAGTTGCGGGACCCCGGCCTTCTGAAGTGCCTCCTGAGTTGTAGGCAGGTATTCGACCCGCCGTGCGGGCTCCAGTCCTCCCGAGGTGGTGACCAAGACAGTGGGTCCCGCGTCTTGGATGCGGACCGCAAGTTCGCTCGCGGCAAATCCGCCAAACACTACGGAGTGGATGGCGCCCAGCCGGGCAGTGGCCAGCATGGCGATGGCTGCCTCGGGGATCATGGGCATGTAGATCAGTACCCTGTCCCCCTTGCCTACACCCTGGGCACGCAGTACCCCGGCGAAGCGGGCCACAAGGTCTGTGAGCTCCCTATAGCTATAGCTGCGTTGTGTGCCCTGCATGGCGGAATCGTGAATCAGGGCAGGCTGCTCTCCCCGCCCGGCTGCGACATGCCTGTCGAGGGCGTTGTAGCAAGTATTGAGTTCGCCATCGGCAAACCAGCGTCCGTTGGGAGCATCTTCCTTGTTGTGCCCTTGGCTGGGCGGCACCACCCAATCCACGGCCTGCGCAGCTTGAAGCCAGAACCCGTCTGGATCACTGATGCTGCGCTGGTATTCGTCCCTGTAACTGGGGGCGTTTGATGCCATGGTGTTTCTCCATCCACGTTGATGTGATGTGAGCCATGCTACATGCGTGTCGTTAGGCACGACAAGCACGAATGTATACACGAAATGAATTTACCTGAGAAATTTCGCAGAATTTGCCTCTTGAGACTGTTCTTTGTATACACTGAGCGAGTATTGTGTTCCGTAATGGGCATCTGGTTGTGACTCCGGGTGCCTGAATCCAAAGGAGGGTCCATGCGAGCGAGTGAACGCGCCTATGCAACCTTGCGTAGCGAGATCATCGACTGGAAGCTCACCCCGGGCACTGTCCTGGGAGAAGTTGAACTCTCCGAACGCTTGGGTGTGTCCCGCACCCCCATTCGTGAGGCGCTCGCAAAGCTGACCGCCGAGGGGTTGACGGAACCGCAGAGCGGGCGCGGAATGGTTGTTAGCGAGATTTCCCTCGACCACCTCAATGAGCTCTTCGAACTTCGCTCGGCCCTTGAATGCAGGGCGGCCGAATTGGCGGCCCAGCGATGTGAGCCGGGGATCTTTCTGGCACTCCACCAGCAGCTCACCAATGCCGGTGAGTTGATTACGGCTCAGGACCCCACACGTACTGACTATTACCAGCTGGCAGGTGACCTCGATGCAGCCGTGGATGCCGCCGTCGGCAACCACTACCTGAATCTGGCGCTGAAGAACCTGCGCGTCCATCTTGTCCGTGTCCGCCGCTTGGGCAAGGACAACCCCACCCGACTCCGCGACGCAGCCCGCGAACATGCGGCGATTGCCCTTGCCATTGCCCACGGCAACCCCACTGTGGCAAGTGCCGCAACTACCGTCCATCTGGACAACAGCCTGCGCCACCTGCTGAGCACCACACACTGAACCACTGAAAACACTTTTTGTATCACCCTGTGAAAGGAACACCATGACCATTGAGCACAACGTCCGCGTTTACAAGAGTGAAGAGAAGCTGGCTCGCGAGGACCAGCTGGCACACAAGATCGCAACTGTGGCCGCCGATCCCGTAGAGGTGACGGCTGAGGTTACCGACATGATCATCAACCGCGTGATCGACAACGCCTCCGTGGCCATCGCGTCCCTGAACCGTGGCCCCATCGTTGCGGCCCGCGCGCAGGCGCTGACGCATGCTCCCTCCACGGGCGGCTCCGGTGCGTCAGTCTTTGGCATTGCAGAGAAGGTATCCCCCGAGTGGGCGGCCTGGGCCAATGGCGTTGCCGTGCGCGAGCTCGACTACCACGACACCTTCCTTGCTGCCGAGTACTCACACCCCGGGGACAACATCCCGCCCATCCTGGCCGTCGCCCAGCACACGGGTGCCTCGGGTGCTGACCTGGTCCGTGGCATTGCTACCGGCTACGAGATCCAGGTTGACCTGGTGAAGGCCATTTGCCTGCACAAGCACAAGATTGACCATGTTGCCCATCTCGGCCCGTCGGCCGCCGCAGGCATTGGCACCTTGCTGAACCTTGAGGTGGAGACCATCTTCCAGGCCGTGGGCCAGGGCCTGCACACCACAACTGCCACCCGTCAGTCACGCAAGGGCGAGATCTCCACGTGGAAGGCACACGCTCCCGCATTTGCCGGCAAGATGGCTGTCGAGGCTGCGGACCGTGCCATGCGCGGGCAGACCTCACCGGTGCCGATCTATGAGGGTGAAGATGGGGTTATCGCCTGGATGCTCGACGGCGCTGACGCCCAGTACACCGTGCCCCTTCCCGCCGCTGGTGAAGCCAAGCGCGCCATCATGGACACGTACACCAAGGAACACTCCGCCGAGTATCAGGCGCAGGCGTGGATCGACCTTGCCCGCAAACTCCACCGCGAGCACCCGGAAGCCACCGACCCGGCGAACGTTGCGAGCGTGCTCATCAAGACCAGCCACCACACCCACTACGTGATTGGCTCCGGCGCCAACGATCCGCAGAAGTACGATCCCACCGCCTCACGCGAAACCCTTGACCACTCCATCCCGTACATCTTCACGGTGGCCCTGCAGGACGGTGCATGGCACCACGTTGACTCCTACTCCCCGAGCGTGCCGGCCGCCCCGACACCGTGGAGTTGTGGCACAAGGTCACCACGGAGGAGGACGCCGAATGGACGCGCCGCTACCACTCCCTGGACATTGCCGAGAAGGCCTTTGGCGGCACGGTGGTCATCACCCTCAACGACGGCACTGTCATCACGGATTCCATCGCCGTGGCCGACGCGCACCCGCTCGGTGCCCGCCCGTTCGCCCGTGAGCAGTACATCAACAAGTTCCGTACATTGGCCGCAGGCCTGGTGGAGGAAGCCGAGATCAACCGCTTCATTGCGGCGGCTGAGAACTTGCCCAACCTTGCCGCGGGCGAACTGAACCAGCTGAACATCACGGCAGCCCCCGGCGTCGTGGATCTGGCCGCCGCACCCAAGGGTCTGTTCTAACATGCTGTATTCGAAGAAGACTCCCGAGCAGAAGCGCCGTGACCTGCGCGCCATGCTGGTTCCCGGTGCCGCAGTGCAGTTCCCGGGCGCGTTCAACCCGCTCTCGGCCCGCCTCATAGAGGAAAAGAAGTTCGACGGCGTCTACATCTCCGGCGCTGTCCTCGCCAACGATCTGGGATTGCCGGACATCGGCATGACCACGCTGACCGAGGTGGCGGCCCGCGGCGGGCAGATTGCCCGCATGACGGATCTGCCCTGCCTCATCGACGCCGACACCGGCTTTGGTGAGCCCATGAACGTTGCGCGCACCATCCAGGAGCTGGAAAATGCGGGGTTGGCCGGTTGTCATATTGAGGACCAGTTCAACCCCAAACGCTGCGGCCACCTGGACGGCAAGAACATGGTGGATCTGGACACGGCGGTCAAGCGCATTGCCGCCGCCGCCGACGCCCGTCGTGATGAAAACTTCTTGATTATGGCCCGAACCGACATTCGCGCCGTGGAAGGCCTGGACGCGGCCATTGACCGTGCCAAGGCCTTGGTCGACGCCGGAGCGGATGCCATCTTCCCGGAGGCCATGAAGAGTGTGGCCGAATTCGAGGCTGTATGCAACGCAGTCAATGTTCCGGTCCTGGCGAATATGACAGAGTTTGGCAAGAGCGAGCTGTTCAACCGTGAAGACCTTGCCAGCGCTGGCGTGGCCATGATCATTTACCCCGTGACCCTGCTGCGCAGCGCCATGGGTGCGGCAGAGCGGGTACTGGACGCGATCAGCGCCGAAGGAACACAGGAATCGACTGTGCCAGACATGCTGACAAGGGCGCGTCTTTATGATCTGGTTGACTATGAGGCGTACAACCAGTTTGATACCGGCATCTTCAACTTCCAGGTTCCCGGCCTGGACATCGGGCGCAACAGCGCAAACCTTTAGGCATCAACTCTTTTCGAAGAAGGAGTACCAACTGTGAGTGACGAAGACGTACGTAAGGGTCTTGCCGGCGTCGTTGCCGATTACACCGCCGTTTCCAAGGTAAACCCGGATTCCAATTCGCTGCTGTACCGCGGCTATCCGGTGCAGGAATTGGCGGCCAGCAAGTCCTTTGAGGAAGTGGCCCTGCTGCTGTGGACCGGCGAGCTGCCAACAGATGTGGAGCTGGCCGCGTTCGAAGCCTTTGAACGCGCCAACCGTGCCCTCGATCTTAATGTTCGGGCCGCCATTGACCTCCTGCCGCTGGATTGCCACCCGATGGATGTGGCCCGCACGGCCGTTTCCGTACTCGGCGCCAACCATCCGTTGGCGGAGGAGTCCTCCCCTGAGGCAGAACTGGAGAAGGCCAAGTCCCTTTTTGCGCATTTCCCGGCCGTCGTCGCTTACGACCAGCGCCGCCGTCGTTCCCTGCCTTTGGTGGAACCCCGCGCAGAACTTGACTACTCGCAGAACTTCCTGTGGATGACTTTTGGCGAGGAGGCCGCCCCGGCCGTAGTGGACGCCTTCCGCGTCTCAATGGTGCTCTACGCGGAGCACTCCTTCAACGCCTCCACTTTCACGGCCCGGGTCATCACCTCAACCCTGTCGGATCTGCATTCGGCTGTCACGGGTGCCATTGGAGCATTAAAGGGTCCGTTGCACGGTGGCGCCAACGAAGCTGTCATGCATACCTTTGACGAGATTGGCATCCGCAAGGAGGAATCGCGTGAGGAGGCGGCCGCGCGCGCCAAGGCGTGGATGGAGGACGCCCTGGCCGCGAAGAAAAAGGTCATGGGCTTCGGCCACCGCGTCTACAAGCACGGTGACTCCCGTGTGCCCACCATGAAAGGTGCGCTGGATAAGATGATTGCGCACTTTGAACGGCCGGAAATACTGGGGCTGTACGACGGTCTGGAACAGGCCATGGACGAGGCGAAGCAAATTAAGCCGAACCTGGACTACCCGGCCGGGCCCACATACCACCTCATGGGTTTTGACACCGACATGTTCACGCCCATCTTCATCGCCTCGCGCATTACGGGGTGGACGGCGCACATCATGGAGCAGCGGGCAGCGAACTCACTCATCCGCCCGCTCAGCGCCTACAACGGTGTGGATGAGCGGCACGTGGGCTAACTGCAGATGCTGGGCCAACGGCGGGAGGCAACCTTTTCACGAAGGGTTGCCCCCGCCGTCGGGCTTTAACGAACCCTGCGGCGGTAGGGTGAGTGGCATACCTTGAAAACAGTGTCGTTGAGAAGGAGCATCGTGGAAAAATCATCCCTGACAGCCCTGGCTCGGGAACTCATGGTTTCCGCCAAGGCCAAGAACAGCGGCCGCAGCGCCCGAACAGTCTTTGGCGGTCACGAGCGGATCCTGCGGCAGACGGTTGTTGCCCTGACAGCGGGCTCGTCCCTTGATGACCACGACAACCCGGGCGAGGCAACAATCCACGTGCTCAGCGGCCGGATCCTCTTGAAATGTGGCGAGGTTCAGTGGGAGGGCTCCCCAGGCGACCACCTGGTGGTGCCGCTGGCCCGCCATCGTGTCGATGCCGTCGAGGATTCGGCGTTCCTGCTGACGGTGGCGAAACCTTAGCCGCCTGCACGAACGTGAACTAGCTGCCCGTGTTTTCCGCTGGGACGGCTCCCCGGGGCGGGGTGTGGTTGCTTGAGGCGACCGTTTCGTTGTCGTCGTTGAGGACTACGCGCCAATGGCCGCGCTCGCCCGAAAGGAACGCCGGAAGCCAGTGACTGGCATCTGCCCACATCTGCGCGTGGGGCAGCTTCGCCACCGGATGCCATTGTGGCGTAATTTCATCGCTTTCAACAGCTTCGCCATCGAAATCCCGGCACAAATACACCGTGGTGAACATGTCCCATTCAGGTTTCGCGGGGAATTCGAACGCCACGGTGCCCGCGGGAATCAGGTCCATCGCGCCAACGACGAGGCTCGTTTCCTCGGCCACTTCCCGGCAAATCGCCGCAACAGTGCTCTCGCCCGGCTCCACATGGCCGCCAATTCCCACAACTTTTCCCGCGCCAAAGCCGGTCTTCTTCAGTCCCAGCAGCACCTCTTCACCGGCACTGCCATCACGCAGGAGGAAACACAGGGTTACGGGAGCACTCATGCAACCAGCCTATGGCACCAGCGAACTTCGCCGTACTGGCAAGGATTTTGACACATTTTCACGGTACAGTTCGACTTCACAAATAGGTGATGTGTGTCAAATAACAAATATAGATTTTGCATAGTGAAACTTTTGTTCAATGTGCTTCGCACCACACATCGCGCCCTCCTAATGTCATCTCATGCCCGCTGCGATTTCTGCCAGGGCCCCACTTGACCATCATCCCTGGAGGAACCGTGAAGTTCTCACGCATGCTCGCCGTAGCTACACTGGCCGCCCTGGCCTTGACCAGCTGCGCACCCCCAACATCCAACAACGCTGCATCAACGCAGGACGAAAAGACCGGCACCTTGCGCGTCTGGCTCTTCTCCGAAGTGAACCAGGACCCCAAGTCGGCCGTGGTGAACGCGACCGTCAAGGACTTCGAGGCCTCCCACAAGGACGTCAAGGTCGACGTCCAGTACATCCCCGTTGACACACGCGCAGAGAAGTTCAAGGCCGCCTTCAACGATCCCTCCAGCGCCCCCGACGTAGCCGAGTTCGGCAACACCGACCTGGCCAGCTATGTGGCAGCCGGTGGTCTTGCCGACATCACCTCCAGCATCAAGTCATGGGACGAGGGCAAGGACCTGGACCCGAAGGTCCTGGCCACCACAGCCCTGGACGGCAAGAACTACGGCGTGCCGTGGTTTGTCGGCGTCCGCGCCCTGTACTTCCGCACCGATATCCTCAAGGATGCCGGCGTCGAGGTTCCCAAGACCATGGCCGAAATTGAAACCGCTGCCCGCGCAGTGCGCGCCAAGAACCCCGGCATGCTGGGCATCTCAGTAGGCGGCAAGGCTCAGTTCTCCGCCATGCCGTACCTGTGGGCGCACGGCGGCGCCATTGCCGAAGACGCCAACGGCACGTTCTCCTCGAAGCTGGACACGCCCGAGTCCCAGGCCGGCATCACCGCCTACACCAACCTGATGAAGGATGACATCTGCCCGGCACAGACTTGCGCCGAATTTGGCGGCAACGCCAGTGTCCAGCAGTTCATTGCGGGCAAGGCAGGCATGACCATCGGTGGCGACTTCAACTACAAGGCCATCGCGGCGAGCGAATTCAAGGACAAGTTCGGAGTGGTTCCTGTTCCCGGCGTCGAGGCCGGATCCATTGCCCCCGCTTTTGCCGGCGGCAACAACTTGGGCGTCTTCAAGAGCTCCAAGAAGAGCACCCTGTCCAACGACTTCGTGCAGGCCCTCGCCAGCAAGAAGTCCCAGCTGGCCATGTTCGATGCCATGGGGAACCTGCCCACCTTCACCGATGTACAAAAGAGTGTCGCCGAAAAGAACCCGTACGTGGCACCGTTCATCGACACCATAGCTGCCGGCACCAACTTTGTGCCGATCACCTCCACTTGGTCAACCGTTGACGCCAAGGGCCTGTTCACGAACATGTACCAGCAAGCGGTCACCGGCAAGTCAGATGTTTCCACGGCGGCCAAGGACACCGCAGCAGCCATGAACAAGATTTTCGAAGCCAAGTAGTCACATCATGACCCTTCAACTTCCCGCAAAGTCCTCCCTGCAGGAGTCGAGCCTGCCCACCCCGCCGCGCCGCACCAAGCGCCGCGGCGGGGTGAGCCGGTTTGAGCATTGGCTGTACCTGGCTCCGGCCCTGATCGTGCTGATTGCCCTCATGGGGTATCCGCTGTTCCAGCTGGTCAACGTCTCCCTGTACGACTACCGCCAGGACCAGGTCAGCGGCAACGCGCCCCTGGACTTCATTGGGCTGGGCAACTACCAGACCCTCATGGCGGATCCCGAATTCTGGCAGGTGCTGGCCAACACTGTCATCTTCGCCTCGGCCTGTGTGGTTCTGACCCTTCTGGTGGGCTCCACCCTGGCGGTACTGGCCACCCGGCTGCGCCCCTGGGTCCGCAACACCCTCTTTGCCGTCTCTCTCGGCGCCTGGGCCACCCCGGCCGTCACCGGCAGTGCCGTGTGGTTGTTCCTGTTTGACCCCACCCAGGGCCTGATCAACAAGATGCTGGCCGGCATTGGGCTGAGCCAATTCGTTGATCATTCCTGGACGTATGAGAAGTGGTCTGCGTTCGGGTTAGTGGCCAGCGAGGTTGTCTGGTGCTCGTTCCCGTTCGTCATGGTCACCGTCTATGCCGGCATCCAGGCAATCCCCACCGAGGTCCTGGAGGCTGCACGCCTCGATGGCGCCTCCATGCCGCGCATCTTCTCCAACATCATGCTGCCCATGCTGCGCCCCATCGTCATCATCGTGACCATCCAGTCCATCATCTGGAACTTTAAGATCTTCTCCCAGATCTACATCATGACCAGCGGCGGCGGCATTGCCGGCCAAAACATGGTCTTGAACGTGTACGGCTACCAGCAGGCCTTCGCGGCCAGCCTGTACGGCCTGGGCTCCGCCCTGGGCGTCATCATGACGGTCCTGCTGCTGGTCATCACCCTTGTTTACCTGCGACTACTCAAAAGGAGTGGTGAAGTCCTGTGACAACACTCAAACTGGACGGGCCCGCCAAGCCGGCCACCCGCCGTCGTATCTTCCCCGCCCGCAAGGGCTGGACGGTGAACATCGTTGGCCTGCTCATAGCTGTTGCGGTCGCGTTCCCGCTGTACTGGATGGTGCTTTCGGCCCTGAAGCCGGCCACGGCGCTCGACGCCGGAGACTCCACCCCGTGGACCCTCACCCCGTCCTTTGACTCGTTCGCGAGGGTGCTGAGCGTGAACAACTTTGGCCAGTACTTCATGAACTCGGTCATCGTGGCGCTCAGCGTGGTGGTCCTCTCCACACTATTCGCGTTCCTGGCCGCAGTGGCCTTGACCCGCTACAACTTCAAGATGCGCACCAAGCTGCTCATCATCATCCTCGTGGCCCAGATGGTGCCCGTGGAAGCGCTGACCATTCCGCTGTTCTTCCTGTTCCGCAACTTTGGCGAAAGCATTCCGGCGATCGGCCTGAACCACTTGGGCTCGCTGATCCTGGTGCACGTGGGCTTCTCCATTCCGTTTGCCATCTGGATGCTGCGCGGCTTTGTTGCCGCCGTGCCGCTGGAGCTGGAGGAGGCTGCCAAGCTCGACGGCGCCAGCAGCTTTCGCTTTGTCCGCTCGGTCTTGTTCCCGCTGGTGGCACCGGGCGTTGTGGCATGTTCTGTCTTCGCCTTCATTTCCACCTGGAACGACTTCCTGTTCGCCAAGACTTTCATCATCTCGGCCCAGGAAAACTCCACCCTTCCCATGGCATTGCTGACCTTCTTCAAGCCTGACCAGAACGACTGGGGCGCCATCATGGCCGGCTCGGTCATCATGACCATCCCGGTGCTCATCTTCTTCATTGCCGTCCAGCGCAAGCTCGTCTCCGGCCTGGCCGGCGCCGTCAAGGGCTAAGAAAGGCCTCCCATGCATTCCCTGATCCCCGCCCCCAGCTCCTTCACCGCAACGGGTTCCACCCTGCGCCTTGATGCGGCCACGTCCGTGTCCTCATCTCCCGAACTGGCCGCCGCCCGGCGCTGGTTTGTGTCCGCGCTCGGTGCCGCCACAGGATGGGAGCTGGCGGATGCGCCGGCCGCCACCATCGCCTTCGTCCTGGACCCCGAGGTGGAGCCTGAGGGCTACACACTGACCATTGACACGGCTGTGCGGATCACGGCATCGGACAATGCCGGCGCCATGTACGGTGCCCAGACCCTGCGCCAGCTGCTGGGTCCGGCGGCACTGCGCCAGGCGCCCACGGCCGCGTCCTGGGCATTGCCCACCGCCGTCATCACGGACAGGCCCCGCTTCAGCTACCGCGGGATCATGTTGGATGTGGCGCGGCACTTCATCCCCAAGAATGACGTGCTGCGCTTCATCGATGTCGTCGCCGCGCACAAGCTCAACGTGCTGCACCTGCACCTCACGGATGACCAGGGCTGGCGGGTGGACATCAAGAAGTACCCGCGCTTGACCGAGGTTGGCGCCTGGCGCAAGGAGTCCAATCTGGGCGCCTGGCGGGCGGGCATCTTTGACTCCACCCCGCACGGCGGCTTCTACACGCAGGAAGACCTGCGCGAGATTGTGGCGTTCGCCGCCGCCCGGAACATTACAGTCATCCCGGAAATTGACGTCCCCGGCCACTCCCAGGCAGCCATTGCCGCCTACCCGGAGCTGGGCCTGCCCGGCAAGCCGCTTGAGGTGTGGACCCGGTGGGGCATCAACGAGAACGTCCTGGAACCCACCGCCTATGCGGTGCAGTTCTACAAGGACGTGCTCGATGAGGTCATGGACATCTTCCCCTCCCCCTGGATCAGCCTGGGCGGCGACGAGGTTCCGCTGGATCAGTGGAACGCCAGCCCGTTCGCGCTTCAGGCGGCCGCCGATCTTGGCTACGACTCCGTGGCCGGGCTCCACGGCTGGTTCGTGGGACAGCTGGCCAAGCATCTGCACCAGCACGGGCGCAAGTCCGGCGTGTGGGACGAGATTGGCGACGTCGGCCTGCCCGACGGCGCCCTGGTCGCCTCCTGGCGCGGCTACGAGGGCGGCCTGGATGCCCTCGCCAAGGGCTACGATGTGGTCATGTGCCCCGAACACAAAATGTACTTGGACCACCGCCAGTCTGCCCTGGATGAGGAACCCGTCCCGGTGGGCTACGTCACCACCCTTGAGTCTGTCTACAACTTTGACCCCATGCCCGACGCCGACGGCCGGGACTTCCCGGGCCGGCTGCTGGGTGCCCAGGCCAACATCTGGACGGAGCACCTGCCGTCCGCACGGCGAATTGACTATGCCGCGTTCCCCCGCTTGAGCGCCATCGCAGAAGTGTTTTGGTCCAACCCGGACACACGCGACTACGCTGACTTCGCGGCCAGGCTTTCCCCTGCACACCTGGACCGGCTCTCCGCCATGGGCGTGGAATTCCGGCCACTGGACGGCCCGCACCCCTGGCAGCAGCGCCCCGGCGTTGCAGGCTGGAAGCGAGACTACGAGGCGGAGCAGGCGGCACTCGCCGCTGCAGCGCAGTGAGCGATCCGGAAGACACCAGCGAGAAGCGGAACTCGTCGTCGTCCCTTCGCAAGGCGCTAAGCCTGTTGTCCACCGTGGCCGAACAACCGACAGATCCCGAAGGCATGTCCCTGCTGGAGCTGGCCAAGCGTTCGGGCATCAACAAAAGCACCGTGCTTCGCCTGAGCGCCGCCCTCATCGATGAGAACCTCCTGGAGCGGGACAGGCAAAGCGGCAAGTTCCGTTTGGGCTTTGGCAGTTTGCGGTTGGGGCAGTCGTACCTTGATTCGCTGGACCTGCGCAGTGCCGCCAATGCGGAGCTGCGCTCGTTGATGCGCAAGACCGCCAACACGGTTCACCTGGTGGTCCTCTCCGGCCACGAGGTGGTGTATCTGGACAAGGTGGAGGACGAGGCCACCGTGCGCATGGCATCCCGCGTGGGCGCCACCATGCCCGCCTACTGCACGGCCGTGGGCAAGGCGATCATGGCCTACAGCTCCGAGGAGGTGGTGGCGTCGATCCTGTCTGTGCCGCTTGCTCCCATTACGCCCAAGACCATCACCGACCCGGCTGCGCTGCGTCAGGAGCTCGCAGCCGTGCGCCGCCGCGGCTACGCGATTGATGACAGGGAGAACGAGCCGGAGGTCCGGTGCGTTGCGGCACCCATCTTCAACCACGACGATGTCGTTGTTGCGGCATTGAGCGTCTCCTCGCTGACCTCCCGCATGACACCGGCCAAGGTGCGCGAGGTGGGGCCCATGGCGGCCGCGGTGGGGCTGCGCATCTCGGTGAAACTGGGCTCGCGCCGTGCGGCGGCCCTGCTGACGTAACACCGGCAGGCGTTCCTCCGTCGACGGCGTGCCAAACAGTTGAGGGCCCATGAAATTTCATGGGCCCTCAACTGTTTGGCACGCCGTCAGCGCACTCTGGCGTGGATACGCTTAGTCAATCATCCGCCGCTGCGCGTTCGCCATGGCAGATTTGATGCGCCGCCGCAGAAGCTCGGGGTCCGCCAGATCCGCCCAGACCACCCTGATGAAGCTCCACCCCGCTTCCATGAGTTCGCGTTCACGCAGCCGCTCCTCATAGATGACCTCCTCCGTGGGTTTGAAGTCGAAGTACTTGGTTTTGCCGTCAAACTCCAAGGCCAATTTGATGTCCCACCATGCGCCGTCCACCCGGTAGGCGTTTCCCCGGACAATTATCCGCACTTGGTACTCCGGGGCGGGGATGTCCATTCCTGATATCAGCAGCCTGGTCCGGGTTTCCCCCGCCGACTCTGAGCCGATGTCCAGGGCGGCAATGACCTTCCGCGCCGCCGCAACTCCGCGGTGGCCGGCAAGTGTGCCCAGCAGCGCGAGCATAGCGTCAAGCCTGGCACCTTGGTGCAATCCGCTGTCACCGATGATGACTGCCGTGACAAAGGGGGCCGTCCGGGCACAGTCAACAATTGTCTGCTCCAGCGACGTGAGGCGGACCATCCCCATGTGGCGGTGCCGAATCCGCATCAGCTGTTCCGGTGCCACAGTGCGCCGGTGCACCGTGACGCCCCGAACCTTGCTGGTGGCGGACAACGACGAAGGTGAGCTCACGTGAATCTCGCGGCCTGCATTCCACACCCGCAGCCCCAGCAAACGGGCGGCACTGAGATGGCTGTAACAGGCGTTTGAGTGAGTGGCCAGGGCATGGGCGCGAAGCATAAGCATGTCCTGTTCCCACGGCGTCCTTTGCTGCCACTCCACCATACGGATGTAGACCCCGTGCCTGATGCGAAACAGCAGGCCGCAGGACCTTGCTGCCTTCAACACCTGCGGGCCAAGCCCGGCTGCGGTCAGCTGCGCCGTGTTGGCAATGGTTTTCCCGGCGGGCCAGTCCCGGGTGATTCTGTTGGCCAGATCCCGCGTTTCCATGGATCCAGCATCGCCCTGCAGCCAAACCAATTCAACGTAGGTGCGGCGCGCTTGTGGATAACTACGCCCCGCCAATCCACGACGGCGACACCGCCCTTGCGCCGAGGGCGTGCCAAACAGTTCGGGGCCCATGAAATTTCATGGGCCCTCAGCTGTTTGGCACGCCCTCGAGTGGAGGAGGGACCGGCGTCGAACGCTTGGAGCTGCTAGACGAACTGCCAGATCAAAGCGGCCATGCCGAATCCAACCACCGAAAGCACCGTCTCAAGGACAGTCCAGGTCTTCAACGTGTCCTTGACCGACATGTTGAAGTACTTGGAGATGATCCAGAAGCCGCCATCGTTGACGTGGCTGGCGATAACCGAACCTGACGCGATGGCCATGACAATGAGCGCCATCTGCGGCTGTGAGTACCCGGCAGCGAGAACACTCGGCGCGAGGATGCCGCCGGTGGTCACGATGGCCACAGTTGCCGAACCTTGGGCGATCCGCATGCCAGCCGAGATCACGAATGCGGAGAGCAGGAGAGGCAGACCAGCTGTTGAGAGCGAATCGGCCACGGCCTTGCCAACGCCGGTGGCACCAAGCACGGCACCAAAGAATGCGCCTGCACCAACCACCAGCAAGATCATGCCCACCGGGCGCAATGACGACGACGTCAGCTCGGCCAGTTCATCGCGGTTCATACCGCGGCGGGTGCCCAGCAGCCACATGGCCAACAGCACGGCCACGGTCAGGGCGATGGCCGGGTTGCCCAGGAACTGCAAGGTGGTGCGCAATCCGCTGTCGGGCAGTGCGATGTTGCCGAAGGTGCCGCCCAAAATCAGGATCATCGGGGCACCGATGGCCAGCAGGACCGTTCCCAGCGCAGGGTCACCCAGAGCCTTGGCCTTCTCGGACTCCTCGAGGACGCTGTCCTCGGGGACGTTGACCATGACACGCTTGCCGATCCAGGTTCCCCAGAGAATGCCGGAGGCGAACCAGGCCGGGATTCCGCAGGCCAGGCCCATGATGATGATCCAACCCAGTTCCACATGGAATAGTCCGGCTGCAGCTACAGGTCCCGGGTGCGGCGGCAGGAATGCGTGGGTCACGGACAGGCCGGCCAGCAGCGGCAAGGCATAGAGCGCCAACGACTTTCCACCCTTGACGGCGGCCACGTACACCAGCGGTGCCAGCACAAAGATGCCAATGTCGAAGAAGACGGGGATGCCCAGCACAAAGCCGGTGATACCCATGGCCAGGGGTGTGCCCTTTTCGCCAAAGATTTTAACGAGCCGGCCCAACAGCACCTCGGCACCGCCGGAGCGCTCGAGGATGGCACCCAACACGGTGCCCAGGCCGATGATGACAGTGATGTGGCCCAGGATGCCGGCGAAACCCTTTTCAATGATGGCGTCGCTGCTCTTAGTGGCCGAGCCGACCAGGTCAGGCACGGACACGCCACCAGCCAGGGCCACCAGGACACCCACCACCAACAACGCAATAAACGGTTCCAGCTTGATTTTGATGATCAAGACCAGCAATAAGGCGATGCCCACGCCGGCCAGGAGCAAAAGCCCTGCCGTGTCATGGTGCAGCCAGTTAATGAAATCTGTCATGGGAAAACTTTCGTGACGAAGAAAATTAGCGAAGAATGCTGGTGAACGCTGCGGCGCGTTCTGTGATGTCGGCCCAGGTGCCTGCGGCGACCACGGCGGGGGGAACCACTGCGGTGCCACAGCACACGGCAATGGCCCCGGCCGCCAGGTAGTCATTGGCGTTGGCAGCATCGATGCCGCCGGAGGGCAGCAGCTTCACTCCGGGGTAAGGACCTTGAAGGTCCTTGAGGTATCCCGGGCCCAGGGCGCGGGCCGGGAAGATCTTGACGACGGCGGACCCCAGGTCAAGTGCCATGGCCACCTCTGTGGGGGTCAGGGCACCCAGAGAGAAGGGGATGCCCGCATCTGCGGCCACCTTCGCAACGTCCGGGCGAATGCCGGGGGTGACAAGAAACTGTGCACCGGAATCGATGGCAGCCTTGGCCTGCTCTGCGGTGAGGACCGTGCCTACACCGATGATGGCACCATGCTCTGCCGCTGTTTCTGCAGCCCGGGCAACGTGCTTGAGCAGATTTGGCGTGGTGTAAGTCAGTTCGACGCCGGTGATGCCGCCGGCAACAAGGGCACGGCAAAGCTCGGCAGCGTCTGCAATTTCAGGGGCGCGGACGACGGCGATGGTGCGGTCCGCCTCGAGCCGGGCGATGAATTCGGTGTTGTTCATGGGGTGGATCGTGTTCCTTCCGGTGTACGGCGCAATGCCCGCCCGGCTAGTGCGCCGGTGGGCGCCCCTGCACGGATGGCGGCGGTGCCGTTGACAAAGACGTAGTGGATTCCCGCGGCGCTCTGCCGGGGATTTTGGAATGTGGCGGTGTCGGCTATGGTGTCCGGGTCGAAGAGCACCAGATCGGCTGCGTAGCCTGTACGCACCAGTCCGCGCTCGTGCAACTTCAGCCGGCCGGCCGGCCGGCCTGTCAGGTGGTGGATCATCTCTTCCAACGTGAGCAGACCGAGTGTCCGGCCGTAGTGGCCAAGGAAGCGTGGGAACGTTCCCCACGCCCGTGGGTGCGGTTTGGCGCCGACCAGAATTCCGTCGCTGCCGCCACAATGGGTGCGGTGGACCATGATGGCCTGGACATTTTCCTCGTGCCCCACGTGTTGCAGGATGCCGGTGCCCATCTCATCCCGCAACAAGATATCGACGAAGACGTCAAAGGGGTCGGTTCCGCTGGCTTCGGCAATCTCTGCCACCGTCTGCCCCACGAAGCCGTCCAGTTCCGGGTTCTGCACGCCGGAAATTTCCAGGGTTTCCCATTCGGCGATCACGCCGTGGCAACCATCGGAGCCATAGATTTCCACGTTTTCACGAATCTGGGCCAGCGTATGGGGATCCCGCAAGCGAGCCATCGTGTCGATGCTGCCGCCAGCCGAAGCCCAGCTGGGCAGGATGGCGGAGAGCGTGGTGGCCCCCGGAAGGTAAGGGTACGTGTCAAGGGTGATGTCGACGCCTTCGTCCAGAGCCCTGTCGATGAGTCCGAGCAACTCCGGAGCCCTGCCCTTGTTGGGTGCAAAATTCATGGTGGCGTGTGAGAGGTGCAGCGCGCATCCGGTCAGGCGGCTCAGTTCAATCATCTCGTCGTACGCCTCGAGTGCACCCTTGCCGTAGGAGCGGTGGTGGGGGGCGTAAAAGCCGCCGAACTCGCCCACAATGGAACAAAGCTGCGCTAGTTCCTCGGTGGTCGCGTACATGCCGGGCGTATAGGTCAGGCCCGAGGACATGCCAACGGCGCCTTCCTCCATGGCTTGCCGGATCGCTGCCTGCTGGGCGGCAATCGCGGTGTCGTCCGCAGCATCATCGCCAAAGCCCATGACCATGGCGCGAACCGTACCCTGCGGCACAAGATAAGCGGCATTCGTGGCAATTCCGGTGTCCAGACGGTCCAGGTACTCCCCCACCGTGCGCCAGTTGAAATCGAAGTCGGCTGGGTTTTCATTCCAGCCGGCAATCTTCTGCCGCACACCGGCCAGCGTGAGGTCATCAATCGGGGCGTAGGAGAGCCCATCCTGGCCCAGGAGTTCCGTGGTGACACCCTGGCTGAGTTTGGCCAGGTGGTCCGGGTGGATGAACAGTTGCAGGTCCGAATGCGCGTGCATGTCGATGAACCCGGGGCTGAGGACCAGTCCCGTCGCATCTATGGCGCCGGCTTCCCCTGCATGGGTGCCCGGCGCGGAAATGCTCGCGATCTTCCCGTTCTCCAGGACGACGTCGGCGGCGAACCGTGGCGCGCCGCTTCCGTCAACAACACTGGCGTTGGAAATGACGGTTCGCCCTGCGGGTGCGGTTTCCCTTGTCACGGTTTAGAAGAACGTGTGGATGAGATCCACAACGCGGTTGTCGCTGCCGGCATCGGCCAGGACGGGAATGAGCGTCCACTTATCAAATGCCGTACAGGGGTGGGACAGCCCGAGGCGCACCACGTCCCCGATGTTCAGAACGGTCTTAGCCGGGTCAAAGCGCAGAAAACAGTGCTGGTCGTTGACGGCGCTGATGCTGGCCCCGGAGAGCTCAAGCATTTCACCGCCCAGGGACCGGCCCAGCAGCTGCGGTTCGGGCAGCCCCTCATCGACGGGCATGTCACGCTTCCCGGCATCGAGGATGGCCAGGCCTGCCTCGGGCAAGGAAACCACGCGGGCCCAGGCGTGCATGGCCGAGGTGAAGGGCGCATTGCCCGCTTCAGCCTGCTCTCCCCTGGCGAAGGGGGAAATACCACGGTAGAAACCGTCGTCGTGGACCATGTAGGCGCCGCTGCGGATAATGACATCCACCCGGGCATCGCCAGATGCGCCATCGTTGGAGCAGCCGCCCAGGACGTCAACAACGTCGTCGAAGTAGGCGCTGCCACCTGCCGTGACGATGACATCGGCGCCGTCGGCATAGAGATTCTCACTCAGCAAAAGATCGTGGAGTTCCTTGACGCGTGTCAGGTAGCCGCGCACGGTGGTGAGTGCGCCGAAGTCGGCCGAGTGTGCCAGAGAACCCTCGTATCCGCCGACTCCAACCAATCGAAGATGAGTGGACGCATGGACGGCACGCGCCACGTCCACGGCTTGCGCAACCGTGCGGAGGCCAGTGCGTCCGCCGGTGCCACCGAGCTCAACGATGACGTCGATGACGGAGCCGGGAACGTTGGAAAGCGTGGCTTCTTGAAGTTGCACGGTCTGCAGCGAGTCAACCCAGGAAACTACGGAGAAGGTGGGACTTTGGGCGCCGGCCAGCCACGTGATGGCCTGCGGATCGGTCAGGCTGTTGGCAACCATGACTCGTTGCAAGCCGAAGGCGTGTCCCACGCGAAGCTGTGACGCGTTGGCCAGGGTGATACCCCAGGCGCCCCGAGCCAATTGTTCCCGCCACATTTGCGGGGCCATGGTGGTCTTGCCGTGGGGAGCCAGCAGTACACCCTTGTCGGCGCACCAGTGCGCCATGTGCTCAACGTTGGCACTCATCGCGGCTGAGTCCAGCGTCAACAGCGGCGTTTGCAGATCAGCCAAGGAGACTCCGGAGGCTACATAGGCTCCGGCGCTTTGGCCGTGGGACGCGGCCGGAACTGCCTTGAACTTCCAGCTCAGTTCAATCGAATCCAGCGCATCCACCACGGTATTGTCAATGCCGGGTGCGTTGATGTTGTCCGTTGCCATACTGCCCATTGCTGTTTCCCTTCGCGGGCCAGCTTTCCGACCCATTGCGTATTTTGCAACGCTAGTTGCAAACTCACCAAGAGCATGTCTAACATGGTCAGGATTCACCCGTCAAGGTGAGAATGAGATTCCAAGCACATCAAAGCCTGCTGAAACTCAAGCTGCCTGTGCTTTTTTGGTGCAATCAACCCCCTGAACCGTGCGAGAGGAAGTGCAGAAGGTCCATGCTTTCAGTTGTATGCATCGGAGAGACGATGGCCATGCTGACTCCCACCCACCAGGTCCCCCTGGCTGTGGCAACGGAGCTGTTCTATGGAGTTGGTGGCGCCGAATCCAATGTGGCCATGGGACTGGCCGCCATGGGCGTTGAATCCCACTGGGTTGGCCGCGTTGGTCACGACGGATTTGGCACACGCATTCTCAATGACCTCACGTCCCACGACGTAGGTGTCACCGGGGTTGAGGTGGACAGCAGCCGCGCTACCGGCCTGTATGTGAAGATTCCCGCGTCCGCGAACTCAGACTCTGGGGAAAGCTCAGTCCTGTACTACCGCCAAGGCTCGGCAGCTTCGGCCATGGGACCGGAACTACTACAGAACCCCGCCACGGCTGCCCTCCTGGCCCAGGCCGGCCTGATCCACCTCAGTGGCATCACGGCCGCGCTCTCCCCCAGTTGCCGTCGCATGCTGGCCGCTATTCTCTCCGCTCCCCGCAACGGACGGCTCATCTCCTTTGACGTGAACTGGCGCGAAGCACTGTGGGCTCAGGAGGACAAGGGCATCCTGCGCACCCTGGCCAACCAGTCCGACGTCGTGCTGGTTGGTGCCGATGAAGCCATTCCCGCCTTTGGCACCAATGATGAGGCCGAACTGCGGGCACTATTGCCAGACCCGTCGGTGATTGTGGTCAAGAATGCGCACACCTCGGCCATCGCCTTGATGCGCGACGGTACCCGCGTTGAAGTCCCCTCCCTTAGCGTTTCCGTGCTGGAACCGGTAGGCGCTGGCGACGCATTCGCCGCCGGGTACCTCAGCGGCATGCTGTTTGGCTTGGACCAGCGTTCCTCGTTGCGACGTGGGCACTTGAGCGCGGCAGCAACCCTGACTGTGCCCGGCGACCGCGGCCCGTTGCCGATGCCCGAGGTCTTGAACCAAATCCTGTCTTGTTCCGAGGAAGACTGGGCCGCAACTCACGTTGCCCCGGGCCGGATTGATTCACCGGTTCTGCTAAGGAGCCTTACATGAGCCAGAGCCTTGTGCGCGCTTTGGAGCTATTGGCGAAGCTTGCCGAGCAGCCGGCTACCCTCGATGAGCTGGCATCCACCTCCGACGTCCACAAGACCACCGTGATGCGCCTCCTGCACTCATTGGAGGCCGAGCATTTTCTGGTCCGCAATGCCGCAGGCCAGTTTCAGCTTGGCCGCAAGCTCTTTGAGCTGTCCTCCCGGGCATTGGAGCAGAGAGACCTGCGGGCGGTTGCCCGCCCGCACCTGATCCGGCTGAACGATGCGACCGGCCACACCGTGCATTTGGCACAACTTGAAGGCGCCGAGGTTGTGTACATCGACAAGTTTGAGTCCCATCACCCGGTCCGAATGTATTCCCGGATCGGCCTGACAGCGTCGCTGTATTCCGCAGCCGTGGCGAAGGTGATCCTGGCGGACATGCCGCGAACACGGCAGGAACAGATCGCCGTCGGGCTGGACTACGTCAAGATGACGGAGACCACGCTCACCTCTCCGGAGGCGTTGTTGGCCGAACTGGTGGCGGTCCGAGAACAGGGTTGGGCGCACGACAAATCTGAGCATGAATCGTTTGTGCATTGCATTGCCGCACCGATCCGCGACGCGTCCTCACGTGTTGTGGGGGCGGCGTCGTTCTCCGTTCCAGTGGTGATGCTGGGCTATGAAGATTTACTGAAGCTACTCCCCGTACTAATACAAGGAACCGAGGCCATCTCAAAAGACTTGGGCTGGGTTTCCAATGAAAGGAACACTCGATGAGTGAGAAAACAATCGTATTGACCGAAAACGCTCCGGCTCCGGCCCACGTCTTTTCGCAGGGCGTCAAGAAGGGTGGCCTGTTCCAGGTCTCCGGCCAGGGCCCCATGGATCCCACGGTCAATGAGTACATTGGCGCCGGCGACGTCCGCGTGCAGACCCGCCGCACGCTCGAGAACGTCAAGGCCATTCTGGAAGCCGGCGGCTCCAGCGTTGAGGACGTCATCATGTTCCGCGTGTACCTGACCACGCGCGATGACTTCCCCGCCATGAACGAGGTTTACGGCGACTTCATCAAGGAGAACGTCCCCAGCGGCGCACTCCCCTCCCGCACCACGGTCTTCGTTGACCTGCCGCACGAGGTCATGCTTGTTGAAATCGATGCTTTGGCAGTGACGGCATAACTGAGCCCACTAGCAACCCGCAGCAACCCGCGAGGATCATTCCCTACGCTGGTTGCTGCGGGTTGGCTGTTTAAGAACGACGGCGGTGCACGGCTTAGTCCGCCGTGACCAGCGGGTCTGTGCCCGCCGAGGTGACGCCCACAGCTGATTCGACGGGTAGGCCGTTGCGGGCCCAGTACTCGATGCCGCCGATCATCTCCTTCACCGGATAGCCCAGTTCGGCGAAAGCCAGAGCGGCAAAGGTGCTGCCGTTACAGCCGGGTCCCCAGGAGTACACCACAACGGGTGTCCCCGCAGGAATCAGCACAGGTGCCTGGACCGGGATCAGCGAGGTAGGCAGGTGCAGGGCCCCTGGTACGTGGCCATGATCCCAGGAGGCGTGCCGCCTGGTGTCTACGAGGACAAACGTTTCCAAGGGCAGTCCGTCGTGGACTTCCATGACGTCGATTTCAAATTCCAGTTTGTTGCGAAAGTACTCCGTGGCGTTGCTCATGTATCCAGCCTAGAGTGCTGAAGCGACTGCAGTTAACCGTGCGTGAAGGGCCTAGCCGAGGGCCCGGGGGTGGGCCGCGGCGTACACTTCCCTGAGGGTATCTGCGGTAACAAGTGTGTACACCTGTGTGGTGGTCACCGAGGCATGACCCAGCAGTTCCTGAACAACGCGAACGTCTGCACCGCCTTCCAACAGGTGCGTCGCGAATGAGTGGCGCAAGGTATGCGGGGAAACCTCGACCTCCACTTTGGCATGTTCGGCGACGGTTTTTAGGATGGTCCAGACGCTTTGTCTGCTGATTCGGCCACCGCGGGCGTTCAGAAACAGTGCTGGCGTTCCAGCTCCTTTGGCCACAAGCGCCGGACGGCCCCGTACCAGGTAGGCGTCAAGTGCCCGTAGCGCGTATGAACCGATGGGGACAATCCGTTCTTTGGAGCCCTTTCCGAACAATCGCACCAGCGACGGTCCGTCAACTGTGGCGTCCGGCAGGACCAGATCGTCCACGTCAAGACCAACGGCTTCGCTGATGCGGGCCCCCGTGGAGTAGAGGAATTCCAGCATGGCGGCGTCACGCAGGCCAGCTGGCGAATCGTTGCCGGCAGCCTCGAGAATACGCGACACATCGTGGACGCTGATGGCCTTGGGGAGGCGGCGGCCGGCTTGGGGTGGGTGGACGTCGGCGGCCGGGTCCGCGTCGCTGACGCCTTCCAAAGCCCAAAATTTGTGCAGCCCCCGGACGGCAACAATGGTGCGGGCCATGGAACGCAGGCCGAGCACGGAACCACCATCGGCGCCGTCGGACAGGGCCTGGGCAAAGTTGCTGACGTGGGCGCGGGTGACGCCGCCGGGCGTGGTGACATGGGCCGCCACAAGGAATTTCTCGTAGCGAATGAGATCTCGCCGGTAGGCCTGCAACGTGTTGGCTGCCAGCCCGCGTTCCACACCCATGTGCAGCAAATAGTCCGCAATAGCTCTCCCCAGGGCGGTGGAGGGCAGAGGGGTGGGTGACCCGGCAACGGAAGAGACTGCGGCGGTCACCGCTGGCGGTTGGCCGGGTGTTCAGGCCAGGCGGTGTTGCCGGGGCGCAGCTCGGCGAAGTTGCTGCGGGAGGCTTGGGCTGCTGCCAAAATGCCAACGACGGCGGACGGGTTGTGAATGCGTCCGGCCAAAACCGCTGCGGCTGCCTCGTCGAGGTCGACCCAGGCAAACTGAATCTCGGCTTCCTCCTCGGTGCGGACATGACGCTGGTCTTCCGGAACCAAGGAGATCTGGCGGGCCAAATAAATTCGGATGGCTTCACTGGACGAACCCGGAGAATTGAAGAAGTCCGTCAAAACATGCCATTGAGCGGCCACGAGATCGGCTTCCTCAGCCAATTCGCGGGCGGCTCCTACAACAAAGTCTTCGCCTTCAATGTCCAGCAGGCCGGCGGGAATTTCCCACAGGTTCATTTGGACAGGGTGGCGGTACTGGCGCAGCAGGAGTACCTGATTTTGCTCATTGAGCACAACCACCGCCACTGCCCCGGGATGGTCAATGTAATCCCGGGTCAGTGGCGTGGAGCCGTTGGTGAGCGAAAAAGTGTCTGAGACGACGTCCCAGATGCGGCCTTGGTACACCGTGGACTGCGAATGCAAAATCCGGTAGCTTTCCTCATCGGCAATCACGGCCGATGAATGAGCAATTTCGGATCCCTGTCCGGGATGCGGTGCGCCAAGGCCAGCCACTTAGACCTCCAGCAGGCGGGTTGCGTTCTGGCGTGCCAAGGCGGCAGCAACCAGTCCGGCAAAGAGCGGGTGCGGCCGGGTGGGGCGCGAGCTCAATTCCGGGTGTGCCTGAGTGGACACGTAGTACGGGTGAACGCTGGCCGGCAGCTCAACGAACTCAACAAGCTTTCCGTCAGGTGAGGTTCCCGAGAACACCAGTCCCGCGGCGGCGATCTGATCGCGGTACTTGTTGTTCACCTCGTAACGGTGGCGGTGACGTTCGGAAACATCCGTGGTGCCGTAGGTCTTGGCTATAACCGAGCCCTCGGTAAGAACGGCCGGGTACAGGCCAAGACGCATGGTTCCGCCAAGGTCGCCCTTGCCGTCAACGATGTCCTGCTGCTCTTCCATCGTGGCGATGACAGGGTAGGTGGGGTTGTCGTCGAACTCCGAGGAGGAGGCGCCTTCCAAACCAACCACGTTGCGTGCGTATTCGATGACCATGGTCTGCAGGCCAAGGCACAGGCCAAGCGTGGGGATCTGGTTTTCGCGGGCGTACTTCAAGGCGCCGAGTTTTCCTTCGAGCCCACGAATGCCGAACCCGCCAGGAACACAGATGGCGTCAACGTCGGCCAATGACTTCTTGGCACCAGCTTCGGTGGCACACTCGTCCGAGGGAACCCAACGGATCTTGACCCGTGCAGCATTGGCGAAACCGCCCGCTCGCAAAGCCTCGGTAACCGAGAGGTAGGCATCGGGCAGGTCGATGTACTTGCCAACGAGAGCAATTTCAACGTGGTGAGCCGGGTTGTGAACAACCTCGAGAAGCTTGTCCCACTTGGTCCAGTCAACGTCCTTGAAGGACAGACCCAGTGCACGCACGATGTAGGAGTCCAGGCCCTGGGCATGCAGGGTCTTGGGGATGTCGTAGATGCTCGGTGCATCGGGGCAACCGATGACAGCTTCAACATCAACGTCGCAGGCACGGCCGATCTTGGCCATCATGGCCTCGGGAAGAACCCTGTCCGAACGCAGGATGATGGCGTCGGGCTGAATGCCCAAGGAGCGCAGCGCAGCAACAGAGTGCTGGGTGGGCTTGGTCTTCAGTTCCTGGGACGGGCCAATGTAGGGAACCAGTGAAACGTGAGCGAAGAACACGTTGTTGCGGCCCACGTCTTGGCGCACCTGGCGTGCGGACTCCATGAAGGGCTGGGATTCGATGTCACCTACGGTGCCACCGATCTCGGTGATGATGACGTCGGGTGCGTTCTCGCCCTCGGCGGGCAGACGCATACGGCGCTTGATTTCATCGGTGATGTGCGGGATGACCTGCACAGTGTCACCCAAGTATTCGCCGCGGCGTTCCTTGGCGATAACCGTGGAGTAAACCTGGCCGGTTGTTACGTTGGCGGAGCCTTCCAAGTTTTCGTCGAGGAAGCGCTCGTAGTGGCCAATGTCCAGGTCGGTTTCGGCGCCATCGTCAGTGACGAAGACTTCACCGTGCTGGAAGGGATTCATTGTGCCTGGATCCACGTTGAGATAGGGATCAAGCTTTTGCATTGTGACCGAGAGTCCGCGTGCACGCAGCAGGTGACCGAGGCTGGAAGCCGTCAGACCCTTACCGAGCGAGGACGCGACACCGCCGGTGACGAAGATGTGTTTGGTCGTCTTGGACTGACCACTGAACCGGGAATTTGATCGTTGCACCACGGAATTCGAGCCTATCATCTAATGAGCCAATAAACGTTGCTGCTCGGTACTTAATTTATGACTGAGACCAACAACAAACTACCGCTGCGGACGCACCGCCTGGGCCAGCAATTCCTTGGCGTGAGCCTGTGCTGTCGCCGAATCTTCCTGTCCTGCCAGCATTCTGGCCAGTTCTACGACGCGTTCCTCGTAGCTCAAAAGCCGCACATTGCTGGTGGTTATTCCTGTTGAGTTTTTACTCACAGAACTCTTGGTCACAAGGATGTGCTGGTCCGCAAAGGCGGCAACCTGCGGCAGGTGCGTGACCACCAGAACCTGCACGTGTTCGGCGAGCATGGCCAAGCGCCGCCCGATTTCCACGGCTGCCTTGCCGCCCACACCCGAGTCAACTTCATCGAAAACAAAGGTGGGGACGGGGTCCACTGCCGCCAGGACCACTTCCAGCGCAAGCATCACGCGTGAGAGCTCGCCGCCGGAGGCACCCTTGCCCAACGGGCGCGGTGAGGCCCCAGCATGAGGCGCCAGCAGGAAGGCGATCTCGTCCTCGCCGTGGATGCTGCGCTCTGCAGTGTTGATGTCAATGACCAGCTTGGCGTCCGGCATGGCCAGGGCCTTTAGTTCAGCACTGACGGCCTTCGAGAGCTTGTCCGCGGCTTTCTTGCGCAGAGAGGTAACCTCGGCAGCCAACACCCCCAACTCGGCCAGGGCGGCCACTTCCTCGGCCTCGAGCGATTCGATCCGCCCGGAATCATCACTCAACTCGTTCAGGCGCACCCGGGCCGTGTCAGCCCACTCGATGACCTCATCGATACTGGGGGCATACTTGCGCACCAGCACGGCCAGCTCTCCGCGGCGATCTTCAACCTCGGCCAACCGCCCGGGACCGTCGGAGTCCAGGGAGGTTGCGTAACTGGCCAGGTCTCTGGCGATATCGGCCAGAAGAAAGCCCACCTCGGAGAGGCGTTTGGTGGTCTGCGTCAACTCTTCATCGGCGTCCGCAACACTTTCCACCAACCGTTTTGCTGTGTCAACAAGGCCGGCGGCGTCCACACCGTCACCGTAGTCGGCGGCGCTTAGTGCCTCATGTGCACCCAAGGTTGCCTTGCGCAGTTCCTCAACGTTTCCCAGCTTGACGGCTTGGGCTTTGAGGAGCTCATCCTCGGACGGCAGTGGATCAACTGCGTCAATCTCGGCTAGCGCCGTGGTCAGCGAATCAGCCTCCCGCAACCGTTCCCGGCTTTCCGATCGCAACTGGGCAAGTTCAGCCTGCACGGTCCGCCAACGCTCAAAAACGCCGCGGTAGCTGGCAAGTTTCGCGGAAAAGCCCTTATTGGCCTCGGCCGCGAACTTGTCCAGGGCGGCACGCTGGGCGGAAGGATTCTTGAGCCGGATTTGGTCCGATTGCCCGTGCACAGCAACCAGGGCCTCCCCCAGCTCATTGAGGACTCCGATGGGAGCGCTGCGTCCGCCCACATGGGCCCGACTGCGGCCATCGGCGTTGACGGTGCGGGCCAGAATAAGCTGCGCTCCGCCGTCGAACTCATCAATATCCGCGCCGGCCTCCACGGCTCTCAAGAGAGCCGTGTGGCCTTTCGGCAGTGTCAGCGTTGCCTCCGCTGACGCGCTCTTGGCACCGTTGCGAACGGACCCGGCGTCTGCCCGGTTACCCAGCAAAAGTCCGACGGCGGTGACCACCATGGTCTTGCCGGCGCCGGTTTCGCCGCTGACGACACTCAGGCCAGGGCCCAGCGGAAGCGTGGATTCGGAGATAACACCCAAATCCCGGATGCGGATTTCTTCGATCATTAGCGCTCCTCCCCATAGAAGGCGGTGGTGCCGGAGTACGTGGTCTCTTGCGGCGGGATGGTTAGATCGGGCACGGGTGGAACGGGCCCTGCGGGAGGTCCCTCAAGTGCGGTCTTGGGTTTGGGCGTCTTGATGATGGGCAGCTGGGTGGTTGGCGTCGGAGACACCTCTTCCGCCGGTCCCCGCCAGCCTTGCACGGGGAGCTCAAATTTTCGCACCAACCGTTCGGAGAACGGTGACTGCTGCGTCCTGGCCAAATTAACCGGCTTGCTCGAGCGAGTCACCTCAATCCGAGACCCTGGCAACAGGTCAACCGTGCGCCGTCCGTCGCACCAAATCACTCCGGAGGCGCCATTGCGGCTGAGAACCTCCACAGCCAAGGTCGAGGATGGTGAGACCACCAACGGCTTGGCAAAAAGGGCGTGCGCGCTGATGGGGACCATGAGCAAAGCCTCAACACCGGGCCACACCACGGGGCCACCAGCAGAAAAGGCATAAGCAGTGGAGCCTGTGGGGGTGGCCATGACAACGCCATCGCAGCCGAAGGAGGTCAGGGGTCGGCCATCGACTTCGGTAACAACCTCGATCATGCGTTCGCGGTTGCCTTTTTCCAGGGCAACTTCATTCAAGGCCCAGGTGTGCGCCACTACCTTGCCGGCAACTTTCACCACCACATCCAGGCACATGCGTTCCTCAACCGAGTACTTGCGCTGGACCACGGCCGCGACCGTTTGGATGAGCTCTTCGCGTTCGCTTTCAGCCAAGAAGCCTACGTGGCCCAGGTTCACGCCCAGCAGCGGAACATCATATTCGCGAACAATTTCGGCGGCTCGCAGAATGGTGCCATCACCACCAAGGACCATGACAAGCTCAATGTCAGCCAGCGTGACATCCCGGCCAAGGATCTCCATTTTGACGCCGGAGACACCCAAGTAACCTGTCATATCAGCCAATTCCTCGGCGTACATGACGGGGACAATATTGTTTGCATGAAGCTCAACGCACGCCTCGAGGGCTGCAAGCATCGATTCTTCACGACCTGTGTGGGCCAGAATCAAGACGCGCCGTGTCATGTGCTGTTTCCTCATCATGTTGATTGCGAACCTGCCGGAAGCTGATCCACCGCTAGCAGGACATCATGGCAAGAGCGCCTCATGCAAGCTTATGGCCAGAGCTGGGCCAAGAGCTTATCCACCGCACCGTCATCTTCTTCCATGCTGCCTTGCCCTTTGATCTTATGCGCAGGCTCTGACACGACACGCGTGGCGAGCAGGAAATACTCCACGTTTCCCTCCTGGCCAGGCAGGGAGCTGGTCCCAATTCCGTCCAAGGAGAGGCCGTTGGCAACGGCTGATTGCGCCACCAGGGCGACGGCCCGGCGTCGTTCATTCTCGCTACTGACAACTCCGGTCCGGGCCAAATTGTCCTTGCCTACCTCAAATTGCGGTTTGACCATGAGCAGCAGTTCACCGCCTGGCTTGGTGGCAAGAGTCAACGGGGCCATGACCTTGGTCAGGGAAATAAAGGAAAGGTCGCAGACGGTGAGGTCGGCGAGAGCGCCCACATCGCCGGGCTGCATATAACGGATGTTGAGGCCCTCGTGGACTTCTACCCGCGGATCGTGCCGCAGGGAATCCACCAATTGGTCGTGTCCCACGTCGACGGCGGCAACGCTGACCGCTCCCCTGCGCAGCAATACGTCGGTGAATCCGCCTGTTGAGGCGCCGGCGTCGAGGCAGCGTTTTCCTGCCACGGTAATCTGGGAAAAGTGGTCAAGTGCGCCGGCAAGTTTGTGCCCGGCGCGCGAGACGTAGTCCTCTTCGTGTCCGGGAAGCACCTCGAGAACACTGTCGGCATCCACGGGGAGGGCGGACTTGGTGGTGGGGTTGCCTGCAACTGTGACGCGGCCGGCCTTGATGAAGGTTGCCGCGACCGTGCGTGAACGTGCCAGCCCTCGGTTGACGAGTTCCTGATCAAGACGGGTCATGATGCGGCTCCGCTCAGGTGCGTTTGGGGGTCAGTGTTGAGCTCCTGTTCGAGCCCAGCAAGGACGGAAGAATAGAATGCTTTATGCTCATCGGCCGGCAATTGAGCCGTCTGAGCAGCCATCGCGATCAAGGCATCAACGCCCTGATCGCCCGTAGGCAGGGACTTTTCAGTTCCTGCCCCGGGCTCCCGTGGAACGGTCATGGCAGCTCTGTGTGCCAGCTGATGACCGGATTGGTCTCGGTTGAGGACTCGGGCACAAAGGCCCACCAGGCGGCACAGGCGGCCCGCCATGAATCAACATCCTCCGGACTCCCGGCGATATGCATGGTTGTCTCCCCCGATTCGGCAACCTCAACGGTCGCGGCAGCGTCACCACAGGTGACCTCCGCGCCGTCGTGCACTATCGAGGGGTACGGCTGGTAAAGGTCCGGCAGCGTGGGGATGATGAATCCCGGGCGCTGGGCCGTGCAGGCACGCAAGGCCGTTGCACCGGAATCCACGCCGGTCAATACCAAAGCGGTTGCCATCCCGGCGTTGTTGCCACCGAGAATGTCCGTGTCCAGCCGGTCGCCGACCACCAGCGCGGCCGTGGCCCCGAGGCGGTTGGCGGCAGTATGGAATAGCGGCGCCTCCGGCTTGCCCGCCACCAAGGGATCATGGGCGACGGCGGCACGCACCACCGCGACAAGGCTCCCGTTTCCGGGGGCGATCCCGCGTTCACGGGGAATCGTCATGTCAGTGTTGGTGGCAATCCAGAGAGCCCCGGCGTTGATGGCGTACGAGGCCTCGGCCAAATCGGCCCAGCCCAGCGTCGGTTCGAAACCCTGAATGACTACCTCCGGGGCGTCAAGGGCGCTTTCAACAACCTTCATGCCCAAGGCCTGAACTTCTTGAGCCAGCGCGGCACTACCGGTGACAAGCACCTTCGTGCCCTGAGGGAACTTCTGTGCCAACAGGGCAGCACCTGCCTGGGCAGAGCTGACAACTTGATCGTCGTCAGCAGGGGCACCCAGTTCACGCAGGTGAGCTGCGACCTGCGCTGGCGTGCGTGAGGCATTATTCGTCACGTACGCCAGCTTCACGTTGACTCCTTCAAGGGCGTTCAACGCTTCGATCGCACCCGGTATGGCGTGGGGGCCGGCGTAAACTACACCATCCAGATCAGCCAGTACCGCGTCAAAATCAGTCAGCAACGTTTTAGTTGTCACTGTGATTGTGCTGGTCAGAATCCTCGTCTTCCGAGGCGGCGGACTCTTCTTCTTCGGCGCTGTCCGAATCGGACTCTGCGTCATCTGATTCAAAGTAGGAGGACTCGACGTCGTCCACGTTTGTCTCGTCCTCTTCCTGAGTATCGCCCAAGGTGAGTTCGGCAGCTGCGGCGATGTCGGCGTCGTTCATCACGGGCGCAACAGGTGCGGCCATGACGTCGGAAACGCGAACACGCGGGGCATCCAAGGGGATGTCGTCATCGTCACCGAGATCCATGATGATCTGGTCGGTGCCCTCATCGATGCCCAAGGCTTCCTCGGCCACCAATGCCTGGTGCTCCCAGGTCTTGGCTTCATCCTTGCGGCCCGCAGCGCGCAGAACCATGCCGTAAGCACGGAACAGTCGCGGGCTGAAGGAGAAAGCGCGGTTGATGTCCAACTGCGGAATCTCGAGTGCGGACAGGGCCGCATCCATCTCGCCCAGGTCGCCACGGGCGCCTGATTCAACAATGGCCAGTTCAACCTTGCCAGCGGTGTCCAATGTTGCGGCATCCTCAGACTTGATCAGATCAAGTGCGCGGTCCGGACGGCCAAGGCCGCGTTCGCAATCGGCCATGAGCGGCAGGTGCGCGTTGGAACCACTGATGCGGCGGTAGGTGCGGAGTTCGCGAAGTGCTTCACCGTACTTGCCGGCGGCGTAAGCCGTCATGGCAACAGCTTCACGAACACAGGCCAGACGGCCACCGCGACGGCTTGCGGCCAGCGCATGCTCGAAGGCAACTTCCGGAACGAAATCGATCAAGCGGCCGGCCATGACCAGGTGCTTGGAAACCCACTCGTTGTTGCGCTCATCCAAAATACGCAGCTGGGCGCGGGTTACCTTGTCCAGTTCCTGACCAGTTACATCGGGATCGATTTCCGGCGAACGCTCACGGTCGGGGCGGTTGGAGCTGCGCAGGTCGGCAGCGTTGCGCTCCGGAGCCGTGCGGGGACCCGTGCTGGAGCCACGGTCATCGCGGCCGCGGGCCGGGCGGTCGTTGCTGCGTGCGGGACGAGCGTCACGGTCTCCGAATGAACGGGCACCTTGGGCGCCGCGGTCATCGCGTGAACCGTAGGAAGGACGATCGCCCGACGGGCGGTCGTTGCTGCGTGCCGGACGGTCACCGTATGACGGGCGGTCGCCTGACGGACGACCACCCTGTGCACCGCGGTCGTCGCGGTTGCCATACGGACGGTCGTTGCTACGTGCCGGACGGTCACCGTATGACGGGCGGTCGCCTGACGGACGACCACCCTGTGCACCGCGGTCGTCGCGGTTGCCATACGGACGGTCGTTGCTACGTGCCGGACGGTCACCGTATGACGGGCGGTCGTTGCTGCGTGCCGGACGGTCACCGTATGAGGGTCGGTCGCCTGAAGGACGGCCACCCTGGCCACCGCGGTCGTCGCGGTTGCCATAGGGGCGGTCGTTGCTGCGTGCGGGACGGTCACCGTATGAGGGTCGGTCGTTGCTGCGTGCGGGACGGTCGCCGTATGAAGGGCGGTCGCCTGAAGGACGACCACCCTGTGCGCCACGGTCGTCGCGGTTGCCATAGGGGCGGTCGTTGCTGCGTGCCGGACGGTCGCCGTATGAAGGACGGTCGTTGCTGCGTGCCGGACGGTCGCCGTATGAGGGTCGGTCGTTGCTGCGTGCCGGACGGTCGCCGTATGAGGGTCGGTCGCCTGAAGGACGGCCACCCTGGCCACCGCGGTCGTCGCGGTTGCCATAGGGGCGGTCGTTGCTGCGTGCCGGACGGTCGCCTGAAGGACGGCCACCCTGGCCACCGCGGTCATCACGTGAACCGTAGGAAGGACGGTCTCCCGAAGGGCGACCACCCTGGCCACCGCGGTTGTCGCGGTCGCCAAAGGGCTTGCGATCTTCACGGCGTCCATTGACCATGGGACGGTCTGCGCTGCGGTTATTGCGGTCACCGAAAGCGGGACGGTCACCACCGGAGCGGGCCGGCCGATCGTCGCGGTTGCCGTAAGCGGGACGGTCACCTGACGGGCGGCCACCCTGGCCACCGCGGTTGTCGCGGTCGCCAAAGGAGCGGGCGGGTCGATCAGAGTAGGGACGCGCCGTCTGGCGGTCGTTAGTGGGAGGACGTTCGGTGTAAGGACGGTCGTTGCCACCCTTGTTGTCGCGTCCGCGAGAATTATCCTCGCGCTTTCCTTCGTAATGCTCAGCCATGCCGACTCCTAAACCTTCGAGCGCACTAACTGGCACAGTAACAGCCGCTCTTCACTATTGATGTTCTTCGAAAAATCTCTGGACGCATTGGTCCATCTACCAGTCTAGTCGAGCTTGGCGGCTCCACCCATGAATCTGGCGTATCTGGCCAAGATGAGTGCCCAATCACAGATAAATACGTTATCCGAGTCACTTTCGGAGCTCAATGCACGCTCACAACGGATTGTCACGCGGGTCAGGCCTCCGTCGGCAACATCAAAATGGATCTCAACGTCCGAAGTTCCCAGTTCTTCGCTTCCCAATGTCCAGTGAAGTCGGATGAACCCAGGTGAGTCCCACTCCTGAATTTCCGCCCAAACCATCTCATCTCCGTCTTCTGATTCTTCGACCAGATGATCACGAAGGATCGCAACATGGCTCCCTTCACCGAACACGCTCAGTTCTGCCACCGGCCACCAGAGATGCACAGCATCAGTGAAGCCATCAAAGGCCTGATCCTGCGGTACATCGATGACCACCGAATCTTCGTAGGGCTTAGCATCCAGAGGTGACACATAGTCGGGCTCATGGGCATGGGAAAAAAGATTCTGCATCCGCCAACCTTACTCCTGAACCAGGTCAAATATTCTTCCCCGGAGACCAGCGGGATGTATCGCTACAGCCATCAGTCGCCATGGGATGCGATTCCTCACACGGCATGTGGCCTTCTGAACTCTGGCCGGTGTCCCGGGCGCTTGGCCGACACATGGGTCTTTAAGCATGTGTGGCCACCTGGTGGCGGGTGGTCGTTGGGTGGTGGTGGGTTTGGTGTTTTGTTTGTTAAGTGAGGGAGGCCCCGCACCATTGCTGGTGTGGGGCCTCGACCTTCTTTTTACGTGTTGTCCGGCGGTGTCCTACTCTCCCACATCCTCACGAATGCAGTACCATCGGCGCTGTGGGTCTTAGCTTCCGGGTTCGGAATGGGACCGGGCGTTTCCCCCACGCTATGACCACCGTAACTCGTTCCCCTGAACCGTCAGCTGTTGCTGGGGTTGGGTGGCTTGTTGGGTGTTCTTGTTATGGAACAACAGTATTTTATTGTACAGGGTCCTGGTGATGGTCCTTCACCACTGATGTGGTGGGGGTTCTCACAGGGGTACCCTGTTTTTTTGGTTTCAACGAACAAACGCCTGGGTTTGTTGGTTGGGAACCACATAGTGAACGCGAGCAATCTTTGTGTATAAAGATGTGTGTGTTGTGTAAGTTATCGGCCTATTAGTACCGGTCAGCTTCACGAGTCTTTAGTCCTCGCTTCCACATCCGGCCTATCAACCCAGTGGTCTAGCTGGGGGCCTCTCACACTTACGTGTATGGAAATCTCATCTTGAAGCGGGCTTCCCGCTTAGATGCTTTCAGCGGTTATCCCATCCGAACGTAGCTAATCAGCGATGCACTTGGCAGTACAACTGACACACCAGAGGTTCGTCCGTCCCGGTCCTCTCGTACTAAGGACAGCCCTTCTCAAATTTCCTGCGCGCGCAGCGGATAGGGACCGAACTGTCTCACGACGTTCTAAACCCAGCTCGCGTACCGCTTTAATGGGCGAACAGCCCAACCCTTGGGACCTACTCCAGCCCCAGGATGCGACGAGCCGACATCGAGGTGCCAAACCATGCCGTCGATATGGACTCTTGGGCAAGATCAGCCTGTTATCCCCGAGGTACCTTTTATCCGTTGAGCGACGGCCATTCCACAATGTGCCGCCGGATCACTAGTCCCGACTTTCGTCCCTGCTTGAGGTGTCCCTCTCACAGTCAAGCTCCCTTGTGCACTTACACTCGATACCTGATTGCCAACCAGGCTGAGGGAACCTTTGGGCGCCTCCGTTACTTTTTAGGAGGCAACCGCCCCAGTTAAACTACCCATCAGGCACTGTCCCTGACCCGGATTACGGGCCGAAGTTAGATGTCCAAAGTGACCAGAGTGGTATTTCAACGATGACTCCATCACAACTAGCGTCGTGACTTCACAGTCTCCCACCTATCCTACACAAGCCACTCCGAACACCAATACCAAACTATAGTAAAGGTCTCGGGGTCTTTCCGTCCTGCTGCGCGTAACGAGCATCTTTACTCGTACTGCAATTTCGCCGAGTTTATGGTTGAGACAGCGGGGAAGTCGTTACTCCATTCGTGCAGGTCGGAACTTACCCGACAAGGAATTTCGCTACCTTAGGATGGTTATAGTTACCACCGCCGTTTACTGGGGCTTAAATTCTCAGCTTCGCTCAACAAGTTGAGCTAACCGGTCCTCTTAACCTTCCAGCACCGGGCAGGAGTCAGTCCGTATACATCGTCTTGCGACTTCGCACGGACCTGTGTTTTTAGTAAACAGTCGCTTCCCCCTGGTCTCTGCGGCCCACACCCGCTCATGAAGAGTAAATCTTCTTCACGGGGCAGGCCCCCCTTCTCCCGAAGTTACGGGGGCATTTTGCCGAGTTCCTTAACCATAATTCTCTCGATCGCCTTAGTATTCTCTACCTGATCACCTGTGTCGGTTTGGGGTACGGGCAGTTTGAACCTCACGTCGATGCTTTTCTAGGCAGCATAGGATCACCGAATTCCCCCCTACGGGGGTCCCATCAGATCTCAGAATCGTCATTGAAGACAACACGACGGATTTGCCTATCGTGTTTCCTACGTCCTTAGACCGGGACAACCATCGCCCGGCTCGGCTACCTTCCTGCGTCACACCTGTTAATACGTTTACCTCCCTAAGTCAGGTCCCACGCTCCCCACACAATCCTGGCCCGAAGGCACGCAATTAGTGGTTTGGGTGGTTAGTATCCTTAGTTCAATATGGGCGGTTCTTCACCGGTACGGGAATATCAACCCGTTGTCCATCGACTACGCCTGTCGGCCTCGCCTTAGGTCCCGACTTACCCAGGGCAGATTAGCTTGACCCTGGAACCCTTGATCATTCGGCGGACGGGTTTCTCACCCGTCTTTCGCTACTCATGCCTGCATTCTCACTCGTGTAGGCTCCACCGCTAGTTCACACTGCGACTTCAATGCCTACACGACGCTCCCCTACCACTCCAAACCCCTGAACCACAGGACGAACCTAATGGCTAGGGCAATGTTTGAAATCCACAACTTCGGCGGTGTACTTGAGCCCCGCTACATTGTCGGCGCGGAATCACTTGACCAGTGAGCTATTACGCACTCTTTTAAGGATGGCTGCTTCTAAGCCAACCTCCTGGTTGTCTAAGCAATCCCACATCCTTTCCCACTTAGCACACGCTTAGGGGCCTTAGTTGGTGGTCTGGGCTGTTTCCCTCTCGACTATGAAGCTTATCCCCCACAGTCTCACTGCTACGCTCTGACTTACCGGCATTCGGAGTTTGGCTGACGTCAGTAACCTTGTAGGGCCCATTAGCCATCCAGTAGCTCTACCTCCGGTAAGAAACACGCAACGCTGCACCTAAATGCATTTCGGGGAGAACCAGCTATCACGAAGTTTGATTGGCCTTTCACCCCTACCCACAGCTCATCCCCTCCATTTTCAACTGAAGTGGGTTCGGTCCTCCACGCGCTCTTACACGCGCTTCAACCTGGCCATGGGTAGATCACTTCGCTTCGGGTCTAGATCACGCCACTACACTCGCCCTATTCAGACTCGCTTTCGCTACGGCTTCCCCACACGGGTTAACCTCGCGACGTAACACTAACTCGCAGGCTCATTCTTCAAAAGGCACGCCATCACAAGAACAACTACACCAAGGTGCACGCTTGCTCTGACGGATTGTAAGCACACGGTTTCAGGTACTATTTCACTCCCCTCCCGGGGTACTTTTCACCTTTCCCTCACGGTACTTGTCCGCTATCGGTCATTAGGTAGTATTTAGGCTTATCAGGTGGTCCTGACAGATTCACACGGGATTTCTCGGGCCCCGTGCTACTTGGGATACTCACCTAAGGGAGTGCACTGCATTTCAGTTACGGGACTCTCACCCTCTACGGTCGGCCATTCAAAACCGTTCACCTATACATGCACCATTCCCCTCAACGAACCGGCAGATCCGTCACGGTAAGTCCCACAACCCCGCACCATGCAACGCCCGCCGGCTATCACACATGACACGGTTTAGCCTGTTCCGCGTTCGCTCGCCACTACTAACGGAATCACTTTTGTTTTCTCTTCCTGTGGGTACTGAGATGTTTCACTTCCCCACGTTCCCTCCACACATCCTATATATTCAGATGCGGGTCACCACCTGGTCTTGCAACCGGTGGCGGGGTTCCCCCATTCGGACACCCTCGGATCAAAGTTTGGTTATCAACTCCCCGAGGCTTATCGCAGATTCCTACGTCCTTCTTCGGCTCCTAATGCCAAGGCATTCACCGTGTGCCCTTAAAAACTTGACAACACACAAGTTGTCACTCTTACTTATCGAGAGAACCATGAAAACCGCTACCACCACACCCAAAAGGTGTACCAGCATCAGATCCAGGTTCTAATTATCTCAAAGAAATTGCTTCTTTATAAAGATGCTCGCGTTCACTATGTAGTTCTCAAACAACAACCCCACCACACACATCCCCACCCAACAACACGCAAAAGTGTTTCATCGGTGGATCCGTTGTGTGCGGGAAACCAGAAACACACCAACCCCTTCAACCACACACCCCACAGGGGTGCGGATCGAAACAGTTGTTGTTTCAGGACCCAACAGTGTGCCAAACACATAACAACCAGAAAACCCTCAACCCGAAAGGTTCGTTCCTCACACCCCCAAAAGAGGTGTTGTACTTGAACCAGGCTAAGCGTGACCGATCATCGGCTATTTTATTGATATTCCACCCTTGAGCAACTCACCCAGAAACATACGTTCTGGCAATGAGTCTTTACTCCTCACACCACCAACACAACCCATGCGGGCCATCTCGTGGCGTTTGGTGCTCCTTAGAAAGGAGGTGATCCAGCCGCACCTTCCGGTACGGCTACCTTGTTACGACTTAGTCCCAATCGCCAGTCCCACCTTCGACAGCTCCCTCCCCACAAGGGGGTTAGGCCACCGGCTTCGGGTGTTACCAACTTTCGTGACTTGACGGGCGGTGTGTACAAGGCCCGGGAACGTATTCACCGCAGCGTTGCTGATCTGCGATTACTAGCGACTCCGACTTCATGGGGTCGAGTTGCAGACCCCAATCCGAACTGAGACCGGCTTTTTGGGATTAGCTCCACCTCACAGTATCGCAACCCATTGTACCGGCCATTGTAGCATGCGTGAAGCCCAAGACATAAGGGGCATGATGATTTGACGTCGTCCTCACCTTCCTCCGAGTTGACCCCGGCAGTCTCCTATGAGTCCCCACCATTACGTGCTGGCAACATAGAACGAGGGTTGCGCTCGTTGCGGGACTTAACCCAACATCTCACGACACGAGCTGACGACAACCATGCACCACCTGTAAACCGACCGCAAGCGGGGCACTTGTTTCCAAGCGTTTCCAGTTCATGTCAAGCCTTGGTAAGGTTCTTCGCGTTGCATCGAATTAATCCGCATGCTCCGCCGCTTGTGCGGGCCCCCGTCAATTCCTTTGAGTTTTAGCCTTGCGGCCGTACTCCCCAGGCGGGGCACTTAATGCGTTAGCTACGGCGCGGAAAACGTGGAATGTCCCCCACACCTAGTGCCCAACGTTTACGGCATGGACTACCAGGGTATCTAATCCTGTTCGCTCCCCATGCTTTCGCTCCTCAGCGTCAGTTAATGCCCAGAGACCTGCCTTCGCCATCGGTGTTCCTCCTGATATCTGCGCATTTCACCGCTACACCAGGAATTCCAGTCTCCCCTACATCACTCTAGTCTGCCCGTACCCACCGCAGATCCGGAGTTGAGCCCCGGACTTTCACGGCAGACGCGACAAACCGCCTACGAGCTCTTTACGCCCAATAATTCCGGATAACGCTTGCGCCCTACGTATTACCGCGGCTGCTGGCACGTAGTTAGCCGGCGCTTCTTCTGCAAGTACCCTCAACCAGACAACGTCTGGCCTTGTTCCCTACTGAAAGAGGTTTACAACCCGAAGGCCGTCATCCCTCACGCGGCGTCGCTGCATCAGGCTTTCGCCCATTGTGCAATATTCCCCACTGCTGCCTCCCGTAGGAGTCTGGGCCGTGTCTCAGTCCCAGTGTGGCCGGTCACCCTCTCAGGCCGGCTACCCGTCGTCGCCTTGGTGAGCCATTACCTCACCAACAAGCTGATAGGCCGCGAGTCCATCCAAAACCAATAAATCTTTCAACCAATCCCCATGCGAGGAAAAGTCAATATCCAGTATTAGACCTCGTTTCCAAGGCTTATCCCAGAGTTAAGGGCAGGTTACTCACGTGTTACTCACCCGTTCGCCACTAATCCCCAGTGCAAGCACCGGTTCATCGTTCGACTTGCATGTGTTAAGCACGCCGCCAGCGTTCATCCTGAGCCAGGATCAAACTCTCCGTTAATAACTAAACAGACACACACATTCACACCGGAAAAAGGTAATGAACACATGCACTAAATTCGAAACCAGCTAAACGATCAGCCATCACCACAGGGGCGGCAACAACCAATCAAATAACCAATTCAATATAAATAAATTGGTATCAATAAAACTTGGCACACTATTGAGTTCTCAAACAACAACTGCATTCGAGTAATTGCTAATTAGTAATTCATAATTAGTTTTCGTCGTTGCGATATTCATACTTTATTTCATTAGAATTCATTTTGTCCAATCCGCAGCATGTGCGGCTGGTCACTTCATGAATTCCGCAAATCTGTGTTTTCAAGGATATTCCGACTCAAGGAGTCAACAATATCCATGGAAGTTTTAGATTTGGATGCCTGCAAGATGGGAGTCGGTGCTTCTTTCGAAGCGGCTCAACCTTGTGCAAGCAACAGATAGAACAATACACAGATACCCGCCCCCAACGCAAGTCGGGAACGGGTATCTTCGTGAATGAGCAGGCAAGTAGCGATCAGTTGCCTAGTTCAACCATGGCCAGCGTTCGCTTGCCGCGGCGCACCAGAAGGAACTTACCGTGGAGCGCATCGCCGGCACCCAAAGTGGCGTCCAGGTCTGTGATCTTGACGTTGTTGACATAGGCACCACCCTCCCCCACTGTGCGGCGTGCTTCTGAATTGCTCTTGGACAACCCGGCAGCGACCAACAGCTCAACAATGTTGAGGCCTTCTGCCGGTGCGCCCGATCGGGGAAGTTCCCGAGTTGCCGATTCAAGTGTGGTCAGATCCAGCTCGGCCAAGTCGCCCTGGCCGAACAAAGCACCGGATGCAGCAATGACCTTCAATGTGGCGTCAACGCCGTGAACGATTGAGGTCACCTGGAAGGCCAGAGTGCGCTGGCCTTCACGGGCCTGCGGCTTCTGGGCAACCGATTCTGCAATGGCAGCAATCTCCTCACGGGAAAGGAAGGTGAAGACCTTCAAACGATCCACCACATCGGCGTCGGCAGTGTGGAGCCAGAACTGGTACATGTCGAACGGGCTGCACATGGCTGCATCGAGCCAAATCGCGTTGCCTTCGCTCTTACCAAACTTGGTGCCGTCGGAGTTCGTGATCAAGGGGGTGCCCAAAGCATGCACGGAGGCGCCTTCAACCTTGCGAATCAGTTCGGTTCCGCTAGTGAGGTTGCCCCATTGATCGGAGCCACCCTGCTGCAAAACACACCCATACTGGCGGAAGAGCTCCAGGTAATCCATACCCTGCAGGATCTGGTAGCTGAATTCGGCGTAGCTGATGCCCTCATCAGAGTTTAGGCGTGAAGCAACGATGTCTTTTTTGATCATGGTGCCGACGCGGAAGTACTTGCCAACGTCACGCAGAAAATCGATGGCGCTCATGGGCGCCGTCCAGTCGAGGTTGTTGACCATGCGGGCAGCGTTCTCACCGTCGAACGACAGGAATCGCTGGACCTGGCCCTGCAGGTAGCCGACCCACTCGGAAACTGTTTCCTTGGAGTTCATGGTCCGCTCCGCCGTCGGGCGTGGATCCCCCACCAGACCGGTGGAACCGCCTACCAAACCCAGCGGTTTGTGGCCGGCCAGCTGCATGCGCCGCATGGTCAAGAGCTGAACGAGGTTGCCCAGGTGCAGGCTCGGTGCTGTGGGATCGAAACCGCAATAGTACGTGATGGGATCGCCGGCGAGGAGCTCTTCAAGAGCCGCCTCGTCAGTGGAGACCTGGACCAGGCCTCGCCATTTGAGCTCCTGCCAAACATTGGCGAAGCTGGGATCGTTCTCGGGGGCGCGGAGTTCAGTTTGCAAAGACACGCTCCAAAATTACCAGCACGACGGCGATTCTTCGCCATTCGCACGCCCGCATTGTGTGCCGCAGTGGTTGCGTTGGGCAACCACAGCGGCACACGGTGCGGCCTTTACGCCTTGATTCCCGCAGGCAGTGGCTGCGAGGTGATCATGCGTAGGCGCTGGGTGGGCCGGGTCATGGAGACGTACAAGTCCCCTACGCGTCCGTTGGCGTCCGCGAGCAGAGTGGCCGGCTCAACGATGATGACGCCATCAAATTCCAGACCCTTGGCCTCGTGCGGATCAATCACCACAATGTCTTGTTCCAATGATCCGGCTCCGTGGCCAATGCGATTTCCGTACACGGATCGCAGTGCGAGTGTGGTCTGCTGCACCAGGGCCGCGGGAGCAATGACCGCTACAAGTCCACCACCCACTGCGGCAGTCTCCTCGGGCATGACTGCCACAACCGTGGCTACCACGTCGGCTGCGGCGACATGGTCAACCAGCGGTTCCCATTCGCCGTCGCGCACTGCCTTGGGCGCCGAGACTACCTGCCCGGCGGCATTGGCCATGCGTACAGCAGCCTCGGCGATCTGCATCGGCGTACGGTAGTTGACCGTGAGCTCTTCCATGTTCCACCGCTCCCCCATGAACGGAGCGAGCGCATGCTCCCAGGACATGGCTCCCGAGGAGGAACTGGTCTGGGCGATGTCGCCCACAATCGTGAAGGACTTCACGGGGCAGCGACGAACGAGCAAGCGCCACTGCATGGGCGAAAGTTCCTGAGCCTCATCAATCACTACGTGACCATAAGCCCACGAGCGATCAGTCAGGGCACGTTCCGCGCTGGTCTGGGAAGCCGCTTCCACAATGTTGTAGTCGGCCAGCTGCTCAGCCGTCAGGATGCCGTCAACACCGGAATCCTCCAGCTGCTGATTCATGTTGGCGATGGCCTTTTCGGCGTTGGCCAAATCCCGCTTCCGCTGCGAATCCGCCGACGCCTGAGCGCGGCCACCGGAGGCATCCATCTCACCCAGAAGCTCGGCGGCCTCATCCAGCAACGGCACATCCGATTCGCTCCAGCCAGAGCCGGGACTGCGCAACAACAGATCACGCTCGGCCTGGGTGAAGTCAGGGGTCACGGCGGCAAGAATCTCGGGCTTGCTAAACATGTCATCGACGAGCTTCGCGGCAGTCATCGGCATCCAGCAAAGGTTCAGCATGACGCGCACGTCGTGCGCTGATCGAACATCCTCGGCCAGGTAGGACCTGTCCGCATTGTTTCCTGCACCGGCAGCTTCAATGTGCTCTCGCAATTGTTCTGTCAGCTCACGCAGCAGCGTCTTGACGAAGGTGATGCGTGCTTCATTGTGCGGCAGGCCTGTGGCCCGTGCCTTGTCCCGAGCACGGCGCACCTGCCGGACCGTCAAGATCAAACGAGTGCCCTCAACGTCAAGCCGGGCATCCGCCCGCGGTAGGCGCTGGCGGTTGGCCACAGCGTTGGCAACCACCTCGGCCATGACCAAACGGCCCTTGAGCTCGGCTGTTTCCGGTGACTCGGCAGCGGTTGCTCGCACACCGGGGAACAGATTTCCCACGCTGGCCATCACAACGCCGGTCTCGCCCAGGGAGGGCAGCACGCGCTCGATGTACTTCATGAAAGCGTTCGACGGGCCCACCAACAGCACGCCAGCTGCCTGCAACCGTTCGCGGTGCGTGTAGAGCAGGTAGGCGGCGCGGTGCAGTGCGACGGCAGTCTTGCCTGTACCGGGGCCGCCTTGCACCACGAGGGCGCCGCTCAGGGGCGAGCGGATAATCCGGTCCTGCTCCGCCTGAATGGTGCCGACAATGTCATTCATGCGCCCTGTGCGCTTGGAGTTCAGGGCAGCCAGGAGCGCCCCCTCGCCCTGCAGGTGATCGCCATCAACGAGCATGGTGTGGTCAAGGACGTCGTCCTCGATGGCCTTGACGTTGCGGCCCTGCAGGAGCAAGTGACGACGCCGGCGCACACCAAGGCGTTCAAAGGCGGTGGCCTGGTAGAAAGTACCGGCCTCGGGGGCGCGCCAGTCGACCATGAGTTGCCGTAGATCCTCGGAGGAAAGGCCGATCCTGCCGATATAGCGGGATTGGCCATCGTCGAGATCCAGACGACCGAAAACCAGCTTGTCATCGACCGCGTTCAGCTGCGCCAAACGGTTTTCATACAACGTGGCAAAGGCATCACGTTCCGAGCGATTTTGATGCGTGCCCATGGATTTAGCACGGCGAACCTCACCGAGCTGCTCAACCTTTTCAGCGCGAAGTTCATCCAGCCGGGAATACAGGCCGTGGACATAAGTGCGTTCCTGGGCCAACTCGTCGTCATACATGCAAGGCTCCTGATACGTAAGGCTTACCGCCAAAAGGCGGACCGTCTAGTCTATCCCCTTAGCCGCGCGGCGGTTCGCCAATTTTCACCGTTGGGCACGGGAACGCGGCGGGTGGTGCTGTTGGCGCGGCGACCGTCACACAGTCTGTAGTGAGAGAACCTCATGCGGCGCGAGGTTGCTCCGGCCCGGCAATCCGTCAATCTCCAGAACCACACCCACACCTGTCACGATGGCACCCGAGCGCTCAAGCAACGAAACGGCCGCGCCGATCGTGCCGCCGGTGGCGAGAACATCGTCAAGAATTAGCACACGCGTGCCGGCTGGGACGTCTTCCTTGTGCAGCTCGAGGGTTGCCTGGCCGTACTCCAGCGCGTAGCTTTCGGCGAACACCTCGCGCGGCAATTTTCCAGCCTTGCGGATGGTGATGACACCGGTTCCCGTGGCGTAGGCAGCAGCCGCGGCCAGGAGGAAACCTCTAGCCTCAATTCCGGCAACGGCGTCGAACTTTCCGGCGAAGGCCGTGACGATGGAATCAACCATCAACTTGAAGGCGGCACCGTCAGCAAAAACTGGGGTTAAATCTTTGAAAACAATGCCCTCTGCGGGGTAGTCCTCAACTGTGGCGCACAACTCATCGAGAACCGCGGAAACATGCGAAGTTTCGGGGCTCTGGGTGTGGGTTGAAATGGGTGTTTCCGGGGCACTTAATCTCTCGTTCACCCTTCAACGGTACAGGGTCAAAACAGGGGGCTTTTGCGATGCCCAAAAAGGTGCTTATATATTCTCCGTGCAACACAACATTTCACTTCCCGGGCATGGTGTCCGGCTTGTTCCGCTACGGCGTCGTCACGCGGCAGATTTGTACCCCTACATCGATGCAGAGATGTGGGCTGGCATGGCCTCCGAACTGCCCACGTCCAAGCGTGCCCTGGAACGGCTGTTTGCCACCCGAATTGCTGACCCGTCTGTCATCGCCTTTGCCGTCATCGACGAAGAGACCGGCACAGTAGCGGGTACCACCAGCCTTTACGACTACGTTCCCGAGCAGTCACGCGTTGAGCTGGGCATGACCTTTTTTGGCCGGAATTACTGGGGCCGCAACGTCAATGCCTCCTCAAAACTGGCGCTCTTGGAGTTCGCGTTTGAGGAGTTGCGCGTCTACCGGGTGACCCTTCGCTGCGACGCGCGCAATGTTCGCAGCGCCGCTGCCATTGAAAAACTCGGAGCCACCTTGGACGGCGTGCTGCGCGGCTACCGCCGCGGGCACGATGGCACTCGTGTGGACACCCGTGTGTACTCGTTGCTGGAATATGAATGGCCGGCATCGCGCTCCGGCCTGGTCCAGCGATTGACACCTGCGGACCTGCTGCCACAAGTGACTGAACTCATTGAGTACTCGGAGCAGTTGATGCGCGCGGACGCCCAGAACGCACCACTCCCGGCTTGAACTTCGAGACGGTCGGATCGCCGTCGATCCAATACCGCCACGGGTAGGCCTCGGTGCCACCGGGCCCGCTGATTCCAACGCGCGGTCCGGTGCGCACAGCCTCCACGGGAATCCGCGGCAGGGTCAAGCTCACTTCCCCACCAAGTGCGCTCAGACCGTTGTGTTCACGGCCAAAGGCTAGGGCCTTGGCGAGCCGGGCAGGGCCTTGGGCCAGCTCGACGTCGTTCTTGGCCGTTGGCCGGCGGGAACGGGCCAGCTCCAGTCCCTCTACGATCTCGCCGGCACGCATCAGACATCCCGACGATGTCCCCTCGGGCCGGCAGACCAGGTTCGCGCAAAAGTGCATTCCGTAGGTGAAGTACACGTAGAGGTGGCCGGGTGGGCCGAACATCACGGCATTGCGATTCGTCATCCCCCGATAGCTGTGGGCGCCGGGGTCTGGGTCTGCGGAATCAGCCGGGCCCAGATAAGCCTCCACCTCGCTCAGACGGACGACGACGGGACCTTCCGGGCTCTCGTGCCTCACCAAGGCGCCCAGCAAGTAGGGCGCTACCTCAGTGGCAGGAAGGTGCAAGAGTTCATGAAGGTCCATTGGCTTGGCCATCATCCCAACTTAGCAGGGCGGTGCCGCGAGCTTGTTGGACGCCTGCGCGCCGAGCTGTCTGAATGGGGCGCAGGTTCAAAAGCTGCGCCATATCCAGGCCAAACCGTACGCAGCTTCGTAAATAGTGAGGCGTGAAATACTGCTTAGATGGCCATCGCTCTAGATTTTATTGCCCCCTTTGAACCCGGGATCTTTGACTTCCTGGCGGCCCGCGCCATACCGGGCGTGGAGGACGCCGATTCGTCCAGCTACGCCAGAACCGTGCTCCTCACCCACGGGCATGGCTGGTTTCGCGTGAACTGGGAAGCCGGAGCATTGTGGCTTGAGCAGGACTTGGAAGACCCGGCGGACGCCGCCGAACTTCGTGGCCATGTGCGGCACTTGCTAAATTTGGGCCACAATCCGCAGATGGCAGACAAGGCGCTAAGTGCGCATCCGCTCTTGGCGGCAAGGGTGGCAGCGCTGCCCGGAATTCGTCTGCCCGGCTGTGTAAATCCAGCCGAGATCATGATCAGAGCCATGGTGGGCCAACAGGTCACGGTGGCTGCAGCACGCACGGCACTTGCACAACTAGTTGCACTCAGCACGCCCTCCCGGCTGCCGCACGGCTCCATGACGCATTTCTTCCCGGCTCCTGCCGAAATTGCCGCACGTGGCAGGGACATCCTCCGGGGTCCGCAGCGACGGATCGACTCGATAGTGGCTGTCGCGGCGATGCTGGCTGAGGGTTCGCTGCACATCGGCAAGGGCGACAGCTACGAGTCCTTGGCCGAAAAGCTCCTGCCGCTTGCAGGCATCGGCCCCTGGACCGTGGGATACGTGGCCATGCGGGTGCTGGGCAACAGCGACATCTTCCTTCCCGGCGACGCCGCCGTGCGCAATGGCTACGGCCTGCTCCGGGGCGACACCCTGACGCAGGCTCGCAGCATCAAAGCCCCGGAGCTGAGCCGCATGGCCGAGCCGCTAAAGCCTTGGCGCTCCTATGCCACCTTGCATCTGTGGCGGATTGCCGGAGAGAAGTAGTCAACACGCCCCGTGCCGCTAAAGTTGACGGCAGCCCACCACGGACGGAAAGAAGCAGACCATGCCTATCATTCAGATTTCCCTCATCGAGGGCCGCGAGCCCCAGCAGATTCGCAACCTCATCTCTCAAGTGACGAACTCGGTGTCCAATGCACTCGATGCCCCCGTCGAATCCATCAAGGTCATCGTGACCGAGGTGGCACCGACCCACTGGGGTTCAGGAGATCGCACCATCGCCGAGAAACGCGGCTAAGAAGTCACAACCCGGGGGCTATTTGGCGGCGAACGCGGACGGCCAGGGCAGCAGCTTGGGCAGCTCCACGGAATCCGCGGCAGCTTCGGCGCGCAGGCTGCCCATAGTGGGTGTCCTGCCGGACAACCAGGCAGCGATATCGGTCAGCATGCCCTGCACCGAAACGCTGTTCTGGCCTGAGCCAATGGTCATGGGAGGCAACGCCAAAGGAAGTAGCTTTAGTTTCACATTTGCCGGGACACGGTCAGCCAGGAACTCGAAGAGATACAGGCAGAACTCCTTGGACCAGGTCTCGGGGCCGCGGCCCAACTGGAGATCGGCCAGGTGGATCACGAGCTCGCGCCAGTACGCCAGCGCACCGTCGCGTACTGTGCCGTTGCGGTAGCTGATGGGCAGCTCCCATTGCGCATCCTCGAGTCCATCCAGGACCGTCAGAGCCCTGGTGAAAGCGGCAGAAATGTACTCGCGGTGTTCGGCCGCCGAGTGGCCTGCGTTCATCTCGATCGCCTGCGTGCGGCCACCCTGGCCGCCGTCGTAAAATTCAATTAATTCCCCGCGCAAGGCATACTCAGCCTGCCGGGCAACAGCGTTTGAAACATGCGCGATGTGCGCCAGCACGTGCCCGCGCGTCCATCCCGGCAAATCGGTGGGCTCCAGGACATCGGCGTCCGTGAGGCTCCCTAATTTGGCGCCTACGTTGTCGGCCGCAATCTTTAGGCGGTCCATCAGCTGCGCGTTAGAAATATCAGTCATGCCCCCCAGCATAGCGGCCGGGGGTCCCGCCGCGAGCTTGCGAGCGGTGGGAGGCCGCTGTGCGCTAAAGCAGGAAATGCCCGTATCCACTACGGATACGGGCATTTCCTGCTTTAGCGCTTTTCAGACGTACGACGCCGGTCAGGCCACGAAGCTTCGAACTTCGCCCAGCTGACCCTCAAGGGCCGCGAGCTGCAACAGCACAGCCGAGGGGGCGGTGCCACCCTGGGCGTTACGGCTGTTCAACGAACCGTTGGTGCTCAGGACGGTACGAACCTCGGGTGTGAGGTGCTCGGAAATGCCCGCGTACTCGGCATCCGTGAGGTCCCACAGCTCAACGCCACGGCCCTCGGCCACCTTGACCGCAGCACCGGAAAGCTCGTGTGCATCGCGGAACGGTACGCCCTGACGGACCAGCCATTCGGCAATATCCGTAGCCAGCGCGAAGCCCTGAGGTGCCAGCGCTTCCATGCGTTCGGTGTTGAAGACCAGCGTGGCCATCATGCCGGAGACGGCCGGGAGCAGAAGTTCCAAGGTGTCTGCCGCGTCGAAGACGGGCTCCTTGTCTTCCTGCAGATCCCTGTTGTAAGCCAACGGCAAGCCCTTGAGCGTTGCCAGCAGACCGGTCAGGTCGCCAATCAGGCGTCCCGCCTTGCCACGGGCAAGTTCAGCCACATCCGGGTTCTTCTTCTGCGGCATGATCGAGGATCCCGTGGAGTAGGAATCATGCAGGGTCACAAAGGAGAATTCCTTCGTGGCCCAGAGGATGACTTCCTCGGAAACCCGGGAAAGGTCCACACCAATCATGGCTGAAACCCAAGCAAACTCGGCGAAGACATCGCGTGCTGCGGTGCCATCGATGGAGTTCCACACAGCGGAGTCGAAACCGAGATCGGCAGCGACAGCATTGGGGTCCAGGCCCAGTGAGGACCCAGCCAAGGCACCCGAGCCATACGGTGAAACCGCTGCGCGCTTGTCCCAGTCAACGAGGCGTTGCACATCACGGAGCAGGGCCCAGGCATGGGCCAACAGGTGGTGGCTGAGCAAAATTGGCTGAGCATGCTGGAGGTGAGTGCGGCCAGGCATGGCCACACCGTGGTGCGCCTTGGCCTGCTCCACCAACGCATCAATGACGGAAAGAACTCCGGCCGCGATGATCCGTGCGTGGTCACGCAGGTACATGCGCCCCAGTGTGGCAATCTGATCGTTGCGCGAACGGCCGGCACGGAGCTTGCCGCCCAAGGCCGTTCCGGCGCGTTCAATCAGTCCGCGCTCCAGAGAGCCGTGGACGTCCTCATCGGAATCGGCAGGACCGTACGCGCCGGATTTCACATCCACTTCGAGCTCGTCAAGGGCCTTCAGCATGCCTTCGAGCTCACTTGCGTCCAACAACCCGGCCGTGTTCAAGACGCGGGCGTGCGCCTTGGAGCCAGCAATGTCATACAGTGCCAAGCGCCAGTCAAAGTGTGTTGACTTGCTCAGTGCCGCTAGCGCGTCTGCGGGGCCGCCCTGAAAGCGACCACCCCAGAGCGCACCTTCGTTAGTTCCGTGGGCCATGGTTACTTGCCTGCGGCGCGCTGGTCGCGGGTGGAAGCAACCTTGGAGGACATGCCCCACAGCTCGATGAAGCCCTTGGCCTGTGACTGGTCGAAGGTGTCACCGGTGTCGTAGGTGGCCAGATCGAAGTCGTACAGCGAGGTCTCCGAGCGGCGGCCGTTGACGATGGCCTGGCCACCGTGCAGGGTCATGCGGATGTCTCCGGAGACGTACTTTTGGGTGTCTTCGATGAAAGCATCCAGTGAACGCTTCAACGGGGAGAACCACTGGCCGTCGTAGACCAGCTCGGCCCAGCGCTGGCTGACGGTGGCCTTGAAACGGGCCTGCTCGCGCTCGATCGTGATGTCTTCGAGGTGCTTGTGAGCGGTGATCAGGGCCATGGCACCGGGTGCCTCGTAGATCTCGCGGCTCTTGATGCCTACCAAGCGGTCTTCCACGACGTCGATGCGGCCAACACCCTGAGCGCCGGCGCGGCGGTTCAGTTCCTGGATGGCCTGCAACGCTGAGACCTTCACGCCGTCAATGGCGACAGGAACACCCTGGTGGAAGGAGATGACAACTTCATCCGGTGCCGGGGGGAATTCCGGGGTGGCCGTGTAGTCGTAGATGTCCTTGGTGGGAGCGTTCCAGATGTCTTCGAGGTAGCCGGTTTCCACGGCGCGGCCCCAGACGTTCTGGTCAATGGAGTACGGGTTCTTCTTGGTGGTTTCGATCGGCAGGCCCTTGGCCTCGGCGAAGGCGATGGCCTTGTCGCGGGTCAGTGCCAGGTCGCGAACCGGTGCAATGCACTTCAGGTCCGGGCCCAGAGTCTGAATTCCAACTTCGAAGCGGACCTGGTCGTTGCCCTTGCCGGTGCAACCGTGAGCAACTGTGGTGGCGCCAAATTCGCGGGCAGCCTTGACCAGGTGCTTGACGATCACGGGGCGGGAGATGGCCGAAACCAGCGGGTAGTGACCCTGGTACAGGGCATTGGCCTTCAACGTGGGCATTGCGTATTCGTTGGCGAATTCGTCACGTGCATCGGCAACATAAGCTTCGACGGCGCCGCAAGCCAGGGCCCGCTGGCGAATGTCTTCGAGGGACTCGCCGCCCTGTCCTACGTCAACAGCCACTGCAATAACTTCTGCACCGGTGGCTTCACCGATCCAACCGATGGCGACGGAGGTGTCAAGACCACCGGAGTAGGCCAATACAATGCGTTCAGTCACGTTTTTATCTCCCTTTAGTGAAAAATTCTCAGAGTGTTTTGTTGCGTTGCATCCCAGCATAATGCATGGTTATGCATTCTTACTAAAATATATTCAGCGCTCGTCCCGCGGCTGGATAAAGCGTACGCGCAGGCTAGGCACCAGCGCTGGATTCGGCGGCAAACTGCAGGAATCGCTCGGCTACTTCGGCCCCACCGTTTGGCTCCCGGCTAATGACCATGACGGTGTCATCTCCGGCGATCGTGCCCAGAATGGAAGGCATAACCGAATGGTCAATGGCGAGAGCAAGGAAGTTCGCCGCACCCGGCGGCGTCCGCAACACGGCAATATTCGCCGAGGCCTCGGCCGTCACCAGCAGTTCCCCACAGAGACGAATCAGCCGGGTATCCAACAGCTCCTGGGAGGATGCTGAGTGAACGCTGCGATCCCCACCCTCCTTTGGCAGGGCATAAATCAAGGCACCATCCTTGCCACGCACCCGCACCGCCCGCAGTTCAACGAGGTCACGCGAGAGTGTCGCCTGGCCCACCACAAGCCCGTCATCGGCCAGCAATGTGGCCAACTCCGCCTGGGACCGCACAGCCCGGCTGGTCAACAAGGCAGAAACCCGTGCTTGCCGTGCTGTTTTGGTGGCCGGCATGGCCGCTGCGGAACTACTCGCCCTGGCCATGGCTACAGGCCGGCCACACTGTTTGCCGTAGCCGCCTCGGCTGCGGACTTCTCAACCAGCCAGACCATGAGGGCCTTCTGGGCGTGCAAGCGGTTCTCGGCCTCATCCCAGACCACTGACTGCGGGCCATCGATGACGGAGGCAGCGATCTCGTAGCCGCGGTAGGCCGGAAGGCAGTGCAAAACGATCGCGTCGGGCGCCGCCTGGGCGAGGGCGGCGTCGTCGAGCGCGTAAGCCTTGAACAGTTCCAGGCGCTGGGCCTTTTCATCTTCCTGCCCCATGGACACCCATGTGTCAGTGACAAGAACATCGGCGCCGGCCACGGCTTCGGCCACATCGGTGGTGATGAGCACGGATCCGCCCGTCTGCGCCGCGCGTTCCTGAGCTGCACGCACGACGGCGTCGGCCGGCAAATACCCGGCAGGCCCCGTGATGCGCACGTGCATGCCAGCCGTAACTCCAGCCAGCAGGTACGAGTTGGCCATGTTGTTGGCGCTGTCCCCCATATAAGTCATGGTCAGCCCGGCCAACTCACCCTTGTGCTCCTTGATGGTGAGCAGATCGGCAAGCAGCTGGCAGGGATGGTAGTCATCGGTCAGCGCATTGATCACGGGCACCGAAGAATTGGCCGCCATTTCTTCCAGACCAGCCTGGGCGTAGGTCCGCCACACAATGGTGGACACCATCCGCTCGAGCACCTTGGCGGTGTCGGCCACAGATTCCTTGTGACCAATCTGCGCCTCGCCCGGGTTGATAATCAGCGGGTTGCCACCGAGGGCAGCAATGCCAGCTGCAAAGGAAACACGTGTCCGGGTGGAGGTCTTGTCAAAGATCACCGCAACCGTCTGTGCGCCCTGGCCGTCCCCAGCAAAGGTGCCCTTGGAGTACGGCGCCTTCTTCAGCTGCACGGCCAGCTCCAGAACCTCGGCCTGCTCTGCGGGGCTGAGATCGGTGTCTACGAGAAAATGGCGGGTCATCAGGACTTTCCTTCCGAATTATGAGCGGCGATGGCCGTCTCCAGGAGCGCCGGCAGGGCTGCAATAAAGGACTGGGCCTGCTTTGCCGTCAGGTTCAACGGCGGAGCCAGGCGGATGGTGTTGGGGCGTGGAGCGTTGACGATGAAGCCGGCATCCAGGGCCGCCGCGACAACTCCGGCCGCCACGGGCTCTGCCAAGTCAAAGCCAATCAGGAGGCCGAAGGCACGAACCTCCGTGACGCCGTCGACCTTGGCCAGGCCTTCGGCAAAAAGCTCACTGATAGCCTTCACATTGCCGAGCACATCCTGAGATTCCAGCACGTGCAAGGTGGCCAGTGCCGCTGCGGTGGCCACCGGGTTGCCGCCGAAGGTGGTCCCGTGCTGTCCGGCGCTGAGCAACCGGGAGGATTCCTCGCCAAAGGTGATGATGGCGCCGATCGGGAAGCCGCCACCCAAGCCCTTGGCCAGGGTCATGGCGTCCGGGGTGATGCCCGCACTGACTCCTGCAAACCAGGTGCCGGTACGGCCAACGCCGGTCTGAACCTCATCGAGGATCAGGAGGGCGCCGTGTTCATGGGTCAAGTCCCTGGCGGCCCGCAGGTACTCGGCGGAAAGCGGACGGACGCCGGCCTCGCCTTGAATGGGTTCGATCACGAGGGCTGCAACGGAGCCGTCCATGGCGGCGCGCAGGGCGTCAATGTCATTGAACGCGATGTGGCGCACACCGGCGGGCATGGGCTCGAAAGGCTCCCGGTAGGCCTGCTTGGCTGTCATAGCGAGGGCACCCATGGTGCGGCCATGGAAGCCGCCCTCAAGTGCCAAAATCGTGGGGCGTTCCTTGCCACCGTGGGCACGGGCCAGCTTGAACGCGGCCTCGTTGGCCTCGGTGCCCGAGTTGGCGAAGAACACCTTGGAACCGATGGGTGCCTGGCTCAACTCGAGCAGCTTTTCAGCCAGCGCGATCTGCGTGGGGCTCGTAAAGAAGTTGGACACGTGACCCAGGGTCGACAGCTGGCTTGCGATCACGGAGGTGACGAACGGGTGGGCATGACCCAGGGCGTTAACGGCGATGCCGCCCAAGAGGTCCAAATATTCCTTGCCGTCGGCGTCCCACACGAGGGCGCCGGCGCCGCGGACCAGGACTCGCTGGGGGTTGCCAAAGACACCCATGAGTGAATCCCTGTAGCGTGCCAGCCACTGGGCGCTGGTCCCTGTACCCGTCACGGCCGCAGCGTTGGCGGTGCCTAGATTAATGGTGTTGTCGTTACTCGGCTCAGTCATCAGTTTTGGTCCTCATCGGGGAAAATTTGCGTTCCATTGCCTTCAAAAGTCATCAATTCCAGCAGCACGGAGTGAGCGCTACGGCCGTCCACGACGGCGGCACGAGCCACCCCGCCGTCGACCGCGGCCAGGCAGGCTCCCATCTTGGGGATCATGCCCGACTCCAGCTCTGGCAGCATGGCCCGCAGCGTGCCGGCGCCGATCTCGCTGAGCAGCGAGGATTTGTCCGGCCAGTTTGCGTAGAGACCCTCGACGTCGGTCAGGATCACCAAGCGTGAGGCGTTCAATGCGATCGCCAGGGCCGCAGCGGCCGTATCAGCGTTGACGTTCAAAACGGTGGAGGCGTCCCCTACCTCGGGGGCCACCGTGGAGATCACGGGGATCCGGCCGGCCTCGAGCAGGTCAAGGATGGCGCCGGGGTTCACACCCACAACCTCACCAACCAGGCCCAGGTCCACGGGCAAACCGTCCACCACCGTGCCTGTACGCTCGGCCTGCAGCAGCGCGCCATCCTCACCGGAAAGCCCCACAGCGTACGGCCCGTGCTCATTGATCAAGCCGACCAGCTGGCGGCCAACCTGACCCGTCAGAACCATGCGCACAACGTCCATGGCCTCGGGCGTGGTGACGCGCAGCCCGCCCTTGAACTCGCTCTTGATGTCCAGGCGCTTGAGCATGGCGTTGATCTGTGGCCCGCCACCGTGCACCACCACGGGCTTGATGCCCACATGGTGCATAAAGACGATGTCCTCGGCGAACGCGCGCCGCAACTCATCGTTGATCATGGCGTTGCCGCCGTACTTAACAACCACCACCGTGCCGGCGAACTGTTGAATCCACGGCAACGCCTCAATCAGCGTGCCAGCCTTACCCTGCGCTGTTGCCACCGAACCCATCATGTCTTCCTTCAATCCTGTTGTGTACTGCGTTGTGTGTGCCAGCCTCCCGGCGGACCGCCATTTTTCCGGCGACTATCCGACGCGTCGGCCGCGGGCGGCCTTTGGCGTCTCCTTTACGTCGCCTACAAAAAATGTCGGCTCCGGCGTCCGGCTTACACTGGGCGGCGTCCCCAAGTCTCGTGGCACCCAAGGCGACCGTTGATTCGAGGCGGCGGAGCCGGCGTTTCCGTAGGCGACGTAAAGGAGACCGTAAGGCCGCCCGCGGCCGTCGGTCGGATAGTCGCCGAGGGAATGCCGGTCCGCCGCCGGGTCTCGACAAGCTCGGCCAGCGAGCTACGAGGAGTAGGCGCTGTTTTCTTCGACGTACGCGTGTGTGAGGTCGTTCGTCCAGATGGTGGCCTCGGCCGAACCGGCGTTGAGGTCGATCTCGACGGTGACTTCACGGGGGGTGAGGTCCACGAGGTCTCTGGAGTCGCCGATGCAGCCGTTGCGGCAGATTTGAATGCCGTTGATGCTGACGTTGATCTTGTCCGGATCGAAGACGGCGTCGGTGGTGCCTACGGCAGAGAGCACACGGCCCCAGTTGGGGTCGTTGCCGAAGATGGCCGCCTTGAAGAGGTTGGAGCGGGCCACTTCGCGTGAGACTACCTCGGCGTCGCGTTCGCTGTCTGCGTTCTTGGTGATGATGGCGATGTCGTGGCTGGCACCTTCTGCATCCGCAATGAGTGAACGGGCCAGCGTGGCGCACACCTGTGTGAGGCCTGCGGTGAACTCGTCCATGTTCGGGATTGCCTTGGATGCCCCGGAGGCCATGAGCAGCACGGTGTCATTGGTTGACATGCAACCGTCGGAATCTGCCCGGCTGAAGGTGACGCGGACGGCGTCGCGCAGGGCGGCGTCGAGGGCCTCAGTTTCAACACCGGCGTCGGTGGTGATGACAACCAGCATGGTGGCCAGGCCGGGGGCCAGCATGCCAGCGCCCTTTGCCATTCCACCGATGGTGTAGCTGATTCCATCCTCGTTGGCAGGTAAGGTCCACACCGCTTCCTTGGGGACAGTGTCGGTGGTCATGATCGCGGCAGCGGCGGCAGCTCCGCCCTCGGCCGTCAGGGCAGCGGCAACAGCCTCAACGCCGGGCAGGATCTTGTCCATGGGCAGCTGTTCGCCGATCAGGCCGGTGGAGCAGACAGCAATGTCCGTGGCGGAGAGGCCCAATACTTCGGCAACTTTCTCGGCCGTGGCGTGCGTGTTCTGGAACCCCTCGGGGCCCGTGCAGGCGTTGGCGCCGCCGGAATTCAGGACTACTGCGTCAACGCGGCCGTCACTGAGGACCTGGCGGGACCAGTGAATGGGAGCGGCCGCCACACGGTTGGTGGTGAAGACTGCTGCGGCGTGGAAGTCAGGACCGTCGTTGACCACGAGGGCCATATCCGGGTTGCCTGATTTCTTGAGTCCGGCTGTTACGCCGGCGGCCCGGAAGCCAAGTGGGGTGGTCACGCTCATGGTGCTACTCCTTGGAAGGTCAGGCCTGTGGTTTCGGGCAGGCCGAGTGCAATGTTCATTGACTGTACCGCCCCGCCGGCCGTTCCCTTGGTGAGATTGTCAATGACACAGCAGACAATCACCCGGTTGACGTGGGCATCGTAGGCGATCTGCAGGGCTGCGTAGTTTGAACCCTGTACTGATTTAGTGGTGGGCCACTGGCCTTCGGGGAGTAAACGCACAAATGGTTCCTCCGCGTAGGCTTCTTCCCAAATTTCGCGAAGAGCCGTTGCTGGATCCTCCATCGCGGCGATTTCGGCGGAAACCTTGGCTGTGGCGGTGGTGAGGATGCCACGGCTCATGGGCGCCAGGGTGGGGGTGAAGGAAACCTTCACGTCCAGACCGGAGGCGTTGGAGAGGCCCTGTTCGATCTCGGGGGTGTGCCTGTGGCCGCCACCAACGCCGTAAGGACTCATGGAGCCCATGACCTCGGAACCAATGAGGTTGATTTTGGCGGCCTTGCCGGCGCCGGAGGTGCCCGATGCTGCGACAATCACGACGTCGTCCGGCAGCAGGGCGCCGGCGGCAAAGCCGGGCATGAGGGCCAACAATGAGCTCGTGGGGTAGCAACCCGGAACAGCCACGCGCTTAGAGCCGCGGAGCTTTTCACGGTGGCCTGGTAGTTCAGGAAGACCATAGGGCCAGGTGCCGGCGTGTTCTGAACCGTAGAATTTTTCCCATGCCGCAGCATCCTGCAGGCGGTGGTCGGCTCCGGCGTCGATCACCAGGGTGCTTTCGGGCAGCTGGGCCGCGATGGCAGCCGAGGCTCCGTGCGGCAGGGCCAGGAAAACAACATCGTGTCCCGACAGGTTCTCCACCGTGGTCTCAACCAGGACGCGATCGGCCAGGGCGTGCAAGTTCGGGGCAAGGCTGCCCAAGCGGGTGCCGGCGTTACTGTGCGCTGTGATGGCGCCGATCGTTACGTTGGGGTGGCTGGCCAGCAGGCGCAGCACCTCTCCCCCGGCGTAACCACTGGCTCCGGAGACGGCTACTGAAATTGTCATAAGTCGACTATACAGCAGAACTATTCATAGTCACCGATATTTATCCACAAATGTTCCTCCGGGATGTGAGAGCCGTCCTATGATGAACGTTAGAGGGCTTGCCTTGCCCCCGCGAGACTTACCGATTTGGAGTTCACCATGACCGAGTACGCCAACGCCATCGTCGCCACCGCCCCTGGTGGTCCCGACGTCTTGGAACTAACCCAAGTCCCCATGCCCGTGGCCGCGCCCGGCGAATTGCTCGTGAAGATTGCTGCCGTAGGCGTGAACTTCATCGAAAGTTACCAGCGCGAGGGCATCTACAAGGTCCCCTACCCCTTCACTCCGGGAACGGAGGCGTCAGGCCAGGTGGTTGCCGTGGGTAACAACGTGGCAGGCTTCGCAGTGGGTGACAGCGTTGCCACGGCTGAAGGCATCGCTTGCTACGCCGAATACGCCATCTTTCCGGCCGAGAAGGCGTTTCATGTTCCGGCGGGCGTGCCCATGGATGTTGCTGCGGCGCTCCCCCTGCAGGGCATGACGGCTCATTACCTGATGAATTCCACCTATCACGTTGAGCCTGGCCAGACCGTGCTGCTGCACGCCGGCGCCGGGGGCGTTGGGCTGCTGCTGACGCAGATGCTGAAGGAACGCGGCGCCCGGGTCATCACAACGGTTTCCACAGAAGAAAAAGAAGAACTATCCCGCGTGGCCGGCGCCGACGAGGTTCTGCGCTACGAGAACTTTGCCCCAAACGTGCGCGAATTCACCGACGGCATTGGCGTTGATGTGGTGTTCGACGGCGTTGGCAAGGACACCTTCGACGGCTCGCTTGCATCGCTGCGCACCCGGGGCATGCTGGTGCTCTTTGGCGGCGCGTCAGGTCAGGTGCCGCCGCTTGATTTGCAGCGGTTGAACAGCGGCGGCTCACTGTTCGTCACCCGCCCCACGCTGGGCAACTACCTCCTGAACGCCCAGGAGCGCAGTTGGCGTTCAACGGAGGTGTTCAATGCGGCCGCTTCGGGTACATTGACGGCCCGCATCGGCGCCCGATTCCCGCTTGCCGAGGCAGGCGCGGCCCATGCCGCCTTGCAGGGACGCGTCACCACGGGCAAGGTCATCCTGGAGCCTTAGTCGGTTCCGCCTCCAGGTGAACTCCGCCGGTTACACCCGGCAGTACATCGCTTAAAGCCTTCGGGCGGGCGCGGAATGAATTCCGTGCCCGCCCGAAGGCTTTTTGTTGCCGCCGTTGGAGTTAGTGGCCTGCCCTTCTTCTACGGGCCACCCTGAACGCCGTCATCCCCGCCAAAAGCATCAACACGGCGACCCCAGCAAGCACCGCGAAATTGACACCGGTGCTGGCGAGGTGGTCCTCCGCGGACGGCGTGTCCGTCGCCAGCACAGTTGCCGGGACGCTCGGGCCTGTTGTTCCGCCAGGTCCCTCGTTTCCACCAGGGTTCACAGTATCCGTGGGATCCGTGCCGGGGCCCGGATCGGGACTCCCCGGTTTGCTCGGCTCGTTGGCCGTAGCGTTCACAAGAACCGCGACCGTGCGTGCGGGGACGCTGACGGTTCCGCTCTTGGCATCCCAGCTCGTCTGCTTGACCACGGGGTCGAGCCCGTTTGACTGCACCTGTGCGAGGGCGTAGTCGCGGCCGGCGAGGGCACCGACAGTCTGGCTGGCGGAATCAGGGCCGGCGTTGAAAACAACGAGAGCGCCGTCAAGCGCGGGATCCGCGTCGTCGCCCACAAGGTCGTCGATGCTCATGACGATGACTCCAGGTGTTGCCTCGGTTCCGCTGCCCGGGAACGACACCTTTTGCGAGATGAGCTCGGCGGAGCCCAGACGCAGCAAGTCGATCGATGAACGCAGTCGCAGCAGATCGAGCGCGCCCGCTTCCGCGGCGGAGATGTCGGCAGGCTGGGGCTTGTTGGCCGCATTCTCTAACAGGGGCTTCATCGCTGCCCAGTGATCCCCGTTGTCTGCCTTCGGTGGCAGCCCCGAACCAAACGTTGACTCCTGCCCCGTCCAGTCAATGCGGTTGAACCAGTCACCGGAGTTGTAACTGTTGCGGTCCAATGACTTGGAGCGCAGCAGCTCTGTTCCCGCGTGCCAGAATGACGGCGTCTGGGCCAGTGTTGCGGTCGCCAGCGACAGGGTGTTCATGCGCACGCGGTCGGCCATCGTGGTGTCGGCGGGCAGCTTGAGCATGCCGATGTCGAAGAGCGTCTCGTTGTCGTGGGCGTCGACGTAGCTGATAATTTCATCGGGCTGGCTGGCGTAGCCGGCGGGTGAACCCCGGTAGTCGAGTTCGGCCCCCTTCGCCACGGTGCCGTCGGAGGTGGTCAGGCTGTAGTCGCTGAGATTTCCGGCCAGGCCGAGCTTGACCAGGTCAGTCTGGTGTTGGAGCTCGGCGAGAGCCTGCTCCGGTGTTCCATTGATCTCCGAACCGTTCGGATCGGTGGCCAGGCCGGTTCCGAACCCTTGTTGGAACTTGGTCTCACCTGCCACGGGACTGCCGCCATGCACGGCATCGCGCAGCCGGTCGCTGAAGGTGCCAACCGATGTTCCGGCCAATTGACCTTGGCTGGCCTGCTCGAAGAGCGCGTTGTCGGCGACCTCTCCGAAGTTCCAGCCCTCGCCGTAAAGCAAGATGGATTTGCCGTCAACGCCGTCTTTCTCAACGGTCAGCTCGTCGAGGGCCGCACGCACTGCCAGCATGTTCGCCTTGGAGTGGTGCGCCATGAGGTCAAAGCGGAAACCGTCAACCTTGTATTCACGGGCCCAGAGGACCACGGAGTCGACCATGAGCTTTTCGGCGGCCTTGTGCTCAGTGGCCACATTCTCACAGCATGTGGAGGTTTCAACCTTGCCATCGGCGTTGAGCCGCTGATAGTAGCCGGGAACCAGCTTGTCCAGCACCGATGCGCCGGCCTGTCCTGATGCCGCCGTGTGGTTGAACACCTGGTCAAGCACCACCTGCAGGCCGGTTGCGTGCAGGGCACCGACCATTTCGCGGAATTCGGCGACGCGGGCGCCGCCCTCCGGGTCAACGGCATAGGAACCTTCGGGAACCTGAAAATGGAGTGGGTCGTAGCCCCAGTTGTAACCGTCTTGATTGGCGACAGCACCGGCACAGGCCTGCTGCTCCTCGGATCCGGCGCCGAACGAGGCGAGGTCGCAGTCCGGGGCCTTCTGGGCTGCGCGGTTCTCCTCAATCGTGGCAAGGTCAAAGGTGGGCAGGAGGTGCACCGTATTGATGCCTGCTGCTGCGAGTTCCCGGAGCTGGGCCGTTCCGGCGCTGTCGCGGGTGAAGGCACGGTAGGTGCCGCGCTCTTCTTCCGGCACGGTGGTGTCGCCAATCGAGAAATCACGCGCGTGCAGCTCGTAGATTGAACGGTCACCCTGCTTCGAGATGACAGGCGCTGACGTGGTTTCCCACTGCTTGGGTGCCCAAGCGGGCGAATCGAGGTCGACGGCGATTGAACGGGTCGAGTTCGTCGTCAGGGCGATCGAGTATGGGTCCGTCACCTGGTTGGTCTCGACCTTGCCTGTTGAGTGGGTGTAGACGTCAACCTCCCAGAGGTAGTGTGCGTTCTCCGCGATCACGTTGGGTGCAGCCGTCCACGTTCCGGCGGCAGCATCCCACGTTGCGGCAGTACGCACCGGCTCTCCCGAGCCGTCCGTTGGCCATGTCAGCAGTGTTGCCTTCTGTGCAGTGGGCGCCCACAAGGTGAAGGTGGGACTGCCGGTGCTCCACTTGATTCCGAGGGTGCGCCCGGCCAGGGACCCGGCGTACAGACTGTCGAGGACACCGGGGAGCTGCACGCCCGTGTAAGCGTTGAGTGCGCCGTCACGTGTCTGGGCGATTTGCAACTGCTCCTTGAGGAGCCCGGCTGTTTTCGCCTGGTCCAGGGCTGCAGGGCGCAGCACGATGTAACCGGTCTTTAGCGCAGGAAATGTTGCAAGCTGTTCAGCCGAGAATCCTGCGGAATCGTAGCTGAGGTCAATGGCGCTGCCGCCACTGACGGCTCCGCCTGTCACCATCAGGGCTGCCGATGCCGAGTGAAACAGCTGCCAGGAGGCATTTGCAGCAGGGACCTGGCCGAGCAATGCTGCAGGCCAGGCGAGGGTGTTTTCATCGATCCACTTGGCCTGAAGCGTGCCGAGACCGGCGAGCGGCGGATCTGCAACGTCGATCTCAAGGATGTGCGTTGCCAGGGTGTAGCGGAAGTTGATCTGCTTGCCGGTGCTGGCTGAGAACGCAAGGTTCTCGCCGCCGGGTGCGCCGCCACCCCCGTAGTTCTCGTCCCACCCAAGGCCATGCGCTGTTTTGACGGAGTAGTTGCCGGCCGCGAGCTTGTCGGTCGAGAATTCGTAGACGCCGTCGCCGTCGCCGTCATGCATGGATGTTGCAAAGCAGGCTGGTTTCCAGTCTTCACTGCAGCCGAGCTGCTTCTGAAAATCACCGGCAAGCGTGATGATCGGTGCCTGCGAGCTGTTTTGTGCCATCTTCGTTGCGGGGTTCCAATAGAAGGTGACCGGTCCGCCGTCGTGCGTGTACATCAGGTTCTTCGCTCCGCCTCCGGAGTCGCCGCCTGAGCCATAGGCGAGATCCCAGCTGCCGTTCATGGCCACCTTGTATTCGTAGGAGCCCGCCGGCAGCTCGAAGGTGCCGGTGTAGATGCCATCCTCGTTCTTGGTAAGTTTTGCCGTTTCACAGGCGGGCTGCCAGTCGGCGGCGCAGCCCATGGCGACATTGTGGCTGCCGGGGACTGAAACCATGGTGATCTCGGCCTCGGGGGCTTCGACCTCCTCGGTGGTCACGGCGAATCCTGCGGAGCCGTAACTGGACGCGGCGCTGTGGTTGCCTGCGGCATCCGTCGTCACCGCACGGTACTCAACCAAGGTGCCGGCCGGCAGTGATTCGCTGTCGTGAAACACTCGGGGCGCAGCGCTCTCCGCGGTGCCGAGCGGCATCCATTCCTCGCCGCCCACAACACGGTAGGCAAAACTCGTCTCAGCCCAGGCATTCTGGTCGATGGTTGCGCTCACTGCGGTACTTCCGGTGAGCGCTGCACCCGCGGCGGGGAGGTTGAGCGCGATGTCAGTGGCGGCGGACGCCGTGACGCCCTTGTCGGCACGGTACACAACCGCGCTCATAGGGGGCACGGTGATGGTGGTTGCACCTTTTCCGTCGCTCTTAACCGCCGAGTCTGCTCCGTAGAGAGGCTCGAACCCACCGTTTTGTGTCAGCGTGGTCACCGCAACAGACTTTTCCTCAGTGGCGTTGTTCAAGGCAACCAGGTATTCCACCTTTTCGTCTCGGTCAACGCGGGAGAACGCGTAGATGCCCGCACCGTCGTCTGCGTAACGCTGGATCTGTGCGCCCTGCGCCAGGGCGGGATGGTCGGCACGTAGCTTGGCGAGTGCCGCAATGTGCCGGTAGAGGGGCGCCTCCGTGTCGAAGCGGTCCTCGGTGCCAATTGTTTCGCCTGTGACGAGCTTCTGCTCTGCATATTCAGCCACCCGCGTGCCAAAGAGGCTCTGGCGCGAATTCTTGTCTTTTCCATCGCCCTCGCCAGCGAAGCCCTGCTCGTCTCCGTAGTAGATCACCGGCTGTCCGCGGGTGAGGTAGAGCAGCTCGTGGGCGAGTTCGTCGCGTTCCAGGGGGTTGGCTGTGTTGTTCGCAAAGTAGCCAACACGACCCATGTCGTGATTGCCAAGGAAGGTGGGCAGCGCTGTCGGCGAGTTCTTGGTCGTCGTGAAATAGTCATCCCCGGCAAAAAGTGTTTGCAGTCCCCGCGCGGAGTTGCCGGTGGCATAGCCCACAGCACCATCTTGGAAGGCAAAGTCGAGAACCGAGTTCATCTCTGTCTTGCGTACGTAAGGGGAAAGGATCTTCTGGTCGGCGCTGTAAACCTCGCCAAACATGAAGAAGTCCTCCTTGCCGTTGGCGTGGGCATAGTCCAGCACCCCGGTGGTCCACTTCTGCCAGAACTCAAGGTTGACGTGCTTGACGGTATCGATGCGGAAACCGTCGATGCCGAAATCAACCCAGTCTTGGAACACCTCGACAAATCCGTCAACCACCTTCGGGTGTTCGGTCATGAGGTCGTCGAGACCGCTGAAGTCGCCGTACGTTTCAGACTCACCCGACCAGATGGAGTCGCCACGGTTGTGGTACAGCGAGGTGTCGTTCAGCCACGCCGGAACCTTGAGGTTCTTGTCCGCGTCCTGGACTTTCGGCGTGTAGGGGAAGCTGGTGGCAGGGTCAAGATCCGGGAAGGTGTCCGTCCCGGCAAAGTCCGCGGGGTCAAAGGGTGCCCCGGACGCGTCCTTGTAGGGCGCGTCCTTTTTTTCCAGGTAGGAGTTTTGGTTTTGTTCGTTGGCAATGACATCAGCCGTGTGGTTGGTGATGATGTCGAAGTAGACCTTGATGCCCTTGGCGTGCGCCTCGTCGATGAGTGCCGACAATTCGTCGTTCGTGCCAAGGTGTGGGTCGATTTGGGTAAAGTCAGTCACCCAGTAGCCGTGGTAGCCGGCCGATGCATCCGCCCCTTCGCCCTGCACTGGGCGGTTCTTGAAGCTCGGCGTCAGCCAGATGGCGGTGGCGCCCAGGCCCTCGATGTAGTCGAGGCGGTTGCGCAGTCCGGCGATGTCGCCGCCGTTGTAAAACCCTTTGTCACTCGGATCGTAACCACTAAGCAGGCGGCCACCCTCGATCCCCGCCTCGTCGTTTGAGGTGTCACCGTTGTCGAAACGGTCGGTCATCACAAAGTAAAAATTCTCGCCCGCGCCGGCTTGGCGGACGGGAGCCTTGACCAGTGCATCGTCCGCGGCGCTGTAGTCGCCGCGCAGCTCAAGCGGTTGGACACCGATCCGTTTCGTGGTGTCATCAAAAGTGACCCGGAGCCGGCTCTCCCCCGCAAGCGCCAGCGGAATGTTCTCGCTGCCGTGACCATAGGCCTCATCCCAGGACCCGTTCACGGCGACTTTGTAGTTGAAGGAACCAGCGGGAAGGGTGAAGTCCGCAGCGTAGACGCCGGCGGTGCCGGTCTCGACAAGTTTTGTCTCCGGGCAGTCCGGTGCCCAGTCAGCCGCGCAACCGAGTTCATCCTGCAGGTCACCCGCCAAAGTGAACACGCGCCCGTCCGCCGCGTCGGCTCCCGTGGCCGTGGCGAATGCAGGTGCCAGCAAGGCTGAAGCTGCGAGAGCGCCCGAGAACGCCAGGGCAAGCGCTCGTCGGGCACGCAGATAGTCTGTCATCTTTGACTCCAATGGTGATATGGCACACATGGTGCACGGCAATGACTGCGACGCTAGCAGCGTACGAAGACTTAATGCAAGCGTTTCCATAGGGTGACGCCCGATTGCTAGAAATACTGTCCAAAGGTATTGATTAAGTACTGGAAACGCTTACAAAGTTGTCGCGCAAAGCACACAACAGGGCACCAAAGGAGCTAAGACTGAGTTTGGAGTCTGCCGTCGGCAGTCTGGCCGGCGCCAATCAGCGCACGGTCGGCCCCGGTTCCACTCCCATTCCCTGCCCCAGTCCGAACATGGTCCACTGCCGACTCACTGCGTAACGCGGCAGGTTCCGTTCAACTTCCGTTCATCTTGATGGTGCATGGTGTGGCAGTGAACCCTGCCTCATTGAATATCCCCGAGACTCAAGCAACCGCTTCCCCGGAACAGATAGCGTCAGCCGAATTTACCGCCCAGATGCCAGGCAGCGAACTGGCAACCGAGCCCAGAACACTATGGGACATCTTGCAGGCAACGGCGGAATTGAACCCGGATGCCACCGCCTTGGACGATGGCATGAAGTCACTCAGCTACGACGAACTCCTCAAGGCCGTGCGAGCCAAGGCCCGGGAACTGACTCAGGCAGGACTCGGTGCCGGGGACTGTGTTGGGGTGCGGATCCCCTCCGGAACAGCCGAGCTTTATCTTGCTATTTTGGCCATACTTTCCATCGGCGCCGCCTACGTGCCCGTGGACGCCGACGATCCAGAGGAACGGGCCGCGCTGGTCTTTGGCGAGGCCCGAGTTGCTGCCGTGCTCGGTGACCCGGAGGCAGACAAAGCGCTAACCATGTTCCTGGAGCGCCCCACACCCTTCCCCGCCCCCGAGCTCCACAGCCCGCGGACGATGCCTGGATCATCTTCACCTCCGGCTCCACCGGCACCCCGAAGGGTGTGGCCGTGAGCAACCGCTCAGCTGCCGCGTTCGTCGATGCAGAGTCCCGAATTTTCCTGCAGGACGAACCGATCGGACCCGATGACCGGGTACTCGCCGGATTGTCTGTGGCCTTCGATGCCTCGTGCGAGGAAATGTGGCTGGCCTGGCGCTACGGCGCCGCCCTGGTCCCGGCTCCGCGTTCCCTGGTCCGCTCCGGCATGGACCTTGGCCCGTGGCTGATTTCCCACGGCATCACGGTTGTCTCCACCGTCCCCACACTCGCGGCCCTCTGGCCTGCCGAGGCCATGGAATCAGTACGACTGCTCATCTTTGGCGGCGAGGCCTGCCCGCCGGAACTTGCTACGCGATTGGCTGTCAAGGGACGCGAGGTGTGGAACACCTATGGCCCCACCGAGGCGACGGTGGTTGCGTGTGCCGCGCCACTGGGCGGCGAAGGTCCCGTTCGGATTGGCTTGCCGCTGGATGGTTGGGACCTCGCCGTGGTTGACTCCGCCGGCGCACCCGTGGCCGAAGGCGAGGTTGGCGAATTGATCATTGCCGGCGTTGGTCTGGCCCGTTATCTCGACCCTGCCAAGGCTGCCGAAAAATATGCACCCATGCCCGCATTTGGCTGGAATCGTGCCTACCGCAGCGGTGACCTGGTGCGCCTTGACAGCGCCGGACTGATCTTCATGGGCCGCGCCGACGACCAGGTGAAACTGGGCGGGCGGCGCATTGAACTTGGTGAAATCGACGCCGCGCTGCAGGCCCTGCCCGATATTTCCGGCGCCGCTGCCGCCGTGCAGGACACGGCAGGTGGCAGCCAGCTTCTAGTCGGTTACTTGGTTGCGGCCCCCGGGACCACCCCGGATGCGGCCGCGCTGCGAGAGGTCCTGGCCGAATCCCTGCCGGCACCCCTGATCCCCCTGCTCACCTTCACAGATTCCCTACCTACAAAGATCAGCGGAAAAGTTGACCGCAAGGCTTTGCCGTGGCCGTTGGAACAACCCGCGGACGACGGCGGATCCCTCGCCGGAACGCTGGCCCCGGACGCGCAGTGGGTCCTTGAGCAATGGCGGTCAGTCTTGGGCGGCTCACCCTCCTCGCTCGATACCGACTTCTTCGCCAGCGGCGGCGGCAGTTTGGCTGCCGCCCAGCTGGTCTCGGCCCTCCGCAGTCGTTATCCGCGCATCACAGTTGCCGATGTTTACTCACATCCGCGGATCGGCGCCCTGCTCGAACTCGCCCTGGGCTCGGTCCCAGCAGGCGGTACAGGCAAGCCCGTTAACCGCACTGTGGGGCGGACCCGGCGCAGCTCCCAGGTCTTCCAAACACTCATGGGCATACCGCTGCACATCCTGGTGGGCATGCGCTGGCTCACCTACCTGATGGCACTGAACAACTTCGCCGCATGGCAGGGCATCTTGGCCGGCGCGCCCACCATCTCATGGTGGTGGATACTGGCGTCGTGGGTGGTCTTCGTTTCCCCTTGGGGGCGCATGGGCATCTCGGTGGTCTCGGCACGGCTGCTCCTCCGCGGTGTCCGAGCTGGCAGTTATCCGCGCTCTGGCAAGGTCCATCTGCGGCTGTGGCTTGCAGAGCAAATTGCCGACATGTCCGCCGCGGTCTCTCTGGCCAGTGCCCCCTGGGTCCCTTACTACGCCCGTGCGCTGGGTGTGAAGATGGGCAGGAACGTGGACCTGCACTCGGTGCCACCAGTGACGGGCCTGCTCCGCTTGGCCGAGGGTTGTTCCATTGAACCCGAGGTGGATCTTTCGGGCTGGTGGATCGATGGTGACTGGGTACACATTGGCGAAATATCCATTGGTGCCGGTGCGGTTGTTGGCGCCCGCAGCACGTTGATGCCTGGCGCCCGCATTGGTGCCGGCGCCCACGTGGCGCCAGGATCCGCGGTGCGAGGAAAGATCAAGCAGGGCGTTACGGTTTCCGGATCCCCCGCCGAGAGGACCGGAAAGGCCAAGCATTCTTGGCCGGATCTGCGCACCGCCACCTCATGGAAGCGCGACCTTCCCTTTGCCGGAGCATCCGCACTGTTATCCATGATTCCTTTTGTGGCGGCAGGAGCAGCCGTGTGGACAGTTCTGGCGGCCATCAGCGGTCAGAACTCCTTCTCGGCGTCGATCCCCACACTTCTTTGGGCTGTCCCGCTGGCCGCATTGGCCTGGTTTGGGACCCTGCTGGTCCTGATTCTGGTGACCGTGCGGCTGCTGGGCGTGGGATTGAAGGAGGGACACTACCCGGTTCGCAGCAGAATCGGGTGGCAGGTTTGGGCCACCGAGCGGGTGTTGGACATGGCTCGTGATCTCTTGTTCCCCATCTACGCCAGTCTCTTTACCCCGGTCTGGCTGCGCCTGCTCGGCGCCAAGGTAGGCAAGAACGTCGAAGCCTCAACCGTGTTGCTCCTGCCGAAGATGACAACCATCGGCTCCGGTGCTTTCCTTGCCGATGACACCATGATCGCCTCCTACGAGTTGGGCGGCGGATACATCCACATTGCCCCTGCCAAGGTAGGCAAGCGGTCCTTCCTGGGCAACTCGGGCATGGCGGCAGCCGGGCGCACCATGCCGCGAAACTCGCTCGTCGCAGTTCTCTCGGCAGCCCCGGCCAAGGCGAAGGCAGGCACCTCTTGGCTGGGCAGTCCGCCTGTCCGACTACGCCGCACCAACCTCAACACCGATGAGTCGCTGACCTTCGCCCCGCCCCTGCGGCTCAAGGTGGCACGAGCCCTGTGGGAAAGTTGCAGGCTTATCCCCACGGTGCTCTCGGTGGCCATAGCCGCGGCCGTATTGGCCGTTTTCGACGCCGTCGCCCTTGTCAGCAGCTATTGGCTCGCTGCCCTCGTTAGCGGTGTTGTCATCATGGTGGCCGGAGCCGTGGCGGCGGGCAGTTCGGTGGCCGCAAAGTGGCTGCTGGTTGGCCGCATCAAGCGCGGCGAACATCCGCTGTGGAGCTCCTTCATCTGGCGGAACGAGGTTGTGGATACGTTTATTGAAATGGTGAGTGCGCCGTGGTTTGCGCGCGCCGCCGTGGGCACTCCTGCAATGGTGTGGTGGCTGCGCGCGCTCGGCGCCAAGATCGGCCACGGCACCTGGTGCGAAAGCTACTGGCTGCCCGAGGCCGACCTTGTCTCGCTGGGCGAAAGCTCAACCGTCAACCGCGGGTGCGTCATCCAGACGCACCTGTTCCATGACCGGGTCATGGCCATTGATACGGTTACGCTGGAAGCCGGGGCCACCATGGGCCCGCACGGGGTGATTCTGCCGGCGGCAAGGATCGCTACAAGCGGTACCGTTGGCCCGGCGTCCCTCGTAATGCGCGGTGAAAGCGTACCTGCCAGCAGCTATTGGATGGGCAACCCCATCAGCCCCTGGAAGGGTCCGGAATTTGCCGACCGCGCCTGATCCCCCAACTGATTCGGAAACCTGATCCAGCATGAGAATCCTGCACCGCCCCCGTCATCTGGCTACCTCGGAGGTCCCGACCGCCCCGGACCCGTACATTCCCACACATGGCAGTACCAGTTTCGCGGTGGAACACTATGACCTTGAGCTGACGGTGCGGCTAGCTGGGAACCAATTGCAGGGCCGGGCCATCATGACGGCAAAGGCGCTTGTTCCCCTGGTTTCAGTTGACCTTGACCTCGTCGGGTTGGGCATGGACAAGGCCTCCGTAGATGGGAACCGGGTCGTCAAGCATGCCCAGCGTGCGGGGAAATTGCACCTACAGCTGCCATCGCCGGTGGCGGCGGGTGCGGAGTTCACCCTCGACATCCGCTACAGCGGCATACCGGCGCCCAACAACGGCCAATGGGGTGAAGTCGGCTGGGAGGAACTGGCCGACGGCGTCTTGGTCGCCGGCCAGCCCACCGGCGCACCAACCTGGTTCCCCTGCAACGACCGGCCCGATGACAAGGCTTCCTACCGGATCACTGTCACCACAGACGCCGACTACACGGCTGTATGCAACGGCACCTTGATTTCCCACACGAAGAAATCCAGCCGGGAAACCTGGGTCTATGACCAGCCCGCACCCATGGCAACATATCTCGCCACGGTGCAAATAGGCCGGTACAAATTGCTCGCCTTGCCGGCTTCGTCTGGTCAGTGCCAGCTCCCCATAACGGTGGCCGTTCCGAAAAAGCTTCAGTCCAAGGCAGCCACCGCCTTGGCAAGGCAGCGGGAAATGGTGGACGTCTTCACGCAATTCTTTGGGCCGTATCCATTTCCCACGTACACGGTGGTGGTGACGGAGGATGAGCTGGAAATACCGCTCGAGGCACAATCGCTCTCCATCATTGGCGCAAACCACCTCGATACCGGTTGGGAATCCCAACGCCTGATTGCCCACGAGCTCTCACACCAGTGGTTCGGCAACTCCCTGACTTTGGCATCGTGGCGCAACATTTGGCTCCATGAGGGCTTTGCCTGCTACGCAGAGTGGCTCTGGTCCGAAGAGAGCGGCTCCATGACCATCGCCGAACGGGCAGCCGCGGCGTACGCAAATCTGCTCGCCGAACCAGTTGCCATGACCGTGGGTGACCCCGGCCCGGAACACATGTTTGACGATGCGGTCTACAAACGCGGTGCGCTGGCCCTGGCGGCCATACGTACCGCGGCCGGTGATGCCAACTTCTTTGCCCTGCTCCAACGGTGGGTGGCGGAGAACCGCCACGGTTCGGTGTCCACGGCCGCTTTCGTGGCCTTGGCCGATGACATGTGTGGCGATGTTGCGGGATTCTCGGCGGCTGACGTCCTTATGCCGTGGTTGTACCGGCAGTCACTACCGTCGCTCCCCCTCGGATAGGACACCGCAGCCGAAAGGACACTGCGGCGGCAACCGACTCATCCAAGGGAGGTAATCAGGCTACGGTGGTAAACATGCCTGCAGCCACCCCTAGTGAACACTCCCGCCCTATACCGATTCTTCTGTCAGGATTTGGTCCGGTTGGGCAGGAATTTTTCAACAGGATCCGAGCCCACCATGGCAAGGATTTCTACGTGGCCGGCATCCGCGGTCGAACGGATGAGGTCAGGCCTGGCCCGGACACTGTTCTGCCGGACCGGGCCCACTGGAATGCACTCACCCCGATCGCAGAGTTTCTTCAACAAACCAGCGCGCTGATCCTCGTACAGGCCATTCCGTCGTCCCCGAAGCCCACCCGCGTGCCGTTGAAGAGGCAATCACGGCGCTGCGCCACGGCGTCGACCTCGTGACGGCTACGAAAAATCACCTCCTCACACACTGGAAGGAACTCGAAGCTGCGGCCCAAGCCGGCGGTAGCCGCATTCGAATCTCGGGAGCCACAGGCGCGGCCTTGCCGGCCGCGGACGTTGCCAGAATTGGTGTCAATGGGCTGGACTGCCGGAGCATCCGGGCCTGTCCCAACGGAACCTCAACGTTCGTCCTGGATCGTATGGACCAGGGCATTAGCCTCAAGGACGCCGTCAACGAGGCACAGCGGCTCGGCATAGCCGAGGCCACTACCAGCGCCGACCTCTCCGGATCCGACGCTGCCACCAAGACGAGCCTGATCGCCGGCCTGCTGTGGGGTTGGGACGTATCTAAGATCAGTGTTGGAAAAGAGGCCATCGATGAGAACTCGGTCCGCCGTGCAAGAACCTCTGCCAGTTCGAGCCAGCGACTTCGTGCAGTTGCCACGGCATCGGTTGACCAGCCGTTGAACGTCACCGTGCGATTGGAAGCCGTCGGGTCCACCGACCCGCTCTTTCACATTTTGGGCCCGGAAAAGGCCATGACCTTCCACTGCCCCGAAGCCGGGGACATCACTGTCCAAGGCGGTCGTTCCAGCCCAGCTGGAGCTGGCCTGGCCCTGGTCAAGGATGTCCTCAATTTGATGCCCGCCCGGACGTCGGGCTTTCGCTGATGGCTCTCTCACGTCTTGGCACCCACTGCCACTGCGGCGGCGAAGCCTTCGGGTAAACCAACTCTGGCGGATTCAACATCCCACACCTGCGCAGCAGGCCCTTGCTTCCCATTTTCGTTCCCGGGAAACGCCTCGATACGCGTGGGATCCGTACGCAGGCCGAGGCCCGAGACCTTTGCCAGCGCTTCCTTGCGCGCCCAGGCTGCCGCCCGCCATGCATCCTGCCCGCCTGGGGCGATCTGGGACAAACGCAACTTTTCGGCAGAACTCAGCGCCACGTCGTCGAACCCGTCAAAGGCCACCGAGGCAAGTTGCTGTACATCAACACCAATCCCCACACCAGCGAAGGGAACCATGGCCGCCACGGCCCAGCCGTGGCTGCGTGAAAAACTGACCGAGACGGCAGCCGGCTCACCGCGCAGCAAATAGCCCGGGCGGCCATGTGAGGGATAAGGATTTGGCCCGCATTCTGGGCAGCTATACGCGGAGACCAGCTCGCCCGGCGCCGCATCCAGCAGCTCGGCCGCCATGATTCGCTGAACCACTCGACCGGCGATGAAGTCACGCCGCGTTGGTGCATCGAGGATGGTGTCGGCACGGGCTTGTTCGGCAGCGTCCAACCATCCTTGCAGTCCCGGATCCACGGTCCCCAGTTCGAACGCCTGAACCAGGACATGACGGCGGAAAGGCGGGTCATATTGATGCTCGTTCACCTTGGCTCCACTTTCTGTTCATACTCCGTATTCTCGGCAACGTTAGGGTCAGGTCATGACTCGACCCACCCCTGATTTCACCGGTTTTACCGTTATTGACAACGACGACGACGATCCGGTTCTGTTGGCCCCGGATGGATCCCCGGTTGACACCTGGCGGGACGGATATCCCTATGCTGCACGGCTGGAACGGAACGTTTATGACATTGAAAAGCGGTTGCTGCAAATTGAGCTGCTAAAACTTCAGCAATGGATCAAGGCTACCGGGCGGCGAGTGGTGATCTTGTTCGAGGGCCGTGATGCCGCCGGCAAGGGTGGCACCATCAAGCGATTCACGGAACACCTGAACCCGCGAGGGACCCGGGTCGTTGCGCTGGAAAAGCCCAGCCAGCGCGAATCAACTCAGTGGTACTTCCAGCGCTATGTAGCCCACCTGCCCAGTGCAGGCGAAATGGTGCTCTTTGACCGCTCTTGGTACAACCGGACCGGAGTTGAGCGTGTCATGGGGTTTTGCACCAAGGAACAGTATGACGAGTTTATCCGCCAGGCACCCTTGTTTGAACGCATGCTGGTCAATGATGGCATGACGGTCATTAAGTTCTGGTTCTCCGTAACGCAGGCCGAACAACGCACTCGATTCATCATCCGCCAGGTCGATCCCGTGCGGCAATGGAAGCTCTCACCGATGGATTTGGCTTCTCTGGACAAGTGGGATGCGTACACCTCGGCCAAGGAAAGAATGTTCAAGAGAACCGATACCCGCCATGCGCCATGGACCGTTGTGAAATCCAACGACAAGAAGCGCGCCCGCCTAGCTGCCATGCGTCACGTGTTGAGCATGTTCGATTACACGGGCAAGGATCACGAGCTCGTTGGCGTGCCGGATCCGCACATTGTGGGCCCGGCATCGGCCGTAGTGGGCGAGGGCGAAGAGTTCTAGCGGCGCGGGCTATGCCTCATTGGCAGTACCAAGCCCGGCGCTAACCTCTTCTACGGCGGCCACAAGCGCTTCAACTGATGTGGGGCCACCATGCCCCTCCTCTTCCACAATGGTGAGCTTGCTGGTGGCCCATTGACGATGCAGCTTCCAGGGCGTTATTGCCGGCCCGCTGACATCGCGGCGCCCATGAATCAGGTGCCCCGGAATCCCATCAAGTTCGTGGATTCGGGGAATGATTTCCGTTTCTCCCACGAGGAAGCCGTCATTGGCCCAGTAATGGGTCACCAGGAGTGCAAAGGTCATGCGTAGTCGTTCGTCGCTAAACATGGGGCCCGGCTGCCAATAGGAACTAAACGATATATGCCAGGCTTCCCATCGGTCCCAGGCAATGGCCGCAATTCGGGCGTCTTCACGATCTGCGCCTGCGAGTCTGCGGGCGTACGCTTCCACAACCCGCTCCCCAGGCATGGCAGCGGAGGCGCGCGCCAACTCATCCCATGCCTCGGGGAAGATCCGGCCCACGCCCTCGGTGATCCAGTCAACCTCGTCGCGGTTGGTTGTGGTGACGGCCATGAGGGCAATGCCCAACACCCGGTTCGGGTGGGCCAAGGCATAGGCCAGGGCCAGGGTGCTCCCCCATGAAATACCCGTCACAATCCATTGCTCAATGCCAAGGTGCTGGCGGACAGCTTCGATGTCCTCGATCAAGGTTGCCGTGGTGTTGTCCGCCAAATGGTCCAGGTCGTCCTGGACAGTGGGTGTGCTCTGGCCGCAGCCGCGCTGGTCCAGGCCGATGGTCCAAAACTGCTCGGCATCGTGGCGTTTGCGGTAGCCGCCCTTACCCAGTGAACCGCCGGGACCGCCGTGCAGATACAGGACCGGGACACCGTCCGGGCTTCCAGTTGCTTCCCAATAGATTTTGGCGTTGGGTACATGAACCCAACCATTGTCGAAAGGTATGTTCTGGTCTGTCATTGCCCTACCCTATGGTGAGAGCCCAAGGCCCGCACCACCGTCAGCACTTCCTGTGCCACGACTTCAGCGGAACTATCCGAGCTGTCAACAACCACGTCATCCAAGGCCTGTTGGGCCAGAATGCTTTCCAACTCAACGGTGCGTTCAAGATGCCAAGCCAGCGCATCTGGGTCGTACCTGTGACGGTCACCAAGACGGGCACGTCGAACAGATTCGCTTGCCGTAATTCGGCAGACTGTTAGCGGCCGATTGCCCAGAGCCGCGCGATAGCACGGAACTTCACGCGGGTCCTCGATGACCCCGGCCAAGACAAACATTGACACACCCGCGCGGACAAAGTTGGCAGCCATGGCGGCCAGATTCGCCAGCTCAAGTTCATGGTTGAACCTGTCGTGCATGGGGGCTGGCCATGCCCGGCGTAGTTCATCCAGGTCAATGATGGCGTGCGGGAGCAATTCCCGTTCCAAAATTTCACCCAGGCGGGCCGCGACAGTAGTTTTTCCCACACCAACAGTGCCATTGAGGAAAATACTCCGCGTCACCATGTTCATAGTCCCATGCTAGGGCCTCAGCTCAGCCGTTCTGCCCCGTGCGAACCCGGTGCCGGCGCACGGCTGCACGGTTGTTGCAGCGCACCGAGCAGTACTGTTGACGTCCATTGCGGGTGACATCAACAACCACGGCGGTGCATGGATCCCCGGGAGTTTGCCCTGCGGCACAGCGCGCGAGGCGGTGCATCCCGCGAGTCGTTAGGTGCAGCGCAGTCCCGACGCTGATCACGGCCCGCAGGACATGCGGCAGGGTCTGGTTCTCGTCCCGGTAGTGCAAGTGCCAGCCTTCCCCATTGTGCTCCGTCAAGCGGGGGTATGCTGTCGCTGCCGCCATCTGGGCGTTGAGCAAAGCCGCCCGGGCTTGATGGTCGGGTGCGTCCACTACGGTGAGCCAGTCATCGATGACCACACGGACCAGCCCATGGTCATCCGGAGCTGCCGTGAACTCCATCGTCATGCCAAAGTCTCGCGTCCGTTCAAGGATGCCTTCCCTGTCCATCGGAAATTCATTGGCGAGAGATTCAGCAAGGAGAACAGCATATTCTCCGTAAGGGTTGAGATGCATAAGACCATTACAGCATAGTTGTCTGCATGACCTCAACAACAGCTTCGGAACCGACAACGACTACCCCCACGCCCGCCGACCACACACACTCGTGGGACCTGGAATCGGCTCACAATACCTCGCAGGGACGCGTGCTCTATATGAAATGCAGTGGCGGCTGTGGTGCATGGCAAGTCTTTTTGGACGCCCCTGCTTCCCGAGTCCCGACGGTGATGAGCCGGGAAGTGGGAAGGGGACGCCTAACGTGAGGAACGCTCGAAAGGCTGCCAAGCGCTCCCGTGGATTCCGAAAATCCAGCATTGCGTGGATACCGTTGAGAAATGATCAGTCTTGAGCGGACGGCAGCCATGTCCCTATCCGAAGCGTTGCCGTTGATCCGGAACTTCGCGGGGAAGGAATTGGGTTGGAACTTGCCCAATTTGCGATGGACGGAGCTGTCGACGCTGGCGCCAACCAAGCGTGGCTGTTCAGCCGCAGGTCTGGTCCGTTCTGGCAGAAAACCGGATTCACATCAGCAGGCACGAAGGCTCTTGCGGTTGCCCTGGCCTCAATTCAACAGGTTCAACTATTCACTGAAACTGGCCAGCTCGGACGTGAAGTTGCTTGGAGCCGAAGGTTTCTCGGGTGCTGTCGTTGTAGATAGTGGTGCTGCGAACCTCGGGAAAAGACTGAATCATGTACGTCAGGTCATGGCTCTGCGTTCCAATGGCAGAGCTGAGCTTCTCAAGCATGTACCGGTTGGGATCATTGACCACGTTGTACCCGGAGGCATTTTTGTCATGGCGCCCGGGTTTGCGGTCACGTACAAGCAATCCGCGGCACTCGTTGAAAAGTCTTTTAGTTCCAGGACCAAACTGTCGGGAGTCTGGGTGATGACGGCCTCACCACTTGTCGGAACCGCCTGAGAAACGAAAGTACCCGATAGGACCTTGGACAGGGGCACGGCAGGAGTTGAACTGGAGCGCTCAGATTCCACCTTCGGGGTTTGCGCTGTTCCGACAGTTTCTGCCGTTGTGCAGCCCGCGATGGCTGCGGTAGCAATGATCCCGGCCGAGAGTAGTCGAATAAACTTCAAAGTTCACCCATGTATATGCATATCTGCTGACGCGGATCGGCAAAACCAACCCCAATCCCGTGCTCAGCGATTAGCTTACGACACCGGTACGACTGCATCAATCGGCTCAGCTTGGGCCAAGAACGCGAAATTATTCGACAATCTTGGAGTCCAGGACGCGGAAACAAAAAAGGTCTCGGCGGGCTCGACCATCGCTGGCCGAGCTCGCCGAGACCTTGTGTGAAACGTTAGCGCTGGGTTGCGCCGAACCGCTCCGCGGCAAGCTCGACGGCGGACGCGCGTGCGGCCGATGCCTCATCTGAGGTCAGCGTGCGGTCCGCAGCCCTGAAACGCAGGCCAAAGGCCAAGGACTTGCTGCCCTCGGGAATGCCCGTGCCCTGGTATTCATCGAACAAGGCCACGTCTTCCAGCAGTTCGCCGGCGCCTTCACGCAGTGTTTCCAGAACAGCGGCAGCCGGAATCTCCACCGGAACAACCAGGGCAACGTCCTGAGTTGCCACCGGGAAGGTGGAAATGGCCTTGGCCACGATCACGTCTGCGGCAGCGGCAAAGACCTTCTCGGCGTTGATTTCCATGGCCACCGACCGGGCAGGCATGTGCAACTCGGCCAGCAGTTTCGGGTGAAGTTCACCCGCGTAACCAACAACGTCCCCATCGCGCAACGTCAGCATGGCCGCGCGGCCCGGGTGGAACGCCTGGTGCGAACCCTGTGTCACCACGAGTTCCACGCCTGCCACGTCGGCCACCAAGCGAGCAGCGTCAATGGCATCGGCCCAGTCCCACGCCCGCGGGCTGTGCGCAGGTGCAGCCGGTGAATCCTTGCCCGTGAAAACGGCACCAATGGTCAAAGGCTGGTACGGAATACCGTCATACAGCCCGTCGAGGACATCCTCGGCAGGCCTGACGCCAAGCGGCGGGATCGAGGCGGTGCCCATCGTTTCCGAGGGCAGGAACACCAGACCGGATTCGAACAATGCCAGATCGTGGAAACCGCGTGAGTGGTTGCGCTTGGCAATCTCGATCAGCCCCGGCAGAACCGAGGTCCGCAGGAAGCCGAACTCCTCGCTCAGGGGGTTCGCCAACTTCACGGCGGGGCGGGAGGCACCGGCTTCGGCCACCCCGAAGGTCTCGTTGGAAACCTTGGACACAAACGGGTAGGCCAGAATCTCGGTCAACCCGGAATCCGCCAAGGCTTGCACCGCCCGACGGCGCTGCTGCTGAGCGCGCGAATAGCCGTGTCCAGGAGGTGCCGTGGGAAGGGTGGACGGGATGAGGTCATAACCCACCAAGCGGGCGACTTCCTCGGTCAGGTCGTCCTTGGCGAGCAGATCGTGGCGCCAGCTGGGGGCCGTGACGGAATATCCGCCGTCGACCTTCTCAACAACGGCACCCAGGTCCGTCAGGGAACCGATGATCTGTTCCTGGGTGAAATTGATGCCGATGCGGGCAGAGGTGTAACCGGAAGGCAGGAACACCGGAGCCACAACGACTGGGGTACCAACGTCAGTGACGGTGGTTTCCTCGGTGCCGCCAGCCAGCTCAACGAGCAGGTCCACGGCACGCTGGGCGGCAACATCGGCAACCAAGGGGTCAACACCGCGTTCGAAGCGCTTTGACGCCTCGGAGGGCAGCTTGTGGCGGCGGCGCGAGCGGGCAATCGAGACTTCCTCGAAGTGCGCGGCCTCAACCAACACATTGACGGTGCTCGAGTTGACCTCGGTGGAGGCACCGCCCATGACACCGGCGATCCCGATGGGACCGGACCCGTCAGTGATGAGCAGGTCCTCAACATCGAGTTTGCGGACCTTGCCGTCAAGGGTCTCCAGCGTTTCACCGGCGGCGGCGCGACGCACCACGATCTCTCCGGTGAGCTTGTCGGCGTCGTAGGAATGCAGCGGCTGACCCAGTTCCAACATGACGTAGTTGGCAATGTCCACGGGCAGTGAAATGGAGCGGACACCGGCCAGGCGCAACCGGGATGACATCCACGGCGGGGTCGGCGCGTCCGGGTTGATTCCATGTACGGTGCGGGCAACGAAGCGATCGCAGCCGGCGTTGCCATAGATAGGCGCTTCATCTGCCAACCGGACGGGATGGCCAGCACCCGTTGCTGCGGTCACCGAAACCAGCGACGCCGGGTCGGTGAAAACGCTGTCGGTGGCGTGGGCGTATTCGCGGGCAACGCCGCGGATGCTGAACGCGTAGCCGCGGTCCGGGGTGACGTTGATTTCGGCGGCTTCGTCGCGAAGACCCAGCAGCTCCAGTGCGTCGGTGCCGAGCTCCGGGTCAAGGCCCAGGGTTGAGAGCACCAGGATGCCGTCGTGATCTTCGCCAATGCCGAGCTCGCGCACGGAGGCGATCATGCCGGCGGAAACATGACCGTAGGTCTTCCGGGGTGTGATGCGGAAATCACCGGGCAGGACGGCGCCGGGCAGGGTGACAACAACCTTGTCCCCCACCACAAAGTTGTGCGCACCACAGACAATGCCTTGAACGCCCGAGGGGTCAATGCCGTCAATGTCCAGGGTCTGCGGGGTGCCTTCGGGAACCACGCGGACGGTGCACCAGTTGATGGTCTTGCCGTTGGACTGCGGTTCCTTCTCCAAAGAGAGGACCTGACCCACCACAATGGGGCCGCTGATGGTATCTAGCGGACGGTGTACTTCCTCTTCTTCAAATCCAACCTTGACCAGATCGGTCATTACTTCTTCGGCAGTTGCTCCTGCCGGTACCTGCGCGTACTCGCGCAGCCAAGTCAGTGGAATACGCACTTACTTAGATCTCCATCCCAAAGTGTTCGCTGAATCGTACGTCGCCCTCGATCATGTCGTGCATGTCGCCAACCTCATTGCGGAACATGAGGGTGCGCTCAATACCCATGCCGAAGGCAAATCCTGAGTAGACGTCCGGATCAATGCCGGCCGCGCGGAGTACGTTCGGGTTGACCATGCCGCAGCCGCCCCACTCGATCCAGCGCGGGCCGCCCTTGGCGCCGGGGTGCCAAATATCCAGCTCGGCCGACGGTTCGGTGAAGGGGAAGAAGTTCGGGCGCAGGCGGATGCTGGCTTCGTCACCAAACATCTGGCGTGCAAAGTGTTCCAGGGTGCCGCGCAGGTCAGCCATGGAGAGGTCCTTGTCGATGGCCAGGCCTTCGAACTGGTGGAACACGGGCGTGTGAGTGGCATCGAGTTCATCGGTGCGGAACACCTTGCCGGGGCACAGCACGTAAACGGGCAGTTCGCGCTCCAGCAGCGAGCGGACCTGCACGGGTGAGGTGTGGGTGCGCAGCAGGAGGTGTGCTTCCGGTGGCTCCACGAAGAACGTGTCCTGCATTTCACGGGCCGGGTGATCCGGTTTGAAATTCAACGCATCAAAGTTGAACCATTCCGATTCCAGCTCGGGGCCTTCGGCGATTTCCCAGCCCATGCCCACAAAGATGTCGCTGACGCGGTCCTGCAGCGTGGACAGTGGGTGGCGGGCACCGGCGCGACGGCGGCGCGGGGCTGCAGTAACATCCACGGTCTCCTCGACCAGGATGCGCGCTGCGTCTTCAGCCTCGAGCACCTCGGTGCGGGCTGCGAGCGCCTTGGCAACTCGGCCGCGTGAGCCGCCCATGAGTTTTCCGGCGGCGGCCTTGAATTCCTTGGCGAGCCCACCGATCTCACGGTTGGCCAGGCTTAGCGGTGACTTTTCGCCGGTGTGGGCCAGCCGTGCGGTCTTTAGTTCATCCAGCGTTGTGGCGGCGGCAATGGCTGCGAGCGCGTTTTCAACGGCTGCTCCAATCGCTGCTTCGTCAAGCGGATCCGGAACCGTGGCGGGTTCGGTGGTTGGTTCGGGCATCTCTGCCGTCGTGTGGGGCATCTCAGACATCTACAGTTTTTACCTAAGCTCGTGTGCGAGTAAGCGGCGGGGTAGCTCCTCCCGCCTAAGCCAGTCTAGTTGACGGCGCGTGCCTGCTTTGAATCCAACTCTTTACCTCTTCCCCGCCCATTCGTCGGCGCGGCTTGTTACGCTAGCGCCCATGAGCTCCCTTCTCCGCAGACGTACGACGCCGGCCTGCCGGTATGCGCTGGTGGCGTCACTCGCGCTGGTGTTGGGCGGGTGCAGTACATCCCCCCGCAAGGTCAGTCACTACACCCCTGCCCCGGCCGCAATTCAGGAGAAAGTTGACTGCCTTGCCCCTCCCGAATGGCACGATGGCTCCGAAGCCAGCCAGCCGGCGGCGGATTTGAGGGGTTCGGTCCCTGAGGGATTTGTCCCTGTTCAGGTGGTCCGCTGCCAGCAGGACTTCCTTGAACAAGCTGGTGTCTACACGCGCGCGGTTCGGCAGGAGCAGCTCGAGGGGGATTACTCAGCGTTGCTTGCGGCCTTGGCACAGCCCAGCGACAGGGCGAACGGCAACATGGCCTGCACTGCGGATGCGGAGCTCCTGCCGGCATTGTGGCTTGTCAACGCTGATGGCCAAGCTATCCACGTGGTGTGGCCGGTCGACGCCTGCGGTAAGGCTCGCGGGAAGCCGGATACCGCCAAGGCGTTGGCCGGCTTGACGGTTGGCGAGGTACAGATCCAAACGGAGAAGGAATCAGGACAGTGAGGTCTTCAGTGTGCCTGCGTGCGGTGGCCAACGCCGTCAATCTCTCTACGGCAACCGGGTTGCTCCTTGCCGGGCTGACGCGCACCCCTGTGGAGAAGGGACCGGATGGTCTAATTTTAGGCACTGGTTATCAGCCCAAGCTCCCCCTTGCCGGAGCTTTCACGGTGGGCAATGTGATCTTCTACCGGGCCGATCGGGCTTTCATTGACTCACGCCCAGACCTCTTGGTCCATGAATCGGGCCATTCAACGCAGTACGCATGGTGCTTGGGTCTGCCCTTCTTGCCGCTCTACGCAGCCTGCGCAGCCTGGTCGCTGTGGCGCACCGGAGATCCTGGCAGCCGGAACTTCTTCGAACGCAATGCGGGCTTGACCCTGGGCGGGTATCGCGAACTGCCTACGATTGCTAGGCTCCCCCTCATCAGGAACCAATTGCGCCGCTTTGCGGTGAATAAGTCACGAGACAACAACACCCACTGACCTAAGGAAAAGAAGTAGCCATGACACTAGCTGCAGATACCGTCACCGTCACCGGCCAGGGCACAGTTTCGACCACTCCGGATTTTTTCACCATCTCCATCGGGATCGAGGCGGCGCAGCCCACTGTTCGTGCCGCTTATTCGCGTGCCAGTGAGGCCCTGAACGCCGTCAACTCCAAACTCTTGTCCCTAGGGGTGGGGCGGGAAGCCATGAGTTCCTCGTCTCTGGACGTCCGGGCAGACACCCGCTGGCAAGATGGCACCGGGACGGTGGTGACTGGTTACACGGTCTCCAGTACGTTGACGGTGTCATTGCGCTATGACGCGGGCGCGCAGGACATCATTGCCGCGGTGGTGGACACGGGCAACAACAATGTCCGGCTGCACGGCATGACGCCCGTGGTCTCGGACCCCTCGGCCGCGCAGGACGAAGCACGCGCAGCCGCGTGGGCCGACGCCCGACGGGCAGCCGAAGTGTATGCACAGCTGTCCGGGCGGGCCTTGGGCCCGGTTAGCCAGATCAGCGAAGGCATCGTCCATGATTCGCCGCCCCGGCCCATGAAGGCCAGGGCCGTCATGGCCATGGACAGCTCCATGGCCATTGAACCGGGGCAAAGTGACGTGGCCATGGCGGTGCAGGTGACCTGGCTCCTAGCTTAGGGTTTCAGTGGCTGGGCTCAGGTAGCGGAAGCAGCCGCTAGGGGATGCTAATTTCCCTCTTCAGGATCTTGCCCGTGGGCCCCTTGGGCAAGGCCTCCATGATGACAACCCTGCGTGGGTACTTGTAGGCCGCAATTCTGGCCTTGACGAACTCTTGAATCTCGGCGGCGAGTGCCTCCGGATTGTCGGCTCCCTGCGCACCCTCCTTGAGTGCCACCGCGGCACAGACCTCCTCACCGTGCACGTCGTCTGGCCTGCCCACTACGGCGGCTTCGGCCACTGCGGGATGTTCGTACAGGACCTCCTCTATCTCGCGCGGGTAAATGTTGTACCCGCCGCGCAAGATCATGTCCTTCTTGCGGTCAACAATGAAGAACACGCCATCTTCATCCTGACGAGCCAAATCGCCGGTCCGGAACCAGCCATCGGGAATCGCGGCGGCCGTTGCCTCCGGATTGTTCCAATATCCCTTCATGACATACGGACCTGCGACGACTATCTCCCCCACCGCGCCCGGTTCCACGTCCGCACCTGCATCATTGACAATCCGCAGCTGGGCACCGGCCACCGCAGTTCCCACTGACCCAGGTTTGCGAATGCCGTCCATTTGGTTGAAGGCCACCACGGGCGAGGTTTCGGACAGGCCGTAGCCCTCCAACAGCGTTGCCTTGAAGGTGGTCTCAAATTCATGCAGGATTTCCACCGGCAGGGCGGACCCGCCGGACGCTGCCAGGCGCAGACTGCTCAGATCATAGTTGTCCCGGCCCGGTGCACGCAGGAGAGCAATGTACATGCTGGGGACGCCCTCGAAGATCGTGACCTTGTCGCGGGCAATAATCTCCAAGGCCTTGACCGGGTCGAATCGAGGCAGGAGTGTCACAGTTGCACCCGCCATGACCGCAGAGTTTAGTGCACATGTCTGGCCAAAAATATGGAAGAACGGAAGTCCGCCAAAGATCACGTCACCTTCCCTGCTTGAAAACAGGGCCGTGGACACCTCAGCATTGCTCCGTAGATTCTCATGCGTCAGCTCTGCCCCCTTGGGCTTGCCGGTGGTTCCGGAGGTGTAGAGAATGACGGCGGTATCGTCCTTTTCGGCGGCTGCCACCTCGCTGACCGCTTCGAGAGGTGCCAGCAGGGTCATGAAATTTCCATCGATGGCAATGATGGCGGCGCCGGCCTCTGCGGCGCCTGGTTCAACCTCGCCCAGGACTCCTTCCCAGGCAAAGGCGAGCACCGCCCCGGAATCCTTGAGGTGGTAGGCCACTTCGCGGGCTTTCAAGAGGGGGTTCAGGGGAACCACAATGGCTCCGTAGCGCAGGATTCCGTAATAGATGGGCGGCATCTGGGGCAGGTTGGGAGATATCAAGGCGACCCTGTCACCGGGCTTTACGCCACGTTGGGCCAGAAGTGCTGCCACTTTGGAACTGAGTACTTCCAGTGCGCCGAAAGTCATTTCCAGGTCATCGAGCTTAATGACCACTCCACTCGGGTTTCGCGCGGCAGAGGCAGGAACCATGCTGGCCAGGTTTGTCATTGAAGCTCCTTATGCTTTGGGCGGACTGGCGCTGAGTTGCAGTACCGCTGATGCAAGCAATGGCCAATCCGTGGGGGACAACGCCGTCCCCTGCCACCACCCTAGCGCCATAACGAGTGATTCACAGCACCTTTCTACTCGTGAGTAGCCACCACTTCCGGCGAACGGGCATTGCCATTGATTAGAATATATGTTCTAATCAATGCATGCGGTGGACCAGTCAAGAAATTAGCCAGCCACTTTTTCCTGAGCAAGCAGTTGCTCAAGCGGACCCAGGAATGGCAGCGCTGGCGCCCGGGCTGCCTCTCCTCCCATTGGCCGGACTTGTGAAGAGTGTTCAGACCCCGGAATTTGCCGGAATCACTTTTCACGAGGTTTTGTCCAAATCAGCCCTCAACAAGGTGCCACCCAGTTCCACCATGCCGTTCGAATGGACCGTCAATCCCTACCGCGGGTGCTCGCACGCCTGCGTCTATTGCTTTGCACGCAAGAGTCACACCTACCTGGATTTTGATTCCGGGGTGGACTTCGATTCCCAGGTAGTTGTGAAGGTCAATGTCGCCGATGTCCTGCGAAAAGAGCTGTTCAAGCCTTCGTGGCAGAGGCACCACGTGGCTCTGGGAACCAACACTGATCCCTACCAGCGCGCGGAGGGGCGCTACCGGCTCATGCCTGGAATCATTACCGCACTGGCGGACTCCGGCACCTCGTTTTCAATCTTGACCAAAGGAACGCTGCTCGCTCGGGACATTCCCTTGTTGCGCGCCGCCGGCGAACAGGTCAGCGTCGGGATGGGGATCTCCTTGGCGCTGCTGGACGAGGATCTAGCCCAAGCCATTGAGCCCGGAACACCCTCCCCCAAGGCCCGGCTGGCACTGATCAGCAAACTGCGCGACGCCGGCCTGCCGTGCGGCGTCATGGCCATGCCAATCCTGCCGTGGCTTACCGACTCCGATGAGGCCTTGGATTCATTGTTTGCCGCACTGGCACAGGCGGGCGCAACAGGCGTCAGCGCCGGTGCACTGTACCTGCGCCCAGGTACGCGTGAATGGTTTATGGCGTGGCTGGCCCGCGAACACCCCGCCCTTGTTGGCCGGTATCAGCGTCTTTACAGCACGGGCTCGTACGCGTCCAAGGAGTACAGACAGTGGCTCTCTGGCAGGATCAATGAAGCCAAAGCCCGCCACGGGTTCAGTTCTCAAGGATTCATTCACGACCCTCGCCGCGAGGAAGCCCAGTATCCTGCTGGCAGCATGTCCGCAGGAATTGAGCGCCAGGAACACTCCGCCGCCCCGAACATAAGAAAGGCGGAACTCCCCGTGGGGAATCCCGCCTTTCCAAACCCTGCTCCCACCTTGTTCTAAGGCCGCACCCCTACACGCATCTAACCGCGTATCAGGTGCTCACCTGGAACGCCGGCGAAGCATCAAGCTTTGCTGTTATCCGCTCTTGCGGCGGAATTCGCGCTTGTGCGATGCCGCGCCGTGAGAGGCGCTAATTTTTGCGCCACCGGCCGCAGCCACCGTACCGTGTTGTTGGTTCTTCTTGTTTTCCAGAGCCTGCCGGAACTTTTCCTTAGTTTCCTCGCTGGCGCCTGCGGGGGTTTGTTCGTCGTGGTTTTCACTCGTCATGGCACAACCTCCTTGGGGTCTTGTGCACCCAGTCTGGCACAGCAACGCAGGTTTTCAACACCCGCTGCGGTATTCGTAGTTCAGCGAGCCGTGAAGACAACAAGCGCCTCCACAATGGGCAGATCCGCCGGAATCCAGTCCAGCCCAAGAATTTCCGGCCCCCCGAGCTCAACCCAAGCCAACATGTCGTGATCCTCCAAGGGTTCCGGTGTTCCCTCCGTCACCTCGGCCAGCCACACGCGCATGGCAGCGCCAGCGTTAAGAGGCCAGCCTTCCGGCGTCGGGCCTGCCACTTCGGCGCCGAGGGTCACCACGACTCCCAATTCCTCCGCCAGCTCTCTGTGCAAGCCATCCTGCGCGGATTCACCCGATTCAACCTTGCCGCCTGGGAACTCCCACATACCGGCAAATTCCGGTGGGGCAGTCCTTCGGGCGGCTAGAAGCTTGCTTGGTTTTTCGAGGGAATCTACGAGGGCGCCGCCCACTATTTGTTTGATCGTCGTCACCAGGCAAGTGTAGGCCGAACTAGACTAGAGACGGCATTACGATGCCTTACCGCGCCGCCCGCGTACCGAGGCGCCGGCACCACCCGCCCAGCATCGTGCGGCCGATTCCCACCTTTGGAAAGCACAAGAAATGTCCCTGCTTAAAAGTTCCCGTCAAACAAAACCCGCATCACCGAATGTAGTGGCCTGGGCAATCCTGTCGCTGGCAATTGGCGGGTTTGGCATCGGCACCACCGAATTTGCCATGATGGGCCTTCTGCCCAACGTAGCCGATGGTGTCGGCGTCAGTGTCCCCACCGCCGGCCATGTCATTTCCGCCTATGCGCTCGGCGTGGTGGTCGGCGCACCGCTCCTGGTAGCCATCAGTGCCAAGATGCCCCGGAAGACACTCGCCCTTGCCCTGATGGCACTGTTCACTGTGGGCAACCTCTTGTCAGTTTTCGCGCAGGATTACTCGACCTTGCTGGTCACCCGCTTCATCGCTGGCCTGCCGCACGGCGCATTCTTTGGTGTAGCTGCCGTACTGGCTGCCTCCATGGTTGCCCCCACTAAACGCGGCCGCGCAATTTCAATGGTCATGATGGGCCTTTCCATCGCCAACGTTTTGGGCGTGCCGCTGGCCACCTACGTGGGCCAACAATTCGGGTGGCGCTGGCTCTTTGTGCTGGTTGGCATCATTGGCGTCGTCACCATGGTTTGCATGGCTATATTCATCCCGGCACAAAAAGCCCTGCCCGGGGCAAGCCTGCGGAAGGAAATCAGCGCGCTGCGCCGTGGCCAGGTCTGGCTAACGCTCCTGGTGGGCGTGGTTGGCTTTGGCGGCTTCTTTGCCGTGTACACCTACGTTGCCAACACCATGACGGACGTTGCCGGCTTCTCTGCCGGCTTCCTGCCCGTCATCGTGGGGCTGTACGGCGTTGGCATGGTGGTTGGGAACTATGTGGGTGGACGGATCGCGGACTGGTCGGTCATGGGCAGCATCTACTTGGTCATGGGCTTCATCGCGGCCATGCTGGTGCTCTACGCTGCCACGGTTCACATCCAGTGGATGGCGCTGGTGATGATCTTTGTGATTGGGGCATCGGGCGCCATGCTGATTCCCTCGCTTCAAACGCGATTGCTCGACGTCTCCCCCGGTGCACCGACACTGGCGTCCTCGCTGAACCACTCGGCACTGAACATGGCCAATGCCCTGGGTGCCTTTGTGGGAGGACTCGTCATCACGTGGGGGTGGGGTTTCACCGCACCAGCCATGGTGGGCGCCGTCCTCGCTGTCCTGGGCCTCGGCATTGCACTTCTCAGCGGCTTGCTGGATAAATCGAGCAATAAGTAGCCTGCAACTTGCGAGCCAGCTTTAACGCAGAAAGTCCACGTGAAAACGTGGACTTTCTGCGTTAAAGCCAAGAATGAAAATAGCGATCACGACTAGCTTTCGACCCGGGCGGCTACCGCTGTTTCGCCACCCTCAAGGGAGTGGAGGCGGCTACGACCTGTGCTGGGCCCGGGCCGTCGCGTACAGGCACACAGTGGCAGCGGTTCCGAGGTTTAGGGACTCGGCTGCACCGTAGACGGGAACTGCCACGCGGTGATCGGCCATGGCCTTTTCTTCGCCGGCCAGACCTTGAGCTTCGTTGCCGAACATCCACAAGGTGGGCTGCTCCAGCTCGTAACTGGAATCAGGGATTTCCTGGTCAAAAGCACGCGCAGCGCTTTCATCCTGCAACATGTCCAGGTTTAGGTGACCGTAGCCGTCGGCGGCAAGGACCCCAATGCCGGCAGCCTTTGCCGCCCCAACAACCTCAGTAACCGTCACACCGAGAACAACCGGGATGTGGAACAAGGATCCGGCGGTGGAACGCACAGCCTTGGGGTTGTAAATATCAACACTCGACGAGGAGAAGATCACAGCATCCGCGCCCGCCGCATCGGCGGCGCGCAATACTGTACCCGCATTGCCGGGGTCCTGCACCCGGCACAGCATGGCGATGAGCTTGGGCTTGGCGGCCAACACCTGCTCCAGTGGCACGTCCACAAAGTTGCACACCGCCACAATGCCCTGCGGTGAAACGGTATCCGTCATAGCCGCAAGGACCAGCTCGCTGGCAATGCGGACCTGCAAGCGTGAACCGGGTGCGGATGCCGCTTCCAACAATTCGGGGAATTTCTTCAGACATTCAACCGTGGCGTACAACGCCTCCACCACAGGGGTACCGCCGGCCGACAGGCACTCGCGGTGAGCGCGCAGGGCTTCACGGACAGCCTGCGGCCCCTCGGCCAGGAACTGCCTGCGCTTTAAACGGCCCGAGCGCCCGGTCAGCTTGGCAACATCCCTCACTCGATCTGCTCGAGGATTGGTCATTGCTTCTACTGGCGGGCGCCCGGGTTCAGTCATGCTTAGGACTTTAGCAGTCACAGCGCACGAACAAGGAACTGAAGGTTCCTAGGGGTACTAGCTAAATTACTTTGCTACCGGAGCTGAGGTGTCAGCAGGCAGTGCAGCCTTG